>NZ_JBLNLI010000005.1:0-381631 GCF_059777565.1 Vibrio sp. A37 | reverse complement strand
AACCTCTGGTGTTCGGGTTGTGTCGCCAGACGCATTGCCCGGTAGCTAAGTTCGGAATCGATAACCGCTGAAAGCATCTAAGCGGGAAGCGAGCCCTGAGATGAGTCTTCCCTGGCACTTTATGTGTCCTAAAGGGTTGTTCGAGACTAGAACGTTGATAGGCAGGGTGTGTAAGCGTTGTGAGGCGTTGAGCTAACCTGTACTAATTGCCCGTGAGGCTTAACCATACAACACCAAAAGGGTTTTTGTTGGATTTCATTTCTCGTCGTGTTGGCGTTGAATATTGCTTGCTACGATGCTCATGTGCGACTGCACACTGCGCGTCTTGCATCACAATCTTCTTAGCCAAGCACTTAGTGAAATGAAACTAAAGGATTCAAAGACTAAGAATCTTGAATGTGTAAGAGAACACAATTAGCTTTCCAGATTAATTCATAAAGCTTGGCGGCTTTATGAAACAGAATTTGCTTGGCGACCATAGCGTTGTGGACCCACCTGATTCCATGCCGAACTCAGAAGTGAAACGCAACTGCGCCGATGGTAGTGTGGGGCTTCCCCATGTGAGAGTAGGTCATCGCCGGGCTTTAATACTTGTTTTCAGATCTAAATAGATCTGAAAACAGAACTAAAAATTAGCATCGTGAGATTAAGACTAAATTTTAGTAACAATTTGTGGAGAGATGGCTGAGTGGTTGAAAGCACCGGTCTTGAAAACCGGCATACGTTAATAGCGTATCTAGGGTTCAAATCCCTATCTCTCCGCCACTATTCGAAAGGCCTTGCTAATCAGCAAGGCCTTTTTCGTTCATGCTACTTTTCTTGCAATTTCTAGTCGATATGAAAAAAGCGCCTAACTGAAAGTTAGGCGCTGGCAAAACTGGCCGAAAAAGTAGGACTTAGGTATAAAAGGAGAGTGAGCCTACGCGATAATGTTCGCGACTTCTCTTACAAGAGCAGCTAGTTCATCCCATTGTTCATTTTCAATTAAATCGTTTGGAACCATCCATGTACCGCCACATGCAAGTACAGATTTAACGGATAGATAGTCTTTTACATTTGATGGCTTAACACCGCCCGTTGGCATGAATTGGATTGGATAAACTGCTGAAAGTGCTTTAAGCATCGAGACGCCACCAGAAGGCTCTGCTGGGAAGAATTTCAGAGTTTTTAGGCCCATCTCCATTGCTTGCTCAACAAGGCTAGGGTTGTTTACACCCGGAACGATTTGTACGTTGCGTTGTTGGCAGTATTTTACTGTTGTTGGGTTAAAGCCTGGGCTAACGATAAAATCAACACCAGCATTAATAGCTTCATCAACTTGCTTTGAAGTTAAAACAGTACCAGCGCCGATAAGCATGTTTGGATATGCTTCTCTCATGTTGGCAATTGCTTGAGCTGCTTGTTCAGTTCGGAAAGTCACTTCAGCGCATGGCAGACCATTTTCAATTAAAACCTGCGCAAGCTTTACAGCTTTGCTCGCATCTTCAATAGCGATAACAGGTACAACTTTAATCTCTTGCAATTGTTGTTCTAAGGTTTTCATTTTTACTTCCTTAAAGGTCAGGCATAGCGTTATGAGGAATAATGGCTCCTCGGTACTGAATAACGGTTCCAGCTAAAGTGTGGCCAGATTTCGCGGATTCTTCGCAGCTACCACCAATGATTCTTTTTGCTAGGTATCCAGCACTGAAAGAGTCACCAGCAGCTGTGGTATCTACAACATTGTTTACAGCTTGTGTAGCTATTAGGTATTCATTGTCTTGTTCAACAACGATACAAGCATCAGCGCCACGTTTAATGATAATTTCACCAACACCAAGTTGCTTTGTTCTTTCGATTGCTTGGGTTTCAACGCCATCGTCCCAAAGCATCATTTCATCATCAAATGTTAAGAACGCCATATCTGTTAATGATAGGACTTGAGTGTACCACTTCTGGGCTTCTTCTTTGTCAGTCCATAGTGTTGGGCGGTAGTTGTTGTCGAAAGCAACCTTTACGCCGTCTTTACGACATAGTCTGAGGCTTTCGATAAGCTTTTCTCGACAATCTTCTGGAAGAATAGCCAAACTAATACCAGTTAGGTAAACCAAACCGTGTTTAGCTAGATCGCCTGCGACTTCTTGTGTGGTTTTGTCCCTTAACCAGAATTTCGCCGCGGCATCATTTCGCCAGTAGTAGAACGAACGTTCACCATCATCTGCGGTTTCTATCGCATAGATTCCTGGAAGCTTAGTATCAGACAGATAAACCATCTCGGTATTGATATTTTCGCTTTGCCATTCACCAATCATGTCACGGCTAAATGGATCTTGACCCATACCACTAACGTATGAAGTGGTAATACCTTTGGTAGAGGTTAAGCGAGACAAATACAGCGCAGTATTCAGTGTATCCCCACCAAAACCTTGTTCAATCTGGCCGTTTACTTTTCTAAGTTCGACCATACATTCGCCGATGACGGCTACTTTATCTACTGGTTCCATAATTATTTCCCTAAGAGTCTACTGACGCATTATGGCATTTTGTGAATTTAGTAATCAATAAAAATAAAATGACGGTTTAAAAATACTTGTGAGTTTTTGATCTAGGTTGGATAGTTGAGATGGTTTTGGATGAATAGGTGTGGGTAATAGGAAAGGAATGCCCTCAAGATCGAATTTGCGAAATAGTAGGCTTTATCGCGGTTTAACTGGTTGGATGTTTTTGTTCTGGTGGTTTATATTGGACAGAATTTCAAGGTTAAACAGGTTATATCTTTTATGGCAAAGTCGACTCAGCCAGAGGCAGTCTCATCAGTACTAAAAGTATTTCATATACTTCAAGCTCTGGGTGAACAGAAAGAAATTGGAGTATCCGAACTATCTCAACGCTTAATGATGTCAAAAGCCACCACCTATCGTTTCCTGCAAACGATGAAAGGTTTGGGCTATGTGTCACAGCAAGGAGAAGCAGACAAGTACTCGTTGACCATAAAATTATTCGAACTCGGCTCTTTATCTCTAGAGTATATGGATTTGCTTTCCATTGCTGATAAGGAAATGAGAGTCGTTGCGGAGCATACAAATGAAGCTCTCCACTTAGGCGTGATGGATGAAGGCTCAATTGTCTATGTACATAAGATTGATTCTGGATATAACCTACGAATGTATTCGCGCATTGGGCGCAGAAATCCTCTTTACAGTACGGCAATAGGGAAAGTACTGCTTTCAGGTAAAAATGAGGCTGATGTACGAAAGATATTGGAGCCCATCGAGTTTATTAAGCACACAGAAAAAACTATTGAAAATGTCGATCAGTTTCTAGCTGAAGTAGAGACAGTGAAAGCTCAGGGGTTTGCCGAGGATAATGAAGAACAAGAGCCGGGAATTCGCTGTATAGCGGTACCAGTTTTCGACCGCTTTGGACACATAGTGGCTAGCGTTTCTATTTCATTCCCAACGATCCGCTTTGATGAAGAGCATAAAAGTAGTTATGTGGAGCAGCTGAAACGAGTTGGGAAAGCGATTTCTTTGCAATTAGGTTGTCATGAATATCCAGCATAAGTAAATTTAGCGTAGCCGAAATTGCCTTTGGCTACTATTTTTTGCTACGTCATCACGATTCATTCCAATTTTATTCTTTAAATTTATATTATTGGGCAAGTCCATAATATAAATAATCTTTTAACGTTTTGTCTTTTAAGTAATTTATCAATTACATTTCCTCGAATAGTTTTACGCTCTGAATTAGCTCTACTTGATTCATATCAAGGAATATTACGTGCTTCTTTTTTATACATAGTTTGGTTAATAACGTAATCAGCTAATAGTAAATGATTCGCCTGAGTTTTTATTAGGTTAACGAATCTTATCTTGCTTGGGCTGATATTTATTAGATTTGTGAATTAATTAAAGCAATCCTCAAGCAGACTGAAAGCCATATTTTCAGTTCGTTTAGGTATAGACGTCATAAAGCCAACAGGCCATCGGCCACTTTGGTATCAGAAATAAATTTAGAAGAGGCTGGAGATGGTCGAGATCACCCTGAATGGAAAAAAATGTGCAGTAGAGCCTAAACAAAACCTATTAGACGTGGCGAAAGTTCACAGAGTGGATATACCTTGCTTGTGTGGTGTTGATGGTTTAGACAGTGATTGTGGTCTGTGCTTAGTGGAAGTGAATGATAGCAGTTACGTCAAAGCAAAAACTGTTACAGTAACGCAAGGAATGCGTGTCATGACTGAATCTTCCTCTCTGTCGAATTTAAGAAAACGCCGCTTGGAAGAAATCCTTTCGGAGTCAAACGCAAGTTGTAGTGTACCGCCATGTCAAATAGCGTGTCCGGCGAAAGTCGATATTCAGGTTTATCTTTCTTACATTGCTCAGAATGAGCATCGAAAAGCGATAGAAGTTATCAAAAAAACTTTGCCGATGCCTCTTTCTATCGGTCGTGTGTGCCCAGCATTTTGCGAAGCCGACTGTCATCGCGCTAAAGTCGATGAGCCGCTAGCAATTCGACACTTGAAGCGTCACGCAGCCGATCTTGATCTCGCTTCGTTTGAAGCTTATACGCCAGAGAGTAAACCTAGCAAGAATAAGAAAATTGCCATTGTTGGCGCCGGACCGGGCGGCTTAAGCTGTGGTTATTTCTTAAGTAATGAAGGCTACCAAGTCACTGTTTTTGAGTCGATGCCAAAACCAGGAGGCTGGCTACGCTATGGTATCCCTGAATATCGCTTACCTAAGGTTATTCTAGATAAAGAAATTGAATTGATGTGCGCAAATGGTATGGATGTTCAGACCGATAAAAAACTTGGTGTCGACTTTGAATTGCGCGATCTAAGTAAGGAATATGATGCCGTTTGCTTGGCGGTAGGCGCGTCTATGGCAAGTGAAATGCATTATAAGGGTAGTGACTTAAAAGGGTGTTATTTGGGCGTTGACTTCCTTAAAGATCAAGCAACAGATAACCAATATTCGGTGGGTAAGAAAGTGGCGGTCATTGGTGGTGGGAATACCGCTATCGATTGCGCGAGAACCGCTCTTCGCAAAGGAGCTGAGACAACGTTAATTTATCGCCGCACTCGATCCGAGATGCCTGCAGAAGATTATGAAATTGAAGAAGCAGAACATGAAGGTGTCAAGTTCCACTTTCTAACCAATCCAATCGAAAATATCGCGGATGAATCTGGTCGTGTGCACCAAGTGAAGCTGGAAAAAATGGTATTAGGAGAACCTGATTCATCAGGTCGACACAGGCCTCAAGCGACGGGCGAATATTTTGTCGAAGAGTTTGACACTGTGATTGCAGCCGTATCGCAAAAAGCGGATTTAAGTTTTACTGAAGATAATTCTTTGCCATTGGATATCAGTCGCTGGAATACAATTAATGTCGAAGAAGAAACCATGCATACAGGAGCGCAAAATATTTTTGCGATAGGCGATGTGAGACGAGGCCCTGCAACAGCGATAGAAGCTATTGCGGATGGTCGTACAGCCGCTAAAGGTATCGATAGCTACCTTGGTGGAGATATGGAAAAGTTATATGTGGAATCGTTTCGTGCGCGAAATTTGGAAAGAACTCACTTAATTAATTCTGATCACGTTGATAGATTGACGAACGCGATCCGATCTATGACTCCGGGTAAAGGTAAAGAGCAAGTCGAGGCGAATTTAAATCAGCTATTGAAGAAGTTTATGCGTGTCAAAGTGTCTGAGTTATCTGTCGAACAGCGTCATTTGAGTTTTGATGAAGTTGAAAAAGGTTTCAGCAATCAGGCAGCTATTGATGAGGCAAAACGTTGCTTGAGTTGCGGTTGTAATGAGGGTAATGATTGTAAACTGCGTCGCTATTCGACGGACTACCATGTTGACAAGCGACGTATAGTATCGGGTCAACCAGAGCCGATTGTGGTAAGCTAGCGCTCATAGAACCTATTCTATCCCAAAATTTTATAGTGATTTGAAATCATCACGCTGTATATAGGCGTGGTGATTTTTTATCACGTACTTTAATTAAAGGAGCTCGTATCTTAATCACAGATTGTTATTAGAAGGTAAATAGTGAGAGTTATACCGTCTCTTTGACGCTTATGTATGGATATGCACGAGTCGATTTCTATATAATACACGATAAGGATTACTATTCTCGTATATGAAGATTTGCATTGTGGGCTGCCTGTAACACTAGCTTCACTTCAATTGAGCGTTTTAAAAAGCACGTATATGGGAATCGTTTATAAGGATGACAAGGAATGTTAACTTCGAATGTTACCTCGGACTCTGAAGTGACCAGTCGTATAGAAGAAGGCTTATCTCATTTCTCCATGCGGACTAACGTTACAAAAGAGAATTTTTCTTTCCAATCAAAAGAGCTAGGTCAATTATTGTTGTCTATAGGCAAACAAGTAGACTTTGAAGCAAAGAAGCTGTGTCGACAAATTGATCCCGATTCACATGTTTTCGATATTAGCCAATACGAATCAATAATCGCTAACGAATACCCCGATGTTATTGACTCAACAATCCATTTGAGTCGTTACGAACTTGACTTAACACCTTGGAAAGAGTGGGAATTAGGTTGCGCACCAGCGTGGTGGAGAAATCATACTCACTTAAAATATAGCCGCACTACAGAAGCAAGTTTGGAGTGTGTTGTTAATGGCTTAGCTGGGTTGTATGCTTTGAAAGCTATACTAGATAAAAAGCCGATCTCAAAGGTTTATGCGTAGATAAAAGGTGCTACGTACTTCATTCAGCAGTAGCGTCACTCAAGCCAGTTTGGCTAGCTCGAAGTGCCCAAATGAAAGCAAAGTAGCTCTATTCAATATAAATGCTCTTAAATGAGCATTTATATTTTGTAGTTGGACACATTCTCTTTGAAGCGGCTAGAGTCTGATTTTAGAGATTTGGAAACGTTGTCTAGCTGATGGCTGGAAAGAATATTTTCTTCTACATTAAGCTGGATATGCTCCAACAAATCATGCGCTTGACTGGAAAGTGTTGTCTGGCTCTGACTAGCGCTCTCTACCGCTTTGTTAAGGCTCGTAATACTATCAATGGCGTCAATCATAGAGTACAGAGACGACATTGCAGCTTTTGATTCATCGTAACTTTCCGTCATCTGCTGAGAGTAGCCCTGCATTTCTCTAGAGGATTCTCCTGCCATTTGCTGTAATTGTTCAATTTGTTCTTGAATGTCGGTAGTGGCCTTCTGCGTTCTTTGCGCCAAGTTTCTAACCTCTTCCGCAACAACAGCAAACCCCCGCCCTAAGTCGCCAGCACGAGCTGATTCAATAGCCGCGTTTAACGCCAACAGATTTGTTTGTTCAGCAATTTGTTGGACTAATGTAAGTATCTCGCTGATACTGTTTGTTTTTTCAGATACTTGAAGCGTTTTTTTCGATGCAGTATCTAAGTCTTGCGACAGTTGTTCAATTGAGTCTGATAAATGTTTGATCTGATTGACACTGCTGTTGACTTTCTCTGAAGCAGCACTTGCTGATTCAGCGTTTTCCGTCGAGCTTTCTGTAATCTTTTTAGCTGACTCCAATATTTGAAACATGATTTGTGAAATATCTCTAACCGAGTCAGTTTGTTCGGCGGTTTGCTTTTTGGTTGAGATAACCACTTTATCGAGTTTTTCAGTGTCAGTATGCAGTGCGGCAGAGGATTTTGCCATTAGTGAGATGCTTTGGTGGAATCGGTCCAGCAATTGATTGAATGATATCGCCGTTTCGCCAGCTTCAGTGGCTAACTCAACTTCAGCTCGAGAGCGTAAATCACCTGTAGATACAATATTCTGCATCGTTCTCATGGTGTCTAGCCAAACCGTTTTAGCTCCATGTTCGACAACATTAAGTCCTTGATCTTCTTCGTCTGAAGAAACTCTAAGATCATGAAATAATCGAAGCAAATAGAAGCTCAGTAAGCCCATACCAAACGACCAGACAAAAACAGATACGATGCCTGTGAGCTGTACCATGAACTGTTCGAATCTTCCTCCTGCCAATAAGCTCGACTCATGGGCAAAAAGTGCAACAGCAAGTGTACCCCATGCGCCTCCAACTCCATGAACTGCGATAGCTCCAACGGGGTCATCAAGCTTAAACGTTTGGAGCAGTGCGACTTCAGCGGCGTAAACAATGGCTGCACCTATGATCCCAATGACAATGGCACTATTTGGTTCAACAAAAGCGCACCCTGCAGTGATAGCGACCAACCCACCCAAAATGCCATTTAACGCATGTTCTACTCGAATTAACCCTTTATTGAATAGACCAGAGATAATCAGTGCGGTTAGGCCGCCTGAGCTACCGCTTAGCACAGTGTTGACGATAATTTTTGCCATTGAGCCATCGGCAGAGAGAGTGCTTCCTCCGTTAAATCCAAACCATCCAAACCATAAAATAAATACACCAAGTGTAGCGATAAGTAAGTTGTGTCCAGGAATGTCTCTAGGATTGCCGCTTTCGTCGAAGCGCCCTTTTCTAGCTCCGAGCACGATGACACCTGCTAACGCGACCCAGCCGCCAACAGAATGCACTACCGTTGAACCAGCGAAATCCATAAAGCCTTTTGCTTCGAGCCATCCAGACTCTCCACCTAATAGGGCGCTTCCCCAGATCCAATGGCCACTAATAGGGTAAATTACGACGCTAATTGCAACTGAAATTATCAGGTAAGCATTAAATTTCATTCTTTCTGCCACTGCACCAGCAACAATAGTCGCTGCGGTTCCCACAAACGTCGATTGGAAGATAAAGAATGCGTAGTCCATCGGCTGGGTAAAAGTAATGTTTGAATCGGTGACACTTCCAAACCAACCGCTGACACTTTGGCCAAACATAAGTGCAAACCCTACAAGCCAAAAAGAGATTACAGCAGCCGTAAAGTCACTGATGTTTTTGACCGCAACATTATAGCTATTCTTCGCTCGGATCATTCCTGACTCAAGCATGGTGAAACCTGCTTGCATAAAAAAGACTAAACCAGTCGCGACTAATACCCAGAGAACATCTAGGTTACTTGCTATTTGTGCGGTGTCTTCACTGGCAAAACTTGCAGCTGAGTAGCAAGCAAGGAGGATAGTAACAAAGCGAAGTTTAAGCCTATTCATGAGACATTTATTCCTTTAAATGTTTATCAATAGAAATGTGAGTATAGGTCAGGGTTATATTGTGTATGCGTAATATTAGTCTAGATTCTGATTAATAGAGCTAACCACCTAATTAAAAAAGAGTTGTAGGTACTAAGTATTGATAAACAGAGGCGTGTTCTTACCGTGAATTTATAGGCTTTAGAGGGGAGGTGTTGTTCCAAATTAGCAAGCTGAGAATAGAGCTAACCTGGAACAATTTTTTGGGTGCGCTGTAGGGCTATATTCTCGAAGCGACTTTATCTTTTAGCTGCTGCTTTTCTTGTTCGGACAAGAAAGCAATATCTAATCCGTTAATTTGTGCTTGGGTTATTTGTTGTTGCGTGAGTCCCGCTTGCACAGCTGCTACTTGATACTCATGTGGAAGCTCAATACCTTCAACTGCAGGATCATCGGTATTTAAGCTAGCGAGGATACCGTGCTCAAGGAATTGTTTGATAGGGTGGTTTTTAATCGATGCCACTGTGCTTGTTTGGAAATTCGAAGTTAAGCATGACTCAATACCAATACGATTTTCTGCGAGAAAATCCATCAGCTTCTCGTCATGGATAGAATTCGTGCCGTGGCCAATACGTGTTGCCCCTAGCTCTTGAATGGCAAACCAAACGCTTTCTGGCCCCTCTGCTTCACCAGCATGGACAGTAATATTGAGCCCAGAGTCTCTTACTTGTTTAAAATGATCCGTGAAAAGTTTACCTGGCTGGCCAATTTCATCGCCTGCTAGGTCGACGGCTATGATATGGTCCTTTTGAGATAAAATAGCGTCTAGCTCGGTTTGGCAGGCTTGTTGACCGAAAGTGCGACTTAAAATTCCAATTAGATTGGCTTTTATACCAAAATCTTTGACCCCTGCTTGAACACCATCAACGACTGCTTCAACCACACCTTGTATAGGAAGATTGTGTTTCATGGCCATGTAGTAAGGAGAAAAACGAAGCTCAGCATAGTCAATCTCAGCTTTCAAAGCATCTTCGACATTCTCGTAAGCGACGCGACGGCAGGCGTCGAGATCGCCTAAAACGGCTACACCCCAATCGAGTTTAGATAGAAACGCCACTAATGAAGGCTCAGTTTCAACCACTTGTACGTGAGGTGTTAGGCCTTCAAGATCATAAGCAGGCAGCGATACAGAGAACTTCTGACCTAACTCGATAATTGTGTTGGTACGAATATTGCCATCTAAGTGACGATGAATATCAGTAAGAGGAAGCGATTTGGTTATCATAGTCTTTTTCCGGTTTCCCATTTTGCAATAGTATAAAAAGCAATGATAAGGGTGTCAGTAGATAATCTTTTTGAATCAACAAATTTTTACCGGTTATTGGATGTTAGTAACTAAATTTGTTGACTGAAATTGGTTGTTTTTACTCGTCACCATAGCGAGCAACTAGGGTGACGGATTGCAGAATTAATACAGCTCTTTAAGCTTACGAGTGAGTGTGTTTCTCCCCCAACCTAACACTTTTGCTGCATCTTGCTTGTGCCCATTGGTATGAGTGAGTGCCGCTTCCAATAGGATACGTTCAAATTCAGGTAGCGCATAAGAGAGGAGATCTGTTTCTCCAGAGCTCAATGCCTGAGTAGCCCAGCTGGAAAGCTGGTCTTGCCAAGTCATTTCAGTCGAAAATGAGTGACTTGGCTTTTCTTCGAGCAGCTCAGTTGGAAGATCTCTCGGTAAAATTTCGCTACCGCTTGCCATGACCGTAAGCCAACGACAAATATTTTCAAGCTGACGAACGTTGCCAGGCCATTGCAACTTATTAAGAATATCAACAGTGGCTGGGTGGAGGGTTTTAATATCGACACCCAGCTCCTCTGCTGCCATAGCCAAAAAGTGCAACGTGAGCTTTTCTATATCTTGCCTTCTCTCTCTTAGTGCTGGTATCTGAATGCGAATAACATTTAAGCGGTGGAACAAGTCTTCACGGAAGTCGCCTTGTTGTACCAGTTTTTCTAAATCTTGGTGGGTCGCAGCAACGATTCGAACGTCTACTTTGATAGCTGAGTGGCCACCAACGCGATAGAACTGCCCGTCTGATAATACTCTTAGTAAGCGAGTCTGAATATCTAGTGGCATGTCACCGATTTCATCGAGAAATAGCGTTCCTCCGTTGGCTTGTTCAAAGCGACCTTGCCGAACACTATTCGCTCCGGTGAATGCCCCTTTTTCATGGCCGAATAATTCAGATTCAATCAAGTCTTTGGGAATAGCTGCCATATTTAGGGCAATAAATGGCTGTTTAGCTCTTGGGCTGTGGCGATGAAGAGCTTGGGCAACAAGCTCTTTACCTGTTCCTGATTCGCCGTTAATAAGCACCGAAATAGAGGAGCGAGAGAGTCGGCCGATAGCACGAAATACTTCTTGCATTGCTGGCGCTTCACCGATGATCTCTGGTGTGTCTTGCGGTAGGTTCTCATCGATGGATTGGCCACGTCTTTGCTCATAGCTATGAGATATTGCACGTTCCACTAGTGTGAGTGTCTCATCAACGTCAAACGGTTTAGGTAAATACTCAAATGCGCCTTTTTGATAAGCGTTAACCGCTGCATCTAGGTCTGAATGGGCGGTCATGATGATGACGGGGAGATCAGGTGAACGTTGTTGTATTTGGTTCAGCAGCTCGATGCCATCAATACCGGGCATTCGGATATCCGAAACCAGTACATCTGGTGTTTCTCGTTCCAACGCCAGCAAGACGCTCTCAGCATCAGAAAACGTTTCACATTTAATGTTGGCAGAGGAGAGGGTTTTTTCCATCACCCAGCGGATAGAACTGTCGTCATCCACAACCCACACATATCCTTTACTCATAACTTTGATTCCTTAATGCTAGCTCTAGCATTGGGCTAAATTGGTAGGTAAATCGTAAATGTCGTTCTACCAGGCCAACTTTCCACATCTATTTTACCTTTGTGCTGATCAATTAAGTTCTGTGAAATTGACAGCCCTAAACCTGTACCGCCTTCTCTACCACTGACCATTGGGTAGAAAAGCGTGTCTTGTAAATCTGTTGGGATACCCGGCCCGTTATCAATAATTTCAATACGTGCCGCTAATTTATGTCTTTGACCATGAATATTGGCCTGATGCACTGTTCTGGTGCGAATGACAATTTTGCCCTGTGCTTGATTTGATAATATCTGACCCGCATTGCTAATGATGTTGAGCAGCGCTTGCTCTATTTGATCGGTGTCCATCACTATATCTGGTAGGCTAGGATCGTAATCTCTTTCGATCACGACTTGATTGCCCAGTTCCAACTCTATGAGTTGTCGAATTTTTTCAAGTACCAAGTGAAGGTTTTCTTGTTTTCTGACACCTGGCCTCTGCGGTCCTAGAAGACGGTCTACAAGGCTTCGCAACCTATCAGCTTGCTCAATGATGATCTGGGTATATTCAGTTAGGCTTTGATCAGGGAGCATTCGTTGAAGAAGCTGCGCTGCCCCGCGTAAACCGCCTAGAGGGTTCTTAATTTCATGAGCGAGCCCTCTGACCAACAACTTAGCCGCTTGTTGCTGCGCGTGTTGATTCAATTCCTGACTAAGACGTCGCTGTTGGCCGATTTTTCTCATTTCAACCAATAGTAAGACTTCTTTTTCCCAAGACATTGGACTAACTGTTACTTCAAGCATCAGTGGTTTGCCATCAACAACAAACGTCACGTCACTATCAGTAATGCTTTGGCCACTTTGTAGCGGCTGAGATAGCAAGGCTAAGTCCATTGATGCATGCTGAATTAAGTTTGATAAAGGCTGATCAACAATACGTTTGGAACTTTGTGAGAATAGTTGCTCTGCGGCGGGGTTAGCATAGCGAACTTCTAAAGACTCATTAAGCATGAGCATGGCTGTGACGACGTTATTAAGAATCGTGCTATTAAGGTCATCTTTCACAAACTCATCCTCTATTTAATACTAATTATTTTTGCACCACATTGGTGCGCCAATTATCTCCAGTATGGGGCATTTATACGTAGAACCCAATGAATTTTTCTGGACTTTGCCCTGAATACGGGCAGTGATTCAAATAATCATATGGTTGCACTTATATGGTTTAAATGATGCAATTTTCTTGCCGATTTAGATGGGGAAGTTTTATTTATTTGTATTAATTTCAAATGCTTAATGGTGTGTTGTGATGGTTCGAGCACAAAAAAACCCACCTAAGAAAGGTGGGCTAGAAACTAGTGTGACTAATTAAAAATTATACAGAGTAGTACAATTCAAACTCAACTGGGTGAGTGGTCATGTTTACGCGTTCTACATCTTGTTCTTTTAGCTCGATGTAAGAGTTGATGAAGTCATCAGAGAATACACCACCAGCCGTCAAGAACTCGCGGTCAGCATCGAGTGACTTTAGCGCTTCTTTTAGTGAGTAAGCCACTGTTGGGATTTCAGCTGCTTCTTCTGCTGGTAGATCGTAAAGATCTTTATCCATTGCATCGCCTGGGTGAAGCTTGTTCTTGATTCCGTCAAGACCAGCCATAAGCATTGCAGCAAAGCATAGATATGGGTTCGCAGTTGGATCGCCAAAACGAACTTCTATGCGACGTGCTTTAGGTGTTGGTACTACAGGAATACGGATAGAAGCAGAACGGTTACGTGCAGAGTAAGCAAGCATAACAGGTGCTTCAAAACCAGGAACAAGGCGCTTGTACGAGTTTGTTGCAGCGTTTGCAAATGCGTTGATTGCACGAGCGTGCTTGATGATACCGCCGATGTAGTAAAGAGCCGTTTCAGATAGGCCGCCGTATTTGTCGCCAGCAAACAGGTTAACACCGTCTTTTGCTAGAGATTGGTGTACGTGCATACCGCTACCGTTGTCGCCAACCAATGGTTTTGGCATAAATGTCGCTGTTTTACCAAATGCGTGTGCAACGTTGTGAACAACATACTTGTAGATTTGTAGTTCATCAGCTTTGTTTGTAAGCGTGTTAAAGCGAGTTGCGATCTCGTTTTGACCAGCAGTTGCAACTTCGTGGTGGTGAGCTTCAACTACTAGTCCCATTTCTTCCATTACAAGACACATTGCAGAGCGGATGTCTTGTGAAGAATCAACTGGTGCTACTGGGAAGTAACCACCTTTAACTCCTGGACGGTGACCTTTGTTGCCTTCTTCGAAGTCTGCACCTGAGTTCCAAGTCGCTTCTACATCATCAATTTTGTAGAAAGAGCCTGACATGTCTGTTGAGAACTTCACATCATCAAATAAGAAGAACTCTGGCTCAGGACCGATGAATACAGAATCAGCAATACCTGTTGAACGCATATAGTCTTCAGCACGTTTTGCGATAGAGCGAGGATCACGATCGTAACCTTGCATTGTAGATGGTTCTAGAATATCACAACGAATGTTTAGCGTTGCGTCTTCTGTAAATGGGTCAAGTACCGCAGAAGAAGCATCAGGCATCATAACCATGTCTGACTCATTGATGCCTTTCCAGCCAGCAACAGAAGAACCATCGAACATCTTACCTTCTTCGAAGAAGTCTGCATCGATTTGGTGAGCAGGAATTGAGATATGCTGCTCTTTACCTTTTGTATCTGTGAAGCGTAGATCAACAAACTTGACTTCGTTCTCTTGGATAAGCGATAGAACATTTTCTACTGACATCTTGGATAACCTCCAGTGTTGTTAAAGCGGTTTAAGCTAGAATAAAAAATCTAGCATTGATTAATGTTTTAATGAGATTAATCGATGCTGACTCCAACGTTAGCTAAAACCATGCCAAAAAATATAATCAATATATTCAAATAGTTATAAAGATATTATTTTTGTGGTGCATTCTAACGCACTAAGTTGGTGCGTAATTTGTTCAAGATGGTGCAAATTGATATGTTTTTGCACCAAGGTGAATAGCGACTAGTATGATATTCAGCCTTTCTTTCTATTTGATGTCAATACGATCAACGGCAATACGAAAGAGAGTTTGAAAACTGTTGGGTCAGCCGTGATTGATGATGAAATGTAACGTGTTAGATCACATATTTCTGGGTTTTTCGTCAAAATCTGGTACATTATGGCCGTTTTTTTAATCAAGAACGTAAACTTCAACTGATAGTCAGTAAGAAAGCTTACTTCTTTTATAAAGTGAATCGAAATCCATGGCCACTCCACAGATTGATAAGTTAAGAAATATCGCGATTATTGCTCACGTTGACCACGGCAAAACAACCTTGGTTGATAAGCTACTACAGCAATCGGGCACCTTAGAGTCTCGCGGTGAAGCTGAAGAGCGAGTCATGGACTCGAATGACATTGAAAAAGAGCGTGGTATTACCATTCTCGCGAAGAACACTGCGATCAACTGGAACGATTATCGTATTAACATCGTTGACACTCCTGGACACGCGGACTTCGGTGGTGAAGTTGAACGTATCATGTCGATGGTTGACTCTGTATTGCTTATTGTTGATGCAGTAGATGGCCCAATGCCACAAACTCGTTTCGTGACACAAAAAGCCTTTGCGCATGGCTTAAAGCCGATTGTCGTTATCAACAAAATTGACCGTCCAGGCGCGCGTCCTGATTGGGTTATGGACCAAGTCTTTGACTTGTTCGATAACTTGGGCGCTTCTGACGACCAGCTAGACTTCCAAGTTGTTTATGCTTCTGCGCTAAATGGCTGGGCAAGCTTAGAAGAAGGCGTTGTTGGTGAAGACATGGAACCGTTGTTCCAAGCTGTTGTTGATACTGTAGAAGCGCCAAAAGTGGACGTTGAAGGTTCACTACAAATGCAAATCTCTCAACTAGACTACAGCTCTTATGTTGGTGTTATCGGTGTGGCGCGTGTGACACGCGGTACGGTTTCTCCAAACCAACAAGTGACGATTGTCAGTGCCGATGGCAGCAAGCGTAATGGTAAAGTTGGTACAGTACTTGGCTATTTAGGCTTAGAGCGTCATGAAGTTGAGCAAGCAAACGCTGGTGATATTATCGCGATCACTGGTCTGGGTGAGCTAAAGATTTCTGACACTATTTGTGATCAGAACAATGTTGAAGCAATGACTCCACTTTCGGTTGATGAGCCTACCGTGACAATGACTTTCCAAGTAAACACTTCTCCGTTTGCTGGTAAAGAAGGTAAGTTCGTGACTTCACGTAATATCCTTGAGCGTTTGGAAAAAGAGTTGGTACACAACGTAGCACTTCGCGTTGAGCAGACTGACGATCCAGATAAGTTCCGTGTTTCTGGTCGTGGTGAATTGCACCTTTCTATCCTGATTGAAAACATGCGTCGTGAAGGTTTCGAGCTGGCAGTATCTCGCCCAGAGGTAATCATCAAAGAAGAAGATGGTCAGCTGATGGAACCGTACGAAACCGTAACTATTGATGTTGTCGAAGAGCATCAAGGTGGCATTATGGAGAACATCGGTCTACGTAAAGGTGAGCTTACAGATATGGCACCTGACGGTAAAGGTCGCGTACGTATGGACTTTATGATGCCTTCGCGTGGCTTGATTGGCTTCCAGACAGAATTTATGACTCTTACGTCTGGTTCTGGTCTTCTTTACCACACATTTGATCATTACGGCCCGCACAAAGGTGGTGAAATTGGTCAGCGTATCAATGGCGTACTGATTTCTAATGCGACAGGTAAAGCACTTACATACGCTCTATTTAACTTGCAAGAACGCGGTCGCTTGTTTACAGAGCACGCTGATGAAGTGTATGAAGGCCAAATCATCGGCATTCACAACCGCTCAAACGATTTAACAGTAAACTGCCTGAAAGGTAAGCAACTAACTAACGTTCGTGCATCGGGTACAGATGATGCACAGGTACTGACTCCAGCCATCAAATACACGCTAGAGCAGGCGCTTGAGTTTATTGATGATGATGAGCTAGTGGAAGTGACACCAGAAAACATCCGTATTCGTAAAAAGCATCTAACGGAAAACGATCGCAAGCGTGCGAGTCGCTCTGCGAAATAAATCGCTAAATAGTATCCTAAAAAAAGAAACCCCCTAAGCTAATCCGCTTAGGGGGTTTTGTTTATGGGGTGAGAGGTTAGTTGTTCGTTGAAGCTTTTTTGGAACAGTTGCTAATATTAAACCTATCGATGCTCTGGCCAGCACCAACCAAAATAACCCTAACTAAAGGGTCTGAGATTAATTCTTGTAAATATTCTGGATCATCTGGAGTATGAAATAAGAACATAGGAATGTTTGAAAATTGCTCTTGTATACGAGTGGTATATTTGGGGTTTTCTGGGTTTACTCGATGTGTCGCACGGCTAGCCACAACAGTGATATCTGAAAAATAATAAGCAATTTTGTATAGATTCACCAAATATTCTGAAAGAGGATTACTAGCGGGCAGCAAATCTAGCGCCAGTATCGTTTTAAAGCCTGCTCTGGTGTACTCGCTTACCATCAATGGGTTAGAACCTTCAATATACACCTTTTCTTTTAGACCTAGGTTTTTGTCCATAATTACTTGAAGCCGCTGAATTGCAGCTTGAGTTTGCTCATCAGTAATTCGGCCTAAGTTTTTGTAGTCTAGCCACCAATAATATTGATTGCCAAAATGCGAAAGAAGCTGTTCCAGCCTCAGTGCATCAGGATCTTCTATTGAGCCGTCAGGATTGCGTACAATATCATCATGTGTCACGTAAAATGTATTTGCTCCTGGATCATAAAAGAAATCAACTTCTGCACCTTGAGCTCCAGCATTGAAAGCTCTCTGGAAGCTTTCTATCGTGTTTTCTGTACTTCTATTTGAGTATAAGCCTCTGGCAGACCATATTTTATTACAGTTGTTGTATGCTCCAATATGTGCCACTTTGTCGAGTTGGATTTCAACGTATTTATTTAATCCATATATACCTAAAGCGATGACAACTATCACTATAAGGAAAAGTCTTTTCATTCCATGACCTTAAGGGAGTAGGGGCTAAATTGGGGTATGAGAAATATATCTTGGATATGGAGTTTCAGTCCGTTTTTTTATTAGAAACAAGAGTGCAGTCAAGATTTCGAATGTAGAAATTGAGTTTAACTCACGCTAGAGGCAGTCTGTAGAAGCGATGATTTGAATGTATTTAAGTGTTCGTTAGCAATTCGGTATTAATTTGTATTGTTTGCAGCATCCACTTTTCAAGGGACTGAAATGAATATACTAAAAAAGAGACTAGGTGTTCTCTATCCTATTGTCATATCGGCATTGGTAATTTTGATCATTTTTAGCTTTTCTAGGCTAGGTTTGGCGATATGGATGTATGATAGGCTGCCCAGCTTTGATGATTGGCTAACAGTGCTGAGCAGAGGAGTGAGAATAGACATTTCTTCTGTGTGTTACCTGCTAATTCTTCCCGCACTTTTAACTACTTTGCTATCTTTCGACAATCTAATTGGTAAAGTCTGGAATTGGTTATTGCGAATATGGATTACCGCTGGATTGTGGCTGGTGGTTTATATGGAAGTCACTACACCGCCATTTATTTTGCAATACGATCTCAGACCCAACCGTAATTTCATCGAATACCTCATTTACCCTAAAGAAGTATTCAGCATGCTTTGGACGGGCTATAAGCTAGAGCTGTTTATTTCGACTTTAGCGACGGTATTGACTGTATTTATAGGTTGGCGCTGGACTCGCTCTTTGGTCAGTAACTTACATTATCAAAAATGGTATTGGCGACCAATACTTGCTGTTCTTGTTGTCGCTATTGGTGTTATGGGCGCTCGCTCTACCTTAGGACACCGTCCTTTGAACCCTGCTTTAGTAGCTTATTCAAGTGACCCCATGGTGAATGACCTAATTTTAAATTCATCGTACTCAATGATATTCGCCGCGAAACAAATGAGCTCTGAAAAAAGTGCTTTTGATTTTTATCCTAGTATGCCGGCTCAAGAAGTAATTGATCTAGTTAGAAGTTCAATGAATGTGGGTGGAGATAAATTTAAGTCGACCTCTCAACCTACGCTAACCTACCACCAATCTCCTGTCCAAAGTAAGCCGAAGAATATTGTCGTGGTTTTGATGGAAAGCCATGGTGCTCGATATGTGAAAAGCCTCGGCGGTATTGATACATCACCCAATTTAGATCAGCTGATGGATGAAGGGTGGGCATTTACCAATTTGTATTCAACAGGAACTCGCTCTGTGCGTGGAATTGAGGCTGTGATTACCGGCTTCACGCCAACGCCATCTCGTGCAGTCGTAAAACTCGGTAAAAGCCAAACGGATTTTTTTACTATTGCTGATCTACTCAAATCAAAAGGGTATGTGACTCAGTTTGTTTATGGTGGTGAAAGTCATTTCGATAATATGAAGAGTTTCTTTTTGGGCAATGGGTTCACTGATATAAAGGACTTACCTACTTTTGACTCGCCAAAATTTGTGGGCTCATGGGGAGCATCCGATGAAGATTTATATAACAAAGCAGATCAAGAGTTCACTAAGTTAAATGAGAAAGGCCAACCATTTTTTAGCCTTGTTTTTACATCGTCAAATCATACCCCGTATGAGTATCCAGAAGGGACAATAGAGCACTATAATTCACCTGACGCGACGTTAGAAAATGCCGTTAAGTATGCAGACTACGCTGTCGGTAAATTTATCGAAAAGGCTAAAAAGTCAACGTATTGGGATGATACTATATTTTTGGTCATTGCTGACCACGACTCGAGAGCAACAGGTTCTTTACCTGTACCTGTTGGGCATTTTCATATTCCAGCGATTATTTTAGGAAAGTCTATTTCACCTCATAAAGATAATAGGTTAGTGAGTCAAATAGATATGTCGCCAACACTATTGTCATTAGCGGGTGTGAGTGGATATACGCCGATGATTGGCCATGACCTGACCAAATCGGTTCCTTTAAGCAAGCAACGGGCTTTGATGCAAAGGGATCGCAATTTTGGTTGGTTAAATGCAAAAAATGAATTGGTGGTGATACGTCCAGATAAATTGCCCGCTACTTACATATATGATCCCGCCAATGATTCATTGAAAGAGAAAAATGTCGATAATGAGACCATCAGTCGGGCCAAAGCCCATGCGTTGTGGGGCTCGTTAGCGTATGAAAAAGACTATTATAAAGCGTTGCCAGACTATCATTAGAGTTTCTAAGGAAAGGTTTTCCATCTGACTTGTTGATGAAAATCTAATGACATTGATGCATTGAAGGGTAATATCTGTCGACCATTTGTTACACTAAACAGAGTTCTGCATGTTAGTGAGGTCGATAGGCCCTAGGGATAGCCAGTTGAAAGTCGATAACTTTCTTATTGAAGCAAAAGGTTTTGCTCGTTATCTATTCAATAGGATTAAGCATGATAGAGTGAATGTAAGCGCTGGATATCTCGCTTACATTTCTTTGCTCTCCATCGTGCCTATGCTTACCGTTCTTTTGTCTGTGCTTTCTTCAGTATCGTCTTTTTCAAATGTCGGCGATACTATTCAAGATTTCATCATTACCAACTTTGTACCGACCGCTGGTGAAGCCGTTCGGCAAGCCCTAACCGAGTTCATTGCCAACACGGGCAAAATGACCGCAGTAGGTAGTGGCGTGCTTTTCGTCGCAGCTATCGCTTTGATTGCGAATATTGATAAGAATTTAAATTATATTTGGCGTGTAAAAAATAAGCGTCGCGCGGTTTACTCTTTTTCGATGTATTGGATGGTTCTCACTCTTGGACCGATTTTGGCGGGAACGAGCATCGCGATATCGTCTTATGTCGTGTCACTGAAAATCTTAGATTACGACACCATTACAGGAATGTATAATTTAGTACTGAAATGGCTACCATTTCTGTTGTCATTTTTTACGTTTGCTGGGCTATATATTTTAGTACCAAACACTAAAGTACGTCTTTCTCATGCTATGGCAGGCGCTTTTTCTGCTGCAGTATTGTTTGAATTGAGCAAAAAGCTGTTTACTTTATACATTACTCACTTTCCTTCCTATCAATTGATATATGGCGCTTTGGCAGCTATTCCAATTTTGTTTATTTGGGTATATTTAAGCTGGTTCATTGTTTTAATCGGAGCCGAAATCACGGCCGCTCTAGGTGAGCATGAGAACTGGAGCTTAAAACCCAACGTGATAGACTTTGTGTCACAATCAGCAAATAGCATCGAAGGAAAAGCAAGTGATAGCCCTGATACAAAGAGTAAGTGAAGCAGCCGTTAGGGTCGGTGATGACGTGGTCGGCGAAATAGACAAAGGTCTACTTGTGCTGCTTGGGGTAGAAAAAGATGATGACGATGCAAAAGCGAAAAGGTTGATGGAACGCGTATCTACTTATCGTGTATTTGAAGATTCTGATGGGAAAATGAATTTAAACGTTAAGCAAGTCGATGGAAAACTTCTAGTGGTGTCTCAGTTCACACTACCTGCTGATACAAAGAAAGGAACGAGAGCAGGGTTTTCTCGAGGGGCCAGTCCAGAGAAAGCTGAAGAGCTTTACCTATCTTTTTGTGACCATTGTGAAACGGTCATTGGTACCGAACGAGGTCGCTTTGCTGCCGATATGAAAGTCTCGCTGGTTAACGATGGGCCAGTGACCTTTTGGTTACAAGTCTAACTAATTCAGCCTAAACTAGTGTGCGATTCACAATTGCCGACGGCAAGTAGATTATAAAATGTTGAGAAAAATGAATGTTTAAACTGATTACGCCAACAACAGACAATCAGCTAAATAAGTATTATCACTTTCGCTGGCAAATGCTTCGCGAGCCATGGCAAATGCCTCTAGGCTCGGAGCGAGACGAATACGATATGGTTAGCCACCATCGCATGATAGTCGATGGCCGCGGCAAACCCATCGCGATTGGGCGTTTATACATTACCCCAGATCATGAAGGACAAATCCGCTTTATGGCGGTAAAAAGTGGTCGTCAAGGTAAAGGAATGGGATCGCTGGTTCTGGTTGCGCTAGAGTCTTTAGCTCGGCAAGAAGGAGCCAAGAGGCTGGTTTGTAATGCTCGAGAAGACGCGATTCCGTTTTATCAAAAGAACGGGTTTGAAACTCGCGGGGAATTAAATGACCAGCGTGGACCTGTTCGTCACCAACAGATGGTGAAACACCTCGATCCAATGGCAGATGTATTAAGAAAGCCAGAGTGGTGCAGTGAGTTGCAACAACGCTGGGAAAAACAGATCCCAATTAGTGACAAAATGGGCATTAAAATTAACCAATATAACGGTTATCAATTTGAGTGCTCAGCCCAGCTAAATCCAAACCTTAACCCACATAACACTATGTTTGCAGGTTCTGCTTTTACCTTAGCTACGCTTACAGGTTGGGGGATGACTTGGCTATTAATGAAAGAGCGTAACCTTTCGGGAGACATCGTTCTAGCAGACAGTCGGATTCGATACCGCTTGCCTGTCGAGCATCTGCCTGTTGCGTCCACTTCTCTAGATGGAATTAGTGGAGATTTAGACAGGTTAGCTTCAGGCCGAAAAGCAAGGGTAGTGATTCATGTAACTATCTTCAGTGGAGACACTCCTGCGGTAGATTTTGTCGGTACTTACATGATATTGCCTAACAGCCAAATTGACCCCGCTGAACAAGAATGAGAGTAGATGTATTTCTAGAGACTTTTAAGCCTTAGATTTCTTTTTGCTGTCAGCTTTTTTACAGGTTGACTGAGTCGTTATTTCACCTGTAATAAGGTTGAGCTCATTTTGTTCACATTTTTGCTTTATGGTCAGCTTAGCTTGGTCGTTACTCGGTGTGGTCAGATCTATTGCTGCGCCCAATTGTCCACTAATATCCGGCCCAGTTATCTCATTGCTAGTAATGGTGATTCGGCCTCTATCAGAGGTCGCCTGCACGTTATCTACCTCGAGAGGCAACACTAGGCTTCTTGTTTGTCCATCGCTTTGGTGGTGCTGTGAAAGCGTCGCGTGGCGTAAGTTTCCGTTAACACTGCCGGAAAGTGAATAATTGAATAGCTCTCTACTTTTGGCTAAGCCATGTAAGTCGGCTTTTAGCTCTAGCGTGCCATCAAGCTCAAATGGTAAATTTGCCCAGTCTTCATTTTGCGGTAACGGGACTCCATCGGCGTTTAACGTCAGTGACCAAGGCTCGCCTTTACCATTCAGGTCCCACATTCCTTTCCCATCAATGTAGCCATTTCTTAGCGGAAGAAATAGCCTGTCCAAAGACCATTTCCCTTGGCTAGAGTGTGTCTCTAAAATGGCTTGTGAGGCGATCATATCACCATAGCTGGCACTGCTAGCGCTCGCTTGGAACTGACCATTCCATAGGCCTAAGCGTCTATCTTTTACCAATTCTATGTTAGTGCCTTCAAAGCTTAAGCCAGACAGCTGCCAAAATGGCCGCTCAGTAAGCTGGATAAACTGACAGTTTTCTACATCCATCTGCTGGATAATGAGCTGATTTAATGGTGGAAGGGTCGTTTTTAGCCACGATAAATCGGTCGTTGCATCCGTTGACCATTTGATTCCACTGGCATGCAATAGTGAGAATTTTGCCGATGTTGGAGTGAAGTCGGCGCTTGCTTTGATTCGGCCTTGCTCAAAGTCGGTATCAAATTCAGCCAATTGTATTTCGTTTGGAGCGAGATAGAGTTGTGCGCTGGGCTGAACAAATTGCAAACCTTTGTAATTGATACTATCTGCGTTAAAGGAAACGTATCCTTTCTGCTGCTGCCATAGAGACTGTTGAGTTTGAATATCTTCCACTGAAGCATCGATATTGTTGAATGTAAAATTGCCGATCTGCACAGTGCTATTGAGCAAGTCTAAGCTATTTATGTGGTTAATATGAGAGGTTAATTGGCGAAATACCGTTTGCAGTTGTTTAGATTCTTCTGATTGAGTCAAATTCAGTTTACTGATAGTTAAATTGACCAGCGACCAGCCAGCGGGATACTGCTCAGCCTGCCCGGATACTGAGGCACCTTGCCAAGTAAAAGAGGCGCCGTAAACCGTGCTATCTTTAGGTTTATAATTGGCGTTAATTAAAACTTTGTCGAGCGCTTGTCCTTGATAATAAATCTGATCAGCTGAAAGCTGGATGCGGCCATACGGTAGTATAGTGTTGGTTTTTGTCCATACTGGCTTATCGATCTGCAAGTCTAGGTTTCGGGCAACAAATTCGTTGGCGGAAAAATCTAAATTGTGGAAGGCAATTTGGTATAGGAAAAAATGCTTGTTGAATGAGAAGTTAGGTAATGCTCCTTGTAGGCTCAAGCCATCAACTAGGACGCTGTCTAGAGCAATTTTTCCTTGGTGTAAAATATCTGGGTTTAACCATATCGTGACTTTGGGAATGTAAGCTTTGCCGCGATCGAGAGAGATGGTTACTCCTTCAAACTCAAAACGCCAAGGTGAGTCATAAATCACATGTTTAGCTGTGACGTCTTTGCTCAATGTGAAGTGAATGAGCGTATTTACAACAGGCGTAGCGAATTTAGTAAATAATAAGCCGTACAACATTGCTGTGGTGAGGAGGAATAAACAAACCAATGCAATAACGATTTTACCGAGCTTTCTCATTCAACCTGACGCCAAAGTTATTTTCTAATGGCTATAGCTTGAAACAAATTGACTCATGTGGCAATAAAAAGCCCCTATTTTTAGGGGCTTGGATCCTTAGTAATCAAATATCTAGGGTTTTAGTCGAGTTGCGGGCCTGCTGCAACCAGAGATTTACCTTCGTCATTGTCCGTATACTGAGCAAAGTTATTGATAAAGCGAGAAGCTAAGTTCTCCGCTTTTTCAGTCCATTGCTTCTGTTCTGGGTAGGTATCACGTGGGTCTAAAATGTTTGGATCAACATCATGCAGCTCAGTTGGCACCTGCAACTTAAAGATTGGAATTTGCTTGGTTGGTGCGTGATCAATAGAGCCATCCAGGATCGCGTCAATGATGCCACGAGTATCTTTAATAGAGATACGTTTACCAGTGCCGTTCCACCCCGTGTTCACCAGATAAGCCTCAGCGCCAGCTGCTTCCATTCTTTTCACCAGCACCTCTGCGTATTGAGTTGGATGAAGCGATAAAAATGCTGCGCCAAATGCTGCTGAGAAAGTCGGAGTCGGCTCGGTAATGCCGCGTTCAGTGCCAGCAAGCTTCGCCGTGAACCCAGACAAGAAGTGATACTTGGTTTGTTCAGGTGTCAGTTTTGAAACCGGAGGTAAAACGCCAAACGCATCAGCTGTTAAGAAAATAACTTTCTTAGCATGTCCAGCTTTAGAGACTGGCTTAACAATGTTCTCGATGTGGTAAAGCGGGTAAGATACGCGTGTATTTTCGGTTTTCGAACCGTCATCGAAATCGATTTTGCCATTAGGTTCCACGGTGACATTTTCTAATAGTGCATCTCGACGAATAGCATTGAAAATATCGGGTTCGGCTTCTTTCGACAGGCGAATGGTTTTGGCGTAGCAGCCACCTTCAAAATTGAATATACCATCATCGTCCCACCCATGCTCATCGTCACCGATTAGCTCGCGCTTAGGATCGGTAGAGAGAGTTGTTTTTCCTGTGCCTGACAGACCGAAGAAGATAGCCACATCACCTTTTTCGCCAACATTGGCGGAACAGTGCATCGACGCGATGCCTTGTAACGGTAAAAGGTAGTTCATGACCGAGAACATACCTTTTTTCATTTCACCGCCGTACCAAGTCCCGCCAATAATTTGCGTGCGCTCAGTGAGGTTGAAAGCAATAAAGTTTTCTGAGTTTAAGCCTTGAGCTTGCCAATTCGGGTTTGTTGCCCTTGCACCATTCATAACCACGAAATCTGGCTCAAATGTCTCAAGCTCTTGTTCGGTTGGGCGAATAAACATGTTTTTGACGAAGTGTGCTTGCCAAGCGACCTCGGTGATTATACGCACACTAAGACGAGAATCAGGGTTTGCCCCGCAATACCCGTCGATTACAAATAAACGTTTACCAGCAAGTTGGTTTGTAACTAATGACTTTAGTTCATTCCAAGTTTCAGTAGTAATGGGCTTGTTGTCGTTTTTACCTTGATCAGACCACCACAAGGTATCACGAGTCGTATCGTCTTTGACGATATATTTATCTTTTGGGGAACGGCCGGTAAAAATACCAGTATCGACAGCAACGGCACCTAACTCGGTTACAATTCCTTTTTCGTAACCTTCTAAGTCAGATCGAGTTTCTTCAGCAAATAGCGTTTCATAGCTAGGGTTGCGAAGTACCTCAGTCACGCCGACTATTCCGTGTTTTGTTAAATCAATGGTTGCAGCCTGCGTATGTTCCATAACGGTCATAGGTGCTCCTTTATATGGATATTTTGTAGGGTTCTTGTAAGGTTTTTATAATATTTTGTTCACTATGCTACCAACGAGGCTGGTGGAAAACAGGGAGTTAGTTCATAAATTACTCATGATTTCGCCAGTGTTCGTTATGCATTGGAATTACTAGTGTATCCCTTAGTTATTAGTTGGCGCTAGGGCAAAGTAACTTATTTATAAAAATAAATTAACAAGTTACTTTCTTACCGAATGGTGGGTATAAAGAACGGTTTTGATCACAAAAAGGCCAGTAATGTACTGACCTTTTGATGACTTAATTACAGGTTTTATTATTGAAGAGAATTAATGCAGTGTGTTGCCACCGTTTGATGCGTTGGAATAGAGCTCTGCGACATCTGACGGTTCAAATTTATAGCTTGAACCACAGTAATCACAATGTAGCGAAATCGCCCCTTCCGTTGACAAAATATCTTCAACTTCGTTTTTATCTAGGGTTAGGATTGCCGAGGCACTTCGTTCTCTAGAGCAGCCGCATTTAAATTCGACATTTTGTGGAGCGAAAAGCTGCACTGTTTCTTGATTGTATAAACGATAAAGTAATTCGTGCGCTTCGAGTGAAAATAGCTCTGAATCTTTGACAGTTTCAGTCAACTGTTCTAAATGTTCAAAATCATTCTCAGAACCAGTGCCATCTGGCATTACCTGTAAAAGCATACCCGCCGCGTGATGAGCACCTTCCATTTCGCCAACACGAATCCATAAGCGAGTCTTAAGCTGTTCAGAGCGCTCAAAGTAGTCTTCGATGATTTGAGCGAGATTATCACCCTCCAACCCTACGATACCTTGATAGCGTTCACCTTGCTTAGGTTCGATAGTAATGACTAAGTGGCCTTTGCCTAACAGAGTGTGTAGGTCGGCATCGGCAGCAATATCACCTTCCCAACGCGCAATGCCACGGACTTGCTGCTCATTGTTGCCATTAATAACGGCTAGAGAAACCGGGCCGTCACCTTGAAGTTGAAGCGTGATTGAACCTTCAAATTTGATGGTCGCGGTTAATAATGTGGTTGCGACTAAAAGTTCACCAAGCAATTTTTGAATTGGAGCTGGGTACTCTTTACTCGACAACATTTGTTGGTACACGCTATCTAACTGTACCAGTTCTCCGCGTACCGATAGATCGTCGAATAGGTAGCGATTTAACACGTTGTTTGCCATTGGGAAAACTCCAGCTTATTGATGTTTAAATTTGATAATGTCGCGACGTTGTTTTTTGTCGGGACGTTTTTCGGGGCTTGGGCTATGCGCGTTGAGTTTACGTTTCAACGCATTGTCTTCGCGCTTTTGAATGCTCTCATTCGTTTCCGTATACAAGGTTTGAGCCTCTGGTGCACCGCGACGTTGATCGGAAATTTTTTCGATCACGACAACTTTTTCGTCATATCCCTGTCTTAGACTGATAACAGCGCCTAGTTCAACTATTTTACTAGGCTTACTGCGTTGGCCATTGTAATGGACTTTGCCACCATCGACCATAGTTCGCGCTATAGATCGCGTTTTGTAGAACCGTGCGGCCCACAACCACTTGTCAAGCCGAACTGCCTCCGAATGAGTACTCATATGCGTAAACTTACTTTATTACTAGTGAATTTTATCAACAACTAATGGTAACAATGGTGCTCCATTACCTAATTTTCAAGATGGCATATAAATATTCATACATATATGATGCATAAGCGTTGCGCTATGCTATATTTGGGCGCTCCTACGGTAAATAGGATGCCATGTAGCCACTACTTAGTAAGGTGAATTTAAGGGATATTAGTGAAAGGCATTGACTTTAGTACGTTGTCAAAACCAGATTTTTGGTTGAATTTTTTCAATGAAAACAGTTTCGACTTGCAGCAAAAGCTAAGCGTTATTTTAACGGTTTGGCTTCTTATCGTTTCTGCTTGGACATTAGGCGACGGAGTTTGGATGGCAGTGGATGGTTCGTCTCAGGTCGCTCGCTGGACACCGCCATCGGTCAACCAGTCATCGAATACTCACCAATCTCTAGACTTATCCAAATTAGAACAAAGCCACTTGTTTGGTGTATATGTCAAAAAAGACACACCTGTTGTCACACAAGTTGTGCAAAATGCTCCAAAGACCACACTCAATCTTACGTTAGTAGGAACAGTCGCTAGCTCCGTGCCGAATCGAGGCGTAGCGGTTATTGCCAATCAAGGCCAGCAAGCCACTTATGGAATTAACGATGTCATTAAAGGTACTCGGGCGAAATTAAAAGCAGTACTCATCGATCGTGTCATTATCGATAATAATGGTCGTGATGAGACCTTAATGCTCAAAGGTATGAAATATTCAAAGCTTTCTGATACAGCGATCAAGCCTATTTTCCCGATTAATGACAGCAATATGCCTGAGATCAAAAGGCAGGCGCTTCTAGCAAAAATAGCAGAACAACCAAGAACGATTCTTCAATATGTTAGATTTTCCCCAGTGAGTCGAAATGGCAAATCTGTCGGGTATCGCATTTCTCCAGGAGCAAGTCCGGAACTCTTTACTTCTTTGGGACTCAAAAGTGGCGACATCGCCACCAAGATAAATGGACATGAGCTCACAAATCCAGCGAGTTTGGAGAAGGTTTTCCAAGGGGTACTCAAAGATCATAAGCTAAACCTAACTATAGAACGAGATGGGCAGCAACGTGACGTCAACATTAATATGTAGGGCCTGTGCGGGTTTCACGCAGGTAGAGGAGTGAAAAGTGAAGCATTGGCTTAACAAGGGTACATGGTTGCTAATACTAAGCTTACTCGCAGTGCCGACGATGGCATTTGCTAATGAGTTCAGTGTTAACTTCAAAGGTACAGATATTCAAGAATTTATAGATAGCGTTGGACGTAATCTCGGTAAAACCATCATTATAGATCCTTCTGTTCGTGGCAAGATTGACGTCAGAAGTTATGACCCACTGAATGAGAAGCAGTACTACAGCCTATTTCTTAATGTCTTAGAGACATATGGCTTCGCTGCCGTGACATTGCCGGATGGCGTGGTAAAGGTGATCAAAGCTAAAGATGCCAAAACGGCTTCTGTTCCGGTTTTAGTCGGTAACGATAAAGCTAAATTTAGCGATGAAGTGATTACTCGTGTCGTCACCGTACACAATGTTTCTGTTCGAGAACTGTCTCCCATTTTGCGCCAGCTAATCGATAATGCTGGAGCCGGTAATGTGGTTCATTATGAGCCTTCCAATATCATCTTGATTACTGGCCGCGCCGATACGGTCAATAAGCTGGTGGAAATTATTCGCCGCGTTGACAAAATTGGCGATAAAAACATTCAAGTGGTTGAGCTGAAAAATGCTAACGCCTCCGATCTTGTCCGTACGATTGATGCCTTAATTAAATCAAATAACGCGCAAAGTGTACCGACCAACATGCAGCCAAAATTGGTGGCTGACGACAGAACCAACTCCATTTTAATCTCGGGCAGCCCTGAAGTAAGAGCGAGATTGGTTAGGCTGATTGAACAGCTTGATGTGAACATGATCTCCAAAGGTAAAAGCCAAGTTGTTTACCTAAAATACGCAAAAGCCGAAGATGTAGTGAAAGTGCTGCAAGGTGTAGCGAAAACACTGGAAGCGGAAAAAGCAGCCAAAGGTACCGGAAAGTCAGCAGCGGCAGACGTTTCCATTGAAGCATCGAAATCGGTCAATGCACTGGTTATCACTGCGCCGCCCGATATCATGAATTCTCTAAAAAGCATCATCAAGCAGCTTGATATTCGCCGTGCCCAGGTTCTTATCGAGGCTCTAATTGTTGAGATGAGTGAAGCGCAAGGTATTAAACTGGGCGTACAGTGGGGATCGTTGGAAAGTGGTTCGGTGGTTCAGTACAGTAATACGGGTGTGCCAATTGGTAGCGTCATGACAGGTTTGCAGGATGCGCAAGATCAAACTTCCACCGAGTACTATACTAATAGCGCCGGAAACCAAGAGCCATATACGGTCACTTCGTCAGGCTCATACGATAACCTGTCCAAGGCATTGAGTGGCGTAAATGGTGCTGCAGTTAGTTTGATTATGGGCGACTGGACCGCATTAATCAGCGCTATCTCTACTGACTCCAATGCGAATATCCTATCGTCACCAAGCATTATGGTGCTGGACAACAGCGAAGCGGACTTTATTGTTGGTGAAGAGGTGCCAGTGGTGACGGGCTCTACTGCGGGTTCGAATAACTCTAACCCTTTCCAAACCGTGAGTCGTAAAGAAGTCGGTATTAAGCTGAAAGTGACACCACAAATCAACGAAGGTAATGCGGTTAAGCTGACCATCGCACAAGAAGTATCGAATGTGTTGCCTGCCGATGGTGCAGTAGACGTGCGCTTTGCCAAGCGAACCCTGAATACCACCGTGATGGTGAACGACGGCCAAATGTTGGTGCTGGGCGGCCTTATTGATGAGCGAGCGGTAGAAAGTAAATCTAAAGTGCCAATTTTGGGCGATATTCCAATTATTGGCGCGTTATTTAGGTCGACTTCAACCAGTATGGAAAAGAAAAACCTAATGGTATTTATCAAGCCGACTATTATCCGTACTGGTGTCGCGGCAGATAGTATCACTCAGCGTAAATACAACTACATCCGTGCGGAGCAGTTATATAAAGCAGATGAAGGGTTGGATCTGATTAAAAACTCTAGCATTCCAGTATTGCCAAAATTTGGCGACGACGGAAATCATCCGCCAGAGCTGCAAGCCATTATTAACCAAGTTGACAAAACGAGTAAGAAGTAATGGATGAGGTGTCCAGCAGTACCTCGCAAAGGCGATTACCATTTAGTTTTGCTAATCGCTTCAAAATGGTATTCGCCCAGCTAGAAGATGATAGCGCGACTCTGTATTACGTACCTCCGGTCTCTATTCCCGCTTTAGTTGAAGTCAAGCGGGTGATGCAAATGGAGTTTGCATTAGAAGAGATGAGCTCGGAAGCGTTTGATACTAAGTTAACTGAAGTGTATCAACGTGACTCTTCCGAAGCGCGTCAGCTCATGGAAGATATCGGTGCAGACAGCGACGACTTCTTTTCACTGGCTGAAGAGCTGCCACAAGATGAAGACTTACTCGAAGCCGAAGATGATGCGCCAATTATCAAGCTGATTAATGCGATGTTGGGAGAGGCCATCAAAGAAGGCGCATCGGATATTCATATTGAAACGTTCGAAAAGTCGCTCTCAATACGCTTTCGTATTGATGGCGTTTTACGTGACGTATTGGCTCCTAGTCGCAAGCTGGCACCTTTGTTGGTCTCTCGTGTTAAGGTCATGGCAAAGCTTGATATTGCTGAAAAGCGAGTGCCGCAAGATGGCCGTATTTCGCTGCGTATTGGGGGGCGTGCGGTTGATGTACGTGTTTCCACTATGCCGTCATCTCATGGCGAGCGCGTTGTAATGCGTCTACTGGATAAAAACGCTACGCGATTGGACTTGCACAGCTTGGGTATGACGCCACACAACCACAATAATTTCAGAAAGCTAATCCAGCGACCGCACGGTATTATCTTGGTTACAGGTCCAACAGGCTCTGGTAAATCTACGACCTTGTATGCGGGCCTAACCGAGATCAACAGCAACGAACGCAACATTTTAACAGTTGAAGATCCGATTGAATTTGATATCGATGGCATTGGCCAAACTCAGGTTAACCCAAAAGTCGACATGACGTTTGCTCGCGGTTTGCGGGCTATCTTGCGTCAAGACCCTGATGTGGTGATGGTTGGGGAAATCCGTGACTTAGAAACGGCACAAATCGCGGTGCAAGCCTCATTGACTGGTCATTTGGTGATGTCTACTTTGCACACCAATACAGCCGTTGGTGCAATCACTCGTTTACGCGATATGGGGATTGAACCATTTCTGATCTCGTCTTCACTGCTTGGAGTACTGGCGCAGCGTCTTGTTCGTACCTTGTGCCAAGAATGTATGCAGCCTTTCGAAGCAGACAAAGAGCAGAAAAAGCTGTTTGAGTTGGATGAGAGTGAGCCACTGACACTTTATCGCCCGGTGGGCTGTGAGAAGTGCAACAACAAGGGCTATCGCGGTCGTACAGGTATTCACGAATTACTGCTTGTCGATGCTCAAGTTCAAGAGTTGATTCATAGCGAAGCGGGTGAACAAGAAATTGAACAAACCGTGCGTAAGAAGACTCCAAGTATACGTTCTGATGGTTTAGAAAAAGTGAAGCGCGGCATCACGTCTCTTGAAGAAGTGATGCGAGTGACGAAGGAATCCTAATGGCAGCATTTGAGTACAAAGCTTTAGATGCAAATGGAAAACGCAAGAAAGGCGTCATGGAGGGTGACAACGCCAAGCAGGTTCGAACTCGTTTAAAAGAGCAAGGGCTGATTCCTGTTGAAGTTGTTGAAACTCGCTCTAAATCTCAAACGAGTCATCAGTCATCGGGTGTCAGCTTCAAACGAGGCATTAGTACACCTGATTTAGCCCTGATCACTCGGCAGCTTTCTACTTTAGTACAATCTGGGATGCCGTTAGAAGAGTGCTTAAAGGCGGTGTCTGAACAATCAGAAAAGCCTCGCATTAGAAGTATGCTGATGGCGGTTCGTTCAAAAGTTACTGAAGGTTATACACTTGCTGACAGTATGGCGGACTACCCGCATATATTTGATGAATTGTTTCGCTCTATGGTATCCGCAGGCGAAAAATCTGGTCACTTAGACGCGGTATTAGAGCGACTCGCTGATTATGCTGAAAGTCGGCAAAAAATGCGCTCAACGATTCAACAAGCGCTTATTTACCCTGTGGTGCTGGTAGTTTTTGCCGTTGGTATTGTGGCGTTTCTATTAGCCAATGTGGTGCCAAAAATCGTTGATCCGATTATCCAGATGGGCCAAGCACTCCCTCAGTCAACCCAATTTCTATTGGCGGCTAGCCAGTTTGTACAGCAGTGGGGGCTTGAGCTCTTTGTCGCTATTTTGGTCGTTATCTATGCCATCAAATGGTTTTTGAGTAAGCCCAAAGTCCGTTTAGCTTGGGATAAACGGGTCGTATCCATGCCAATGATTGGCAAGATTTCCAAAGGCTTAAATACATCGCGTTTTGCGAGAACGTTGTCGATTTGTACTTCCAGTGCCATTCCAATTTTGGATGGTATGAGTGTGGCAATGGATGTGATGTCGAATCGTTATATCAAGAAACAAGTCGGTATCGCCATGGAAAGTGTTCGTGAAGGGGCAAGCTTAAGGATGTCTCTCGATCAAACTAAACTTTTTCCTCCCATGATGCTGCATATGATTGCAAGTGGCGAACAAAGTGGTGAGTTAGAAAGCATGCTGACACGTGCAGCTGACAACCAAGATGCCAACTTCGAGTCCACAGTGAATATAGCGTTGGGGATCTTTACCCCAGCAATTATCGCGTTGATGGCGGCGATGGTTCTATTTATTGTAATGGCTACCTTAATGCCAATGTTAGAAATGAATAATTTGATGAGTCGATAGAGCGTTTCCGGAATCGACTCGTTGGGCAAATATATCGGAGAACGTATGAAAATAAGAAAAACGAAACAATCTGGCTTTACTCTACTTGAGCTGATGGTTGTTATTGTCATTTTAGGTCTTTTGGCAAGTGTGGTTGTTCCTAACTTACTTGGTAACAAGGAAAAAGCGGATCAACAAAAAGCAGTGACGGATGTGGTTGCGTTAGAGAACGCATTAGATATGTATAAGCTAGATAATGGCGTGTATCCGACGACAGACCAAGGTTTGGAAGCGTTAGTGAAAAAACCAAGCGGCGATCCTATGCCTCGTAACTATCGTGATGGTGGTTATATCAAACGCCTACCCAATGACCCATGGGGACGTCCATACCAGTATCTAAACCCAGGTCAGCACGGTACGATTGATGTATTCACTCTAGGGGCCGATGGTCAAGAGGGTGGTACAGGTGCTAACTCTGATATTGGTAACTGGAATATTCAAAAATTCCAATAACAGTTGAGAGGGTGACGTAAGTCACCCTAATTCACTATGTATTCAAACCGTGGTTTCACTCTCATCGAAGTTCTTCTTGTTGTTTTGCTTGTCGCGATTTGCGCAGTTGCTGTTATTTCGACCTTGCCAACTAACAAGAAAGATTTTGCCAAAAAGTCAGCTCAACTGTTATATCAGCGTATCCAGCTTCTTAACGAAGAGGCGATCCTGAACGGTGAGGACTTTGGCATTCGTATTGATGAGTCTAAATCTCGCTACACGATCATGACCTTAGGTGAAAAAGGTTGGCAGGTTAAAAAGTTAGAAAACATGAAGTCTGAAACCACATTGCCTAGCAATCTATCCATCAAATTTGAGCTTGGTGGCGGGGTGTGGAAAGACAGCGATCGACTTTTTAAGCCGGGTAGCTTGTTCGAAGATAGTAAATTCGAAGATTCAGAAAAAGAAAAGAAACAGAAACCACCGCAAATATTTATCTTGTCTAGTGGAGAAGTCACCCCTTTCTCCTTGACTCTTTATCCATCAGACTCATCTATCGCTGACAATGGCTGGACGGTATTAACCAAAGCCAATGGACAAATTCTCCTCAAAGAGCCGGGAGAATCTGATGAGACATAAAAAACGTGGAATGACGCTTTTGGAGGTGTTAGTTGCGCTTGCTATCTTTGCGACTGCCGCCCTTGCCATCATTCGTACGGTGACGCAACACATCAATACTTTGAGCTATCTACAAGAAAAGACCTTCGCTTCCATGGTGGTAGACAATCAAATGGCGCTGCAGATGCTAGCACCGAAAAACCTTACAGAGCGCTCGGGAACGGAGGAGATGGCCGGGAGAACGTGGTATTGGAAGGTAACGCCGATCGCTACAACAGAAAGCTGGCTTAAATCATTTGATGTCAGTGTTGCGACCAGTAAAACATCCAGTCCAATAGTTACGGTGAGAAGTTATGTCCCGAATAGCAGTAACTAACTCTCGTCGTCAAAGAGGCTTCACACTGATTGAGGTGTTGGTCGCGATTGCTATTTTTGCCACGATGAGCGTTGCCGCTTATCAGGTGGTAAACCAAGTGCAAAGAAGTGATTCTGTTTCGATGAAGGAAACAGCGAATCTGAAACAATTGCAACGTGCAATGGTCTTTTTAAATAATGACTTTCGCCAAATTGCTCAGAGGCATTTTCGCACCAACGGCAGTGACCCGAGTTCTGGATATATTGATTACCAAGACTACTTATTGGATTCCGATGGTAAAGGAGTCATGTTCACCCATTATGGATTCTTTAATCCATTGCAACAGTTTCCTCGTGGTGAAGTAACCAAGGTTGGCTACCGCGTTAAAAATAAAGTGCTGCAGAGAGTGTGGTGGCGTTATCCAGACACACCAGCAGGAGATAAAGGCGAAGTTATGCCTTTGTTGAAAGGCGTAGAATCCTTTGGCTTGCGTTTTTATGACGGCTCGGAGTGGCTTGATGAGTGGGATCAGGATGACAAGTTGCCGAAAGCTATCGAAGTTGACCTTACGTTGGCTGACTATGGCAAAATCAAACGAATTTATTTAGTTGCGAGCGACGATAATAGTTCGAGTTCTAGCGGAGGTAGCAGTGATACCTAATCGCAAGCGACATCTTAAGAACTCTGTTAGACAGCGCGGCGTTGCACTCATCATTATTTTGATGCTGGTGGCTATCATGGCTGGAATAGCGGCCACAATGTCAGAGCGCTTATTTACCCAGTTTAAAAGAGCAGGCAATCAAATAAACCACCAACAGGCTTATTGGTATGCGATTGGCGCTGAAGCTCTAGCTGAAAAAGCCATTGAAGAAAGTTACAAAGAAACTGAAAACGACAGTAATAAAACGACCAATTTGTCTCAGCCTTGGGCAAACGACGGTAAGCAGATGAACTTTCCGCTTGATTACGGCACGTTGGAAGGGAAAATTGTCGATAAGCAGGCGTGCTTTAATATAAATGCTCTTTCGGCGGTGACACCTAATACGACTGCCAGTGGTACTGGGCCTTACTTGGTTCAATTTTTCCAGAACCTGCTTGAGAGTGTTGGCGTTGAAAGCTACAAAGCAGAAGTGATTGCCAACTCAACATGGTCATATGTCAGCTCAAATGAGTCTGTTCGGGCACAAACAGGTATTGCTGATAGTCATTATGAGTCGTTGAAACCGTCTTTTTTACCGCCAAATGGGATGATGGCAGACAGCAGTGAACTCCGCGCAGTCAACGAAATGACTGGCAAAATTATGTTGGAGATACAGCCATTTATCTGCGCGTTGCCGACAACGGAATGGAAGATGAATGTGAATACGCTGGAACCGAATCAAGCAAACTTGTTGGCTGCGTTGTTTTACCCTAATTTAAGTGTATCTGATGCCAAAGGAATTATTGATGGTCGTCCGGAGAAAGGTTGGGATAGTGTCTCGGCCTTTATGTCTTCATCTTCGGTTTTAACTGGCCTGAGTGATGCCGTGCGTGAAGCGGCTGAGAAATATCTAACAGTGGATAGTTCCTATTTTGGTTTGGATGCTCAAGTATTCGTTGGAGATTCGAGAGTAAGAATTCGAAGCTTATTGTTTAGTAAAGATAGAAAAACTGCGACGGTCATTCGCCGTCGCTTTGGAGGAATCAGTGAGCGAGTGCTTGATCGTTCGTCTGAGTAGTCAAAAAACTGCGACCATACATTGGGTGATTTGGTCCTTGAGCCAAAATGCTGCAGTTGAGTCGGGTGAGTTGGCAACATGGGAAGATTTATCACAAATACAAAAGATTGCAGAGCAAAGACAAATAGTCTTGTTACTGGATGCTGCCGACGTCATTTTATCTGAGGTTGAAGTGCCTGCTGGTGCATCTCGTCAGCTTGAGGGGCTAGTGCCTTATTTGCTAGAGGACGATGTTGCTCAAGATGTAGACGAGTTGCATTTCTCAGTATTGTCGAAAAAAGGCCAGCAAGCTTATGTTTGTGGTGTTAATCGCTCTTGGCTGAGTGAAGTATTGTCCGAATTCGAAACTCTGGGTATAGAAATCAAACGGGTATTGCCAGATGTACTTGCGCTACCGTTGGATGAAAATGATTTGTCGGCAGCATCTATTGATGGTCGCTGGCTAGTTAAAAAAGGGGAGTTTCAGGGGGTTTCTGTTGAAGAAAGCTGGCTTGAAGCGCTAAAGCGCTCAGATTGGGTGAAAGAGCAAGAGGAGTATCTAACCCTTACTTCTTATTCTGCACTTCCGAATCTGGTAGAGGTTGAAGATCAACAATGGTCAGTGAAGGCTGAAGGGTCGATTCTTTCACTTTTAGCGTCTCAAGCATCTCATAGCTCAATTAATTTGCTTACTGGGGTATTTAAAGCCAAATCTGCCTTGTTAAAGCATTGGAAGGTTTGGCAAAAAGCGGCTATTGCTGCCGTTGTCTTAATTGTCATTATGACTGGTTACAACTTATTGAAAGTCAATCAATACGAAAACCAAGCCACAGCATACCGTGCTGAAAGTGAAAGAATCTTTCGCGAGATTTTCCCTAACAAACACCGTATACCAACCATGAGTTACTTAAAACGCTTGATGGAAGAGGAAGTTCAGCACCTTTCTGGTTCCAGTAACAACGACTCGCTGCTGCTATGGTTAAACAAATTACCAGAAACGGTTGGAACTGTACCTGGAATGGAACTGCAAAGTATCAAGTATGACAGTTCTCGTGGTGAACTGAGAATTGAGGCGACCAGTAAAGATTTCCAAAGTTTTGAAAAAGCTAGAATTGCGTTGCAAAAGCAATTTAAAGTGCAAGAAGGCCAATTAGGCCGAGATGGTACTGTGGTTAGTGGCACATTCTTACTCACTAAGAAGGGAGGCTAAAGTATGATGGAGAAATTACTTGAACCTGCCAAAGCGTGGTGGGCAACCATATCACAAAGAGAGCAGCGGCTGGTCATCATCTGTTCGGTCGTATTTGCGGTATTCATTATCTACAGCGCCATTTTACAGCCGCTTTCTCAGGCGACAGAAACCGCACACATGCGCATCAATAGCGACCGAGAGTTGTTAACTTGGGTAAGAGAGAAAGCGGATCAAATTACGACTCTGCGAGCGCAAAGCGGTGTATCGACATCAAACCAAACTCTTAACCAAATTATCTCCTCTTCAACGCGTAGGTTTAATATTGAACTTATTCGAGTACAACCCAATGCTGACATGCTACAAGTATGGACTCAACCGATACCATTTAAGCAGCTCGTTCAATGGCTTGATTATCTGTCTGAGAAGCAGGGAGTGGTGATAGCGTTTATGGATATATCCAAAACGGATACTCCTGGTGTGGTGAAAATAAATCGATTGCAGTTTAAACGAGGTTAGCCTAGTGCGTGTGAAAGCGATATTCAGTAGTAAGGCGTCTTTGATTGTAGTGTTGGTGCTCGTTTTTGTGGTAAGTCTGATCGCACATATGCCAGCATCATTGGTGGTCAAGCATTTACCGCTACCGCCGCAGTTAAGCTTATCTGGGGTGAATGGCACCATATGGAAAGGGAGCTCAAGCAATGTCACTTGGCAGCGTACGTCTATCGGTGAAGTAGACTGGAACATCGATGTTCTTCCACTCTTTTGGGCCAATATTGAAGCGCATGTCCGTTTTGGACGCGGAAGTGAATTAGGACTTCGAGGCAAAGGTGTTGTTGGTTATAAACTTAGCGGACCATACGCGAAAAACCTCATCGCTTCTATGTCGGCAGAGAAAGTAATGAGCTTTGTTAACCCAAACTTGCCAGTGACGCTGGGTGGACAGATGGAACTGTCGCTACGGCATATCGATTTTGCTGCACCTCAACCTGAAAATAAGGTCGGCACTTTGGTATGGAATGACAGTTACTTAGGCTCTCCTATAGGCAGCTTGAAGTTGGGGCCTGTCATAGCAGACTTAAACTACGCCAACAGCCAATGGTCATTATCTGGCAAGCAAAATAATGATCAGTTGAGCAGTGATTTTTCAGCGCAGTTAAATAATAGAAGTGGATACAGCGTGAAAGGCTGGTTTAAACCGGGCGCTGAATTTCCGACTGATTTAGTCAAGCAGCTGCAATGGTTGGGTCGCCCGGATAATCAAGGCCGCTTTCATTTCAACCAATCTGGCCGAATCTAAGTACTTCATGTTAGAGGGCTAACCCGCAGGTTAGTCCTTTATTTTTAGCACTTCATCCCAAGGTAAGCCTTCATCACCTAGCACAATAAAGTTTGGGTTTTCCAAGCTTTCTCTTTCGTTGTAAGAAAGGGGTTCAAGCTGAGTACTTAAAATGCGACCGCCAGCTTCTTCAACGATGCATTGCGTTGCTGCAGTATCCCACTCACCTGTAGGGCCGATGCGCAGATAGCAATCGACGGCCCCTTCCGCCACGAGGCAGGCTTTTAAAGCTGCAGAACCAAGAGGAACGAGATCATAGTCATAAGCACTGCTCATTCGATTGGTAATCCGATTGATGTCTTGCCTACGACTAATGGCTATCGAAATTGACGACGTGTTGTTCTCATGCTTGAGGGTATTGATGCGAATGCTGTCATCCATATCTGGGATTTTCCATGCGCCTTTATTTTTGTAGGCATAGTAAGTGACTCCCGAGACAGGTCCATAGACTACACCCATGATAGGTTGATGGTTTTCAATCAGAGCAATGATTGTGGCAAAGTCGCCGCTACGTGCGATAAATTCTTGAGTTCCGTCTAGCGGGTCGACAAGCCAATATCTGTCCCAATGTCCGCGCTCTTCTAAGCTGATATCAGCAGCTTCTTCAGAAAGAATGGGGATATCTGGGGTAAGCTCAGAAAGTTGCTTAAGAATCAATTTATGTGCCGCGATGTCGGCACTGGTGACGGGAGTCTGGTCGCTTTTGGTGTAGGCTTGGTACTGCTTGTTTTCGTAAATATCAAGAATGAGCTGGCCAGCAGAGCGTGCAATCTTAATGATTGAAGGCAGTAGGTGAGATAAATCTGAAGTGGCAGGCATATGGGCTCCTAACGCCTAAATACTATAATAGTTCCAGATGCTTTAATGTAAGCATTAATGCAGTGATTGAGCGAGACTCACAAAAATCAAGGTGAGATAGCAATTCTTGAGCCTGTGATAAAGGCCAGCGTACAATTTCTAGCGGCTCTGGCTCATCACCCTCTAATGTCTCTGAGTATAGGTCTTGTGCAAGAAAAAGAGTCATTTTGCTGGAAAAATATGAGGGTGCAACGACGACTTGTTTTAATTGAGTCAGTGAGTTGGCGCCAAAGCCGATTTCTTCTTTTAGCTCACGATTAGCGGCTTGCTCTGCTGACTCTCCCGGGTCAACCAGCCCTTTTGGAAAGCCCAGCTCATAATCTTCGGTGCCTGCTGCGTACTCACGGATCAGTAATATCTCACCTTTATCGGTAATTGGCACCATCATAACGCCACTGCGGCCCGACGGCTTTAGGCGCTCGTAGGTTCTTTCTACTCCGTTGCTAAAACGAAGATCGAGTGACTCAATAGTAAATAGCTTTGATTTAGCGACTGAATTTTTGGCTAAAATAACAGGTGGCTTTCTCTTGCTCACTGTACACTCCCCTGAGCATGATACTACTAATATATTCCTTAACTATATGAGAAAATGGGGGCGCTTGAAAAGCAGTAGATGGATTTGAAGAGCTATTTGAGGGGAATAAATAGCTAGAGCAGAGTTGCTCTAGCTTAAATTGGCTGTTACGAGTTAGTAATAGGAGTGCTCGCCACGGTCATGCTCTGTCGCATCACGAACAGCAGTTAATTCGCCAGAAAATTGCTCAAGCAATTGCTTTTCAATGCCTTCTTTCAGAGTGACATCAACCATCGAACAACCATTACAACCACCACCGAATGCAACGATAGCGACACCTTCATCGGTCACTTCTACTACATTTACGTGGCCGCCATGACCAGCAAGCTGAGGATTCACTTGAGTTTGAATAACATACTCAACTCGCTCAATGAGCGGTGCATCGTCAGCAACTTTACGCATTTTTGCATTTGGCGCTTTTAACGTCAGCTGAGAGCCCATTTTGTCAGATACATAATCGATTTCTGCATCCTCTAAGAAAGGGAGGCTGAGTTCATCAATGTAGGCAGAAAAACCTGCAAACTTCAGCTCAGTGTCAGAGGCCTCAACCGCTTCAACTGGACAATAAGAAACGCCACACTCCGCGTTTTGAGTTCCTGGGTTTACCACGAACACTCGGATGTTGGTGCCTTCTGGCTGTTGCTCTAGTAGGTTCACAAAGTGGCTTTGTGCTGCTTCAGTAATAGTAATGGAATCGGACACAATTAATACCTGACTAATTTCGTAAGTTATTAGCCACTATTCTACTCTTGTATATCCAGAGATCTAGTATTTTAGTTTAATAAACCCGTTGAATTTAGGCATGATCGCTTGATGTTCGGCAAATGCAATAGATATCAATAATCTCTACACCTTGATCTAAAAGTAGTTTTACCATTTGATTCACCGTTTCCCCAGTAGTCACTACGTCATCGACAATCGCGACATGCTTTACAACAGGTGGGGTGTGGAGTCGAAACGCATTGTTGACGTTTTTCTGTCTTTGCTTTTTGTTTAAGCCTTGCTGCTGCTTCGTTGATTTGGTACGAGAAAATATATGTTTTGCTACGGGTACATTAAGTAGTTGACCTAACTCATCTGCTAACAATTCACTTTGATTGAATCCTCTTATGAGCTTCCTTCTCCAATGCAGGGGAACAAAGGTAATGACGTCGGGATGCTCCACAATTCTTGGTGCAAGCAGGCGGGCTAGGTTTTGTGCATGCCAGAACTGTTTTCCATGCTTGAGTTTATGTACGTACCTAGACAGTGGCGGTTGATATAAGCCTACGCTATGTAATCGTCTCCATAATGGTGGGGACGTTAAACAGTTTCCACAGCTGTTTTTACTGGCTGGTAGTGGAGCTCCGCAGCGAGCACATTGAGTTCGGGGCTTCATTAGGGTTTGGCAATGAGCGCACCAACACGTTTGATTGAATTCCTGAATAGGCAGGCGGCATAGATCGCATTGCGCATGCAAAGTGTGGTGAATGCAATTTCGTATCCATTGATATAACATGACGCAGCGTTCGGCAAACTTTGGTCTTGCCATATTGATATAGTTTAAAGCTGTTAGAGGACGAAATTAGTGGTAGATAGTGTGAACTTTCCGACAAGTCTACATTGGCAGACAATGGGTCAAGGTGGGGATATTGTTTTGCTGCATGGCTGGGGAATGAACGGTGCTGTATGGCTGCAAACGGCCGAGAAGCTTAGTGAGTCATTTAAAGTTCATATTGTTGATTTGCCTGGTTACGGACATAGTCACTCAGTTGAAGCCTCCAGCCTCAATGCCATTTGTGAGCTGCTACTTCGGCAAGCGCCAGAACGCGCTATCTGGGTTGGCTGGTCACTCGGTGGTTTGATTGCTTCTCATATTGCTATTCATCATCCAGCGCGAGTGGAAAAGCTTATAACAGTATCGAGTTCGCCAAAATTTGCTGCTGAAAAACCATGGCGTGGTATTCAACCTAAAGTTCTACAAAATTTTACCCAGCAGTTACTCGAAGACTTTCAAGTAACGGTTGAGCGTTTTATGGCGTTGCAGGCGATGGGTAGTCCAACCGCTAAAAGTGATTTGAAACAGTTGAAGAAATCTGTGCTAACAAGGCCTGAGCCAAATACTGAAGCACTTTTGTATGGTTTAAGTTTACTCGCTGACGTGGACCAACGTGAGGCACTAAAAAACTTGGCATTACCAATACTTAGATTGTACGGCCGTTTGGATGGTTTGGTGCCGATAAAAGTCGCTCATGACTTGCAGGAACTGCTTCCAAGTTCATCTCAATTTATCTTCTCGCAGTCTTCCCATGCGCCCTTTATGACAGAGTTAGATGCTTTTTGTGAGCAGATAATAGAGTTTAGCCTTTCAGTTTAAGTCCGCACGAAATGTAAACAATTCTAAACTTTTGCTCAGTTTCGTCGATAAGGAGTTAACCTGGTGGTGATTTAGCGCAAATGCACTATTGGGTAGCGGGCGATACTGAGGAGGTTTCAGTTATGATCGTGTCACCAGCGAACGTTGGTGTGCCGCTTATCGCCCCATCAGTAAATGTGCAGACGGAACAGGTTGCGCATGACAATAAGTCACGTGAACCAATAGTGCCAACGGTTGAACTGGCCAAAACCAATGCTGAAAGAAGAGTCAAAGGTGACGACAAGCAGCGGAATCGACCATCATGGGATCCTTCAGAACATCCGAGCTATGAGATGGAGAACCCTCCAGATGAGGAGACTGCTGCCGAAGAGGAAGAGAATCGAGAGCATCTCGATAAACTGTTCAGCTTACTATCACTAGAGACATACAGTCAGCATCAAGGGAAAGGCTATACAATGCGATTTAGGCTACCTAAGCGCGTTATTGATGCAGCGATAACAGAAGGGCGAATGGCGTGTCGGCGCACAGTGATCAAGTATCACTACGGGCAAGCTGTTTTACCTAACACACCTTCTGACGTGATAGCGGTTTTATAGCGCAAGCCAGATGTTAAAACCGTCCAAACAATACCCACTTACCTAATAGGTAAGTGGGTATTATATCGTTTAAAAGAGTTACTTCTTAGCTTTTGCAAAGGCTTGGGCAAAAGCACCACCCATAGCGCTGTTTTGTGGTGCTTGCTGCTTTCTTTGTTGGTTTCGTGAAGAGCGATTATCCGTTTGACGTGAAGCAGAGCCTTGACCTACTTCATCATCTAAACGCATCGACAATCCAATACGTTTTCGTTTCACATCCACTTCCATCACTTTCACCTTGACGATATCGCCTGCTTTCACAATTTCTCTCGGGTCAGAAACGTACTTGTTAGTAAGCGCTGAAATATGCACTAAGCCATCTTGGTGAACGCCGATATCGACGAATGCACCGAAGTTGGCTACGTTTGACACAACGCCTTCTAATACCATTCCGGGCTCGAGATCGGAGATTTCGTTGACGCCTTCAGCAAACGTAGCGGTTTGGAACTCAGGACGCGGGTCGCGGCCCGGTTTATCGAGCTCTTTGATAATGTCACGTACCGTTGGCAGGCCAAAGTTTTCATCAATATAATCGGCTGCCTGTAGGCGTTTTAAGTAGTCGCTGTTGCCGATTAACTCTTTAATATTTTTCTGATTCTTCTCGGCGATGTTTTTCACTAGAGAATAAGCCTCAGGGTGCACGGCTGAGCTATCTAAAGGGTTTTTGGCATTGAGGATCCGTAAGAATCCGGCACATTGCTCGAACGCTTTAGGACCAAGGCGGGCGACTTTTTTTAGTGTTGAACGTGACTCAAAGCGGCCGTTTTCGTCTCTATACGCAACGATATTTTGCGCGATCGTGCTGCTAAGGCCAGCAACGCGAGCAAGTAAGGCAGGAGAAGCGGTATTTACGTCTACACCGACAGCATTTACACAGTCTTCTACTACGGCGTCGAGCTGTTTGGACAGTAGCGATTGGCTTACGTCATGTTGATATTGGCCGACACCTATAGATTTCGGGTCAATTTTTACTAGCTCTGCCAGTGGGTCTTGTAAACGTCTAGCAATAGAAACCGCACCTCTTAAAGACACGTCCATGTTTGGAAATTCTTTTGCAGCTAACTCTGAAGCTGAGTAAACCGATGCGCCAGCTTCACTAACCATAATTTTCTGAACGTTCAGCTTGCTGCGTTTTATGATATCGGCGACAAACGCATCCGTTTCACGCGAAGCGGTACCGTTACCGATAGCAATTAAGTCAACGTGATGCTTTCTTACCAATGCTTCAACAATTTGTGCTGACTTATCGTATTGTTTTTGAGGTGGATGAGGATAAATGGTTTCGGTGGCGAGTACTTTACCCGTCGCATCGACTACCGCGATTTTTGAACCTGTTCGCAAGCCAGGATCGAGACCAAGAGTTGCACGAGGCCCCGCTGGAGCGGCCATCAATAGGTCTTTGAGGTTGGTTGCAAACACGTTGATCGCTTCTATCTCTGAACGCTCTTTTAGCGCGCTCATCATTTCCGTTTCCATGTGCATGGAAAGCTTGATTCTCCATGCCCAGCTGACAACTTGTTTGCGCCAAGGGTCGGCAGGAGCTTCGCTAAGATGAATACCGTAATGCTGATAAATCAGGTTTTCACAAAACGACTCTTTTACTGACGCTTCCTGATCTGGGTCGGCATTCATCGAGAGTGTCAGAATACCTTCATTTCGGCCACGTAGCATAGCTAAAGCACGGTGAGAGGGGACTTTACTTAAAAGCTCATCGTGTTCGAAATAGTCTTTAAACTTTTCGCCTGTTGTTTGTTGACCTTCGATAACTCGTGAAGAGATCATTGCATTCTTGTTCAAGTGCTGCCGAAGCTTAGCAATCAACTCCGCATCTTCTGCGATTCGCTCCATCACAATCGCGCGAGCGCCATCTAGAGCTTGTTTGCTGTCTTGAATGCCCTTATCTGCATTAAAGTATTTTTCAGCTTCTTGATCTGGGCTTGTTTGTGGTTGTTGCCACAGAGTATCGGCTAAAGGCTCTAAACCTGCTTCGATAGCAATTTGCCCTTTAGTGCGACGTTTTGGTTTGTATGGTAGATAAAGATCTTCAAGGCGAGTTTTGGTATCTGCTTCGGCAAGTTGTTTTTCCAGTGCAGGCGTTAACTTACCTTGATCTTTAATCGATTTAACAATCGTGTCTCGACGGTCGTTTAGTTCGCGTAGATAAGATAAGCGGCTATCCAGATTCCGCAGTTGAGTATCATCTAGGCCACCAGTCACTTCTTTGCGATAGCGGGCGATGAATGGGACAGTATTACCATCATCGATTAAGGTGACTGCGGCGGTGACTTGTTCAAGGCGAACTTGCAGTTCGTTGGCAATTAATTGACAGATTGCTTGGCTCATCCGGTGAATCTCTTAAAATTTTTATGTTTCAATAACGTTGGGGCAATACAACAATTTTGCAATTATTTATGGAATGGAATGTCATAGTTAAGGTGAAAATTACGACAACATTCCATCCTAGCTATGTTAGTTTTGTTTTAGGAAGGCTAAAACGTCATCAATATGGATATGATAAATGAAAAAATTTGCGCTCTTTGCTGTTGTTATCGTTACCTGTGCCAGTGTTAGTATGAGTTTTGCGTTAGATAGCTATTCAGTCAGAAATCCGGCCTACGAACTTGATGGTAAGCTGGTGCTGGGTGAAGAAGAAAATGTCTACTTTTCATCAGTTAAAGGGTTAGAGAAAGTCCCTTTTATTGCCAAAATTGACACTGGTGCAGACTCAACTTCCATCGATGCACGTGATATCCATGTTCGCACTGAGAATTCAAAACTGAGTCATTTGAAAGATCAGGCGCTATTAGCTGCAATTCTTAGTGCCTCCAAACGACATTCTGCTGAATGGTTGGAGAAGAAAGCAAATGCCACATTTGTTTCGTTTAAGTTAATGAACCCCTACACAGGAAAGTCTAGTGAAGTCGAGCGTCCTCTTGTCAAAGTAAGTCAGATACGCAGTCGCAGCAGTGATGAGCCGATTTTGCGCCCGCTAGTCACCATGCCAATTACCATTGCAGGCAAAACTTTTGATACCGCAGTGAATCTTACCGACCGTAGCCACTTCTCTGCACAAGTGTTGATTGGGCGGACATTGCTGGAAGACAAAGCTTGGGTTTTTGGTGGGTACAAGTATTTGCAAGAACAGCCAAGTGCCATTATTGCTGGTAGAAAAGAAATGGTTTCTATTGATGGTGTCGCCTTGAAAGCTGAATTTTCTTTTAAGCATAACTTTAGCCGTTTGTATGCAGACAATATTGAGCTAGATAAGGATAAGCAATGGGTTACGTTTGAAGTTGAAGACCATAGAGGGAGTAAAACGCTAACGTTACCAGTTGCAAGAATGTTGAAAGTCAGCGGAAAGATGAAGCCTCTCGTATACCTGCCAGTGAATTTAAACAAATCCACTAAGCAATATTGGCTGGCTTATATTACTAATTCACCAGAAAGCGTCAGTTCGCTTCGTGTTGGCAACAATACGATCAGCCGCTATTTGTTGATTGAACCAGATCAGGAATACTTATTTAAAAAGAAATTGACGACGTATAGCCAGTGGGAGGAGTCCCATGAAGCGCTGGCGGTGTCGCCGTTCGAAGAGCTTTCTCTTGATGGTATGGTAATTAGAACAACAGTATCTTCACGCCTTATTACACCACTCCTTAGAGTTGTAGACATGTCCTTTGTAGGCTCAGGTAAGAAAGAGAAGGTGACGTATACGCTAAACAATGAACTTGGTGAGCAGATAACCATAACTAAACCGGTTCTACGTTGGATAAAAGTAGGCAAGCATCGCCGACCAATAGTATCTGACAAAGTGACAATTCTAGGTAAAGCTCAATCAATCGATCTCGCATTGCAGCTACTGAGCGGAAATAAAGAGTTCTCTTACCTAACTATAGGTCGAAAGTTGGATGATGCCCCGGTGCTTATTAACCCTAGAGTTGACCACTTGTTAACAGAGCATCCTTTATTTCGAGCGGGGCACATTGAAAAAGTACAAGTCGCAGGTATGACTTTCTCTGCTAAGCTCGACACTGGCGCAGACATAAGTTCCATTAGTGCAGAGAATATTCGCTTATTTAAAGAAAACGGCAAACAGATGGTGAGCTTCCTATATCAAGACAAGCAAGACAATGGCAAAATTTTTACTCTGCCAGTGATTGATATGATGAAAATTAAAGCCAAAAAAGGCGAAAAAGCCAACCAGCGCCCAGTGGTGAAACTGAAAGTGAAAGTCGGCGACTTAGAAGAGACGATTCGGGTGAATTTACAAGACCGATCTCGGTTTGATTACAGCATGATATTAGGACAAAATTTTCTAAAATATGGTGTGTTAGTAGGTAGTGATAAAAACTATCGATTAGGTAAGTAATGTGGATTGAGGAAGAGAGTTGAAAACCAAACTGATCACCCGTGAAGGATACAATAAACTCAAACAAGAGCACGACTACTTGTGGAACGAAAAACGCCCAGAGGTAACGAAAATAGTGACTTGGGCGGCAAGCCTTGGCGATCGGTCAGAAAATGCTGACTACACGTTCAATAAAAAGCTATTAAGGCAAATTGATAGGCGTGTGCGCTTTCTACGTAAACTACTCCCAGAAGTCACTATCGTTGACTATGCGCCTCAACAGGAAGGCAAAGTATTTTTCGGTGCTTGGGTTGAAATAGAAAATGAAGCAGGTGAGGTGAAAAAGTTTCGTATTGTTGGCCCTGAAGAAATTTATGGCGATGACGTAAAAGACTATATTTCCATTGACTCGCCGATGGCAAGAGCCTTGCTAAAAAAGCAAGTCGATGAAGAATTTGTCGTGAAGACACCGGAAGGCGAGAAAGAGTGGTTTGTAAATTCCATTGAATATGAGAAATCTTGATTAACCGAAGCCGAGGTTAATTTCTTATCAATGATAAAAGGATTGAATTATGCTCGAATCTGAAAGAGAAGCGGACGCGAAAACTCATGCACTGATAGCGTATATTCTTATGGCGATTGGCCTTGTAACTGGCCTTTTTTGGTTGCTCGGTGCCATATGGGCGATGGTGAAAAAGTCCAGCGCGGAAGGTACGCTTTACTACCATCATTTCACCAATATGATCACCACTTTTTGGGTTTCTTTGTTGCTGTCTATTCTTGGAAGTTTGACTTTATTTTTAATGATTGGCTATGTGATTTTGTTTTTGACTTATATTTGGTCGATTTATCGAATAGTTAAAGGTCTCGCAACTGCGCTATCTGGGCGAGTATATTCATAAGTCAGCAAGCTGCAAATACGAGTCTTTATACTTACCTTCTATAGGTAGAGCCCAATACTTTTAGAGCAAGTGAAATATTAGTGTTTTTAATCAAGTTATACGCTGTAGTGAATTGCAACTCGGCTACGTATCCGATAAAAAGAAATATACGTTAACAATTCTTTGTGTCACTGACTGCAAAAAGGATGTTACATTTTTGAGGCTCGTTAAGTTGTCGAGCCTAATTGAAGTGGGTAGGGTCGAAAGATGCAAGAAAACTACAAAATTTTAGTGGTCGATGACGACGCACGATTACGTTCACTGTTGGAACGCTATTTAACAGAACAAGGTTTTCAAGTTCGTGGTGTTGCGAATAGCGAACAAATGGACCGTTTGCTGACACGTGAAAACTTTCATTTAATGGTGCTTGATTTGATGCTGCCTGGCGAAGATGGTCTATCTATTTGTCGCCGTCTGCGTAATGCAAACAATATGCTGCCAATTCTAATGTTGACGGCTAAGGGCGATGAAGTTGACCGAATAGTTGGCCTTGAAGTCGGCGCTGATGACTATTTGCCGAAGCCATTTAACCCTAGAGAATTATTAGCTCGTATCAAAGCAGTTTTGCGTCGTCAGACTATCGAAGCTCCAGGAGCGCCAAGCACTGAAGAATCTATCGTTGAATTTGGTGATTTTCGTTTGAATCTAGGAACACGTGAAATGTTCCGTGGTGAAGAATCCATGCCAATTACGTCTGGTGAATTTGCAGTACTAAAAACCCTAGTCACTAATGCTAGAGAACCAATGTCGCGTGATAAGCTGATGAACATGGCCCGTGGTCGCGAATACTCAGCAATGGAGCGTTCGATAGACGTTCAGATCTCTCGCCTACGCCGGATGTTAGAGGTTGATCCAAGCAAGCCGCGCTATATCCAAACCGTTTGGGGACTCGGGTATGTCTTCGTCCCAGATGGTAAAGAGGTATAAAATCTCGCTTTATAAAGCACTGACCGAGAAGTCAGTGCTTTTTTTGTTTTAGTCACTTCAATTTCGGATCTATCCAATGCGCTTCCGCAGCTCCTTTACACAATCGATCATTATCTTTTTTACGCTCTTGATTGCTAGCCAAGTTTATTCTTACTACGCGGTGTTTAACTATGCGTTGATGCCGAGTTTGCAACAGTTCAACAAGATTCTTGGTCACGAAATTAGTTTGATGTTGGATGAGTCCAACAACCAAGATTCTTTGCAAATTAGTGATCCTGCTCGTCATAGAGTTCTGGAACAACTTGGGGTTACTATTCATTCCATCAAAAATCCATTGGTAGAGAAAGAGTACAACCAATCAGTGCCAATCGAACTCATGAGCGAAGATATGAGCCATGAATTGGGAGTGAAAACAGAAGTACGTATGACAGTGGACAGTCACAGCTATGTGCTGTGGATGAAGATTGACTCAATGCCAAACTCGCTTCTACGCATTCCACTTACCGAGTTACGAGAAGGTGACTTTGCACCGCTATTTCGAAATAGCTTGTTTATGGCAATCCTGATTGTGGCTGGTGGCTGGTTGTTTGTTCGATTACAGAACCGTCCATTGATTGCGTTGGAAAAAGCAGCCAAAGAAGTGGGACGTGGAGAGATCCCGCCCCCATTAGATGAACGAGGACCGTCAGAAATTCGAGCAGTAACTCGGGCTTTTAATCAAATGTCACGAGGGATTCAGGCACTTGAGGAAGATAGGGCATTGCTGATGGCAGGGATCAGTCATGACTTGCGCACCCCATTAACACGAATTCGTTTAGCAACTGAAATGATGTCGCCGGAAGAGAGTTATTTGGCAGACGGTATTATTAGCGATACTGAAGAATGTAATGAAATCATTAATCAGTTTATGGACTACCTCAAGCCCGTCAACAAACAGTCTTTCGAGCCTGTTAATGTCAATATCATCTCACAAGATGTCGCCAATGCTGAGGGTTCAAAAGACGCTGAGATTGACGTCGAATTAGGTGAAAAGATATTGCCTGCGATAGGCAGCCCAATCGCACTTAAACGTGCGGTGACCAATCTTGTGGTGAATGCGATTCGCTATGGTGACGGCTGGTTAAAAATCAGCACAGGTATGACGGCAGATAAGAAACTGGTTTGGGTTTGCGTGGAAGATAACGGCCCCGGCATAGAGCAAGAACAAATCGCGAAGCTCTTTGAACCGTTTACCCGGGGAGATACCGCTCGTGGTAGCGAGGGAACAGGATTAGGCCTTGCCATCGTGAAACGAATTATCAGTCAGCACAATGGTTCGGTTGTGATTAACAACCGAAGTGAAGGTGGCTTAAGGGCTCAAATTAGTTTTCCGACTAAGCAGACGAAGTAAAGTTATCAACTGAGGACTGAATTTCATGGATGAAAACGCTGAGCTTTGGCGGCAGTACTACGAGAAAGCGTTAACTAGGAGTCACTGTAAGCGAACCGAAATGGCGGTTTACTTGAACCAATCTGGCCTAAAGGCTGCTGTCGATTGCGGGTGCGGCACGGGAAGTGATATCGCCTACTTAGTTCAGCAGGGGTATCAAGTCCATGGTTTCGATGTTAACCAAGATTCAGTCAATATTTGTCAAAGCCGATTTGCAGAAAACTCAAATGTTGAGGTTTCTCAGCACTCATTTGAGGCTTTTCAGTACCCTCAATCTGGAATCATTTTAGCAAATTCTAGTTTGTTTTTTGCCAACCCTAGCAACATAGAAGGCATTTGGGCGAATATAGAGTCGAGTCTACGACTTGGCGGCGTATTCGCTGGAGATTTTATGGGTAACAATGATAGTTGGGCTTCTGGGTATAGAAGTCCGACTAGCCCTTTAGAGAAAAGCCAGATTAAAGCCTTTTTGACTGGCTTTGAGTTGCTTGAGTTCGATGAGCGCAACGAGCTGGGCAAAACCTCTTTAGGTAAAACAAAGTGGTGGCACACCTATTCTGTCCTAGCGGTAAAACGCCGCTGAGTATCTAGCCACAATTGTCCCGGAACCAATAATCAATATCATCAACGAAACCGAGTAAAACTTTTTTCTTTGTCCGAGTCTTCTCTTAATGAAAAATAACCCCATTAGAAGTGCTCCTAGACCCCTTAAAATGGCGATTTTAAGGGGTTTTATCATGTTGATTATTAAAGAGTTATATTCATAGAAAATTGATGCTGTGTGATGTTAGGCTACTGAAAAATAAGGAGTAGCCATGAACAAAGTAGATACAGTTTTCGATCAAAGAGACTTTTCTAAACAAGACCTACAGTACAGTTCATTTAAACGCTGTCAGTTTATCAATTGCAGTTTTGAATATGCCGATTTGAGAGATGCGAAATTTGAAAATTGCCATTTTATAGAGCCCACCGACGTCATCGGTTGTAGCTTCCGAAATGCGAACTTGAAAGATGCTAGCTTTACCAATTGTATGCTGGCGATGTGCCAGTTTAATCGAGCGGATTGTTTCGGTATCGAGTTACACAAATGTGACTTAAAAGGAGCAGACTTTCAGCTGGCCAATTTCGCCAACCACATCACTGCGAAATCTTACTTTTGCTCAGCATACATAACGGGATGCAACCTCAGTTACAGTAGCTTTGAACATGCTCTGCTTGAAAAGTGTGAGTTGTTCGAGAATCGTTGGAATGGGGCAAACTTATCGGGTGCAAGCTTGAACGGTGCGGACTTGTCGCGTGGAGAATTTAGCTCTGAACAATGGGGGACATTTAGCTTAGAGAATGCTGATCTCACTCACGTTGAACTGGAAGGTCTGGATGTTCGCAGAGTTTCTCTACATGGCGTCAAAATCTGTGATTGGCAGCAAGCCCAACTACTCGAACCATTTGGGCTTATCGTGATTTAGCTAGGCGTTGGAGTACTGATCTCGGTTTCCAAGCCACCGGTCGATTATAGCAGCCGCGTTGTCAGGATACTTATGGTGGATATGGTTGGCAATGCGCTGTACTTCCGGCACCAAGTGTTGATCGCGGATCAAGTCCGCAATTTTAAAGTCAGCCATTCCGGTTTGCTTGGAGCCCAACAATTCACCCGGTCCACGAATTTCTAAGTCTCGCTGGGCAATAACAAAGCCGTCATTACTTTCCCTGAGTACACTTAACCTCTTTTGCGCCGTTTTTGATAATGGCGAGTGATACAAAAGCACGCAATGACTGGCGACACTGCCTCGGCCCACTCGGCCCCTTAACTGATGTAATTGAGCTAAGCCTAAGCGCTCAGGGTTTTCAATGATCATTAAGCTCGCATTTGGGACGTCTACACCGACTTCAATCACTGTGGTGGCCACTAATAAGCTCAGCTCGTTACGTTTAAAAGCATCCATCACGGCTTGCTTTTCGGCAGGCTTCATTCGGCCATGAACCAAGCCAATCTTTAATTCGGGGAGTTTGTTGGATAACTCTTCGGCTGTGTCCGCTGCAGCTTGCGCCTCTAACACTTCAGATTCATCAATGAGTGTACACACCCAATAGGCTTGTTTGTTTTCATTTAAGCAGGCATTTTTCACGCGCTCTATAATATCGCCGCGCTTGGTGTCAGGTATCGCAACAGTTTGGATGGGTGAGCGGCCGGGCGGTAGTTCGTCAATCACCGAGGTTTCTAAATCAGCGTAAGCTGTCATAGCCAGCGTCCTTGGGATCGGCGTTGCGGTCATAATGAGCTGGTGCGGGTAATGGCCCTGTTTAGCGCCTTTTTCTCTAAGCTCTAGGCGTTGGTGGACACCAAAGCGATGTTGCTCGTCAATGATGACTAAAGCCAAGTTGGCGAAGTGTACGTTTTCTTGGAATAGTGCATGAGTGCCCACCACCATTTTGGCTGTGCCGAGCGCGATGGCTTCAAGTTGGCTGTCCTTTTCTTTTCTCTTCTGTTTGCCCGCTACCCAAGCAACTTTAATATCTAATGGTTTTAGCCAGTTAGCAAAATTGAGCGCATGCTGTTCAGCGAGAATCTCAGTTGGTGCCATGAGCGCGACTTGGTAGCCTTGTTCAATAGCGGTGAGCGCAGCCAAAGCGGCAACCAAGGTCTTGCCTGAGCCGACATCGCCCTGAACAAGGCGCATCATAGGGAAAGGTTTAGCCAGGTCGTGCTCTACTTCTTGAACCACTCTAGCTTGCGCATTAGTTGGAGAAAAAGGCAATTGCTCAAGCAGTTGAGTTTTTAATTGTGTTGAAGCGGGTAGCCTTAATGCTGAATCTTGCTGCCCTTTGCTGCGAACCGCTAGCATCGACAGATTTTGCGCGATGAGCTCTTCTAATATGAGTCGAACTTGTGCTGGGTGCTTACCTTGCTCAAATGCTTCCAAATCAATGCTTGGATCAGGGCGGTGAATGATGCGTATGGCTTCATTCATCGTCAATTGATTTGGATAAAGCCCTTGTGGAAAAAGCTCCTGCACAGCAGACTTATCTAACAGCTCTAGAGCTTGATCGGTGAGGCTTCTAAGTGTTAATTGTCGTAGCCCATCTGTGGTGGGATAAACAGGGGTTAGACTTTGTTCTAGCTGTAATTCTTGCCTTGGCTGAAAAAATTTGTAGTCAGGGTGGATGATTTCTAACCCATTCATACCACGTTTTATTTCACCATAAGCGTGAACTTGTTTATCGGGCGCGAAGTTGTTTTTCATTGCCGCGGTGAAGTTAAAAAAGCGCAGCGTGATTGTGCCATTGCCATCACTGATTTTGACCGTCAGCATTTTTTTGCGACCGAAAATGGTATCGGTGCTCATGACTTTCCCCTGCACTGAAGCCCAGAGTCCGGGGTGCACTTTTGCCATCGGATAGACGCGAGTGCGATCTTCATAGCGAGCAGGTAAATGGAAAAGTAAGTCTTGAACGTTGTGGAGGCCAATTCGAGCCAGCTTTTCTGCAACCTTAGCTCCAACGCCCGTTAAAGATGAAAGTGGAATGGCAGATAATAACTGACTCATAGCAAGGGCCTAAACGAGATACACAACAAATAGTTAATCACTAGACTGTGTATTTGTACAGGAAATTTATGTTGGCGGTGTTATTTGCTCTGCATTTTTTGCCACCACTCGTCATCGGCTACGACTTGGCCGTGTTCATCAAGTGGGGGATAAGGTAACCCCTTACCTTTGGCAACTCTCGCTAACACTGGGTGACCGCGCTCGAATAAAGTTCGGTGAATGGTTTCTTCGGGCAGTGCACTGACGTCCCTGTCATACATCCCTTTCTCTTGGCGCTGCCTTTGCGCCTCATAAAGTATGATGGCACTGGCGACGGAGACATTAAGAGACTGAACCATACCCATCATAGGGACTATGATGTCTTGATCTGCAAGCTCGATAGCTTTTTTTGAGGCGCCAAACTTTTCGCCACCTAAAATTACCGCTATAGGCTTGGTGTAATCGATCTCTCGAAAATCTACCGCGGTATCGGATAAATTGGTGACCAATACCTGCATCCCTTCGGCCTTTAAAGCGCTTATTGCTTGTTCGATGCTGTCGTGAGTATCGACTTCAACCCAGTTTCTTGCACCGGCTGAGGTATGGCTTAGGGTACGCATTTGCTCAGTTGGCCAAACCGCGTGAACCTTATGCAGGCCAGTTGCGTCGGCGGTTCGAATTACAGCAGACACATTGTTAGGTTTATGCACTTCTTCCAAACACAAGGTGAGATCAGGCTGGCGAGCTTTGAGGACTTGTTGGATGCGTTGATAACGTTCTAAATTCATAGTGTTGATAATAAAACAGGGCTACCGAATGGTAGCCCATAGAGGTTAGTTTTTCCGACGCCTTACGCGCAAAGCATGTGGCATAACACGAATTTTCTTCATGATCCCGGCAAGGTGCACACGATCTTTAGTGGTAATGAGAACCGTGATTGTATACAGGCGGCCATCTTTCTCTTCGGTCGAGATACCATGAATGTTCGAGCCAGTATTGGCGATAACATTGGTGAGTTCTGCCAGAGCACCTTGGTGGTTCTGCATGTCGACTTTCAGCTCAGAAATGAACTCTTGGTCGTAATCGTCAGACCATTCCACGGCCATATACTTATCAGGCTCTTTCTGATAACCACGAACGTTCGGACAGGTTTCTCGGTGTACAACAAGGCCGCGACCCGGTGAAACGTGAGCGATGATGTGGTCGTCTGGGATCGGATGACAGCAGTTTGCAAAGGTGAGCAAAATACCTTCCGCTCCTCGGATTGGCAGTTTTTTCTTCGGTTTGCCATCACTGCTCGCAACGTCAGTGAGCTCGTCGCTATCACCTAAAAGACGGCGCGCAATCACGATACTCATGAGTTCGCCGAGACCAATCGAAGCCAGCAAATCTTCTTCTGTTTCGACTTTAAGGTCGGTAAGAACATTTTGCACATTATCTTGGTCGATATCCGACAGTGACAGTTCGCCGAGAGCATGATTGAGAAGGCGGCGCCCTAGTGTGACCGATTCTTCTCTGCGCATGGTTTTCAGTACTTGACGAATTTTAGTGCGGGCGCGAGACGTGACGACATAGTTAAGCCATGCTGCGTTTGGTCTGGCACCCGGAGCACTGATGATTTCGATTGTTTGACCGTTTTTCAGCGCCTTACTCAGTGGATATGGATTTCTATCCACTCTCGCGCCGACACAAGTGTTACCAACATCGGTATGAACCGCGTAAGCAAAATCGACCGCTGTAGCGCCAACAGGCAATTCTACGATTCGTCCCTTCGGTGTGAAGACGTAGATTTCATCTGGGAACAGATCAGACTTAACATGCTCGATAAACTCAAACGAGTTACCTGCACTTTGTTGAAGCTCAAGTAGGCTTTGCATCCAGCGCTGGGCTTTCACTTGCGCTGTTGTACCAGTGCTATCGCCATTGCCTTTGTATGACCAGTGAGCGGCAACACCCTTGTCGGCCATCTGGTCCATGTCTTCGGTTCTTATCTGAACTTCAACAGGAACGCCGTGGGGGCCAACCATGGAAGTATGCAGTGATTGATAGCCGTTCGCTTTTGGAACTGCGATGTAATCTTTCATACGGCCTGGACGAGGCTTATACAAACTATGCACTTGGCCAAGCACGCGATAACAAGTATCGGCATCTTCGACAACAACACGGAACGCGTAAATATCCATGATGGTATGAAAACGCTGTTCTTTGGTCTTCATCTTGTTGTAGATGGAGTAAAGGTTCTTTTCACGACCAACCACGCGAGCTTTGAGGCCAACATCTTCCAAGCGACCTTCAATTTCGCTGTGGATGCGCTGAATCATTTCTTTTCGGTTGCCACGAGCGGCGCGAACCACTTCTTTTAGTACGCGGTATCGGTTTGGATAAAGCGCTTCGAAACCTAGCTCTTCCAACTCCACTTTAATGTTGTGGATACCGAGACGGTGAGCAAGGGGAGAATAGATTTCTAGTGTTTCACGAGCAATACGACGTTTTTTGTCTGGCCTTAACACGCCAAGAGTACGCATGTTATGGGTTCGGTCAGCAAGCTTGATGAGGATAACGCGAATATCTTGCACCATGGCGAGAACCATTTTACGGAAGTTCTCAGCTTGGGCTTCTTTACGGTCGCGGAATTTCAGCTTATCAAGCTTTGATACACCATCTACCAGCTCAGCAACGGTATTACCAAATTTGACGCCAAGCTCTTCTTTGGTGACGTCACAATCTTCGATGACATCATGTAAGAGTGCAGCTTGAAGTGTTTCGATATCGAGGCGCATTTCTGCGAGGATACGAGCGACGGCAACAGGGTGGATGATATAGGGTTCGCCGCTGGTTCGAGTTTGCCCTTCATGGGCGTCTCTTGCTACCACATAAGATTGACGCAGAGCCTCAATCTGAGGCTCTGCTAAGTATTCTTGGGCAACGTCTTTGAGACTATCAAATAGATACAAATTATATACCCGGGAAGTTATCGAACTTTAAATTAACGGTTGTGTACGATGCTACTTACCGCGGCTAGTTCAGCAGCTTCTTGCTCTTGCTGCTCTTGACGCTCACGTGCATCAAGGACTTCTTTAGTGATAAGGCCTTCTTCGATTTCGCGTAGAGCAATAACCGTTGCCTTATCGTTCTCTTCAGGCACTAGGGAATCTTTACCGCCAGTTTGCATTTGACGTGCGCGGCGTGCCGCAATGAGAACAAGGTCGAAACGGTTGCCAATTTTTTCAACAGCGTCTTGTACAGTTACGCGTGCCATGAGAACTCCAAATAGTTAACTAAATTTTTGAATGACGAGAAAGTATACAGTCTTAACAAGATATATTCTATACCCAAACAAATTGAGCAGGCTGTTTATTCGGACAGCAACGCTTTCAGCATACCGTTATATTTAGCAGCTTGTTTATCTTGCTTCAATCTTTCTGCGCGAATTATTGCTTTAAAGTCCATTAAAGCGGCATCAAAATCATCATTGACGATAACATAATCGTATTCGTCGTAGTGTGAAATTTCTGCTTTTGCTTCAGCCATGCGTTTTGCAATCACAGCTTCGCTATCTTGTCCGCGGGCATTTAGCCGACGCTCTAGCTCACCGTTCGATGGTGGCAGAATAAACACGCTACGTGCCAGTGGCATTTTCTCACGTATTTGGCGCGCGCCTTGCCAATCGATATCTAAGAAAACATCGATACCTTTTTCTAGGTTTTCTTCAATCCAAACTCGAGAGGTTCCGTAATAGTTACCAAACACTTCGGCGTATTCTAGGAATTCATCTTTTGCGATGAGTTCTTCGAAATTTTCTTTCTGCACAAAGTGATAGTGGACACCATCTTGCTCGCCAGGGCGCATGCCACGAGTGGTATGTGACACAGAAACTTTCATTGCGTAAGTCGGGTTAGTTTCTAACATCGCTGCAATCAGACTAGATTTACCAGCTCCGCTAGGTGCCGAAACGATATAAAGAGTGCCTTTGCCCATAGGTATAGTTCCACGCTTGTTGGATTTTATGTTTCTGAGAATGATTGGCTCAGTATTAAAGATAGCACTGACCTCAATTTGAGTAGCAAATCAGGTCAGAAAAATGGAGGCGAAGCGTAGCACAAATTGTTATCGAACTACAAGAGAAGCGAGAGACTCATTAAGGTAATTGCACGTCGTAATTCAGCATTCACTTTGCAGGAAATATGTGCACAGTTCTATACTCAAATTGAGAGCCGGATACGCCCTAGTAATATTGTTAGCCAATAATTTACATTTCAACGGACTGAATACATGACTTCTCATGATCATTATCAAATAGCAGTAAATACCCAACATGCCGCAGAAGGAAATTATGAGCCTACCATTGTGCTCATCTCTTTTCTTATTGCCGTGATTGCTGGCTTTTGTGCCTTAAGCGTTAATCACTTTATTGTTTCTCAGAAGACTGGCTCAACCACACACCTTAAAGTGATTGGAGGGGTTATTTTAGGCTTTGGTGTCTGGAGTATGCACTTTGCCGCGATGAGTGCATTTACCTTACCTGTTAAGGTATATTACGATGTACTCACTACTGTGATATCGGTTCTTCCTGCCATATTGGCTGCAATAATTGTCTTGCACTACCTCAGCAAACCAAACATTACCAAGAAGCAAGTTGCGGGAGTCGCCTTGGTTCTAACGTTAGGCATTTCATCAATGCATATTGTCGGAATGACGGCAATGTCGATGAAAGCCTATATGGTGTATGACCTGCGCATTTTGAGCGTGTCCGTCGTTATTTCTTGGCTGATGTCTGCAGGGATGTTATTGGTGATTACTGGATTAGCCGCAAAAAAGCTAAATGAGGTCCAGAGAACCATACTAGGGGCGTTTTTCTTTGGTTTTGCGGTTGCCAGTATGCATTATTTGGCCATGGCTGCCAGCTACTTTTTTATCGATGAATCTTTGGCTGTACACGGAGTTGCGAACAAGGTAATTGAACGTGCGGTTGTTGGTAGCATCATTACTTTAATGCTTCTTCTTCTAGTAATAACTCACTACAAAAATAAAATTCGCATTTTAGAGCTAGACTCGCTGAAAGAATACAAGCGAACCTTGGATATTATCAACAATATGCGTGATGGCTTTGTATTCTTTAATGATAAAGGAGAGATGCTCCTTATCAACAAAAGGTTTAATGACGAATTTGGTCAGCATAGAGAATTGTTTAAAAATGATGACAGTAGCATATTTGATATGTATGAAGACCTAATTTCAACGAAATTCCGTTTTTCTGATGAGGACGAAAAGCGAGCCGTATTGAACAATATATTTGATATGGATGGTAAGGAAGATTCTATCCAAATACAGTCTCATGATGATAAATGGTGGCTGTTGAGAAAAAACAAAACCAATATTAACGGTATTATTCATACTTGGTCTGACGTGACTCAAGATATCAATCAGAAAAAAGATCTACTAGAAGCTCAGAAAATGTCTTCTTTAGCAGGGTTAGTTACGGGAGTCGCGCATGAAATTAATACGCCTATTGGCGTGAGTACGACTGCAGCTACCTATTTGAAAGACCAAGTTCATCAGGTAGCGTTAAGTCTCAATCATGGAAAGATCTCGCAGGAAGAATTAGCTGAATTTGTTGCTGATATGGAGCAGTCGGCAAACTTGCTACAAGAGAACCTAAAAAGGGCTTCGGATTTGATCAGTGGGTTTAAGCAGGTATCAGTACTCGAAGCGAGAGATGATGAAGCGGACGGAAAGTTTAATCTGTACGACAACCTGACTCAATCTATCGGAACTCTTAGAGGGCAGCTAGAACTCGCTCAGTGCAAGGTCAACATCGACTGCGATAAATCGCTGAGCTTTTTTGGTACGCCATCTAGCTTCACGCAGATTTATACTAACTTAATCTTGAATTCACTCAATCACGGCTTTACTGATTGGAGCGGAGACAAGACAATCTGTATTAGTTTGAAGAAAGAAGCGAATCGATTGTATATCCGGTATCAAGACTCTGGCTGCGGTATGGACGAAGATATGCAAGGGCAAATTTTTGAGCCCTTCGTTACCAGTAAACGAGGCCAGCGAGAGCACCATGGGTTAGGTGCTCATGTGGTATTCAATATCGTTGTGCAGCTGTTAAAAGGAAAAATATCGTGTAACTCTAAACAGGGTTATGGTGTGTCGTTTGATATTTCCATTCCGTATTTAGAGGCCTAACTTTCTTTTTTTGTTAGGTGGGCGATTTGTTGTCGCCCAATATCTTATTCGATATTCTGGATCTGCTCACGCATTTGTTCGATTAGAACTTTAAGTTCAACACCAGAAGCGGTTACGTCAGTGCTGATTGACTTGGAGGCTAACGTATTTGATTCGCGGTTAAACTCTTGCATCATAAAATCGAGTCTACGGCCAACCGCTCCACCTTTGTTCAAGATGTTAGTGGTTTCTTTTACATGCGAATCCAGACGATCGAGCTCTTCTGCTACATCAGACTTTTGAGCGAGGATGATTAACTCTTGCTCTACTCTTGAACTATCTAGTTCTATTTTAGCTTCTTCGAATTTAGTCAGTAGCCTTTCACGTTGCCAGTTGATAATTTCTGGCATTCTGGCGCGTACTTTCACCACCTCTTCGCTAATTGCAGTTAAGCGCTGCTCGATTAGCGACTTCATGTTGTCGCCTTCACGGCCGCGGGCTTCGATAAATTCACTGAGTGCTTCGTCAAAGGCAGTCAATAACTCTTGCTTAATGGTGTCCATATCTTGCTCAGGCGTTTCCATCACACCTGGCCACTGCATGACTTGAAATGGGTTGATACGGCTTTCTTCACCACCTGTAATTTGAATCACTTGATGGGCTGCGTAGAGCACCTGTTTCGCCATGGTTTCATTGATAGACAACTCGCCTTGCGCAGCAGGGTTAGCTTCAAAACGGAGGTTGCACTCTACTTTTCCGCGAGCAAGGCGCTTTCTAAATCGGTCGCGAAGAACGGGTTCTAGGCTGCGCAGGTGTTCAGGCATTCTAAAATAGGTTTCTAGATAACGCTGATTGACTGAGCGAATTTCCCATACGGCTGAACCCCAGTCTTTCTTGACTTCTTTACGTGCGTAGGCCGTCATGCTGTAGATCATTGATTTGTCCTTGCTAGCGGATTATTGAAAACAATTGCCGCTATAGTAGCATACATCTGCTTAAAATTTATCTGCTCGCTGTAACTTTGCTCTAGCCTAGGAACGAGCTGTGAATTCCTATATAATGCTGCTCCAATTCTGTTGGTCACTTCTTAGCCATAAGGGAAAGTATCTATGCGTCCAAATGATCGCGCAGCGGACCAAGTTCGCCCAATTAAAATTACTCGCAATTACACTGCTTACGCAGAAGGCTCAGTATTGGTTGAGTTTGGCAACACGAAAGTGTTGTGTAATGCAACTGTCGAAGAAAACGTACCTCGTTGGTTGAAAGGCCAAGGTAAAGGTTGGGTGACAGCAGAGTATGGCATGTTGCCACGTGCTACGCATTCTCGTACTCGCCGCGAAGCGGCAGGCGGCAAGCAAGGTGGTCGCACGATGGAAATTCAACGCCTCATTGCTCGTAGTTTGCGTGCGGTGGTTGATTTGCCTGCGATGGGTGAAATCATGATTACCGTTGATTGTGACGTCATCCAAGCGGATGGTGGTACTCGTACCGCATCTATCTCCGGTGCAAGTGTTGCAATGGCAGATGCTTTCGATTACCTAGTTGAAAGTGGCAAGCTAAAAAGTAACCCGATGAAAGGCCATGTTGCAGCAGTCTCAGTTGGCATTCTTGGAGAAGACATTCTTTGCGATCTTGAGTATGTCGAAGACTCAGCAGCAGATACTGATATGAATGTTGTCATGACCGAAGATGGTAAGATGATAGAGATTCAAGGAACGGCAGAAGGTGAACCGTTTAGCCAAGAGCAGTTGATGGCTTTGCTGGAGTCAGCCAAGGTTGGCATTGCAAATATTGTTGAAGCGCAAAGGTTGGCGCGTTATAACTAACAACATAAAAAGCTCCGATTTTCGGGGCTATTTTTTTATATAAATATAAGAGAAGTAGTAGAGAGAGCACATGAAAGCATATCAACGTGAATTTATTGAGTTTGCACTTGAAAAAGAAGTCCTAAAGTTTGGTGAGTTTACTTTAAAGTCTGGTCGTAAAAGCCCTTATTTCTTTAATGCTGGATTGTTTAATACTGGACGAGATTTGGCGCGTTTAGGTCGTTTTTATGCAGCAGCATTGATGGAATCCGGAATTAAGTATGATGTACTATTTGGCCCAGCTTATAAAGGTATTCCAATTGCTACAACAACCGCAGTCGCGTTAGCAGACCAACACAATGTCGATACTCCATATTGCTTTAACCGTAAAGAAGCAAAAGACCACGGTGAAGGTGGCAATCTAGTTGGTAGCGCACTTGAAGGGCGCATTATGCTGGTCGACGATGTGATTACTGCTGGCACAGCCATTCGTGAGTCGATGGAAATCATTAAATCGTGCAATGCTGGCTTAGCAGGAGTGCTTGTGGCTATCGACCGTCAAGAAAAAGGTAAAGGTGAATTGTCTGCTATCCAAGAAGTTGAGCGTGACTTTAGCTGCCCAGTTGTGTCGATTATTAGTCTAAGTGACTTGATTACGTATCTCGAAGACAAGGGAAATAGCGCGGATCAGCTTGAAGCAGTCAAGGCTTATCGCGAAGAATATGGTGTTTGAAGCATCTACTAGATAAAAAATCCCTGTAGCCTTTGGTTGGCTACAGGGATTTTTCTATTCGTCTAACTCGGAGCGATCGCCGCGATGGGAGTTATCATAAATTTCTTTGCCATCTCGCCGAGTTTTTAACAAGGCTAGGTTCCACATATAGTTTTCTGGATGCGGTGTCACCAAGCGCTCGATGGCTTCATTCATTGCTCGAGCATCAAGCTCTTCGTCACCTGTTGGGAAGTTTTCCAGCACGGGTAAAATATGTACTTCATACTTACTCGTTTTGTCGTTATAGGTAGGCAATACAGGAACGACTTTAGCTTTGGATAGTCTCGCCATTTTGCCAAAGCCCTTCAAGGTGGCTTTTTCAGTGCCGAAAAATGGCACAAACACAGAGTTCTGTGGGCCAAAGTCTTCATCTGGCAACCAATAGCCGATGTAGCCATCTTTGATGGAGCGGACGAAAGGTTTCACTCCGGCTTCTCGAGCGAAAATTCGTCCTCCATATTGCATGCGCTGTACTTGCATCAGCCAGTCCCCAATTGGGTCACGCTGCGGCTTCATGATTGTAGTAACTTTATAACCTTTGGCGGCCAGCATGACAGCGGGATAGTCAACGGCCCAAGCGTGTGGCGCTAATATAATGACATTTTCCCCTGCATCCAAAAGCGGTAACAGGTTTTCTTCCCCAATCATTACTCCACGGTTTTGATTGTGCTTTGTTGAGCGGACCAAAAATTCAGAATAGCCCAGCATATATTGTGCGGCTTTCGCAAACGTATTTTCTAAAATTTGTTGGCGTTCTTGTTTCGACTTATCAGGGAAACAATATTTTAGGTTTGTTCTTGCTCGTCTTACGACGCGGCCGTTTTTCTTCAATACTAACCTAGAAAGTTTGGCCGCCATTGCATCTCGTAATTTTACTGGCATGAATGCGAGTAATGCGGCGAAGAAAATGCCAACCCATGTTCCCCAATATTTAGGATGTAAAAAGCTCCACTGGAAGGTTGGGCTGTGTAAGTGTTTTTCAACGCTGTTTTTATCGGTGCTCATTGGCAAATACCTGTTTAAAAATTTGCCACTTACTAAAGGTAGCGCGAGTTAGTTTTTGATTCATCTGGTAGTGACTTGAAACGTTTGTGTAGCCATAGCCACTGCTCGGGTGCGCGAAGTATAATCTCTTCGACAAACTTATTCATGTAGGCTGCGGCAGCTTCTGGATCTTTTTTAGGGAAGTCGGGCTCAATATTCTTGTCAGCAATAATTTCATATTTGCCATTCTTATTCCTAAAGCCTGAGCCAGGAATGATGGCGCTTTTGCTGGTGTAAGCGAGAATGCTTGTCCCTGTTGTCGTGCAAGTTTCCTCTACGGCAAAAAATGGTACAAATACCGATTTATGGTGACCATAATCTTGATCGGGTAAATAAAATAAGCGTTCACCCCTTTTCAATACACGGATCATTTTCTTGAGATCTGTACGGTAGATGAGTTTATTGCCATTACGAGTGCGACCGCGATATTGGATAAACTCATAAGCGGGGTTGGTGTGAGGCCTGTACGCGCCATAACCAGATAAGCCCAGCACGGCAAAAGCACGAGCTGTGATTTCTAAGTTCAAGGCATGAACGCAACAAAGCAATGCACCTTTACCTTCGGCTTCAAGCTGCCTCATTACTTGCACATCTTTTTCGATGATTGCACGCTTAAATCGCCAAGTTGGCCAGAACCAAGTAATCCCAGTTTCAATGAGAGCCATACCTGTATTTTTTAGGTTCTCTTGGACAAAATCTTCAACTTCAGCGTTTGATTTTTCGGGAAAAGCGAGCTCTAAGTTTCTTTTGGCTATTAATACACGCTTTTTGCCAATCAAATTCGCAAACTTGCCAAGAGAGCGGCCCAATTTAAGTAGCATTGAGTAAGGCAATAGGTTGACGACTAATGCAAGCAAACCAAAGCCAAGCCAGACCCCCCAATATTTAGGGTGCAAAAGAGATAGAGAAAACGCAGGTTTTCCCACGTAGTTATCATTCATAATGGTTACAGTATTTGAGCGCTGAGTAGCGCCCAATATTCTTTAAAGTTTTCAGTTGGTTGATATTTAAAATCAGAGCGAACAAATCGATTCAAACTGCCTTCTACTTGACCTAGAAGTTGGGCGGCTAATATAGATTCGTCTACAGGAAAGGCCTTACCTTCCCTAATTTTTCGCTCTCTGAGTATTTGTCTTAGAGACGTTTCGATACGCTCATAAAGTTGGTTGATTCTATCGCGTAATCGCTCATTTTCAAACATCAAGGCGTGGCCAGATAGGATTCGAGTGAGTCCAGGGTTTCGTTCAGAAAAAGCTAAGATAAGCTGCAATACTAGCTGTAGCCGATTCAATGTGTCTTTTTCTTCGTCCAAGATAAGATTAATACGTGACATGAGTGATTCTTCGATAAACTCAATCAAGCCTTCAAACATGCGAGCTTTACTTGGAAAGTGGCGATAGAGAGCCGCTTCTGATACTCCTACTTGTTTTGCAAGCTTCGCCGTTGTAATGCGCGATGCTCCTTCAGTAGATTCAAGCATCTCAGCTAAAGCTTGTAGAATTTCTTCGCGACGATTCGATTTTCTAGTCCCGGCCATTAATCGTATCCTTATAACCCAAAGTGCGTACCGATAAATATAAAGCTACCTAGAGCTTAAACACAGTTTGTTAAGTTAGGTAGCTTGAGATTATTAATGCTAGATGTTGGTGATGAGTTGACTACTCGCTCTTTGAGCCAGTTAACTTTTCGTGGATATTTTGCATAATCGATTTGGCTATTTCTTTTTTAGACAATAGAGGTAAGCGTTGTTCTCCGCCACGCCAATATAAAGTTATCGCATTATCGTTACTATTGAACCCTTGTCCTTCGATAGACACATCGTTTGCGCAAATCATATCGAGGTTCTTTTTCGTTAACTTGCTTTTTGCGTACTTCTCGACATCTTGAGTTTCTGCAGCAAAACCAACAGTGAATGGGCGGTCAGCTTCGAGAGCAGCAACAGAGGCAATGATGTCAGGATTTTTAATCATCTCTATCGACATATCGTCTTTGCCATCTGTTTTTTTGATTTTGTTCTCGGCGATGTTCGTTGGGCGGTAGTCGGCAACAGCAGCACAACCAATGAGAATATCATGTTGGGTTGCAAGGCTCATCACTTGCTCATGCATTTCTAGGGCACTGTTAACATTGACTCGATTGACAGCGTTTGGTGTCTGTAGGTTCACTGGCCCGCTGACTATTGTCACGGTTGCGCCGTGTTGGGCAGCAGCTTCAGCTAGCGCATAACCCATCTTGCCAGAGCTATGATTGGAAATGTAGCGGACGGGATCAATCGCCTCCCTTGTTGGTCCAGCGGTGATGAGGACTGACTTGCCTGCCAATAGCTTTGGTTGGAAGTAAGCCTCGCACTTTTCAACGAGTTGCATTGGTTCCAGCATTCTGCCTGGACCAACATCACCACAGGCTTGTTCACCTTCCGCAGGGCCCCAGATTTCCATGCCACGACGCGCTAGAGTAGCGATATTTTCTTGTGTCGCGATGTTGCTATACATTTGCTGATTCATAGCAGGAGAAACCGCAATCGGAGAGTCGGTAGCAAGCACTAGTGTCGTCAATAGATCGTTGCCCATTCCAGCAGATATGCGAGCAATAAGATCGGCAGTCGCTGGTGTTAGCAATACCAGATCAGCCCACTTCGCTAGCTCGATGTGCCCCATTGACGCTTCAGCAGCTGGATCAAATATGCTGTCGGATACTGGGTGTCCCGACACGGCTTGCATAGTTAAAGGTGTAATAAATTCTTTTGCTGCATTGGTCATCACAACGCGCACTTCTGCGCCACGCTCAATTAGGCGACGTGTTAATTCAGCACATTTATATGCTGCAATACCACCACTGATGCCGAGGAGAATTTTCTTTCCTGCTAATGTCTGCATGTTCATTTTTTCCTTCAATTTTATGCCGCTAAGATATCAGAAACACCTTGTAGTGCCTAGCTTTATAGCAAGACCAGCACAGTTGCTCATTTATTTCTAACATGGCATTTGCATCATTTAATCTTGTCGCTCTCGAATATGAGTCTGTTTTCAGCACAGAGACTTTTTTCTTTTTACTCTAAATGTATTAACACAACTGGAGGCAAAATGAGTTTAAAGTGCTTGCCGCAAGAAAGTATGCCTAGGGAGAAGCTACTAAACCACGGTGCAGAGTCATTAAGTGATGCTGAGCTACTCGCGATTTTCCTGAGAACAGGCACGCGCTCAATGAATGTACTGGAGCTGGCCGATCATTTGCTAAAGGAGTTTGGCTCGCTGTCAGCTCTACTCTCTTCCTCTGAAATGGAATTTTGTCGGCATAACGGGCTGGGTAGGGCCAAGTATGTGCAAGTTTTGGCTATTTTAGAAATGGCAAAGCGCTACCTTGCCGAGTCCTTTAAGAAAAGCGATCCGTTAACGAACCCAGAGCATACAAAGCAATACTTGTCTGTTTTACTGAGAAGTCATACTAGAGAAGCGTTCCATGTATTATTTTTAGACAACCAACATAGAGTGATCTGCGACGAAATATTGTTTCAAGGCACCATAGACTCCGCAGCAGTTTATCCAAGGGTTGTGGTCAAGCGCGCACTGGAAAAAAATGCGGCTGCAGTTATCTTTGCACATAATCACCCTTCTGGTATTGCCGAGCCGAGTGATTCAGATAAAAGAATAACCCGGCGGCTGATTGATGCGCTCAGTTTAGTTGAGATACGTGTGCTAGACCATTTTGTGGTAGGTGATCCTGATATCGTGTCGTTTGCAGAGAGGGGGCTGATTTGAAGCTCATTAAAAGAACATCAATTGATTTGACGCACATTTATGTCTTGTTAGTTGAGCAAAATCTGATAGAATCGCCCGACAAAATTTGAACCTGAATTCAGCTCTGCTCAAAAAAGATCACGAAAACCTGTAAAAAGGATCTGTTCGGGTCTTGAGCAATGCATGTCAAGTTAGTATAATGCGCGACCTTTGATAGCCTTGTATGGACTTTCCATAACGGTTTTTAACCTCAAACTTCTTTTATTATGAGAGAGAGGTTCGGCCACCAAGGTTGATATCGAGCTGAAACGATTTGGAGAAGACATTCATGTCCCGAGTATGCCAAGTAACTGGTAAGCGTCCAGTAACGGGTAACAACCGTTCACACGCACGAAATGCTACTAAGCGTCGTTTTCTGCCGAACCTACAAACTCATCGTTTCTGGGTAGAGAGCGAAAAACGTTTTGTTAAACTACGTCTAACTGCTAAAGGCATGCGTATTATCGACAAGAAAGGCATCGATGCTGTTCTTGCTGATATCCGTGCACGCGGCGAAAACGTTTAAGAGGAATTAAGCAATGGCTAAAGGCATTCGTGAGAAAATCCGTCTAGTATCATCTGCTGGTACTGGTCACTTCTACACAACTGATAAGAACAAGCGCAACATGCCAGGCAAGTTCGAGATCAAGAAATACGATCCAGTTGTACGTAAGCACGTTATGTATAAAGAAGCGAAAATCAAGTAATCTTGACTCTCTTCTTTTTGATAGTGTGAAAACCCAACTTCTAAAGTTGGGTTTTTTATTGTCTAAAATTCCTTCTCTCTATGATAATCTCAAACGATTGATAGGCTTTAGGCACGGATCGCCAGTATGAAATACAATCGTCGTCGTTGGAATAATATTCTTATTTTCTCGATCATCGCGTTTATTTTATTGTTAAACCTACCTAGCATCATAAAAAGCTACCTAATTGAGGACGAGCATCCAAACCAAAGTTACTTACTTAATCCAAGTAAGCAGTTGCAGTTAATTCAGTATGCAAAATGGTCGCTTGAGAGTAACCAAGGGCAATGGCTACTTAGCCCCAAAGGAACGTTAACTGGACCAGAGTTACTCGAACGTTGGCAAAGATTGTTAGGAACAGATGTTGATGAACAAACATTTGCAACAATACAAGCGAAGCTAGGTGCGCCTGAGAGTATTGAAGTTTGGTATGCAGATCAGGAAGAGCCACAGAGAATTACCTTGTATAAAACGTCACGTTTTTTGTTGTTCAAGAATTGGCAAGATCGCTGGATAGCAATTTCTGTCGATCCTAGCTACTTACTATTATGAGATAATTTATTTTGTCGGAATCCCATTGTTATGCCTGAATTACCTGAAGTTGAAGTGAGTCGTATGGGGATTACCCCTCATCTCGTTGGTCGTGTAATCACGAAGATAATTTTTCGCATACCCAAATTGAGATGGGATATTCCCAGCCAATTGGAATCACTACAAGGGCATAAGATCACAGGAGTATCTCGCAGAGCCAAGTATTTGTTGATTGAAACCGATGTGGGCAGTGCGATGGTTCATTTGGGCATGTCTGGTTCACTAAGGGTACTAGACTCTGACTACCCAGCTGCTAAGCACGATCATGTTGATGTACATCTTGATAGTGGCAAAGTGCTGCGCTACAACGACCCAAGACGTTTTGGCGCATGGTTGTGGTGTGAAAAAGGCACTGAACACGATCTACTGGTAAATATTGGCCCTGAGCCGTTAACTGACGCTTTTAACTCTCAATATATGCTGGAGAAAGCTAAAGGTAAGCGTGTGGCGATTAAGCAATTTATTATGGACAACAAAGTAGCGGTGGGGGTTGGCAATATCTATGCAAATGAGTCCCTTTTTACTGCAGGCATTTCTCCTATGCGAGCGGCGGGAAAGATAACTAGCTCCGAGTGGAGTAAATTGGTCGTTGAAATAAAGCGAGTGCTGACGACAGCAATCGAACAGGGTGGAACGACTTTGAAAGATTTTGCACAGGCGGACGGTAAGCCCGGTTATTTTGCTCAGGAATTGAAAATATATGGTAAAGCTAAACAGCCATGCCCAAATTGTGGCGAGAAGATCCAAGAGCAGAAAATCGGGCAAAGAAACACGTTTTTCTGCTCAATTTGCCAAATTTAGCGTTAAATTTTTGCCTTATCTTTTAGAGCTTTAGCTATCACTTCAGGGACGAAACCATCTACATCACCACCATGGATTGCTACTTCACGTACTATCGTAGACGATAGGAAGGCGTGTTCTTCCGCTGGGGTAAGAAACACACTTTCTAGCCCTGGCATCAAACGGCGATACATATTGGTTAAACCAAACTCGTACTCGAAGTCGACCGTAGTTCGAAGACCCCGAATGAGCACATTGGCCTTCTCTTCACGTGCAAAGTCAACCAATAGACCTGAAAATCCTTTTGAAGTGACGTTACCAAGGTGCTGAGTGACTTGTTTTGCGAATTCTACCCGTTCATCTAGCGTAAACAGGGTGTTCTTGCTTGGGCTTGCCGCAACGGCAATAATCACTTCGTCAAACATATCAGCACTGCGCTCTATGAGATCTAGGTGTCCATTGGTTAATGGATCAAAGGTGCCGGGATAAATCACTCTGGAGATTTGTTTTTTACTCACATTCCATTACTCAGATAGGTTATCTTTTTCAATAGTATCAAAAAGCTTCGAAATTACCTATTTAACTGGGTATTATTGGCAGCATATCGTCCACTAAGCGTGTCTAGGTAGTTAGAGTGAAAAAATTATTGGTAATTCGAAACGATAAGATTGGTGACTTCATGTTGGCATGGCCAAGTTTTGCCATGCTTAAGCATTCTATGCCCGATTGTCATATTACCGCGCTTGTACCTAGCTACACGGCAGACCTTGCGAACTTATGCCCTTGGATTGATGAAGTTATTATCGATTGCGGTAAAAAAGCCGCAAAAGAGGTTCAGAAGACTCTCATCGAAAAGATCAAATCGATGCGTTTTGATGCTTCAATCAACCTGTTCTCTACGACTTACAACGCGAAGTTAGCGTGGAAAGCAAAGATTCCTTATCGCCTAGCGCCTGCAACGAAAATCGCCCAAATTTTTTATAACAAGAGAATTAAACAAAAGCGCTCTCAATCGGCGAAGCCTGAGTATGAATACAACCTAGATTTAGTTCGAGCTTTTTTAACGGATATAGGCAAGCCTGTTGTTGAGCCTAGCGCGCCATACTTGGAATTTTCTTTAGAGCAATTAGAAGCTCAAAAGGAGAAGCTCTCGTCTGCAATAGGTTTAGACAAAAGCAAACCTTGGTATTTTGTTCATGCGGGGAGTGGTGGTTCTGCCAATAACTTATCTTTGCAGCAATATTGCCAGTTAATTTGTGGCTTGGAAGGTGAACATGAAATCATTCTTACCGCCGGGCCAGGAGAAGAAGAAAAAGCAGTTGACTTGCAAGCTTTGATTGAACAGAAAGAAAGGCAAGCTAAGGTTTATAGCAAAAACGATGGCTTGGTTGATTTTGCGCGCTCAATCGCGTGTGCTGACCTATTTATCGCTGGCTCTACAGGGCCGCTGCATATAGCAGCGGCAGCTGATGTGCCAACGGTGGGCTTTTTCCCAAGCAAGCGCTCAGCGACACCTCTAAGATGGAAGCCTATTAATTCCGAAGGGAGACATATCGCTTTTTGTCCTCCTGAGGCTGATGGAAAGGAGCAGCAGGAGGATATGTCTCGAGTGGACGTAGATTCAGCAGTTAGAGCGATTAATGGCTATAACTTCTGCAATAGTGAATCTCCAATTTAGCAATATGTTCTTTGAGTGAAAACTTTGTTTCTGCGCGTTGGTATGCTTGCTTAGAAACTGTTTCTGCTAGTACGGGTTTGTCGTAGAACTTCTCTATAGAGCTTGCAATGGCTTTCGGGTCTCTGGGATCGCAAAGCAATGCCGCATCTGAGAGCACTTCAGGTAATGCTCCTGTATTTGCCGCGACGATGGGTTTTTGCGCTGACATGGCTTCAATGGCGGTAAGACCAAACGCTTCGTTATAATAAGGTAAGCAGACTGAATCTGCCGCAGATAGCACATGAAGTATATCTTTACGATATCCAGTAAAGTGCACTGCTCCTTTTAAACCGAGTTCTTTCACGCGCTTCTTCAACTTAGTGACGAACTTTTCTTCAGATCCTAATTTATTGCTAAGTCCACCAATAATTAATAACTCAACATCTGGCTTCTGTTTACGCATTAACGCGATTGCTTCAACTAGCTCCATTTGGCCTTTACCCGGGCAGATTCGGCCTAGACACCCCACAACATAACTATCCTTTTTGATCCCTAGCTCTTCACGTACTTTCTCGGAATTGTGCAAAGCTAACTCTGTAGGCTCTGGTATATAGGTTCCAAGCCAGAGCTTTGCAATTTTTTCTGGGACGACAGGCAGTGCTTTAAGGTTACGTTGATAGGTTTCATTGCTGATAGATAGAACTTGGTCAACATGTGAATATGACCAGCGGTGGAAAAGGCTCTTTTTAGGGCGCTTGGCTCCCATGTGTTCGGTAAAATAAACCTTAAAGTCGCTTATGCTATCTAGGATCGCTGCGATTAGGATATCTCCGGATTTGTGGCAGTGAATAATCTCGACATTGTTCTTCTTAAGCCACTTTAGTAGCGAAGGGATTTTAGTGAGAAGTAGCGATTTTTTACTGTCGACAGAAAAGGTTTCGAAGCCTTTTTCGTTCATCGCTCCTTCAACCCAAGAATCTTTAAGGCATAGGCCATAGACCTTATAGCCTAAGGAAAGAAACTCTTTTCCAACTTTAGCAGGGTAGGCTTCTAAGCCTCCTGCACCTGATGACAAGCATATATGCAAAATAGAGGGTTGCTTTTTCACGATAAGATCCATCTTTTGTGATTTTAAACATCAGCATGTTAAGGCTAAATGTTTCAGTGTGCGAATTTTTTGGCTATAAGTTTTTAACTATGTATCACTTTTCGTTATTTCGAATCCACAGGTCAGCATATTTTACGAAGGTTGAGTGAGCAGATAATAAAGAGAGCAAAAAGCCTTGCTTGCCATCTAAGAAACCAGCTTTCACTACATACATTTTCAAAAAGCAGCCAAAAGCATGTAGGATTCCTTGGCTGATACTGCTTTTTTTTCCACGTTTTTCTCTTTGTTCTGCCCAAGCTTTGGCGTAGCCTGCTGACTTGACCAAATAGTGGTTCATATCATTGTAAGTATAGTGGATGGCGTCACCTTGTAAGGTTTCGACTTTTATTTGGAAATTGACTTCGACTTTCTCATGGACAAGTGCATCATTGTATTGTGTAAGTTTGGTCGGATACAGTCGAATGACTCTATCTGGATACCAGCCGCAGTGACGAATATATCGGCCAAAGACCCAGCTTAGACGAGGAAATTGATACACTGTGTCTGACGAGTTTTTGGTAATTGCCGACAAAATGCTTTCTTTTAGCTCAGGTGTTACCCTCTCATCGGCATCCAGCCAAAGTACGTAATCAGATTCTACGTAGGATTGAGCAAGCTGTCGCTGCGGGCCGAATCCCGGCCATTGGTCGTTAACATAAAATTTGTCGGTAAATTCGCGCGCAATATCTTCGGTTTCGTCGGTGCTTCCTGAGTCAAGAATAACGATTTCATCCACCCAGCCTTTGACAGTATCTAAGCAAGCTTTTAAGTGTAGAGCTTCGTTTTTTGCAATAATGGCGACGGCTAAAGTAGGTTTAGTCACTCGGTATCCTTAAGCATGTGTGGCGAGGTATCAAATTAATGATGTATTGTATATCAGCCTGAAACTACTTCAAATCAAAGTCACGAACTACTTTGTTGAACATGTCGATGACTTGTTTAGGTTCAATGCGATTCATGGCAGTCTTATCTTTTACTCGAGTTCGCCAGCTCACTTCCGATGGTGATTTTCCAGTCTCTGCTTTTAAGGCTTCTTCGTATACAGAAACTACATAATCAAGGTACCTATATGGCCCTGTGCGTTCTGGGTTGTGGTGGGCATATAACCCTATCACAGGTGTATTCATAGCATTGGCCATGTGGGCAGGTCCTGTGTCGGGGGCCACGAGCATATCAGCAGCATCGAGTAGTGCTAGCATTTCTTTGAGACTGCTCTTTCCCACTAAATTATTGACAGGGAAAGGAATTAGTTCTTCTATTTCTTTGGACAAATTAACCTCTATCTGTGCAGGACTGCCAGCTAAAATGATATTCCAGCCCAGCTCGTGCACATGCGTAAGAAGGTCTGCATAGCCTTTTGCATGCCAGTTTTTATAGGCTTTACTAGCAGCGGGAACTACAACAAGGTTTCGCTTTTCTTTATTTATATGTTTCAGCGCCCAATTTTTGTCTTCATTTAAATATGTAACGGACCAGTCTGGCGTGATATCTTTGACGCCCAAAGTTTCAGCAAAAGCAAGTAAACCATCAAGCACATGCATTTTCTGGGGGGAGGGGACTTTTACACTGGTAAATAGATGTTGAAAATCTTGACTGCGCGCAGAGTCAAAACCTAGTTTGTATTTTGCTTTAATACCGATAGTTGCGATACTGGCTCGCAATGCGTATTGCATATGCAAAAGTGCATCAAACCGCTTCCCATTTAGCTGTTTCCAGAGCTTCGTGTATCCTTTCCAACCGTCTTTTTTATCGAAAACAATGACTCGAACGCCTTTTATATTTTCTAGCAATCTGGCCTCTAGCTTTCCAGTGATCCAAGTGATCTCAGTATTAGGCCATTCTCTTTGTATCGATTGAACTGCGGCAATGGTATTGCATACATCGCCAATAGCTGAAAGGCGCAGAATACAAATCGATTTGGGAACAGAAGTAAATAGAGCCATATTTCTATACGTTATTATGATTAAGCTTGGATTATGAAGTTTGTTGTGTTAGATGTAAAATCCCTTTTCCTTTAGCAGATACTTATAGCTCTTAGATGACAAAAGAACTCTCTTTACCAAATCAAACAATATGGTACGACGACACTTTGTTGGTTGAGGACCCTGCTCGTTGTTTCGATCCTGAATTTTGGCGCTGTAGTGGGAAAGTAATTGGTAGTGCAAAGGGTAGAGGAACAACTTGGTTCGTAAAAACAGAGAATGGAGAAGCTGCACTTCGTCATTATCGACGTGGCGGGTTATTTGGGAAGCTGATTAAAGACACTTATTGGTTCTCAGGGTGGAGTCATACCCGCAGTTATCAAGAGTTTCAATTACTTAATGGCTTGATAAAAGCAGGTGTTAATGTTCCAAAACCAATAGCAGCGCGGGCCGTTAAAAAGAAATTGGGTTATCAAGCCGACTTGCTGAGCGAAAAAATTGCGAGTGCTCGAGATTTAGTCGCCACCCTAAAAGAAAAATCGTTACCACCTGAAATTTACATTAAAATTGGCCAAGAAATTCGCAAGATGCATGATGCACAAGTTAACCATACAGACCTTAATATTCACAATATTTTGATTGATGATATGGATAAGGTTTGGATTATTGATTTTGATAAATGCTATCAACAAAAGAAAGAGCAATGGAAGCAAAATAATTTGGAAAGACTTAAGCGCTCGTTTGTCAAAGAGTTAAACAAGCGCAGTATTTATTGGGGAGAGGCGGATTGGCAACATGTGCTCGCAGGTTACATCCGTTCGTAATATAACTTGGATTTTATCCAATTTCTTAATCCTTTGTGAAAGAACCTAATGAGATAACCACAATACCATTTAACTTTAAAACCTACGGAAATAGTAGATTCAACTTTAAATGTCTTTTCATACAACCACTTCCATCTTTTAAAGGTATAAAAATAAAACGGGAAACCATAATAATCTAGCTGTAATCGTTCAGGAATATGCAAGTCGATTTGTTTCCCGTCGGTAATTATTATGTTGTTTAGTAAGTGGTTATAGGACTCTATAATATTTTCTCTACGTCCTAATTCATCAGCTACAACAAGAGGCTTTGTTTTATTTATAAAGCTAATCCATAACTCTTGCTCTACGTGTGTTAGCCGCTTTGGATAGTTTCGATGTTGAATCTTTCCTTTGAGTTTAGGGTTATAGATATAATCGGGGAAGAGAGGTATATTCCACAAGCCGACTAAATCTTCGGTTTCGCCAAAATGAAAGAAATCAGAAAAAAAATAGGGTATCTTTCGTCCTTTCTCTACTTCTTTAGCAAATAAGTTTGTTGATATAATTCTATTGTTGAATAAAGAAAAAGTTTCATCCCTTTTGGGAAAACTAGAAAAGTAATCAAGAAATTTTCTACTCGTAAGGTAATTATCAGTTCTTAATTTTACGGCATATTTAGTCTTAACTGCTTTCAACCCTTGAATGGTTGAGTGGACTTGCCGGTTAACATTTGTTGTTCTAGCTTTCCCTTTTTTATCGTAAGCCATTATTGTCGGGCCTGGATCATCATTTTCCAGCAGAATATCAACTTCTAAGTCTCTATGCTTTTGCCCTTTCCAAGTCGAAAGAATAATATAGCTTTCTGGAAATAGGCTGCGTATATTTTTGATTGACTTTACTGTCACTTCTTCAACGATAGGACCTTGAAGTACAAATGTTATTTGTTCGTTATTCATAATTGCTTTATATCATGATTTTAGAGATAGCAAGCGTAGTAAACGGCTTTCTAATACTCTATAGCCACGGTAAATTCTTTTAATATCGGTTGGCTTTCCTTTTAGTTCAGCAAGGTGCTGCCAATCATCCAGATCGTACTCAAGGGCTAAGTTACCACGTTTATAAAAGCGCTCTGTAATATCCAAGCCAAGTTTTTCAGGTTCACAGACGATTAGATTATTGGCGATAAATCTACGCCAAAAGTCTTTTCCAAGTCCAGCATCATCATTAGACTTACTGTTAATATGTAGTTCTTTATTCGTCAGTTGAGAAAACCAATGTAAAAATAGGAATTGCTCAGTAGCCGGGTATCGAGATTTATACCCGGATTTCTTATGGAAGCGCAGCTCTGGAAGGGGTTCTTTAGGCCAAATTTTCAGTAAGTCAGCTGTTTCGCCAAAATCAAATAAATCACTTTTATGAAAATAAACAGGTAGGCCTGCGTGAGATGAAATAAAGAATGTGCTACTGGTGATAACGCGGTTGTGCAAGTAGCTATATGCTTCATCTCTCTTTGTATGAGCATATTGCTCATAAAGATCAATAAACTGGCGATCAACAATGATGTTGTCGCTTCGTACTTTTGCTGCATATTTCGTTTTGACTTCCAGCAAACCTTGATGTGAGCTGATCAACTGTCGATTATTATTCAGAGTCTGTTTTTCATCATCATTAAAGACATGATTCGAGCCCGGATCATCTAGTAGTATGGTTTGGTCAACATCTAAGCCAGTCGTGTCTTGTCCCTTCCACGTCGATAAGATAATTTTTGATTCAGGGAAGAGTCGGCGTATAGAGGTTATATTCCTCTGCGTAATGCCTTCACGTTGCTCGCGCCCCTTGAATGCACTAACGGGCCCTTGGATAACAAAAGAGATATCACTATCATCAATTTTCATGTGTTCTACTTTTTCAAAAATTCATCGTATTCTCTTGGGACACCACAAAAGATTACCTCATCTTTGTCAATCAGGTGGTAGTGAATGTCTAAACCTTGCTGGATGAGAAAGTTATAGAGTGGAGCAATATAAAGTTCACCTTTTTCCCATTCACTACTTGGCTTAGCTAGATAATCTTTATATGCATCTTGGTATCGCTCAATAGAGGCAAAATGATATAAGCCTGTGCTGCACAAATCCGAAATTGGTTTTTTTTCTGCGGTTTGAATGACTTTGGTTGATTGATTTGATTCAGGTTTAGCAAAAGACCAGTTGTCGCCACTACCTTTAAAAACTTCTAGGTAACCGGCACCAGCTTGAGAGACATCAGGAAAGCTGAAATTTGGTCGAAATGTATCAATATTGAAGATAGTAATATTGCCCTGATAATCGACACCTTGCTTTTCTAAGTAATCCAAACCTAGTGCTACAGTTTCTGCTTGGCCCCGAGTATCGTTTTCAAGTGACGCAATATAGTACTCGCTAATACCAAGCTTTTCGGCTTGTTGAGTAACAAATGCTGGCGTATCAAAATCCTTTCTAACAATAAATAAAAATGGCCTATCATTGAAATAGTGGGCAAAGCTTCCGACCGAATGTTCAAACAAGGTTTTTCCATGCGCTTCAAGCATATACTTTGGCTTGTCATATCCAGCTTTAAAAAAACGTGAGCTTAGGCCAGCCATTGGGATAATTATCATTGTACTAATCTCTTTAATATGCGGTGCAATCTAAATGCGTTGGCAAAAAGGGCATTCTGCCTCGAAGGGCTGTCTTCGTGCAGTGGTAACATTGATAAAAACAGCTGAATTTGCATTGCATATAGATGACGGCTTTCTAGTCCAAAATGTTGTTCGATCAGCTCAATAAAGGCTTGTTGTGTGTCTTTATGATCATTGTCTTCTTCGATATTAAACTGAATGTTTCGTTGATTAATTTCAGCATCGCAGTAGCCAGCGATGATCCAGTCATACAGGCCTAAAATAGAATGACTAAGTTTCGCAATATCGTAGCGAATATCACCATATAAAGTAGGATCACCGTTTGGCAGCATGCCTCTGGGATCGATAGTTTTTATTTTGCTAGCTCTAAAATCATATAAGATGTTACTAAAACAAAAATCACCGTGTAAAACACTAACCTTAGAATCAGCATTAGGTAAGTGTTGTTCACTGTCTTTTAGTATTTGTTCAAGGCTTACCGCTTGATGACCATTAAATGACCATTTTTCAGTCAAGCTAATTTCTTTACTTTTACAGTATTCGTCTATGCGTTGCTGGGTTTTTTCACCAAACAATATATCTAGAGTGTTGGAAGTACATTCTTTTTCTGGCCGCTCTTTTGTACACTCGCTAAGAAACTCAATGCAACTGGTTAATATCCGTTGCCAGCTATGACTAGGTAATTTTGAGAAAACATATAACTCGTTGAGAGCGGTAAGGTGAAGGTACTCCAATCGATAAGATACGTTCTCGCCTTGATGCTTATTGCCTAAATATTGTGGGGTATAGCCTCGAAGAGAGAAAGGTAATTGCTCGAACCAGTTTGCTTCAGCGGCTATTTTCTGATTTTTTATACTCGACTTTTCGATGTATTTAGCATTAATAGTTAACTCATTGAAGGCTCTTTGAGTGGTGAAATCCGCTTTTGAATGATAGTAAGTATTTACATGTCCAAAATCCAACCAGCCGTCAGATTCAATTGGGGTTAAACCTACACTCTGGTTATATTTATTTAACCCCTCAATAAAGTGCCATTCACTTTGTGTAATACATTTGATTAGCTCTCTAGGTTGGCTAAATTTGAAGTAACCATCGATAATTCGATTTGTTTCAGTAGTTCTCACCGGAGTTTCGTCGTTTAACCATTGATCAGTGTCATTGGTCAACACAGCCCAATTATAGCTATCATTGTTTGAGGAAACACTAATGATGTCATCTCCAGAGGGGAGGCGCTTGTACAATGTATCGCCATATAGAACATGTAAAGGTCTATCCAAAGCATGCCCGCTCAAGTTAATTGCAGCGACTAATGAGGCCCCTAAACTCAGGCCATCTGGAGTCTGAATTATTTCAACTCCTGTTTTGTCTAACCAAGCTTTATCAAGTGGAGCCACCTTAAAGGACTCAGGAATGGATAGATAGACTTGTACACCGGTAGGTGCAAGAGATACTTGATGTTTAAAAAGTCGGCGATTGCCAAGAGGTAAAAAACTCGGTGGGAGTCTGCCAAACTCAGACTCAAGCTCTTGGCCAACATAAGCCGCTGACATAATTAGGAGCACGACTTCTCCTTATCTATCAATTGGTTTATTTCTTCTAGAGTTAAGTCTACAAACTCGGAGGGTCTAATTGCGCGATCATCAATGTAGAAGCCTTCATGGCCACACCAAGGTTTTCCAACCAATATTTCGTCATATGGTACGGAGTGTTTATCCAACCACTCTGTTATTATTGGTAGAGTATGGATGTTAATTTTACCGACATTTCCCTCATAGGTGCGCATGTTTCTAGCTGTCGCTATAACAATCTCAAATCCTTGCTGTTTGTATAGCCTGAGTTGCTCTATGACATCTTGTCTAGGCAGCACATTTTTATAGTCTGACGTATTTGCTTGGGTAATTGTTCCGTCGAGGTCAACGATTAGTCTTTTCATATTAATGGATTTGTAATTGATTAATTGTAGCGTTAATAGCTCCTGAGCTATTTTGAACAACTTTTAGGGCATGCTTGCCGTTCTTGGTCATAGTATCGGGACTACTTAAAAGATAGCAAATTTTACTACTAAGCTCGTCTGCATCATGAATGATACTGCAGGCGTTCGCAGCTATTAATGAGTCGGTTATATCTGTAAAGTTGTAATAGCTTGGCCCGGTTATGCAGGGCTTGGCTAGGGCTGCGGGCTCCAACAAATTATGGCCGCCCACTTTTTTGCCTACAAGGCTTCCCCCCATAAAGCAGATGTCAGCAGCACCAAGTAATGTCAACATTTCTCCCATGGTATTGCCGATATATACGTTTGTTGAAGAGGTTATAGGTTCTTCACTGGTGCGATTGACGACCTCAAAGTCTTTCTTTGCTAATTCTTCAGCTAGCATGAAACGTTCTGGATGCCTAGGAACGAGTATTAAGATCGCAGTAGGGTATTTATCGAGTATTTTTTTATGTGCTGAAAGTACTATTTCATCTTCGCCCTTATGAGTACTTGCGGCGATCCAAACTGGCCTATCAGTACCTAGTTTTTCTCTGAGTTTTAATCCGCTTTCTAGGACTTCTGGAGATATCGTGACATCAAATTTTATTGAGCCAGTGATCTCAAGCTTTTGTTGAGGGACTCCTAAACGAAGAAAGTTGTCAGCATCTTGCTGATGCTGGCACAGGATCTTTGTGATGTTTCGGCTAGCCTGTTTAAATAAAGGTAAGATTTTTTTATACCCATTAAGGGATTTGTCAGAAAGACGCGCATTGATCACTGTAATCGGTATACCCGATTTGTGCACAGTATGAAGTGTGTTTGGCCAAAGTTCAGTTTCTACTATCAATAGTTGGCTTGGCTTATGTTCTCTAACAAAATTTTTTACTGCAAAAGAAAAGTCTATTGGCATATAGCGATGTTCAACTAACTCTTTTAACTTGTCAGCTTGAGCTGCGCCAGTAGGGGTAGTTGTTGTGAGTAGCACTGGAACTTCTGGATACTTATTTTTCAGAGCTTGTATTAAAGGACTCACTGCGAGGGTTTCACCAACCGAAACTGCATGAATCCAGATAGGCTGTTTGCTTGTTCCTAAAGCAGGAGAAACGCCGAAATGCTCTTTCCAGCGTTTACCTATACTTGGCTTATCTGAATTTTTGCGAAATAAGCTATATAAAAAAAAGGGAGCGATCGCAGCGAGTAGTATCGTGTAGAAAAAACGAATTATCATTTTTTCTTAACAAGTTCGTTCGGATCTGCATGTATCCATTTTCCACGCGGCTTATCAATATATTGAAAGTATTCGTTTGTAAAGGTTCCTTGAATACAAACAAATTTCCTGTCGCGTGAGTTGACGTCATCTCTATCGATAAGTAGATCATGCAGTACAGTTGGACCAGTAGAATGATAAACGCCCATCGATGGCTCATAGTGATTAACGTTATATACAACTTGTTCTATAGCTTTTTCAAGATCGCTATTACCAGGAGCGGATGCGATAAAATAGTTAGTAAAGCGAGTATCATTATCGATCTTTATGAATAGAGAATCATGATCGTTGCCAAGCAGTTTATCTAAGCTCCAGACTACTGTGGCATCAATATCCATGTAGACGCCGCCTTCTTGATTGAGTACAACTAGACGCCATAGATCGGCTTGTGCAGCTCCGTTGGTTAGCATCGAGTATGCTTCATATACTTCTGGGGATGCATTGGCTTTTAGGTATTCCCCCCGAGCTTCAGTACTGACATAACGGTAGTCACAATTCAGAGTAAGCAGCCTATTTAATAAATAGTTAAGATAAACTGGCAGTGAGGCTTGATCGGTAAAGTTAGTTTGCCAAATGGTGCGAGGAATACGGCGAGAGCTGGATAGCCTAACTTTCGCAGGAGAAAAAGCAGGAATCGTAAAACGCTTTTTCGGGAACAACCAATGAAACGGGTAAGATAATATTTTACCGATATTACCCGTTAGTCTTATCAAACGATTAGCGATTAGGATTGGAAAATTATTCATTCGTTTAGTGCTCGTTTACTTTCTTGCTCAAGAGGAGCCGCTTTATCAGACAAAGCCTGTAACATACTTTGTAAAATTTGATCACTCGTCGGTATGTTGCCGTTAGCGTTCATGGCAACGTAGTGTTTTTCGTAAAGCGGAGTATATCGAAAAGGAACCTTAGAGTAAAAAAATCCAACAGTTGGAGTATGTGTGGCGATTGCTATATTTCGTATGCTTGTATCAGGAGATATTACCAGTGTCGCTCTTGCGATATATTCAGTGAGTTCCTCCAGTGGTAAGCAAGGTTGAACCTTTAATTTATTCTTGTTGACTAACTCTTGCAAGAATTCGCCTTTCTCATGCTCACACTTGCCTTCAAGAAAAACATGCCTGTATTGAGGTAGCTTCTTTGCGCTCATTTCCATTAATTCAAGCATTTTTTCTTTAGGTAGTAATTTTCTACGTTGGGAGGCACCGTTAAAATAAAGAATATAAGGGGAATTGTAGTCGCATAGCTCTCTATTGTCAGGCAGGCTAAATTCCAATGGATAATTTGGAAAGTGACCAAAGATTTTCAGCATATCCAACATGCATTCAACTTCGGGTTGAAAGTCTGAGCGGAACACTGCGAGGTTGTATAGAGTTCCACATAAGTAGCGCCTATAGGGAAAGCCGACTTTTAGCTTGGCTTTTGTTAGTGCCGTCATCCAATATGAGCGATTGGTACCGGCTAAGTCGAAAATGATATCTTGTTCACCAAGTTGCCGAAAGTCTGAGATTTTTTCGGTAACGCTCATATTCTTGGATTGTTCTCGACCTGCAGCAACAACCGCTTTATCTACGAGGTCTGAAGGCATTCCATATTGGTAGTTAGAAACACCGACTAGCGTAAGCTCAGCATTTGGGAAGAATTTTCTAGCCTCAACTAAGAAAGGTCTAGTTATCACTTGGTCACCTAAAGCGGCATGCCTAATGATAGCTATTTTTTTGACCGTATTAGGTTTAAATTCATTATTTATATAATTGCGAGCTTTTTTTGATGCGTATGCACCTTTTTCAAACCATAGATACTGCATTGTCTATTCCGTTAAACGAATTATTTAAGGTTTAAAGTAATTTAGCCAGAGAAGTCGAAGCTTTCAATTGCCGTTATAACTCTTTGAGGCGGGAGCTTATTTAAGCAATTTAAATGTCCAAGAGGGCACTCTCTTTTGAAGCAAGGCCGACATTCCTCGTCAGTATGCACAACCTGCAACTTTTCTGTAAGAGGAGGTGTATAATTTGGTGAGCTAGAGCCATATATGGCAACAATGTTACAGCCAACTGCAGCAGATATATGCATTAAGCCCGAGTCATTGCTTGCAACCGTTTGACACGCGGAGAGGAGGTCGAGTGCTTCCGTTAATGTGGTTTGACCTGCTAAGTTGAAACAAAACGCCCGTAATGACTCAGGTATCGCATCAAGAATTTTTTGTCCGACCTCACGATCTTTTTGAGAACCAAAAATCCACACTTGCTTGCCATTTTCTAAAAGTTTTTGGGCTACCTGAGCGTAGTATTGGTCTGGCCACCTTTTAGCTGGGCCAAACTCTGCTCCGGGACATATACCTATGGCAACTTTATTTAGAGAAAGGCCAAGCTTGCTCAAGACAACTTGTTTGCTTGCTTCATTAACGAGCAGGTTTGGTTTCGAGCATTGATTTAGCTTTACCTTCTCAAGCATGCTCTCGTTAGAGTGTGCTAGTGCGACGTAACGCTCAACCATGTATTGAAATATTCGCTTGTTCTTTCTTAAGTCATTAAGTAATCCATACCTAAACTCTCCCTTCCAACCAATGCGATTTGGAATTCGAGCGAACAAGGGGATAAGGGCAGATTTTGCTGAGTTGGGTAGTACAATGGCATGAGTAAAAGATCGCGTCTTTAACTGTCGTCCAATATTAAAACGCTCACGGAGGTTAAACTCTCCGTGAGTAAGAGGCATCTCAAGGCTTTCATCAACCTCAGGCATTCTGTCCAATATTGGCTTGGCCCATTTAGGAGCGAGTACTGTAATACTCGCTTCAGTACGTAACTTTTTTAACTCAGAATACAAGCTTTGCGACATTACCATATCGCCGACCCATGAAGGACCGATAACTAAAATGTTCATGAGGCTTTTTCTTCGAGATAACTAGGGCTAATGTAAGCGAAAAATAAAGCTAACATAAACCCATAGTATGAACTAATTAAGTTTTGCATTAGTGGTACTTCGGTTAGGCCGTAAATCATAAAACCAAATACAAAAACACATGCAGTTAGCGAAATTTGACACTTAGTTTTAAGGTAATGTCGGAGGAATATGTAAAATGGTAAGACTAGCATGGCGAAAATGGCAATGATGCCTAAGACACCACTGCTAGCGAGCATTTCAAAGTATTGGTTGTGTGCATGGCCTCTCGAAACATCATATCCTACCCATTTATCAACCTTTTTTTCTTTATATAGCGTTTTATTTAGTTCTTCTCTTTGTGGGTAATCTAAGCCAATAATTGGGCTCTCTTTGAATGCATAATAAGCTGCTTTCCAAAGGAGCACTCTTCCTTCAATTGCTTGGTTGTTGTTTTTCTTACCTTGCGCTACTTGATATATTCCGTGTATACCAAGGTCTATTCTCTCTTTTATAGTTGGGCTTATTGCATATGATGAAAAAAGTAACACAGCAACTATTGATATAAAAATTACGTGAGTTCGTACAGATGTGCTCTTCCAGGATAAAGCAAGAGAAAATAAATACAGAATAGGCATTGCGAACATAGCTCCGCGAGTGCCTGTTAGTATTGTTGAAATTCCAGCTGCTAAGAAGGCTATATAGAGTAAATATCGTCTATTAATATAGCTAATAAGACAAAGTGAAAGAAACGTAAGTGAACAGGCTAAATATCCAAAATTAATACTAAATAAGAACCCATTAACCCTAGACTCGTTCAAAATATAAAAATCATATAGAGCTATTAGTAATGCCCCCATTGAACCAATAAACACTCCCCATGCAAGAGGTGCTTTAATGTCTACCCCAGACTTTATTTTATCCTTGAGCATGAAGTAGATAGGTATGCATAGGAGAAGCCGAAAACCTCCTTTAAAATATCTAAAATTCCCTAAATCTACAATTGCATTTGGAATATGGGATATGAAATAAAACACCAAACTAAAAAAAACTAATTTATCAAAGCTCGAGAATTTAACTTTATTTATTAAAGTGTATTTAATTGAATAAATAACAAAAAAAGCTATGATTACAACTGAAAGGTTAGGTGTACTAAGAAGTAATGCGGGTACTAAAAAAATACCAATCTTTAGTATTTGATTTTCATCTAATTTATAAGGTAACATGTCTAGTTTACTGTGCTCTTCTTAATAGTTTAATTTCTCAGACCATTGTGTGTTTTTAGATACGACTTTGGCAGGGTTTCCAGCCGCAGTACAATTATTAGGGATGCTTTTTGTTAATGTTGCATTAATTCCTACTATCGAACTATCTCCAACGGTAACACCTTTTAAAATTGTTACACTATCTGCTAGCCAAACATTCTTCCCTATATGAATACTTTTTGCGGGGTTCACCCTTTCACCTTTGATAGTAATATTATGCCCATCACTTGTCATAAGTTTTACGTTCCTAGAAAACATGCTAGACTGGCCGATAGTTAGCTCAGTATTTTTTTCTCGGCAAGACAAATAACAATTTTCGCCGATAACACAGTTAGAACCTATAATTATTGTACAATTTTCACCGACTAACTCTATGCTAACCCGTTTTAAATTAGCTCCGCTCTCAAATACAAGTCGATTATTTTTACCAGCAACATAAATATTACAGTATCTAATACGACAATCAGGGCCGATCTCTATAATGTTACTCGACTCCACTTTTATCTTATTTCTTAACTTGTTTATAAATGAAAATCCGCTCATAAATAGGCAACCTCTACCCATGTTAATGTTAAGTCTAATGTTTTACTTTTTTAAACAAATAGTTGCCTCGAACCTTTCGCCACAAACCAAATGTTGATGTCTTTGGAAAAATACCAATTCGTCGGATTTGCAGTAGATCTTGATGAAAAAGTAATGGGCCACTGTTAGTCGCTACTGCGAACTTATAACCAGACTTCTTTACCAGTGTCTTAGTATTTTCATCAAGACTACCATAAGGATAAGCAAATGAAGTGAGCTCCTTACCAATTAAAGATTCCAAAATACGTTTATTCTCGATAATTTCTTTTTCTTGTTTAAAAATGCTGAGCTTATTTAGATGGGGGTGAGAGGTTGTATGTCCACCAATCTCCACAAGCCCTGAGTTGGAAATATTTATTATCTCCTCATGAGTCATGAGAGGTAATTTCTTCTCTATGTTGCTTGGTACCTCGACATCCCAACGATTAAAAGATTCACCTGAAACAGCATAAATAACGGCTTTAAAGTTATATTCTTCTAGGAGAGGTAATAGTAGCTCGTAGTTATCTTTATATCCATCATCGACAGTAATAATGATATATCGTTTTTGTGGGTCTAAACGGTGCATTAGCCCTTCACGTGCGATATCTTCAAAAGTAAGAGTTTCAAAACCCATGCGCTTAAGAAGTTTAAAGTGCTTTCTCAACATGTCTATATGAAGGTATGTACCATGTACTCCTTTATCATCATCGCTTGTAATAAACCGGTGATACATGATCACCGGGATTTCACGCTTTAATTTCTCAACATAAACAGTTTGGTAAATATTCTCTATCTGATCTGCAACAGAGCTTAGGTTATAGACTTGCTTTAACTGTTCGGTCAATAGTTTTGAGCAGTGCTTTTCTTGAAGCCCTTTTTGTATCTCATGACTTAGTTTGGCAAAGTCTATATCTAGGTTTTTGGGTCCGATATCGCCAAAATTTGTAGCCATGGCAGTTTGGATATTGTCTACGCTAACTATTCCGATAGACTTTGCTTCACCTACTGCCAATGTAGGTCTCCCACAAAGTAGTGATTCTATCGCAACTCGACCAGCTCCAATAACGAGGTCAGAAGACGTCATAATTGCTGGCACATCTTTAGAGTAGCCAATAAACTGTGCCTTTCCTAAAAATTTTTTAAAACGCTTTTCTATAGCTGAACCGGATATAACTTGTATATGATGATTTTCAAAATCCAAGCATTCGTCGAGTAACCGAAAGCATAGATCGCCTTTAGGTCCTGTTAAGCGCCCAATGATACTGATAACAGGCTTATTATTGTTCGGTGGCAATTTCCATGCAAATTGGTTAGTCTCAATGCCATTCCTGCTAACAATTAGAGCATTTTCTGGTACATTAAGCTCTGATATGAGCTGCTCGTAAATTGCTTCACATACAGGTAATGCTTTATCACCCATAGCATGAAACCGCTTACGAGAAGCGTGAACAGGTTGACGACCATGCACCGTAGTAACCATAGCGGTATTTGTTATCTTACAAGCGATATGACAACTCCAGCTAGAAGCACGTGAGTGAGCGTGAACGAGTTGAATTTGATGTTTTCTAATTAGGTAAACTAAACGTCCAACTTGCCAAAAACGCTGGACGATACTGCGCTTATTAAAACGTAGTTTATGGTAAGAACCCTTATGTGGCTTTGTTAGCGTATCGGAAACATAGTGGACAGTATGTCCTCGATGAGTTAACTCATTACCTAGAGTTGTAGCGTAAACTTCAGCACCAGTTACTTCCAACTGGGATAGTGCCATGAGTATATTCATCTTTAGCTAAATATTTTTAATCTGTACCAAATAGGTCTCTAGTATACACTTTAGAGGATACATCCATAAGCTCTTTTACCATTCGATTTGAGATTATAACGTCCGCTTCTTGCTTAAAATCAGATAGGCTAACTACTTTTCTCGAATTAAAAAAATGCTTCTCTTCAAGGTTGGGCTCATAGACGATTACTTCTACACCTTTAGCTTTAAGTCGTTTCATTACGCCTTGCACGGAAGACACACGAAAGTTATCAGAACCTGACTTCATAATTAAACGATAGATGCCAACTACTTTCGGGTTGTGCTTCAATATGGCGTCTGCGATAAAGTCTTTCCTAGTTTTATTGGCTTCTACTATTGCTGTAATAAGGTTGTTAGGAATATTTTTATAGTTCGCAAGTAATTGTTTAGTGTCCTTAGGCAGACAATATCCACCATAACCAAAAGAAGGGTTGTTGTAATGATTTCCAATTCGAGGGTCTAGCCCAACACCTTCAATAATTTGTCGGCTATTCAAGCCGTGAGTTTCTGCGTAAGAGTCGAGCTCATTGAAATAAGCAACTCTCATGGCTAAATAGGTATTCGAGAAAAGCTTTATTGCTTCAGCTTCTGTTGCGCTAGTAAATAAAACGGGAATATCTGCTTTTTCAGCGCCTTCAACTAGAAGGCTTGCAAATTCTTTTGCTCTATTACTAGTGTCACCTATGATAATTCGAGAAGGGTTTAAATTATCGTACAGAGCTTTGCCTTCACGCAAAAATTCAGGTGAGAAAATAATTTCAGTGGGATAAAACTTCTGCCTTAACTGTTCTGTATAGCCGACAGGTACCGTAGATTTAACAATAACAACAGCATTTTTATTGAACGTGCTGATGTCGCTTAAAACACTCTCTATAGAGGATGTATCGAAGTAATTTGTAGTAGGATCGTAGTCCGTAGGTGTTGCAATAATTACATAGTTAGCATCACTATAAGCTATTTTTTTATCTAACGTGGCAGTAAAGTTTATAGTATCATCTGTTAAGTAGCGTTCTATTTCTGCGTCAGAGATAGGAGATATCTTTTTATTTAAGCTTTCTACCCTTTCTTCCACAATATCCAAAGATATCACTTCATTATTTTTTGCCAATAGTAGAGCATTTGAAAGCCCTACGTATCCACTACCTACAACTGTAATTTTCAACATATTCTCCACTTGTTTCCAGCTAACGTATTCAAGGTTACATTAGGACTGTGTATTGATAAAGAGCATAAGAACATAGTTTAAGCTTTCCTAAACTATAAAGAGGGCTACACTGATAGTGAAACCGTCTTCAAATGACAGAGCGTTCGCAATTACATATGAGATTTTATGCCAAATCACCAATCATTGAGCTGTTATCGATATCTATTAATTGTCGAAAAGGGCTTAAATCTCTCTGTGACGATAACCATTTTAATGCCATCGCTAGTCTCGGTAAAACGTGCTCTATTAAAAAGGGATTGGTTCAATTGTTTAAAGTTTAGCGAAAGCATGCATAACCCACTCAATCTCAACTTGTGAAATAATTATGAGCAGCTTCGCGCGCACTAACTATTTAATATTGTTAAATATTCATTCACCCCTTGGCTGACAGACTTAAATGTATGGTTACAACCAACAGAACGTAAGTGAGTTAAGTCTGCTTCGGTAAATTCCTGATATGCTCCCTTTAGATGTTTAGGGAATGGGATAGTTTCGATGTGGCCTATACCGTGATAATTTATGACTGCCTTGGCTACTGCCTCGAAGGATTCTGCTTTTCCTGTCCCAAGATTAAAAATTCCAGAGACTCCTTTTTCTAAAAACCAGAGGTTAACCGCACTTACGTCACCGACATAAACAAAGTCCCTTTTAAAGTTTTTACTACCTTGGAATAGTTTTGGGTTTTCACCCGCACTCATTTGGTTATTTAAGTGGAAAGCAACGGATGCCATAGAACCTTTGTGCTGCTCTCTAGGGCCATAAACATTGAAATAGCGAAAGCCTGTTACTTGAGATAGTTTTTCACCATGCTTTTCCGCATCCTTCCATATCCGACGCACATAATTGTCAAATTGCTGTTTGGAGTAGCCATATACATTAAGAGCGCCTTCGTAGCGTTTCTCTTCAATGAATTTGTTAGTTTTACCATAGGTAGCTGCAGACGACGCATAAAGAAACGGAATTTCTCTATCCAAGCAATAGTGCAAAAGCTCTTTAGAATATTCATAGTTATTTAGCATCATGTACTTTCCATCCCACTCTGTAGTTGCAGAACATGCACCTTCGTGGAATACAGCTTCAATTGGGCCGAAATTGTCGCCAGCCATAATTTGAGCAAGGAAGTCATCACGATCAAGGTAATCAGCAATATCTAAGTCGACAAGGTTTTGAAATTTCTTACCATCTTTTAAGTTGTCAACGATTAAAATTTCGCTAATTCCTTTCTTATTCAGTGTTTTAACTATGTTGCTGCCAATCATGCCAGCACCGCCAGTTACAATGATCATGCTTTTTCCCAATTCTCAAGTTATTTGAAGTGTGAAATTATAACACTTAAATAAAAAAACGGAAAAGTAGGCTCCTGGTTACTTAATCTTTGATTCAAACGATGAGTTTGATTTCTTGCTATGCTAAATAGCCAGCAGGCTTAACGTAAGTTTTCGAGCATTGGTAGTGCCATGGTCACTGAGTCTAACTGTGGGAATACATACTTTGTATTTGGTTTATGTTGGAGTAGAACTCAGTTCTATCATTATGTAATAAGCCTAATGTGTAATCGCGTTGTGTACGCTTAAAGTAAGATTTCTCTGAAGTCGTCATAACAGTTCTGATGTGTAATCACATACCAAGACAAGACAGTTATCTATGATCAGTTAACACTGAAAACTAAATGCCGTAGAATGATCTGAGTCTGATTGGAAAGCGTCAGTTTTTAAGGTTCAAATCTGTTCGCAGTATTTTATTCTCCCGAAGGAAATATTTTAAATGATAAATAATTGGAATAATGTTTATAAACAAAACACCAACGTAGCATACCCTGCAGAAGGAGTCATTCGTATATTTAAAGGTAAGTTTCCGAATCTAGACCTTGGTCATTTAGGTGAGGGGACTAAAGTGTTGGATCTTGGGGCTGGGGATGGCAGGCACATCCAGTTGTTTGATTCCTTAAAGTTTGAGTGCCATGCAGTCGAAATATCAAAGCCGATTGTTGACAAATTATCATCACTACTTTTTGAGAGAGATATTAACTGCGATGTTAGAGTTGGTCGAGCAAGTTCGATCCCCTTTGATGAGAATAGTATGGATGTATTACTTTCTTGGAACTCATGTTACTACATGGATGAAGGTAATGTTGATTTTGCATCACATGTTTCTGAAATGGCGCGAGTTATTAAACCTGGAGGAACATTTGTATGTAGCATGCCTACTAGTGAATGTTTTATTTTTAAAAATAGTGATGCTTATCAGCAACCTGGGTACAGGATTGTAACTGAGGACTATTTTGGTGTGCGAAATGGACAAGTCATGCGTTGTATGTCGAATCAAGATGAAGTGGTGGAATCGTTTAATGATTATTTTACAGATTTTAGGCTTGCAACAATTGAAATGGAATGGTTTGGTTTAGCTTACAAATGGTTTGTATTTGTAGCAAATAAAAAACTAGATAAAAATATCGGCAATGTAAGACCAAAGTAACAAAACTTGGATCTACAATGCGTTTAGGGCTCTATATTGTTTAAATTGATGTAATAGACCCTCTCTATCGAATCGACTTTAGATGAGCCATATTGATTGATGAAAAAGACAACCAATAACAGTAAGAGAGGAGCCTATGACAAGCGCAATAGTCGGTTTAGATAAAGCCAATTCTACCTTTCATACTGTTGAGAAGGATGCGTTTGGGCGCACACTGAGAAAAGCCAAACTGCCAAGAAACAAACTGGTGAGCGATTTCGCTGATAAAGAGGCCTTTTACTATTGCCATTGAAACTTACGGAGCGTGTCATTATTGGATCTGTTTTTAAGCAGTTCGAGTATATCGTCATGATAATTGCCCTTCAATATGTTGCTCAGCTTATACCAAGGCCTCATTGAAACCGTGGTAATTGATATGAAAACGATGCTCGGATTTCCATCATGGCGAGTGAATCTGATACTCAAAGCCGAATACATGGGATAGGTTGAGTATCAGAAGTTGTTCTGATTGTCTCTTGCTATAAGAGTGGGTCCATTTATAGTGTAAGAACTAAGCGTCCTAAACTGTGTTAGCTAGCAAATGTAAACAATAGATCTTTATCGCCCAAATTGTAACAACAAACATGCCTAAGTAAGTGATGTATATTTTGTGACGAGTGCTATCGAAGATTACTTATCTTAAAAACTTTTTGTACTTGTTGACATTATCCCAGCAGCTACTAGATTCTTAACAATACTTAATAATGAAATATAACTTTCTTCAATTAACTCTGCTATCTCTAGTAAATCTTTTGTGCCATCACTATATGTAATTAAGTTCATCATCGCTCTTACTTGTTTTCCTGAATCTTTAGTGCTCAGGTTTGGGTAAAGGCCTCGTTTTCCAAGTTGAGGCTCGCATAGAACTTTGACTTTTGGATAAATATTAGACTCTACAATTTCTATGGCTGTTTTTAGTGCGTTGAAGCCACCTTCGAGACCATTTGGAGTAACCACATTGGTTAAGTCATCTAGTGAGGTGTGATATTCAGGGTATTCCCCATATTTGCTACGCATAATTGTTGCCATCGGGAGGTCGATACCAGGTGCTCCATATTGTCTTTCGTCACTTCCTCTGTCTAACCATGTATAACGTTTAAAGCTATTATCAATACTTTTGAGTGCGGCAATAGCTGCCCTGTCTGATAGGGTGTTTCCATTTTTGGAAGGCAAGTACGAATAGCAGCGTTCATCACCAATGCAGCTTACATTAAAACCAGCTACAACATTCTTTTTTAGGTGCTCTACATTTTTACTTAAATAAGTAATAGATCCGATTGTTTCAGGAATGAATACAATGCGATAAGTGTAGTTTCTATCCCCATTATTTTGGATGAACTTTGCCAGTTGAGTTGTTACTGCTGGTCCAGAGAGCTCATTATTTGCCATGGATGGGTGGCAAATATAGGTTGAAATAAAAACTTCCTGGGATTTTCTACCAGGGATAATGAGTTCAGCATAGTTTAGAACACCCGGTTTTAGAACAGACTTGATAACAACATGATATTGCTGCTTTCGAAGTTGTTGCCTGACTTTATGAGTCAGACAGAATCCCCACTGCTCCTTGTAGTAGGAAGTGACGTATGGTATAGCATCAGGTTGATCTGGAAGTGAGAATAGATGCTTATCAAGTTCCTCTAAGTCAACCAATTTATCTATAGGGATAGAGTACCCCACAACATGCAAGTTATTTTCTTTAAAATCGACGACTCGTTTGCCTTGTTCATCTTCAATATAGGCTTCTGATATATTCCACTCATTTGGAATTTGCCAATCAAACACACTGGTGCCAGATTCCACTGAGTAGATTTTTAGATCTGGTAGTTCTTTTTGAAGGATCCTTAACGTTTCTCTTACTCCATTTCCGGTAATGCTTCTTGTGATTGGCCATAGCTCTTTACAGAGATTATGCATTTCATTGCCAACTGTCATAATTAATCCTCTTAAAATAAATTTGTATAATCCTTCTTTGGGATAATTAAGTATGGGTACTAACTAATGATTACATTCATTATTGAGAAGACATAGAGAATCGTCTGCCAACTAGTAATATATGTCAGCCGGACAGGATAATCCTTTTCGTGCCATTTTACTTTTCAAAGTTAATTGGACTTAAATGCCCAAGAGCTTTGTTCGCTCTCATTCGATTATAATTAGTCTCAATGTATTTGAGAGCTGTTTGACCTAGCTCATCTTTAACTATTATCGGTATCATACGATATGCTCTTACCAATTTTTGAATAAAAGACACGCGTTTGTTTACCAATTTTCTTTTTTACTAACACCTTGAGCACATTGTAATCAATTATCGGATTTTGATAACCTAAAGAGCAATCGTTTCTATCATGGCCGTTGCCGATTATAATAAGGCTATGATACCAACGCCAAAAGTATACAGCTAGCTCTCGTCTGTAGTTACATATTGAGATGTTACTAACCTTTTTTTAGCTGGATTACCAGCAATAAGGGGCAGAATTAAGCAAGCTTGAGCTAGTTCTCAAATATGTTTCATGTAAGGGTAGCTATCTTTTTGCCGGAGAACTCCCAACTTTCTTTACTAGCTTCGTGGCTCCTCTTTGAACTCAGTAGAATGATTATGAGTTTTTTACTCGTCATGTATCGTTTTTTTGGGATTGTGTTCATTTAAATCGGTGTACAAAATTAGCGGAGCAGTTCAGCCGTCATATAAATGTTCTCATTTAACTTAACAGCGTTTGACTTTTGAGCTAGAGTGACGAGACAAAAATAGACGTTTATCGAGATTTAACTTCGTCACTATAGCCATAAGTATTTCTCATGGGCTGATATTTAGAAATGTTTGGGCTTTGGTAAATTATGAGAATTTACTTGTAAACACCTTACTATAACCTTCGCATTACCTGATATCTTAAAACCAAAGGGCAAAGGAGATTTATTCCTGTTCAAAAAGATATGGCTCTTTCTGCTCCTACCGGTGCAGGAGTCCCCTCATGGTCAAAAACCACTTGTCTTGTTTAAATAATTCTACAAAAGACTGTTCAATGTTTTCAATAGAAATGCTTCCTACATTACCTCGTCCAACATTACTTCTTAAGTAGAGTCCTTTTTCAGAAACGTACTTATTAAATCTCTCAAAACTTGCTTCAGAGCCATCGATATTTAAAGATCTTACCCAAAGAATAGAAGTGGCGTCTCGGTATTCACCGTTAGAGAATAACTTACCATAAAAGCTTTTATCATATCTGTAGTGAACATTATACTTTCTTTCAAAATAATGAAGTAAAGTAGTTCCCGCATCAAAATTTATATTAAAAAGTCTGCACTTATTTTTAACCAAGCGTGCGAAGACACTTTGCTCAGAATACGCGTTGTAATCAACATTGTTTGTTAAAAGCTCAGCTTTCGCTCCAATAGCGGCTACCGAAACAGAGGGGTCATTACTACGATATGAATTTGGTAAACACCTAATATACTCTGAAAAAAGCCCACAATTTGAAATGGATGTATCTACATTAAAAGTTTCTTTTTGACCAAAAGAATATGTATATGTTGGAACAACCAAAGTACCGGAATCCCCAATAACGTCTTTAATACCAGAATAAATCATTTCCAATGCTTCAGGTTTATTTTTAGCGCCTTCAGGGAAGCCCAAGTAGCCAACGTTACTATGGCAGAAAAGAATATCGCTTTCTTTGACGCCAACATTTTTCATTGCTTGTTTGAGTTCGTCCAGAGTGTATCCAGAAATCAATGTTTATCTCCTTAGCTCATTGATAATCTCGACAAGTCCAACAATAGTTGAGAAGCGTCTGTCTTCAAACTGAGTTTCTGAAAACACAACACCAAATTCAGATTCACAGAACTCCATTAATAAAATTATGTCGAAAGAATCAATTAACCCTAGTTCGAAGTAGTTTGCATTTACGTCAAAGTCCAATTGGCCTGATTGGCTTACAAACCATGATAGTACTTTTTCTAGAACCATCACTCTATTTCCTCAATAGCAAAACAACGAGTAGGAGCACCATCTCCATCTTTTATTTTCAATGGAGCAACTATGAGGGTGATATTTTCGTTTCCAATCTCTCTGATATTAATTAAGTACTCGACGATCACCACTCCGGCTCCCAGCAAGATCTTATGGTTTGGGGCATCTTTTTCAGCGCCGCGCCCATTAAGAGGGTTGTCAGGTTGAGGGGTATCTAAAGCAATTACTTTACAACCATTGTCTACTAACCACTGGCATGCTTCTTCTGAGAAGAAAGCATGTTCAGTATAGTATTCGTTTGTGTTTAACTGTAAATCCCAGTCAAACCTAGCAATCAAACGCTCGGGGCATTTATTGTCGAGTCTTTGTATCAGCTCTTTTTCAGTAATCTCATGTTTATTAGGGAGATCAGAAAAATCTACAATGAGTGCCTGTCCATTTAACTGCTCTAGAGAAATATCCTCAACTGTTTTACCACCAGAAATAAAGTGACGAGGGGCATCTATATGTGTGCCAGTGTGGGTCCCTAGAATTATTTTTCTAGTTTCCCGGTTTTCAATACCATGACGTCCCAATTGCGTTGATTCGTAAAATGGGTGCCAATGGGCTGCAAATGTTTGCATACCCTCTTCTAATACCATAGATAAATCTGTAATTTTCATTCTAAACCTCAATTAACTCGACTATTATTCCAGTTGGTGAGCGCATTAAGACAATTGATAGCGATTTTGAGTTGACGCTGAGCTCAAAAGTGCCAGAGAACCAAGATATGTTATCTTTTACCACTTCTATGCAACCTTCAAGGTTTTTAGCTATGAAAGCGATGGATGTGATACCGTTTAAGTCCAATTTCTGTTCAACTAAGGGTGAGGAGGATTCTTGGAATTCTAGTGCAATGTTCCAAGCTGGTACAGGCCTTTTTAGGTAAGCGCAGCTTCCATTGCCTTTAAAGCCTAGTTTTTCCCAGAACCGGCTTTCTTGTTCAATTGTCCCGGAAGGGACCACGACACACATGGTATCGTCGCCCTTCATAAATAGTCGGTTTTGAATTTGATTCCTAGTGCTATGATGATTAATAACTTCCAAATTATATTTCTTAGGGTGATGCAACATGTGGATATCATGTTTTTCATAAAAATCATCGAGCAGCGGTTTTTTTAAATCGTGATTCGGTAGATCAAAACTTGAAAACTGTAGTGAATATCCCTTAACTTTCATTTGCTTAAGTTCTTTTTCAGCATTTAAAGAGTTAAAAGTTAAATGAGAAAAACCAATAATCATTTCATTTATACTCTAAAACAATATTACTTTTTACGATTTTACCCGTTGCTGTTTTTGGGAAAGAATCAACGGTATATATTTTGTCAGGATATTGTTCTTTCGAAAGCTTAAAATTTAATAACTTCTTCAAAGACTGCTCGCAATATATATCGTTTGGCAAGACATACAAAATTGGTACTTCTCCCCAAAAAGGATGCGAACGAGCCACAACAGCAGATTCTTCGACACCCTCATAGCTCAGCGCGGCTTCCTCTATATATCTAGGGCTAATATTCTGCCCGCCCTTGATAATCAAATCTTTTTTTCTTCCTGTGATCATAAGAAGCCCATTGTCCATCCTTCCAATATCACCAGTCTGCTCTCCACTTCCCTCTGCGTTTAAATAACCTAACATACTCCAAGGTGAATCAACTAACACCTCATCATCTTCTTCAAATGTAATACTGATACCTTCGATTATGCGACCGACACCTTCAGAATTCTCCTCTCCCTGCAACGCACATGAAATGAATAAAAGTTCGCTAGTTCCGTAGCTCTCTAATACCTCACATGAAAATTTTTCCTTGAAAAAGTTTTTGGTCTGCAGCGGTAAGGCCGCTGTGCCTATAAAGATTTTTGGTGTATTTTTCGCCAACCATGCTATGACTTCTGGATCTTGAGTCATCTTCGAAGACAATAGAAGCATTGAAGGGCTTAACCAAATTGTATTGGCTTTGTATTCGTAAAATTTTTTGAAAATTAATGAGGCATTCATAGCAGAGAAAGGATCGCATACCGTAACCGTTCCTCCTGCTAAAAGTGGAGACAAAAATGTATTAAGTATACCTGCCATATAAAACCGAGGCATGACATGCACCATTTTAGTTTCGGCGTTTAAGTGACTGTGTTTATTGAATGCTTCAGCACTTTTTATTAGCCCTTCAATAGAGTGGCATACACCTTTTGGTATACCAGTTGTGCCTGAAGTGAAGGTGACTAAAGCCATTGAATTTAAACTATCCTTTGTGTTACGTTGTGTTGGCGTAAACGAAAGGAACACTCCTTCTTTTGTAAACAAACCGTCAGGTTGGAATATTTTAAGAATGGTTTGCTCATAGTCGTTGGAGTATGTATCGGATAAAGGACACGCTACAACGCCTTTTACGAAACAGGATAAAAGCAAAACAAAATATTCTATTGGGTCGTTTAATTTCAGGCATATTCTTGAACCAGTAGATAGCTGTAATCGATCAAGTAAGTGACCCGAGGTGGCAACTTTCTGCTTGAATTCATAATATGTAATTTTGATATCGTTATATTCGATGGCAACTTTGTTATCATCGCCTTTCAAGATATTATTAACATCGATCATAATTCCGCTTGCTCATTAATAAAGTAGTTTTTGTAACTAGGTTTCCATGCACCGTTACTGGTGTTAGCATCAGCTATAGCCTTTGCATGACGTTCGACTAAGCTATTTTCTGCGTTGATAATATCTTCTGAGCATACTGAAGATATAAGTAGTCGAGGGTCAACGCGATATTTGGTAGACATCTCATGTATAACGGGCATATAACTTGAGTGGAATAAAGCCATGCCAGAAATGGTGTCTATTGAAGTTAACCCACGTTTTTCTATCATTGGTTTAATGAGTTCCTCACCAATGTCCATCACCTTAATGGGATCGATATTTCCTTCTAATCCCATACGAGCGAGGCAACCCAGCATTTGTTCCGTTGTAGTGTTGCCTGCACTGCGTCCAAATCCTTGTAAAGAGGTGTCAATTATGGTTGCTCCCGCTTCTATAGCAGCTAATGCATTGCCAACCCCTAATCCAAGGTTATTGTGCCCATGGAAGCCAATAAGAGCATCTGTTTTCTCAGCTAAAATCGCCTGTATGTAGTTTTTTACTTCATTAGGTAGCATTCCTCCTGCAGAGTCTACGACATAGATTGCATCCACACCCATTTCAAATGCGTGCTTTGCTGCTGAAGCTAGCTCCTCTGGTTTCGCGGCATACGATTTCATAAAATTAACGCAAGTCATCATATTTTTTGATTTTGCAGAAGTAACAAAGGCTTCACTTTTTGCAAAATCTTTTATGGTTGAGCCGACTCTAATGAAGTCCATATCATAGAATTTAGCCATTTCTAGATGCTCTAGCGTTGCAATTCCAGGAATAGCAAACATTCCCCACTGGCCATTTCGTACTGACTTTGCTGCAGACTTCATATAAGTTTCATCAGACTCTAGGGCAACACCAATACCTTTCTCTGTAGCGCCTAAACCAACACCATGACCTACCTCTATTAGCTCAAAACCAGCTTCATCAAGCGCAAGGGCAATAGCATCAGAATTTTGTTTGGAAAACTGAAAATCAATTTCATAGCTTCCATCACGTAGTGTACATTCAAGAATCGTTGGGACTTTCATATTTCATACCTTTTAACTTAATTTGATAAATTAGATAAAAATTCCTGTTTAAAGGAGTCTATAATTTCTAATTGGCCAGACACCCAACTTTCTCGAGCCTTGAATATCTAGTGGAAGGCTTTGAGGAGTGACTCCATTTTTTGAAGCTAAAGTGTTATCTTTTTATTGCTATTATTTATTCTTTATAACTTCACTAACATCACGGCTTTTATTTCCATATCAGAAATGATTATACGAATTTCCCCCACATTGGGTGACATCAGTAAATCGAATTAAGGTTATGCTAACTTTACAAGGTGGGCTGCCCATCTATTTAACACCTCCATCGTTGAACGCTAGCATTTGGGTATCGATTCACCAAAGTCATGTTGTTATTTTTAAGTGATTGACTTATCTTGCTAAATAAAATTTTGTTTTCAGGCTTAAACCATTACACTTGATTTTGGCACTAGTAGAAAATTAAAATAGACCAAAATCGCCACTACTTAACCTTTTAGATTTAAGTCATCCAGAAAGTATGTTTATGTTCAAGATTTATTTCAACTACTGATAGTCATCAAAGCTCAAAGGATGACCAAAGCATAAGTCTTCAGAGGCAATACTACCTAAGACATCATCTATATATTTGGGTGGTATGCCATAACCTGGTCGAATTGACTTTATATGTTTCTCAGTTAGCATCTCACCCTTCTTAATATCTTTAACTACGTATAATGAGCGACGAAATTTTACGTTGCCTTTCTCTGCTTCGGTTCGTTCATAATTTATATCCCCTAAAGCTTGCCACGCTATCTTTGTATCTCGACATAATGAAGCTAACTCTCTTGGTTCTAATGAAAAACTATCGTCGGGTCCTCCTCCACTTCTGTCCAAAGTTACATGTTTTTCAATTAAACACGCTCCTAGTGCAACAGATGTTATAGCTGTCGCGTTGTCGATAGTATGATCCGATAGCCCTGAAAGTACATCAAACCTTTCTTTTATATCGGCAATAGTTTTTAGGTTATATTGTTCTGCTGGTGCTGGATAGCCACTTACACAATGCAATACAATTAGCTCATGACAGCCATTGTTTCTCGCTGTATTAATAGCCTCGCCAATTTCTGATTCGTTAGCCATACCTGTTGACATTATCATTGGCTTACCAGTCTGTGCTACTCGTTTAATAAGTGGTAAATCAATCAATTCAAAAGACGCTATTTTATATGCAGGACTATCAAGTTCTTCAAGCAAGTCTACCGCTGTAAAGTCAAACGGAGAGCTAAAAAGTGTGATGCCTAATTCTCTTGCTTTGTCAAATAGTGGCTTGTGCCACACCCATGGCAAATGGGCGCCTTTATACAATTCATATAATGTTTGGCCGTCCCACAAACCGCCATGAATTTGAAAATCTTCTTTTTCACAATTTATTGTGATTGTGTCATGCGTATACGTTTGCAACTTTATCGCATCAGCTCCTGCATTTTTTGCTTTTTCCATTATCTGAAATGCTCGATTGATATCACCGTTATGGTTAGCAGATAGTTCAGCAATAATATAAGGGGGGAAATCGGGGCCAATTTTGCGGCCATCTATGGTGATAAAAGGTCTCATATTTAACTCATTCAATGGGGGCGCGAATAAACAGTTCCGGTGAAATTCGCTGATATTTTACGTTTTCAAATAATTTCTGCGATGCTAGATTGTTTGTCAATACAGTCGCCTCTAAAGCTATGTCTGGATGTAAAATGTCAATTAAACCCAAAGCCTTTGTTGCCACCCCTTGCCCATAACTTTCAGGACTTACAAAAATTGAGACTAAATAGTGCTTTGGCTTTATTCTATCTAAACGCAGAACGCCTAGTGGTTTTCCTAATTTTATATCCTTGATAAGATAGAAGTAGCTACCATATTGTGTTAGCTTTTTATCCATCCAATTAACATGCTCTTCCCATGTTGGTATTGTGGAGGATAAAGCAAATTCTCGAGTTCGAGGATGACATTGCCATTCATATATCAATTTAGTATCTTCATCGGTTGCATTAATTAGTTCAATATCGTAGGTAGTATTATTTTCGAGCAGTCGCTGTATTTCTAGTTTTACTCTTCTTACACCACGCCCATCGCAGATTCTAAAGCTAGATGCATGAAACTCATTCCAACCTCGAAGTACTGAGTTATACGAAGCTACTATTTTTGAGTCGATTTCTTCTATGGAAGTAGCGATAGAAACATTATGTCGAACCAGTGCCTTACAAATATCATTTTGATTGTCAGCTAAGGGTATAATGATGCTGGGTACTCCTAGGCATGCTCGCTCCCAGCTGCTTGTTCCAGGTGCCCCTATAGCGACATCATGATCTGACAAAAGCACAGCCATTTCATCTATAAAGTCAAGATGAGTTATATTTGGGTGCTGTAAGCACCATGTTTTGATCTTCAAATAATGTGGTGCCCTAGGGCTCAATAGAACAGTAAAATCTGCTTCTATTTTGTCAATCATTGTCTTCAAAACAAATAAGGTAGCATTGGGAGCATCAACACCTCCCATCGATATCAAGACCTTCGGTCGTTGGCGGCATGAACGCTTGTCTAGTGAAAGTTCTCTTTGGACTGCAAATTGAGGAGACAGCATTGCGTACTGGCTTCCCGCTAATACTCTTATGTCTCCAGCATAATCCGATGAAACCCTTCCTAGAGTTTGATCAACTATTAAATCAGCGCAATGTTTTCTTACTAAGTCATCAATGGCGACTAATTTACAAGAGAAGTGCTCTCTAACAAGCCGCTGCCATTGGAAGCCTATTGCATAATGATCCGTAACGATCAAATCTACTGCGCCTACGTTACGAATGAAGTCCTTTGCATCGTCAATAATTGGTCGTTGTAGCCAAGCTAGGTAGTCGGTATCATGCTGTGGTTTAAGCGTTTTCGTTGGTGAGGAAAGACAAATAACATGGAAGCCTTTGCTCTGGATATAAGCAATCATATCCCCTTGCTGAGGTATACATGCAAACTTAACATGATAACCTGATCGTTGTAATTCGCCAGCCAAAACTAAGCAACGCATAACATGACCACTGCCAATCAAAGTCGAAGCATCAGTGCGGAATACGACATTCATTTCTATATTGCTACCTAGCTAAGCTAAACAATTTTTCCGCAAACTCCCAATCTTCAGGAGTATCAATATCCTGAACTCGATTACGTGGTAACAAAACCACGCGAGAATGCTGAGCAAAAATGGATTTTCTCTGCGCAAATGCTTCCTTACTTCCCCAATAAAATTGGCCTGCATCATGATATGCATCTTCTAAATCTTGTGATCGAATAGATTCGTTTTCTGGAGAAAACATAGTTACACCACCGTTATCAGCTATCTTTATAGCTCTTTGAATAGGAAAAGCAAAAGTTGTGGCACTGAACACAAATTCTACACCATCTTGCTCTAAGCTTTTATAACCCTTCACGAGGTCTTCAGCTTTTATAAATGGTGCTGTTGCATACAAGCAACACAAGCAGCTGATCTCCACTCCTTTTTTCTGAAACCATAAAAGAGAGTGGTGTATAACATCTATTGTCGAAGCATAGTCGTCAGAAATCTCGGCTGGTCGAATGAAGGGCACTTCCGCTCCATGCGCTTGCGCAATACTTGCTATCTCTTGATCATCTGTAGAAACAACAACCTTGTCAAAGCAACCTGATTGCAACGCAGCTTCAATAGAATAGGCTATTATCGGCTTGCCATGAAACTCTTTGATGTTCTTACGAGGAATGCGCTTACTACCACCTCTAGCAGGAATAATGGCGAGCTTCATTGGTTACCTCGTTAATATATCTGATAAAACCGCTACAACGGTGTCTTGCATTTCATCCGTCATACTATGAAACATCGGCAATGAAATCGCTTCTTGATAGTACAGTTCTGATTCAGGAAAGTCTCCATCCTTAAAGCCCATTCTACGATAGTAAGGTTGAGTATGAAGAGGAATATAGTGTACATTCACCCCAATGCCTTGGTCACGCAGGGCATCAAAAACGTTTTGGTGCGATAATGAAATGCTCTCAAGGTTTAGACGAATAACGTATAGATGTAACCCAGAATAGGTATTTTTCAGTTGGTAAGGTAGTGTAACTGGTAAAGACGAAAGTTGTTTATTGTAGCGTTCAGCCAAATAGTGACGAGCAGAAACAAACTTATCTAACCTTTTCATTTGAGTAACACCTAGAGCAGCTTGTAACTCCGTCATTCTGTAGTTGAAACCTAAATCAATTTGTTGATAGTACCAGCTACCATGACTCTCTCCTTCCATATGTTTGGGGTTGCGTGTAATGCCATGGCTACGTAGTAGTGCCATTCTGTGGGCCAATTCTTGACAATTAGTTACAGCCGCCCCGCCTTCAGCGGTGGTGACAATTTTAACTGGGTGGAAGCTGAATACTGTGATGTCTGAATATTCACAATTACCTATAGGCTTACCTTGATACCGGCCTCCAATAGCATGAGATGCATCTTCGATAATTTTAAAGCCATATTCTTGTGCAAGATTATTGATTGCTTGCATATCGCATGATTGACCGCATAGGTGCACTGCCACTACTACCTTAGGTAATAAACCATTAGCTTTAGCTGCAATTAATTTTAGTTCTAATTTTTTCGGACACATATTGTATGTTGCAGAGTCTATATCGACAAAGTCGACCTTAGCACCACAATATAGGCCACAGTTGGCAGAAGCTACAAAAGTTATTGGAGTAGTCCATAGCCAATCTCCTTCTGTTAGCCCTAGAGCTAGACATGCAATATGTAGCGATGACGTTGCACTATTCATAGCGAAAGCAAACTTCGCTCCAGTGTGATTTGTTAAGGCTTTCTCAAACTCAGGTACTTTTGGACCTTGAGTCAAAAAGTCAGATGTTAAAACATCTACTACGCTGTCAATATCCTGTTGAATTATTTCTTGTCTGCCGTAAGGAATCACTTAGTTACTCACACTGTAAAATTGGGGTCAACATGCTCTTTTACTAACGTACGAAGGCTTTCAACACATTCCCAGTCAGTATTTGTCCCAGAGTTGTATTTAAACCCGAATGGTACTTTTTGCGCATTATGATGTTCAAGATACTCCTTTTCTGTATACGTAAAAGAGACTGAAGGCAAAATTGCATAATATTTACCGAGATCGATTGTATTAATTGAGTCTGTATCAGTGATCATCTCTTCATGTAATTTTTCTCCAGGGCGAATGCCGATAACTTTTATTTCACATTCAGGGGCCACCGCTTTTGCAACATCAAGAATTTTGTATGATGGGATTTTGGGCACAAAAATCTCACCACCGATATGATTTTGAAGAGCATACATTACAATCTTCACACCGTCTTGAAGAGAAATGTTGAAGCGTGTCATCTGTTCATGGGTAATCGGTAAGACACCCTCATGTTTTTTCTGGAGGAAAAAAGGTATCACCGAACCTCTAGAGCCCATCACATTCCCATATCGGACAACACTAAAACGGACATCCTTCGACCCTTTTATGTTGTTAGCCGCAGTGAACAGCTTATCTGAAGCAAGCTTTGTTGCTCCATAGAGGTTGATAGGGGCACAAGCTTTATCCGTAGAAAGTGCCACGACATCCTTGACGCCACATTGTAGGGCTGCTGCGATAACATTTTCAGCTCCATCTATATTTGTTCGTATACATTCTGTAGGATTGTACTCTGCTGTATCGACTTGTTTTATAGCTGCGGCATGAATTATAACATCGACATCTTCACAAGCTTGTATCATACGCTGTCGATCACGAACATCTCCGATAAAGAAACGTAATTGTGGGAAGTCTTTATGAGGATACTGTTGTTTCAATTCAAATTGCTTTAGTTCATCACGAGAAAAAACAATGATCTTTTTCACTTTTGGATAAGTTGCAAGTATCGTTTTAATGAACTGTTTTCCGAACGACCCGGTGCCACCGGTAATCAGCACTGACTTTTGGTTTAGCATATAAAACAGATTCCTAGTTACAGCTAAGTTTTAAGACAAGAAATATGCATCAAATGTGAGAAACATATACTTAACATTCGCTAAAGAGCAATCGTGTACTATGTTCTTTCAAGTAAGATGCAATGCAATAGGAATCTTACAATCGAAATTGGAGAAGGTATTACGCGAAAAGCCCTAAAATGGAGGATACTACCACAAAGTGTGTCTAAGAACGACTATGGTTATTGCAAAAATAAGCAACCGCACAGCTGAACCGTGTTAATGTTAAATAGAATAGGACCGTGGATAGTTCTCCAAGCAAACGAGTTTCTTAGGTTTCTATAGCTGCCTTTACTTAAGAGTCCTACATTAAGGATAATTGCTAACATATTGAATCATATTACTGTTTAAAGTTACCAAAAAATGGATTATTTGAAGATTACTAATCCCATTAATTTTTTGATCTAATTAGGACCTACAGGGAAGCATCATGAAACACAATTTCCAACACCTTATCAATTCCACATCTAACGCACGAGTTAGAATGCGTTAGCTTGTTGTTTTCTATCCCTAAACCACCTTCTAGGAAGGTGGTGATCGTCCATTAGGGCTATGCCCGAAGGACGCTCATGTTCAAGATCTTCTCGTTTGTAACCAGCAAATGAGGAGAAAAAGAACATGAGCAGATATGAATCCGCGTCACATGTTTATTATCGTTGTCAGTATCACATAGTGTGGACACCCAAGTACCGTTTGAAAATCTTAAAAGGAAACTTGGGTAAAGAACTTTATCGTAGTATCTATATTTACAGCAATATGAAGAACTGTAAGGTTGTAGAGCTCAATGTTCAAGTAGACCATGTTCACTTGGTGGTAAGGCTTCCGCCTAGCTTGAGTATTTCAACATACATGGGGTTTGCTAAAGGTCGAACAGCGATTCGATTATTTGACAAATTTCCGTATTTAAGAAAGAAAAAGTTATGGGGAAATAAGTTTTGGCAGCACGGTTATTTCGTAGATTCGGTAGGTATGAACGAGGACATAATCCGTAGGTATGTCAGACACCAAGATCGTGTGGGAAAGGAAGAGGAAGAGCGTCAGATGCTTCTAGGGTTAGAAAATTAACAGTGAGCCCCCTTACAGGGGGCCATTCAAAGCCACCTGCTTTGCAGGTGGATTTTTACTGCCCACTTTATTGGCGGTTAAAGTCGTTCCGACGTTGTGCCTCTCTATAAAGGGAGTAGAGTCGGTGTGGACAAGTAGGTTGAGGTTTATTTCGACAATGCTTTTGGAGGGCTTCAAGGACGGGAGCTTCACCATTTTATAGACGCTCAAATAACACCTCATGACACACTTAATTAACTTCGATGGGGGTTGACTGCTAGTTAGAGCGCGCGCTCATTTTATCGAAAATAATTTCCTAACATTCCGGAACTTATCGCTGATGGCAGGACTTCGGTTTGAGTTTGATTACCACTCTCTCCAAATATCCTAAACAATGTATTGGAACCTAAGAGAGCTTAAAAAGTCCCAACAGAAACGATCTTCAAGCTCCTAGGACATGCGGCGTTACAAGATACTCGGATATGGTTATCAAGATAAGTCTGGTTTGGTCTCAACAGAACACGGCAACATGAATATGGGCACTGAGGGGGCCAATTTCCAGTGTGCAATATTGAGGCGATCAAAGAGCAATTAAGTACATTTCTCATGTCACACCGATAGGTAAGCAATCAGTGGTCATTATGGATGAGGACAGCGGGGTTCGTCAGAACGAGTTAGCGAATCGATGCTTTGAAAGCTAACATGAAATTGTCGATAGGCTTTGTCAAGCATGGAATAGATCCTGCTCTGACAGAACAAGAGTTATCTTTCTTTGTTTTCGAAGAAACTGTTATCAGTTAAAAGAGTGCCGATATAAGAAAAAGTTTATCGGCTCTGAAATGCTATACCATTTTTATTTTGAAAAAATTATAATGATTTGCTTCAATCTCGAGTTTATATAAATGCAACCAATTTGTTCTTTTTTCGTTTTTTAAATGTATGATCTTTAGCTCACTTTATGTCTCGAGCTGTGGATATCATTGTTGATGTATAGAGAGTATTAGCACGCCACTTGTGAGCAAAGGAGATACAAGTATGAGACATCAAGATGTTGTGAAGAATCCGGAGATAGATATACTTGAGCTACTTAGAATAACTTGGACTTATAGGATTTTAGTGTTAGTAGTTTTGTCCTTGGGTTTCCTGTCGGGAATTGCTTATTTCAAGCTAAACAACCCTGTGGCTATTTATGAAGGAAGTTTATACGTCGAAATTGGAGAAGGGATGACTCGAAACGGATTTATACCCATACTAGACACAACTGACCTAAAGTACACATTGGATAGACATTTACTGAGTGAGAAAATAGAAAGTATTGATGGGAATTGGGTTGAAACAAGTATTCCGGTAAATAGTAAAAGAATATTAAATATAAAAGTTAGAAGTTCAGATGTTCATGAAATAAATAATAAGATGGAAAGCGTGTATAATTATATAGTAAAAATGCAAAACGAAAAAAATGTTTTTTACGAAGTAACAACCCCAACTAGAACTATAGGGAATGTAATAATAAGCGAAGAACCTATAAATAAAATAAAGATTAAAAATGTATTACTAATTTCGTTTTTTAGTAGCGTTATTCTTTGTGTGTTTTTAATCTTTATTTTTCAATTTAGGAAAATTGTACGAGCATAAGTTTATGAATATATTAGTAACTGGAAGTGCTGGATTTATAGGTTCTCACTTAGTCGAAAGGCTACTAGTTCTTGGGCATAATGTCGTCGGGATAGATAATATTAATGATTATTATGATAAGAAAGTAAAATATGGTAGATTAAATAGGTCTGGGATTTTAGATTCTATAGAGAATGGGGAAAGCATAGAGTACAACCAGCCCATAGTTTCATCACTTAATATAAAGTATAAATTCTTAAAAATAAACCTAGAAGATAAAGACGCGTTAATGCATCTTTTTAACGACGAAAAATTTGATGCTGTTTGTAATCTAGCAGCGCAAGCTGGAGTAAGGTATTCTTTAACAAATCCAGAAGCATATATTGATTCAAATATTGTTGGTTTTACCAACATATTAGAAGCATGCCGGCATAACAATGTCAAAAATTTATCTTATGCTTCGTCCTCATCTGTCTATGGGTTAAATAAAGAGTTACCTTTTTCTACAAATCACAATGTAGACCATCCAATCTCACTTTATGCAGCGTCAAAAAAATCGAATGAACTTATGGCTCATACATACAGTCATCTTTTTGGCATTAGTACCACAGGGCTTCGTTTTTTCACAGTATATGGGCCTTGGGGGCGGCCTGATATGGCTCTATTTTTGTTTACAAAGGCTGCCTTAGAAAATAAATCGATAGATGTCTTTAACAACGGAAACATGCTTAGAGACTTTACTTATATTGATGATATTATAGAAGGAATTATAAGAGTTATAGATAATCCACCAAAAGCAAAAGCTAGCTGGAATAGTGTTGATGGAAAAGCATCTACATCGTCAGCACCATATAAAATATATAATATAGGTAATAACAATCCAGTCAAGCTCATGGACTTTATTTTGGCGATCGAGAATAGGTTGAATTTAAAGATTAAAAAAAATTTCCTACCGTTACAAGCTGGTGATGTACCAGAGACTTTTGCAGATATTGAAGATTTAGTAGAAGATTTTGGGTATAAGCCATCAACTACTGTAAATGAAGGTGTTGCAAAATTTGTAGATTGGTATATTGAATTTTTTTCTAGTGATAAGTAATTGAAATATGGTTGATAGAATGTTGAATAAAATATGTGTCGTTGGTTTAGGATACGTAGGGCTGCCTCTAGCACATGCTTTTTCATTTAAATATGATGTAGTCGGTTATGATATCTCGCAATCAAGAGTAAGTGAACTTAAAACTGGTTTTGATAGAACATTCGAATTGTCTGAGAGTGAGACACAAGAAGTATTATTAAATTCGACAAAGTTTACTTGTTCACTCGAAGATATTAAAGATTGTAATATATATGTAGTTACTGTCCCTACACCAATTGATAAAAATAAAAACCCAGATCTAGCCCCTTTAATTTCAGCTACTCAATCTTTAGGAGAAGTACTAGATAAGGGAGATATAGTTATTTATGAATCAACTGTATATCCAGGTGCTACAGAAGAGGTGTGTGTCCCTATATTGGAAGAAGTATCCCAGCTGAAGTACAACTCTGACTTTTTTTGTGGGTATTCTCCTGAGAGAATAAATCCTGGAGATAAAGTGCACACAGTAACTAATATTGTTAAAGTCACCTCAGGGTCTACTCCAGAAATAGCAAATAGGGTAGACAGCCTTTATGCATCAATCATAACTGCGGGTACTCACATTGCGCCTAGTATAAAGGTGGCTGAAGCTGCAAAAGTAATTGAAAATTCGCAAAGAGATATCAATATTGCATTTGTTAATGAGCTGGCAATTATTTTTAATAAGTTGGGTATTGATACAAATGATGTATTAGATGCAGCCAAAACAAAATGGAATTTCTTGCCCTTTAAACCAGGTCTGGTTGGAGGGCATTGTATTGGTGTCGACCCCTACTACCTAGCTCATAAAGCTCAATCAGTGGGATATAACCCTGAAATCATACTGGCGGGAAGAAGATTGAATGATAGTATGGGAGTCTATGTAGCGAATCAGGTCATTAAACTAATGATAAAAAAAGGACACGCTATAAACGAATCAAGTGTTTTGATTTTAGGTATGTCATTTAAGGAGAATTGTCCAGATACTCGAAATAGTCGGGTGCTTGATGTTATTGAAGAGCTGAAAGATTTTGGTTGTAATGTTGATGTGTATGACCCTAGAGTGGACGAAGAAGAAGTTAGTAGGGAGTATGGTATAGCATTAGTAGAAAATATTGATTTATCAAATTATCATGGGGTTGTCTTAGCAGTAGCACATGATGAATTTAAAGATATTAGATTAGAACATGATAGTAAAACCATTATTTACGATATTAAGTCTTTCTTAGATGAAGTAGACGGTAGACTCTAATTTTATAGTATTTTTGATTAGATTTAAACCATGTTAAGTTAAGTAGGTAGTTTTGAAGAAAGTATTTTTTATATTAGATTGGGACTTCAGTTATTTATGGTCGGATATCTCTAATCGCTTGACAAATAATGGAATAATTGAAACAGATATAAGTGCATGGGTAGTTGGAAAAAAATATTTTTTGGAACTATGCGACAATTCAATTATTAATAATTTTAAAGAAGTATATTCTTTAGACGAGTTTTATGAAAATGAAGTTTACCCTGATACCGTATACAAGGGATTGGATGAAAGGCTGAAAAAACTTGAAGAAGATTACGGTGAAGGAACTTTGTGGAAGTATATTTGGGCAGATAGAAATCATATTAAAGATGGATATGAAAAAAACAGAATATACTTAGCTAAGTTTTTTGACTTTTTTGAAAGAATTTACGAAAAGGAGATGCCGGATCTTATAATCACCAATGCCTATGCATCTATGCCTCACTTAATATCTTATAGTGTTGCACAGAAAATGGGGATTAAGATAATACATGGTGTTTCTATGAGGCTTGATTTATTTGATAGAACCTTCTGGAGTGAAAATTGTTTTAGTAGCTTAAATCCATATTTACCTTTTAATCCAGAAATCGAAAATAATGTAATTGATCTATTGTCAAAGTTTAGGAAGAATCAAGATATTGCTGAACTTCAAAAAAATATAATTAAAAAAAATAAGTCAATCACTACTACTCATTTAAGAAGATTTGCAAGTTATTTTTACAACTACTATATAACAAAAAAATACGCTGGTCATACCAAGCCTAACCCATTTAAAAAACTTTACAATGAAGAAATAATACCACGAGTAAAGCGGCATTATTTCACGAAGTTCTATCCTTGGGATGACTACAAAAAAAATGATAAATACCTTTATTTCCCTTTGCATTTACAGCCAGAAGCTTCAACAATGACACTTGCTCATTACTATATGAATCAACTTTCTACGTTAGAGGCTATTTCCAAAAGCATTCCCATGGGCTATAAGCTGTATGTTAAGGAGCATCCAGGAATGGTAGGAAAAAACAGTAAATCATTCTATGATTCTATAAAAAAATTACCTAACGTTTTTATATTGCCTATTTCGGTAGATAGCTTTGAAGTAATGAGAAATGCATCGGCAATTGTAACCTTAACTGGTACAACTGGACTGGAAGCACTATTGCTAAAAATACCAGTAATAACAATTGGTCATGTATTTTATAATGATTGCAAGCTCGTTAAATATCTTGGCGAAACTCCCATTCCCTATTGGGCTACACATATAAAGTATATGTTAGAGGATTACACACACAATGAACAAGATCTTATAGATTTTCTGGCCTTATATTTATCAAATTCTAGCAACTGCTTTATAGTTGAGCCCGGAGTATATAGTGAAAAGGTCATGGATGAAAAAAATCTATCTGCAATTTATAATAGTTTATGTCAGTATATAGATTCGAAAAATGAATAAAATTTTAAGCACTGCTAAGATCTATCTATTGTTTCAGCCTGTATTTTTAATTTTTGGCTTTGTATGGAATAGCTTTCTAACCAAGAACCTATCTGTTAGCGAATTTGGTTTATTCTCGCTATCTATAAGTGTATTTTCTATACTTTCAATAGTAGCGAATGGTGGTCTAGCTACTGGCGTTATGCGTTTTATTCCTATATATGAAGAGAAAAAGAAGCTTAATTCTCTTAAAAATATATATGCCAATTCAATTCTTACTCCATTAATACTCGGTATTATACTGTATATATTTGTTATTATTTCGAAAGAGGATATAGAAAAGCATTATATTAAGAACTTTACCGAAGTGGTAAGTATATTGGGAATGTATATATTTATCAATGCTATAGTATCTTCTCAGATGAAAATAGCTATAACTAATGGCGATTTTTTATATACAAAACTAAATGAACTTTTTTGGCAAAAAATATTCCCATTATCCATATTGTTAATAATTAGTTTTTTTAATAATATAAATATATCACTGGTGTCATATATTTATATACTAGGATATTTTATTTTCCTTTTAATCTTTAGCAAAAAAGTATACCTATATTATAAAAGGATAGATACAACTCGATTGAGAATAAAATTTGATAAGAGTTTTTTTAAATACTCGATATATGCCAGCTTATCTGGCTTTGTTTCTATGCTGTATATGTGGTCGGATAGTTTTCTTATTGGTTACTTTCTAAATAATAGCAGTGTTGGTATATATAACGCTATATTTTTAGTTGCGGTAGTGACTAGAAATTTTTGGTATATGGCATTTACACCGATATTGTTACCTGTAATGTCTAGGTATATTGCTAAAAAAGACTACGTAAATGTTGAAATGTTATATGAATTATTGCAAAAGAGCATTTTCTTATTGACTATACCAATATTTATTTTATTCCTCTACGAGGGGGGGCATCTAATACCTATTTTGTTTACTAAAGAATATTTAGCTGGTATACCCTCTTTTGATGCATTGATATTATTATATTTGGTAACGATATTTTTTGGTTATTCCTCGTATGTAATATCTGCATATGGGGATAGTAGGATACTATTTAAAATTACAGCATTGACATTAGTAATCAACCTTTTAATGAATATTATTCTTATACCTAAGCTTGGAGTTCTAGGCGCAGCTATATCTACAGGAACAAGTGAACTACTATTCGCTATAATTTGTTACTACATTACTTTTAGAAAATATCAATTGTATATAAAATCATTGTATATCTATATATTGTTGGCTGCTCTTGTGATAATTTTCGTATTACATGTTTTTGGTAGTTACATTCAGTATGTTATATTTTTTGTTGTATTTCTACCCTGTTACTTATATAACTTTGCTAAAGTTTCATATCAAATGTACTATCTATATAGGTTAGAAAAATTATGAAGTTGCTATGTATTACTGGTAGCTTTCTACCAAGTGTAGGAGGGATGCAATTTTCTACTCATCAAACTCTTTTAGGTTTGGTAGATAATGACGTAAACGTAACCCTCATTTGCCCTAAATCTAATGAGTCTGATTGGTATAACTTTGACCAGTCTTTGCCATACAAGGTAATAAGAAAAGGAAACGGCGGATATTTTACTGAGCTAAACAATTTATTTTTTCTAAATAAATTATTTTTAAAAGGTGACTATGATGAAGTGTTAATAATGGGGCATTTTGATGAGGTTATTTATGGCATGTTTCGTAGTGCTTTTTCCTTTAAGCCGATTATATTAGCAGCGGGTACACGGCTACCATTTAAGAACGCAAAAATAAAAATGCTACTTCGAAATTTTTTCTTAATAAGGGCATATAACGGGTCAAAAAAAATCATATCAATTTCTGATGCTACAACTAATTATATCAAACATTATTGTGGTGACTCAGTTGATAATATAAGGAAAATACCTAGACCAATAGATGATTGTATTTGGGAATTTACAAAGAAGGCAAAGCATGCTGTTTTTACTTTAGTAACATATTGTAGAATTGAGAAACAGAAGAATATTCAAGATGTTTGTCGTATATTGTCAAAAATCAAGAAGCATGGATTTAAATTTAAATACAAAATTATAGGAGAAGGAGATTACTTAGTAGAATTAAAAAATTTGGTAGAAACACTAGGTATTAAGGATGAGGTTGATTTTTTGGGCTACAAGCCACCACTGATTATCGCCGAGATTTTGCACTCATGCGATCTCCATATTTTACTTTCTAAGGCGAATAATGGCTTGGGGGAAACCTTTGGTCGAGTATATGTAGAAGCAGGTTTTATCAAAGTACCATCTATAGGGTTTGATACTTCTGGTGTTCGGGAAGCTATAAAAGATGGTTATAGTGGTTTTTTGTATAGACCTAGCCAGCTGAACGAGATAGAAGAAAAAATAATTAACCTAATGGAAAATCGGATATTGCTTGATGAGTTATCAGAAAATTGCTTACGCTTTGCTACTCAAAACTTTAGAAAAAAGAAAATAGGAAGTACGATAAAGGAGTATTTGAGTGAATAGATATATTAGTTCATTTTTATGGAAGTTAAAAAACAGAAAAATATTAAAAATTTATGATGAAATTAAGAAAAATGAACCGAATTTTGATGGACTAGGTAATGAAAAATTATCACTGATTGTTAAACATGCTAAAGAAAACGTTCCGTATTATAGAAATATAAAAATTGATAATATAAGTATTAATGATCTATCAGAACTGCCTATTATGACTAAAGATATTATGAGAAGTAGTTTTGAGAAATTGATATCTACCGATAAGCGATATCCTTATTGGGCGAATACATCTGGGGGGTCTACAGGTGAGCCAGTAAAATTTTTGCAGGATAGAAACTATCAGTCTTGGGTAGATGCAACATTATACTATTACTATAAAGACCTAGTAGGTGTTGATTGGAGTTTATCAAGAAAACTTGTTATTTGGGGCTCGGTAGAAGACTTTGAAAAAAGGACCACAATAAAGTCCAAACTAAAAAACTATTTGTCAAATATTATATTTATTAATGCATTTGATTTTGGCGATGACAAGAAACTTCATACGATATCTAAAATTAATACATTTAAACCCGATATATTGAAGGCTTATACGAACTCATTGGTCGATTTAGCAATATTCATCAAAAAAAATAATATCAAGGTTGCATCTCCAAGGGTTATCATTACTAGCACTGCAATGCTTTATAATGAACATAGAAGTCTGATTGAGGATGTATTTAAAGCAAAAGTCTATGATTTTTATGGTTCCAGAGAGGCTAGTGGAATTGCGGCAGAAGATAAGGTGAATAAAAAAAAGAGAATATTTATCTATAATAATGTCGTAGAAGTGGTAGATAATAGAATATTGATTACAAATTTACATAATTACATTATGCCTATTATTAGGTTTGATATTCTTGATAGCGCTGAACAAGTTGATAAAGTAAATAACGAATATTTCATTGATGGTTTAAATGGTAGGGTTTTTGAATACTTAACTGGTATTAATGGAAAAAAAATACACGCTCAGTATTTTATAACTCTATTTTTCTACATTTCGGAAATAAAGCATTATAACTTAGTTCAAAAATCACTGGATAGTATTGAAATCTCATATGTTCTACAGGGCGATCATGACCTTTCAGTCGATATAAAGAGAGATATTGAAAATAAAGTAGAAATAGCACTAGAGCTTGAGATTAGTGTAATATGGAAGAAAGTTAAAAAAATTAAAAAAACGAAAAATGGTAAATACCTTTACATAAGAAGTGAAATATAATGTGCGGAATCTTAGGCTCAGTTACTCATATAAAATATAATTTTGAACACGCATTAAGATCTTTACATCATCGAGGGCCCGATCATAGTGACTATTATCGTGATGGTAGTTTGACCTTGGGTCATACAAGGCTCTCTATTAATGACTTATCAGTTGAAGCGAACCAGCCGTTCATTGATGATAACGTAATAGTTGTTTTTAATGGCGAAATATATAATTATCATCAGCTAAGAAATCAGCTTATAAATAAGTTTAACTTTCGAACTAACTCTGAAGTTGAAGTCATATGTAAGCTTTATAGGAAATATGGTATAGAGTTTGTAACTCATTTAGATGGAATGTTTTCAATCGCACTCTATGATAAAGAAAGCAATTTTTTACATTGTTATCGCGATAGATTAGGTAAAAAGCCATTTTTTTATCATTTTAATGAGAAAAGTAGAGAATTCTATTTCTCCTCAGAGCAGAAAACGTTTGAAAATTTTGGAGTAAAACTTAAGTTTGATTCTAGAATACTTGATAGCATTTTAACTTATACAAATTATACCAGTGAATCTATATTTTCAAACATCAAATCTATACAACCATCAGAGGTATTAAGCATAGACCTTTCCTTTTTCAAGTTGTCAAGATACAAATATTTTGAGATAAGTGATCTTATAAGTGAAGATTATTTCAATGAATTATGTGAAAGTGATTGTGAAAAAATATTACATGGTTTACTGGAAAAATCAGTAAATAAAAGGCTAATATCTGATGTCCCTGTAGCTATTATAGGATCTGGCGGTATAGACTCCTCATTGATAGCTTATTATGCAAATAAACAAGGGAAGTATAATCTCTTGCATGTTAACTCAGTTGATAGTTCAGAACTAAAATATGCAAACTTGTTGTCTCATGATTTAAATGTTGATTTAAAGTATAAAGACTTAGACTATAATACGTTTAAAAATGATTTGGAAGATACTTTGTTTTACTGGGAGTACCCACTTGTACATACTAACGCTGTAGGCATTTTAAATGTATCTCAACTTGCGCAAGAAAATGAATACAAAGTATTACTTGGAGGTGAAGGAGCCGATGAGTTGTTCGGCGGTTATCCGCAACATAATTTGTATTTAAAATCACTATTGATAAATAAATTTGGTAGGCTTCTCCCAACAAAATTTATTCAATCATTGTTATTTGCTAGATCAGATACGAAATCAGCAAATATAGAACCTAGTATTGAGCATATATATAACAATGAAAAATTCAATAAGTTTTACGCTAAATATGACTTTATTCGTAACACGACAAAAAGAAAAATGCTAACATATTTAGCCACTGAGTTAGAAGACTATTTAGTTCCACTTTTATCAAGAGCCGATAGGATGAGTATGTCACATGGGGTTGAAATGAGGTTACCATTTCTTGATATAGACCTGATTAAATTCGCGCTTAATTTGCCTTTGAATAAAAAGCTGAATATAAGAAGATCAAAGGTAATATTGCGAAATTTAGCTGGTAATACCTTATCTAATGAACTGTTAAATCGACCTAAAATTGGTTTTACCGTTGATTACGCAAAGAAATATGTTGATGAGCATGATATTAAACGATTAAATAATTTAGATCACTATATTGATTCAGAACTGGTTATTCATCATCTTAAAGAAAATGCCCAATATCATAAAATATTAAGACTTATCTCATTAAATTTTCTTATAGAGGGGAAAGTATGAGTGTTCAGTTTATAATTAGGGATGATGACTTATCATACTTTACAAGCGTCAAGGAATTAGAAAACCTTTATACTGGTATATGGGACTTCTTTCCTATTACATTCGCTACAATTCCGTACCAAAAAGGTACATTTGCTGGTCATATGCCTTTAACACATTGGCATACTGGTGAAGCTTATCCTATTGACAGAAACACTTCATTGACGAAATTCATTAAGTGTAAATTAGAAGAGAAAAAGGTAGATATTGCTTTACATGGGATACATCATACATATCGATTTAAAAGGCATAAAATAATTCCTGAGTTAGTAGACAAAATAATTAATTTCGAAATTAAACTTTTGGAAGCAAAAAACTATTTAGAATCAATATTTAATATCGACGTAAATACTTTTGTACCTCCTAGTAATACTATGACTGCAAGTTGTGCAGACATTTTGATTAAACATAGACTAAACTTGCTCAATCTACCTGGAGTAAAAAGAAATACACGAAATATATTTTCAACTAAACATCAGTTAGTAAGGCTACAAAGACTATATTTTATGACGAGATATGGATTTGATAGCCCTATACCTATCATTGATGGATCTCGTTGGGAGTTAGGTAGCTTTGCTTTAACTCCTTCTGCTAACTTACAAATGTTAAAAAAAGCTTTTCTTCATTGTAAATATAATGACTATCCATTTGTACTTGCAACACACTTTTGGGAGCACAAGTGTATATTGCCCGATAATCCGAGAAGAACTCAATATGATCTTTTGCAAGAATTTTTAGACTTTGTTGTTGCCCATGACATAACACCAATAAGAGCTAGAGACCTTAAACTATGAAAAAAATAATATTTGTAAATATTGGTATGATGATGTTTAGAGGTGGTGGCGAAAATTTTGATATTAATATGTCTAAAGCGCTTAAGGAGTTAGGTTACGATGTTCAAATTTATTCTTTAGAGCCGGTGTTTAAGAAACGTAATTTTAATACTGTACCTGAACATTTTGATGATGCTTTCTTGGTTAGGTCTCCTTGGCTTTATCCCTTGACTCAATGGTTTCACAAAAATAGGTACTTAAAGAAGCTAAGAGGGCTTAGAGGAATACCAAGACTATTTGGGCAGAGTATATTTGAGATTCAAGTTTTCTTTAAGTTATGGAAAAGGAAAGACACATTTGTTTTACACACTTGTGAGTTACCGCTACTAACCTGCTTGATGTCTCGGTTTACAAGTAATAAATCTTATATAAGATTACCTGGGCCACTAGATAATTTTTATGATATTTACCTTGCAAAAAAATGCTTTGGTATTATTGCCAATGGTGACGCATATAGAAAAGTAAAAAGCATGAATATCGTTAATGAAAAATTACATTTTGTAAACGTTGGAGTTTACGACTTTAGTAGTATTAACTTTACTCCAAGAGAGCAATTACCTACAAATGTAAAAATAAATGACAATGACTTTATAGTTCTCTATGTAGGTCGGCTAATAGATATTAAAAATTTGCCTATGTTAATTAGAGGGTTTGCATTATTTTCTTCTAACATAAGTATTAATTCAAAACTAGTTATTGTCGGTGAAGGAAATAAAAAGAATGATTTAGTAAACTTGACAGAAAAATTAAGCTTGGAAGATAATGTCATCTTTACTGGAAATCTTAAAAAAGATGACTTGGCTAGTTATTATAATATAGCTGATGTTTTCGTCTTGACTTCACACTACGATAATTATCCAAATGTCTTATTGGAAGCAATGAGCTTCGGTGTACCCTGCATTGGCACCGATGTCGGTGGTATACCAAGTATTATAGATGATGGAGTGAATGGTTATATTGTTGAAGCAGATAATGTTGAAGAGCTAGCTTGCAGTATCAAGCAGGTTACTAAAAATACACTTAATCGTTGCCAAATAAGGAATCAGGTAAATGAACATTACAGTTGGAGAAAGAGCGCAATTAGATTCTCTAAGCTATTTTAGTAATATAATTGATAATATTATAGCATCCATTTTACTATATTTATTCTTGACTCTACCATTTGCTATTGAAGCAATTAGTCCAGCTTTAATGACTTTCAATCGGTTTATGTTTTGTTTTATTGGCTTTATCGCATTTTACCGGTTCATGTTGAAAAATAAATATAGAATTCCCATCAATACTTTTAGTTTGTATTTCCTGTTCTTTATACTTTATTCATTTTTTGTTTCCATTTTTTACTACAATGATAATTTTATTACAACAGTAAAAGAGTTGATTTTATTAGTAAGCTTCTTGTTTTTGGGTATAGCAATTTATGATTCCAATGCTTCACTTCAGTATTATAAGATTTTCGGTGTTATTATTTTTATATTTTCATTGGATGTAATATTTCAATCTATTTACGGAGTTGACATATTGGGATTTACTCAACGTTTTAATGGACGAAACTGGGGTTTTTTTTATTATGGTGCGCCTGCATTTGGCGTTTTTATAGCATTAATGTTTTTCATTCCACTGTTTATTTATAAAAATATAATCACAAGGATAGTTATACTTTTAACTTACGGTTATTGTCTTGTAATATCTAGTGATAGAGCGGGAATCGTAATAGTTCTTTCAGCTTTGTTTATTTACTTGTTGTTCCTCAATCTTAAAAAGATATTGATACTTTCTTGTGTAATAGTTTTATGTGTGTTTCTTTTAATTCAATTTAGAGAATACTTACCTTACAGAATACAATTGTTGACAGATTTGATTCAGATGTTTTTACATAATGGCCTAAATATTGAACCTAAATTTTTACATAATAACTCTGTCGGAGCATACATTAATATATGGTCAACAAATTTGAAATTATGGTTTAATGTTGATAACGTTTCGTTTATATTATTCGGTAGTGGTTATGGTAATTTAAAATTATTTTTTACTAACTCTGGTGGTTTTCCAAGAACGCATAGCATGCTTTTGGAAATTATAATGACATATGGTGTTTTTGGCACTTTCGTGCTAATTTTAGTTTTTATGAAATATATAAATATTAAAAGTTCTAGATCTCTGATTATGTTGACATATATAACGCCATTCCTATTTTTCTCACTTTACAGCTTTAACCAAACATTGTTATTTATAGTATCATGGTTTATTTATATTAGTGTGATAAAGTTAAAGCCAGAAAACTCGCCTATACAAGGAGAGAACATATTCGCCTTAGGTAGAGATAATAGCTAGTAAAGCCACCTGACTAGGCTTTGGTTAGAGAAAGTGTTGACCTTTTGGATAATTGGATTTGTGTGCCCTTGAGCTTCAATTGCTAAGCTCAAATATTCAAGGCTCTATGTTATTTTTTGTAAACGTAGGTGTTCAAATTATTATTTAATATATTTTTGATCTGCACCACTAGTTTTGGACACTGAGTTAAATGAGTACAATCACTAACAAGGTGAACCATGACAAACAATAAGAAACGTATTATCCATTCCCCTGAATTTAAAGTAGAAGCGCTGATATTGGCCGAACAAGTGGAAGCTGCTTCAGCAGCAAGACTACTCTCTTTATATGAATCTCAGATCTACGGTTGGCGCAAGACTGCGAAGATAAACTTCAATCCCAGTCATTAAGAACAAGAGTTAGCAGCCGAAGTAGCCAGCTCAACAGGCAATTGGCTGAGCAAGTTATCGTTCACTGTGATAGAGGTAGCCATTACTGTTAGAGCGACTATCGATATTTCATAAGTTTTTATAATTTAACGAAAAGTTTTAGTGGAAAAGGGAACTGTTGGGGCAGCGTTTGTGTGGAAAGCTCCATCCATTTAATGAAAGTTGAAGGCGCTCCAATACGAGCCAATGATGACTAGAGACGAGGTGTGTCAAACGATTTTTTAGTACATTGAGGTTGATTATAATCGGACGCGAAGGCACAGTGCTCTTGGGTATCTAAGCCCAGTTAACTTTGAGCTAAAAAATGTCGCTTAGCGAAGTGTTCAATCTAGCTGAACAGACCACATCAAGCGGTGTTGTTCCTTTTGATAAGTTAGTTTTGGTTGTGAAACATAGAGATTGTTGAGTATGACAACAGGGCATTCTTTCTTTTCTAGGCACTATAATATATCCTAAAATCAATTAGCTTCGTGATGATATTAGCGTATACTATTTGTCCATCTGGCATAGGTATTATAGTGAGCATTGCATCCAATCTCGGTTTTCTCACTAACTCGACATACCTTTGACTATAATTGTAACTTCAGAAACAAGCCGTAGATTCAATACTACTAAAAATAGTATTGTCATTGTTTTGAAAAGTTAAGCCCTCTAGTTGTGTAAAGCTGGAAGATATAGAGTTTAATTAATGTGTGGTTTGGTTGGTTTTATAGATGTAAAAGGCACAACATCTAGACAAAATTTAGAAGATATGATTGAAACCTTGAATCATCGTGGTCCAGATGATTCAGGACTTTTTTATGAAGATAATGTTGAATTTTCACTGGGACTGGCTCATAAGAGGCTATCTATTCAGGATTTGAGCCATCATGGCAAGCAACCAATGGACAGTGTGTGTGGTGAATATGCAATCGTATTTAACGGTGAAATTTACAACTTTAAATCAATTAGAAGTGAGCTAGAACTCCTAGGTTATAATTTTGTTTCTAGTTCTGATACTGAAGTTGTTCTTTACAGTTATCAAGAGTGGGGAATAAAATCTGTTGATAAGTTTATTGGTATGTTTTCTTTTTGTATTTATGATAAGAAAGAAAATGAATTAGTTATAGTAAGAGATCGGTTTGGGGTTAAACCATTATTTTACTACATAGACTCCGGGTTATTTATTTTTTCCTCAGAAATTAAAGCTTTTCATACTCATAAAACATTTCATTCAAACAAGGAGATTGATAAAGAATCTTTAGCTTTATACTTTCAGTACGGATATATTAATGCACCGAAAACTATATTTAAAAATACATATAAGTTGGAGCCAGGTTGCTATTTAAAATATAGCCTTGATAGCTTCGAAATTGATATAAGCAGTTATTGGAATGTCTCAGATTGTTTTGGTCATTGGGAGAATGAGCCAACCGAAAACGTGGTTATCGAGGAGTTGGAGAGATTGCTAGTAGATTCATACAAGCAACGTTTAGTGTCAGATGTTCCAGTAGGTGTGTTTTTGAGTGGCGGTTATGACTCAGTATCGGTAGCTTCTATCTTACAAAAACATAGCTCTGAAAAGATTAGGACTTTTACTATTGGGTTTAATGATGACAGGTATAATGAGGCTGAGCATGCCAAAGAGATAGCGAATTATCTTGGGACTGAGCATAGAGAACTATATATCTCAGAGGATGATTTGCTGGACATTTTGCCTCATATAACGACGATATATGACGAACCATTTGGTGACAGTTCAGCAATTCCTACATTAGCAGTCTCTAAGCTTGCTAGAGAGCATGTGAAAGTTGTGTTGTCAGGAGATGGCGGAGATGAGACGTTTTATGGCTATGGTAAATACATAAATACTTCGAGGTTAATGGCTCTACATAAAAGATTTTTCTGGCTAAAATATTTTAATTTTAAATTTTTAGATGATAGGTTTTTATATAGGCTTCTTTCTTTTCTTCCGAAAAAATATAAGTCAAAAAATACTATAAGTAAAATTTTGAAGTTTTTTCTCTTTATTCAGAACAATAGTATTGTTGATCTTTATAAGAACGTAAATAAATACTTTTTACCCTGTGAAACTAAAAGATTGGTTGGTGTCGAATACGAAGTAGGATCTATTAGTATAAAATCCATGCAACATTTTGACTTCAAATCTTATTTGCCAGATGATATTTTGCAGAAAGTCGATCGCGCTAGTATGAGTCAATCAATTGAAGCGCGAGAGCCCCTATTAGACCACAGGATTGTCGAGTATGTAGGAAAGCTATCACATAAGACGCTTTATAAAGGAAATGTTCAAAAGTACTTATTAAAAAAGATTGTACATAAATATGTACCCGAAAAATATCTACAGCAGAAGAAGCGTGGGTTTTCCGTCCCGATAGACAAGTGGTTAAATGGCAAGCTTAAGAAAGAGGTCTATTTTTATTTAGATTATGAACGGATTAAGAGCGAGAATTTGTTGAATGCAGACGAGGTTATAATGCTTCGGGATAATTATTATAAAGGGAAAGGTGTCAACCCGCATAAAATATGGTTTTTATTGATGTTTGAAAAGTGGTTTGAGCAATGGATGAAAGATGAGTAAGAAGGTCGCTTTTTTAATCAACTCTTTGACTTCCGGTGGTGCAGAGCGAGTGCTCGTCTCGGTTGCAACTTCGTTATCAGAGCAGGGTTATCAAGTGGAGTTGTTGTGCTTAGAGAGGGATGTCTTTTATCATGTGGACAAGTCTATTCCTGTAACTTTTTTGTCTCAATGTGCACGGAAAGGAGTGATACATAAGATAATAATATTTCCAATCCTAGCTTTTAAGTTAAGTAGGTACATAAAAAATAATGATGTTGAATTAGTACAAAGTCACCTGTTTAGATCTAACTATATTAATGTGCTGTCTAAGTTATTTGGTGCTAAGCACGAAGTTCAGTTAGTTAGTACTGTATCTTGTTCTGCAAAATACGAGAATAAAGGTTTTTTTAAACGTTTAAATCTGCTTCCTATTCAAAGGTTATATCAATATGCTGACTTGCTCATTTTCAAAGCGAAGGCGATGGAATATGAATATATAGAGAAATTTAAGTTTAAAACTAAATCTGTAGTAATAAATAACCCAATTAACATTAAGCATATTGTCGAGTTATCTAAAGTTAAGCCTGCAAACTTTAGCTTTAATTTTGATAAGAGTAAGAAGTATATAATATGTTCAGGAAGGTTTCATAAGGATAAAAGACAAATTGATTTGGTAAATGCTTTTCAGCTTATTAGCAGTAAGTTTTCCGAGCTTGAGGTCATTTTTTTAGGAGACGGAAAAGAAAGACGTACAGTTGAGAGACAAGTAGAGTTTTTGAACCTTTCAAGTAAAGTTCACTTTTTAGGAAAAGTAAAGAACCCATTTTACTTTCTAGCAAATAGCTATCTTTATGTGTCAACTTCATCTAGTGAAGGGTTTCCTAACTCTTTATTGGAAGCTATGTGTTGTGAAGTCCCCGTGGTATCTACGGATTGCCGTACTGGCCCTAGAGAAATCTTGGACCCAAACAGGTCTATCTTCGATTCTTACCTTGAAGAAGATCTTGAAATAGCAGATTATGGGCTTTTGGTTGCCGAGCGAGACTTAGTCGGTATAGCCAAAGCTATAGAGTTTTATATGGATGAAGATGCTTATGTTGAGTATAAACGAAAACTGATGTCGAGAGTGTCAGACTTTAGAAGTGAAAAGATTATTTCTAGTTACAAAAATATCCTTCGGTTAGATTAGCCAATATACCTATTTTTATTTGTTTTTTCGATATTACATTATTTAAAATTAAGCTATGAAGAAAAAAATATTATTTGTTGTGAATGTAGACTGGTTTTTTATTTCCCATCGTTTACCTATTGCACAGAGAGCCATTTCAGAGGGATATGAAGTTCACTTAGCATGCTCTGATACTGGTCGATTTAATGAATTGAAGAGGTATGGTATTAAAGTTCATGATATAAACTTTTCCCGAGGTGGTATTGGCTTTTTTAATGAACTATTTACTCTTCGAAAAGTTTACTCTGTCATTAAAAGTATTAGACCAGATATTGTGCACTCAGTCACTATTAAACCTGTAATATATGTTGGTCTTATGTTGAAGTTATTTAAAAATAAGCCTAAATCCGTTTTCGCCATTTCTGGTTTGGGGTATATTTTTTCTGAAAACTCAATGAAGGTTTCTCTACTTAGACAGATACCGATAATGCTCTATCGAATTGCACTCTTCGAAAAAAATAAGAAGGTAATATTTCAGAATAATGTTGATGATGAAATATTAACTTCTATATCTAGCTTACAAGATGGTGAAAAAGTTTTAATTAGAGGGTCAGGAGTTGATTTAAAACGTTATCAAAGTAAGCCTGAACCCGAAGGAGAAGTTATTAAAGTAGCTATGGCTTGTCGGCTTTTAAAGCAAAAAGGTGTCCATGAGTTTGTCGAGGCGGCTAAGGTTTTGAAGTCAGAGAATAAACACTTGGAGTTTATTTTAGCTGGAGTACCGGATAAAGAGAGCCCAAACTCGGTATCAGAGTCTGATTTTAGAGAGTGGAGTGAAGAGGGCAATGTAATTTGTATTGGACATTGCAACGATATACCACAGCTATTTTCTGAAGTGAATATTGTTACGCTACCTTCCTACTATGGTGAAGGTGTACCCAAAGTGTTGCTCGAAGCCGCAGCTTGTGGGCGGGCTATAGTCACTACTGATAACCCGGGTTGTAAAGATACTATTGTTCCTGGGTCGTCAGGTATTCTAATTCCAATCAGAGATACGGATGCTCTTGTCGAAGCTCTCAGGACTTTAATATATGATGTTACGCTGCGTAAAAAAATGGGAGTTGAAGCCAGAAAACTAGCTGAACAACAATTCGATATAGAGTCTGTTGTTCAAAAGCATATGGACGTTTATAATGGCTTATTGCTAGAGTAGGTATTGTGTTTACTTTAAGTTGTCTATTACTCTAAGTTTTGGTGTAAACCTATGATTAGGCTGTTGGATATATTAATTTCATTCTTTGGTGTATTATTGCTCTCCCCATTACTGTTGTTAATTACCGTTATCGGTTTTTTTGACACAGGCTCTCCAATATTTATTCAAACACGAGTGGGTAGAAACAAACTACCGTTTAGTTTAGTAAAGTTTCGAACTATGGATAGAACAACCGAGTCATTACCGAGTCATTTGACCAGTAAGGCTTCTGTTACTAGACTTGGTGTGTTTTTGCGCGCAACAAAAATTGATGAACTCCCTCAATTGATAAACGTCTTAAAGGGCGAGATGAGTTTGGTGGGTCCTAGGCCTAACTTGCTTAGTCAAGAAGAGCTTATGAAGGAACGGGAAACATTAGGTGTATATAGTGTGTTGCCTGGCATCACGGGGTTAGCACAAATCCAAAATATCGATATGTCAACGCCGAAGTTACTAGCTAAAGTAGACAAAGAAATGGTCGATACATTAACTGTTAAAAAATACTTTCAATACATTCTAGCGACTATTATGGGAAAAGGTGCTGGAGATGCAGTTAAATAAAGTTGATGAATGGATTTCTCAGTTGCCTCTACCAAGAGCTTTTTATGGATAAACTAAACTTTATATGGAACCTTTCTCGTTTAAACAAACGTTTAATAAGCATCCTTATTGATACATTCTTTATCTTGTTTTCATTCTATGCTGCTTATTGGGTTCGGGTTGGACATATAAATAATTTTGATGACTCAACAAATCACTACGTTATTGTGGTTACAGTGGCCGTTACGCTTTTTGTTTTTGCAAAACTTGGTTTGTACCGTGCTATTCTTAGATATCTCACATTTCATGCATTAGCTGTTGTAAGTTTGGGCACTGTTATTTCTGCACTTTCTATTTCCGCTCTTGCTTTCTATTTTGATGCATCAATTCCCCGCTCCGTACCTATTATTTATGGGGCTTTTTTATGCATACTATGTGGTGGTTCTAGGCTGATTGTACGTGTGCTGGTCGCTGAGGTTACTGGTAAAAGCCGTAAGAAGGTTTTGATTTATGGGGCCGGAGCGGCCGGTCGTCAACTAGCTTTAGCTCTGAAAAATTCTGATACTCATAAAGTTATTGGCTTTATTGATAACGATAAGACTTTACGTAACAACGTAATTATGGGGTTAACAGTCAGCACTGCGAGTAAGACAAAAGAATTAACAGAAAAACATAATGTTCAACAGGTTTTGCTTGCTGTGCCGAGTGCTTCTAGAGCTCGAAGAAAACAGATCATTGATTCATTAGTTCACTTGCCAGCGGAAGTTCTTACCATACCTGATATGAAAGATATTATTGCAGGTAAAGCAAAGATTGATGAACTAAAAGATGTAGAGATAGAAGACTTGTTGGGTCGAGATAGCGTTGAACCTCAACAGTCCTTAATGGAAAAAAACATCAAGGACAAAGTTGTTATGGTCACTGGAGCCGGTGGTTCTATTGGCTCTGAACTATGTAGACAGATTATAAAGTTACAACCTAAAACTTTAATATTATTTGAACTATCAGAGTTCGCTCTCTATAAGGTTGATAGAGAGCTATCATCAATACTGGTATCAGATACCAACCTTTCCGTAGAGCTAGTACCTCTGTTGGGCTCGGTACAAAGGGCTCATAGATTGTCGACATCAATGAAGAGCTTTGGGGTACAGACTGTCTATCATGCGGCTGCGTACAAACACGTTCCACTGGTTGAGTATAATGTTGTTGAAGGTGTAAGAAACAACGTTTTTGGTACCTATTACACAGCTAAATCTGCCATCGAAGCTAAAGTAGAATCTTTTGTTCTTATATCTACAGATAAGGCGGTAAGGCCAACTAATGTGATGGGTACGACGAAGAGAGTTGCTGAGTTAGGCCTTCAAGCTTTATCTGATAGTCTAGTGCGAAGCTCAGATGATCAACCAACTACTTGTTTTTCAATGGTACGCTTCGGTAATGTGTTAGGTTCTTCTGGCTCTGTGATTCCCCTGTTTAAAAAACAAATTGAAGAAGGTGGGCCGATTACTGTAACCCATCCTGATATTATTCGTTATTTTATGACAATTCCAGAGGCCGCTCAGTTAGTTATACAGGCTGGAGCGATGGCTAAAGGTGGTGATGTGTTTGTGCTTGATATGGGAGAGCCTGTCAAGATTAGCGATCTAGCAGTAAACCTTGTTCAGTTATCTGGACTAGAGGTTAAAGATGATGACAACCCTTATGGTGATATTGAAATAAAGTACTCGGGTTTAAGGCCCGGAGAGAAGCTATTCGAAGAGTTATTAATAGGGGATAATGTGGAAACTACTGCTCATCCAAGAATCATGACTGCAAATGAGCGTTTTTTAGAATTGAAACAGTATGAAGAGTTTCTAGAGAAGCTGGACTCTGCTTGCCATAATTACGATCAAGACTTGATTAGAGACCTGCTATTGGGGGCGCCAACGGACTTTTCACCTAGTGATGAAATTGGCGATCTTGTCTGGAATAGACTTCGAGAGAGTGCAGATAAAAATAAGATTATCCATTAACGACTTTTTCGATGCTTTCTCTTAGCCCATCGTACTTAGCATGGGCCGAGTTACTTACAAGCTTACAAAATCTGCTTTAAAACTCTATCAGCTTTAACTCTAGTTACTTTACGAATCAACTTCTGCACTTCTGAAGGGTAGTTCTCAACCTTCTCTAACTGCTTGTAGGTACAGATAAGTTCAGTATGGCTCAAAATGTTGTCAGCTTCTTTTTCAAACTGTTTAGTTAAATGATTATTATGATCTTGGATGAACAAAGCGTTCTCCAGATCTAATTTCCATGCTCTTGGATTTAAGTTATTACCAGTTATTAGCATATAACGTTTATCAACCCATGTACCTTTTAGATGAAAGCTATTATCGTCGTGTTTCCACAAGTGGATTGATAGTTGTCTACTTGCAATCTTGGCTTCGTTTGTTTTTGCGAACTGACGTAGGTTCATCTCATACATATATGGTAGGCCGCCGATGGTTTTAAAGCTCTCTGTCGGTGGAATGTAGAAATCATTTGCCGTTTTATCCCCCACCACAATGTCCACTTTCACACCTCTTTTGAGAGCCTTTTTGACTTCCTTTGCAACACTGCGCGGAAAGTTGAAATAAGGTGTGCAGATGAACAGCTCTTCTTTAGCTTGACTGATCAGGTGATTGATACCTTGATTAAGCTTATTGCGCTTTTTACCTACTCCAATTAAAGGTGTTACTGCAACCTGATTCGACGTAACACTCTGTGGCGAAAACTGATAGGCAGACTTCGCTAATGTTGCCCTAAATTGGCGGATATCGTTTTTTATTTCTTTGGTTTTCGGCTTGTGTGGGCAATTTAGATTATTGACCGCAGGGTGATTTATCATCTGTTCACGAATAAAGCTCACCATACTAGTCGCCAATTCTGGGTGATGGATGACGTGATAGCGATCGAAACGGTACCTATCTTTAAAATTGAGGTAGATATTATTTAAGCTTGCACCCGTGTATATCACATCATCGTCAATGATTGAGCCTTTAAGATGAAGAACGCCAAACACTTCTCGTCCACGAACCGGAATACCATACACAGGTACTTGATGCTCATACTTAGTTGCAAAGTCTTTATACATGCATGCGTTGGTTTTTTTAGCTTCTACACCAATTAAGCCTCGCTGAGCGCGATGCCAGTCAACACATACAGAAACATCAAGTTTTGGATTTTTTTGCTTCGCCTCATAAAGCTCAGACAAAATCTCCCTGCCAGCTTCGTCATCTTCCAGATATAAGGCTACTAGGTAAATTCTTTCGCGTGCTTCTCGAATCGATTTGATTAAACGTTCTCTATAGTCTTTCGCTGCATAGAGAGTTTCAAAATGTTCAGGATCGACAGCAAGAGTAGGAAGCTGAGCGAATAAATTCCTTTTGGTCATCATATAGGATGGTTTACCTCGAAAGTGGACGGTTCAAACTACAAAGGTACGCAAAACCTGAGCAGTGAGCCAAGCATAATAGCAAAGTTGGCGACACAAGTAATAGCAAAGCAGCTAACATTCTGATTGATTGTCTATATATTGCATCGGGATGAGAGCTTTACCACAGTTAGTGTAGCGACAATATAACTGTTCCAATATGTTAGGAAGCTGCTCAGGGCTAATCGCTTTAAACCCTTTAGATGTATAAAACTGTTTTAGGGCGGGCAAAGCAAAGCAATAATCTTTTTCTTTTAATTCATGTTGTTGTAAATATTCTATTAGCTGGTTGGCGTAACCATTGCCTCGGTACTCTGGTACCACAAGCATGCCTGTAAGTAGTCGGTAGGGCTCGATAAATCTTAGCCGCGCAACTGCCACTATTTGTTTGTTCAAATATCCAACAATCGTCTTTTCATTTTTTTTTGCTTTGCCTGAAGGGTAGTACGCCTTGTACAACTTAGTGACTAAAGGCAGTTTAATAGGATCGAACAGTTCAATATGCAGTTTGCTCATTCTCACTTTGGCGTTGTTTGATGTAGAATGAGTGCAGTTTAGACGACAGATTGACACACATGCAAATACACACCAACGCTGATCTCGCTCCGTATCATACCTTTTCAATACCGCAAACAAGCCAATACATCATAGAAGTAGAGTCGTTCGAAGACTTAAAAAGTACATTTCAGAAGAAAGCGTGGAGTGAGCTTCCCAAATTCATGCTGGGCAAAGGTAGTAACGTACTATTTGTTGAACCATTTGAAGGAATAGTTATCGCCAACCGCATGCTTGGTATAGAAGTGAAAGAAACTACTTCTGAGTGGGCACTACATATTAATGCTGGAGAGGATTGGCCATCTCTTGTGGAGTGGTCAGTGAAACGTGGCATTAGTGGCCTAGAAAATCTAGCCATGATCCCCGGCTGTGTCGGGAGTGCCCCGATCCAAAATATTGGAGCTTATGGTGTAGAGTTCTGTGATGTATGCGAATACGTTGATTATCTGTGTCTTGAGAGCATGGAAGTCAAACGACTTTCTAACGAGATGTGTCAGTTTGGTTATCGAGACTCGATATTCAAACACGACTTATACCAAAAGTCTGTCATCGTCGCTATTGGCTTAAAACTCTCAAAGAACTGGGTTGCAAACATCGAATATGGTCCTTTGCAGGAACTAGCTGGCCCTAAAATAACCGCAGAAGCGATTTATCATAAAGTATGCGAAGTACGTTCTCATAAACTTCCCGATCCTAACCTAGTTGGTAATGCAGGAAGCTTTTTTAAAAACCCAATTGTCTCCCAATCAGATTTTGAGCAGTTACGTAAACAATTTCCGAATTTAGTTGCTTTTCCAACTGATATAGGTATGAAACTGGCTGCTGGGTGGCTTATTGATCAATGCGGCTTGAAAGGACATAAAGTGCGAGGTGCTCAGGTTCATGAAAAGCAAGCGTTAGTACTTATCAATCTAGATAATGCTACCTCCAATGATGTTGTTGAGCTGGCAGCACATGTGAGACAAAGTGTGTTAGATAAGTTTAACGTAGAGTTAGAACATGAAGTGAGATTTATTGGTAGACAAGGTGAGACGAGTTTGACGCAATTATTGGACGCTAAGCTATGAAGAATCAGCCTCATACGGTAAAGCTTGCTCTGCTTAAGATGCTTTCTCAAGGTGGATTTTTTTCTGGTGAGGACTTAGGTGAAAAGCTAGGTATTTCCAGAGCAGCAGTCAGCAAGCACATTCAAGGAATACAAGAATGGGGTGTCGATATCTTTCGCGTACAAGGTAAAGGTTACCAGTTAGCCAGCCCCATGCAGTTAATTGACGAAAAAGCGTTAAGTGCCAACGTTGAAACGCCTTTTGCTCTCATTCCAGTCATTGAATCAACAAATCAGTATATTTTGGACAATGCGACTCAACTCGATTCTGGCTTTGTTTGTATTGCTGAGTATCAGTCTAAAGGTCGAGGGAGACGAGGTCGAGAATGGATATCACCGTTTGGCTCGAATATATACCTCTCTATGTTCTGGCAATTAGAAGCAGGTATGGCAGCTGCGATGGGGTTGAGCTTAGTCGTTGGCATTGCGTTGGCAGAAGCTTTAGAGCAGCTTGGTGTTGATGGGGTAAAGCTAAAGTGGCCGAATGATTTGTACCACGATGATAAAAAATTGGCAGGAATTTTAGTGGAGATGTCTGGTCAAGCAGGTGGTGCTGCTAACCTTGTTATCGGTGTCGGCATGAACTTATCAATGGATGACACCATAGATGGTATTACTCAGCCATGGACAAGTCTAAGCAAGGCAGTGGAAACACCTATAGATAGAAATAAGCTTGCGATCGAAATCATCAGAACCTTACATAATACGCTAGAGGATTATGAGTCACATGGAATGAGCCAATTTGTCGAGCGATGGAATCGTCTGGATAATTATTTAGGTCGAAAAGTGAAGCTAATCATGGGTTCGAAGACCATTAAAGGAACTGCTCAAGGTATCAATGAGCAAGGCGCGATATTGCTGGATACCCCCCAAGGGGTGCAAAGTTTCATTGGTGGTGAAATCTCTTTGCGAAATAGCGAATAGCGCGCCTTCAGATCGCTAACAAAGCATTAACTTTCTTCATTTACATCATCTTTAGACCTAGAGTCAAAAGGGATGACTTCTGCTTGCTGTTGCGTGCTATTGGCATCACCATCCAAGACCTCTTGGAATCGATACATTTGCTGAGAGAGCTCTCTCATTAATACCACATTTGTATGATTTGGATTTTTGCATCTGCTCACTACTCGGTCGATATGACTTTGCTGAGCGCGTAATCTACCTTGCATAGATTCTGATGCGGAGAGAATCATCTCTTCACACATGTCCTTTTTAAACTGATTAAATGCTTGTGGATCTTCTTTCGCAAGTTCCACCATCTCATCAAATGAAGGTAGGATTTGGTTGTTTGTTGAAACGCCCATACTAATTCCTTCCCATTGAGTCAATTTAGCAAACCCAGCAAGTCGCAGAATTACACCCTAAATGTGAACACTAACAACTTTTGGGTTACGACTGACTGTATAAAAAGTCTACGCAAAGGAGAACGTAAAAATTAGCTGATGAAATATTTTTCTCACAATTGAGAAAAGTTGTTATGAGGTTGGTTTTATATCGTAAGTGCAGCGTCGCTGCCCTTGAATGATGTGCTCGGAACGAGACACCTGAAAGGAATCACCTAAAAGTTTTTGAAAAACATTGAGTTCTGACTGGCAGAGTTTTGGGCAGCGAGTAGCTGCGCGACAAATAGGGCAGTGGTTTTCAACTAATGAATAGCCTTGTTCTGTTTTTAGCAGTTCGGCCATGTAACCATCTTGTTCTCGTAATTGAACTAATTTGTCTAATTTTTCCTGAAGGGTTTTGCAAGGCATTAGCTCTTGCTCGTATTGCTGGAAAGTTTGGCTTTCGCGCTCAGATACGACCTTTTGCAAGCCTTCTTGGCCAAATACGTGCTCTACAGCATCAAGCATTTGTATAGTAAGTTCACCGTGCCGGTCAGTAAACTGCGCATGCCCTTTCGAGGTGAGTGACCAGTGGCGAGTAGGGCGACCGACTTTGGCTTTAATATCGTGGAATTCCAAAATGCCATCATCTTCTAGCCCTTGTAGGTGCTGCCTTGCGCCCATTGTGGTCATTTGTAGCTCATCAGCAAGCTGCTTGGCTGTCACGGCACCATTAGTTTTGATGGTTTGTAAAATCCTGTCGACTGCTTTCATCTTTCTCCTCGTATACGTATTTATTATGTCGGATCAGATAAATAAAGCAAAGTATTTACAATGTCCTTTGATTGATCCGTTAGGCGATAGGAGAAAAGTGAATCGGCAAAATAAATTACGTTAATCAAATCACAAATTTTTTCACTACCCCCCTTGGGATCGGCAGAAATACCCCCCACATATGTTTCACAAGCCGCTGTATCGAGGTTGTCTTGGTACGAGAGCATTTAATCAAACTACATGGAAATTTTCAGGAGAGACGACAGATGAACATTCGTCCATTACATGATCGTGTTATTGTTGAACGCCAAGAAGTTGAATCAAAGTCAGCAGGTGGCATTGTTCTAACAGGTTCTGCTGCGGAAAAATCTACACGCGGCACTATTCTAGCTGTGGGTAAAGGCCGCATCCTAGAAAACGGTGAAGTTCAGCCATTAGATGTAAAAGTTGGCGATACAGTAATTTTCTCTGAAGGCTATGCGACTAAAACAGAAAAAATCGATGGCAAAGAAGTTCTAATCATGTCTGAAAACGACATCATGGCGATCGTTGAGTAATTTTTTGCTCTGATTCTAAAATGATATATTAAAACCGAATTAAGAAAGGAAATAAAAGATGGCTGCTAAAGACGTTAAATTTGGTAACGACGCACGAGTTAAAATGCTAGAGGGTGTGAACGTTCTAGCTGATGCAGTAAAAGTAACGCTTGGTCCTAAAGGTCGTAACGTAGTTCTAGACAAATCATTTGGCGCTCCAACTATCACTAAAGATGGTGTTTCTGTTGCACGTGAAATTGAACTTGAAGACAAGTTTCAAAACATGGGCGCACAAATGGTTAAAGAAGTGGCATCTCAAGCAAACGATGCTGCGGGTGACGGTACAACTACCGCGACTGTTCTTGCACAATCTATCGTAAACGAAGGTCTAAAAGCGGTTGCTGCTGGTATGAACCCAATGGATCTTAAGCGTGGTATCGACAAAGCGGTAACGGCTGCAGTTGAAGAGCTAAAAGGTCTTTCTGTTGATTGTGCAGACTCTAAAGCTATCGCTCAAGTTGGTACTATCTCAGCAAACTCTGACGAAAGCGTTGGTAACATCATTGCAGAAGCAATGGAAAAAGTAGGCCGCGACGGTGTTATCACAGTTGAAGAAGGTCAAGCACTTCAAGACGAGCTAGACGTTGTTGAAGGTATGCAGTTCGACCGCGGTTATCTATCTCCATACTTCATCAACAACCAAGACGCAGGTTCAGTTGATCTAGAAAACCCATTCATTCTTCTAATCGACAAGAAAGTATCGAACATTCGTGAGCTACTTCCAACTCTAGAAGCTGTTGCTAAAGCATCTCGCCCTCTACTTATCATTGCTGAAGATGTTGAAGGTGAAGCACTAGCAACACTAGTTGTGAACAACATGCGTGGTATCGTTAAAGTGGCTGCTGTTAAAGCGCCTGGCTTCGGTGACCGTCGTAAAGCAATGCTACAAGACATCGCGGTTCTAACAGCTGGTACAGTTATCTCTGAAGAGATCGGTCTTGAGCTTGAGAAAGTGACTCTAGAAGATCTAGGTCAAGCTAAGCGCGTTAACATCACTAAAGAAAACACGACTATCATCGATGGTATCGGTGAAGAAGTGGCTATCCAAGGCCGTGTTGCGCAAATCCGTCAACAAGCTGAAGAAGCAACTTCAGATTACGACAAAGAAAAACTTCAAGAGCGTGTAGCTAAACTAGCTGGCGGCGTAGCGGTAATCAAAGTAGGCGCTGCAACTGAAGTTGAAATGAAAGAGAAGAAAGACCGCGTAGAAGACGCACTTCACGCAACTCGCGCTGCAGTTGAAGAAGGTGTGGTTGCTGGTGGCGGTGTTGCACTAATCCGTGCAGCTTCTAAGCTAACCTCTCTTGAAGGTGACAATGAAGAGCAAAACGTTGGTATCCGCGTTGCACTACGTGCAATGGAAGCGCCAATCCGCCAAATCACTAGCAACGCTGGTGACGAAGAGTCTGTTGTTGCTAACAACGTTCGCGGTGGTGAAGGTAGCTATGGCTACAACGCAGCAACTGGCGAGTACGGCGACATGATCGCAATGGGTATCCTAGATCCAACTAAAGTAACTCGTTCTGCACTTCAGTTTGCAGCTTCTATCGCTGGTCTAATGATCACTACAGAAGCAATGGTTACTGACCTACCACAAAAAGACGCGCCAGCAATGCCTGATATGGGCGGTATGGGTGGAATGGGTGGCATGGGCGGCATGATGTAATCATCCCCATATACTCCCCTGTGTAATAAAGAACGGAGGCTTTATGCCTCCGTTTTTCTTTTTCATAACGATAAGATTTGTCGATAACAAACGTTTTCAGTTGAAAAGGGTAAGTAAAAATGCGAATACAACAACTTAAATATAAGAGTCTTACGACTCAGCTAAAAATAAAAGATTGGAAAATTGAATCAGGGCAGCATTGGGGAATATTTGCTTCCCAAAGTCATAGTGCGTCTATTATTTGTCAATTGATTTTAGGTGAGGCTAAGCCTACACATGGCACCATTGCTGATGTTCCTTCACCAGTGGCCTGTGTTTCATTATCTATGCAGCAAGTTTTGTTGGATGAAGAGCTTGCCAAAGAAGATACTGACTTTCTCGATTACATTGATTATGGCTCTTCTGTCGAAAACTTAATTAAGCAAGAGGGGTGTTCTAAAACCGAGTTAGAAGAGATTATTGCTTTAACTGATTTATCATCTCTTCGTCAATCTGGCTTTAGACAACTTTCAACGGGAGAAACACGTCGAGTCATGCTGGCAATGGCACTCGCTAAGAAGCCTAAGTTGCTTATTCTTGATGAACCCTATGCGGGTATGGATGTCTCTCACCGCCAGCAACTTACAGCTCTTTTGGACAAGCTATCTAATGAAATTCAATTGATCGTTATTAGTACGCGTGAAGATGAACTGCCTAGTTGTATTAGTCATATTGCGTTGTTCGATCATGAATCTATGACAGCAAGCATGACTCGCTCTGAATGGGTGTCACACCCGGTTAAAAGCCAGATTAAGGCTCTTTCTGAGCAAAAAGCTGAGGTGATGTTGAGTCTCATAGAATCTCAAAGTGAAAAGCACCAAAATCGCGATGCTCTGTTAGAGATGAACAACGTTAAAGTTGGTTATGTTGATAGAGATATTTTCGATGGTTTAAATTGGCAAGTAAAAAGTGGTGAGCACTGGCAAATCAAAGGCCCGAATGGTTGTGGAAAAAGTACGCTACTTGGCTTAATCACTGGCGATCACCCGCAAAGTTACAGCAATGACATTACGGTGCTTGGCATGAAGCGCGGCAGCGGTGAAAGTATTTGGGATATAAAACGCCAGATAGGCATTGTTTCTTCAGCGCTGCATTTACAGTACCGAGTAGGTTGCAATGCACTTGATGTCTTGTTATCAGGTTTCTTTGATTCAATTGGTTTATACGATCAACCAAGCAAAAAGCAGCTGCAGCTTGCATATCGATGGTTAGATGTCCTAGAAATGCGTGAGTTCGAAAAGGTAAGCTTTCGCTCGCTAGAATATGGCCAGCAGCGACTCCTGCTGATAGGCCGAGCGCTTATCAAACAGCCAGATTTACTGATATTGGATGAACCCTATCAAGGGCTAGATTACATCAGCAGAAAGTTGGTGTATTTTGTATTGAATAAAATTGCGCAAACCAATCTGAGCCAAATATTGTATGTGACACATTACGAAGATGAAGCATTAGATGCGATAAATAACTTTGTGGAGTTTATAAGTAGTGAAAGCGGTTATACAGTTTCGATAAAGCAAGGAAAGTAGGGCTAGCAAAAATGAAAAGAGTCGCGTTTAGCGACTCTTCAAAACTATTTTGTGGCAACTTATGACATCGGAGTTAGAACAATTTCAACACGGCGGTTTTCCGCTCGACCGGCCTCTGTTTTGTTGCTCGCAATAGGGTTAGCTTCGCCCATACCCTGCTGATTCAAGCGAGCATATTTCACACCATGAGATAGGAAATATCCACCTACAGCATTAGCACGTTTGTCGGAAAGTAGCTTGTTGTAGCTAGCTGAGCCAGTGTTATCTGTGTAACCCAAAATATTAATACGCGTTTTCTCGTATTCTTTAACAACAAGAACCACGCTGCTCAATACTTTATCAGCACCAGGTTTAAGATCGCTGCTGTTTACTGCAAAGGTGATGGCATTTGGCATGTTAAGTGTAATGTTGTTCCCATTACGAGTAACACTGACACCAGTGCCTTTTAGTTGTTGTCTTAGTTTGGCTTCTTGCACGTCCATGTAATAGCCAATACCACCGCCGACAGCAGCGCCACCAAGCGCACCAATAAGGGCACCTTTGCCTTTGTTGCTGCTGGTTGCTGCGCCTAGTACAGCACCACCGATTGCACCAATTGCGGAACCCTTAGCGGCAGATGACGTTTGCTGTTCACCAGTATAAGGGTTGATGGTTGTACAACCAGATAGAGCAACGGTTCCAGCGATAGCAAGTGCTGTCAGTTTCTTGTTAATTTTCATAAGATTGTATCTCGTAGTCCATTTAACTGTGACTTTTTGAAATTCGGCCTCATGACCAAATTGTCTGGGTATATCCTACCTAAATTAAATTTTTTGCAAAGCTCAAGTGTAAAAAATATGTAAAAATTAGCTGTAAAAAAGGAGCACCCAGTGCTCCCTCTCTTCCAATAAAGTTTTAAGCTTATGGATTTAATTATAAAATAATCTTTCGTACTTCCGCGTCTTTACGCTCTAAATAATGAATTGACTTAATGCGACGAATAGTGCGGCACCGTCCTCGCACTAAAAGTGTTTCGGTTGTGGCGATGTTACCTTGACGGCTAATGCCGTCCAGTAAATCACCTTTGGTGATACCCGTTGCGGAAAAGATAACGTTGTCGCTGCGTGCCATCTCTTCGAGCTTTAATACTTTATTCGCCTCAACGCCCATTTCAGCGCAGCGTTTAAGCTCTTCTTCGCCAAACTGGCGATTCTCTTTGGTATCGCCTTTTACATCATGGCGAGCCAATAAACGTCCTTGCATATCACCATCTAGTGCGCGAATCACTGCTGCTGAAACAACCCCTTCAGGGGCACCGCCAGTGCAATACATGACATCGACTTCACTGTCTGGCATGCAGGTTAGAATGGAAGCGGCAACATCACCATCAGGCACAGCGAAAACACGTACGCCCATAGCCTGCATTTCCGCGATGACTTCATCATGACGCGGCTTAGCCAGAGTAATCACCACGAGGGTATCAAGCGATTTTCCTAGCGCATCAGCAATATTTTGCAAGTTCTCTTTAACTGGTTTATTTAGATCGATGCAGCCTTTTGCCCCCGGTCCAACAACCAATTTTTCCATATACATATCAGGTGCTCTTAAAAAGCTACCTTTTTCTCCAGCCGCTAGGACTGCGAGTGCATTGGATTGACCCATTGCAGTCATTCTCGTACCTTCAATTGGATCGACGGCAATATCGACGGCATCACCACCTAAGCCAACTTGTTCTCCAATGTAAAGCATTGGGGCATCGTCAATCTCACCTTCACCAATGACAATCTCACCGCTGATATCCGTTTGATTCAGTAAGCTGCGCATGACTTCAACAGCAGCCCCATCCGCTGCGTTTTTATCGCCACGTCCAAGCCATTTATAGCCAGCAAGCGCAGCTCCTTCTGTAACTCGTGAAAATGCCATCGCTAAGTCGCGTTTCATGAAGACTCCAAATTGAATATTTTTACAAGGGAAAAACTTTGTCGAGATAGTAACACAAGCCAAAGTAAACGTTTGCTATTCATTGTTAGCGGCTTGATCTTGAGCAATTTATCGATATTGAGTATTCACCTCTATGGCAATATTGGTTGTTCATAATGTTGATTAATAAATTAATGATAAATTTAAGTGTTTTTTTTGAGCGAATAGCGGAAAAATCAAAGATAGATGGTGTTTCTGTTGCACTAGCTGAGTAGAATGGCAGTATAGGATTAATACACAAGGTAGGCAAAAATGTCTTTTGAAGTACTGGAACAATTAGAAGCAAAAATTCAAACTGCAGTTGATACAATCGCACTTTTACAAATGGAAGTAGAAGAGCTAAAAGGACAAAAAGAGCAGTTGGCAAATGAAGCCTATGAATTGAAAGAAAGCCGTGAAGAGCTAGAACGCAGAACTGAGCAAATGCAGCAAGAACATGCGGCTTGGCAAGAGCGAATTCGTAACCTTCTTGGTAAGATGGAAGAAGTCGAGTAATTTATTCTTTTTGCTTGCTATTAATTAAAAAACGCCAGTAGATAAACTGGCGTTTTTTAGTGAGCTTTATAGCTCACTTAAATCTGTGGTCGCACACCTAATGTGTGGCATAACGCATAGGTCATTTCAGCACGATTCAAAGTATAGAAGTGAAAATCTTTCACGCCTTCTCTGCTGAGTACTCGAACCATATCGATGGCTTGACTCGCTCCAACAAGCTGTCTGGTGGTTGGGTCATCATCCAGTCCTTCAAATTGCTTCGCCATCCAGCCTGGTACTTTAACGTTATTCTGCGCGGCAAATTTTGACGCTTGTTTAAAGTTGGATACCGGCAATATCCCTGGAACAATTTCAACGTCAATCCCAGCGGCAACACAGCGATCGCGAAAGCGCAGGTAGCTCTCAACGTCGAAGAAAAACTGCGTTATCGCTCGGTTCGCGCCAGCTTCTACTTTGCGCTTTAGGTTGAGCAAATCAGCTTGGGCACTTTTTGCTTCTGGATGAACCTCGGGAAATGCTGCAACTGAGATATCAAAATCATGACGTGATTTTAGCAGCTCGACTAAATCTGAAGCGTACATTTCTGGCTTGCCACCACCCGGCGGGATATCGCCACGCAGAGCAACAATGCTTTTGATGCCATTTTTCCAATAGTCGTCAGCTATCTGGACAAGTTCGTCTTTCGTCGCGTCGATACAAGTAAGGTGAGGCGCAGCAATCAATCCCGTTTGATCTTTAATTTCTTTGATAATGGAGTGAGTGCGGTCGCGTTCACCAGAGTTAGCTCCGTAAGTAACCGAGACAAACTTTGGCTGGAGTGTTTTTAGTCGGTGGACAGAGTTCCAAAGCGTTTGCTCCATCTTCTCAGAGCTAGGCGGGAAAAATTCAAATGAGACATTAATATTGTCCGATAGCTCAGCAATGTTTTGATTTAAAGCGTCGATATGGCTAGCGTGTGTATATCCCATGTTCATCTCCCTGCGGCTCATTTCACCACGATTCTTTAGCTGTTTTTACGTTTGGACGTCTATATGTCCATAGAATGAATTGAATACGATTTACTGTCAATAGCCCCAACATGAATTTTACTCATGATCAAAGTGAGCGAGCTTCAACTTAAAGTTATATAACGATTGCTAAGTAATTCAAAGGCAAGGATGTAACAGAACAAAAAATGGCCAGAAAAATCTGACCATAATGAGATGTTTTAAATGAGGCTTGCAAGCCTGTTGAGATCGGATTGTATCGCACCCGCAGTGACATCGCGGCCAGCCCCAGGACCTTTAATGACCAGTGGATTATCTTTATACCACTTGCTTTCAATGGCAAAAATATTGTCACAAGGCAGTAGATTGGCTAGTGCATGTTCTTTGTAGAGGGCTTCTACACCAACAGACGCACTTCCATCTTTATCTAGCCGAGCTACGTAACGAAGCACCTTGCCTTCCTGCTGAGCTTTTTCTAATCGTTCTTGTAACCGTTCGCTGAGAATCTGCCCTTTGTCTAAGAACTCATCCAAAGATAAAGAGTTTAACTCATCTGGAACCAGTGACTCGACCTTAACTTGCTCTGGCTCTATTGATAAGCCAGCTTCTCGGGCCAGTATGACCAACTTACGCATTACGTCCGAACCATCGAGATCAGCGCGAGGGTCGGGCTCAGTTAAGCCTTGTTGCCATGCTAAATCAACTAACTCAGAGAAAGGCACCGAGCCATCGTATTGCTGGAATAACCAAGAAAGGGTGCCAGAGAAAATGCCAGACAACGCAATAATCTCATCGCCACTTTCTTTTAGATCTCTGACGGTATAGTTGATTGGTAGGCCAGCACCGACGGTCGCATTGTAAAGCCAGTGACGGTTTATTTTGGCGAAAGCGTTTTGTACTTGGTGGTAATAATGGCTTGATGCCGAGCCAGCCACTTTATTAGCAGAGATAAGGTGCATTCCTTGCTTGGCTATTTCGAGATATCGATTGGCGAGATCTTTACTGGCAGTCACATCAAGAACAACGGCATCGTCGTAGCCTTGGATGGAACCAAGTCGTTCAATCCACTCTTTTCCTTCATATTCGACGGCTTCATCATCAAATTTGTCTAATACGGTTTTGGTATCAATACCAGATTCATCAAACCAAAATGTCTGGCTACTGACGACAGCGACCAACTCAAAGTTCATTCCTTGTCTTTTCTCGAGCTCTTCTTTTTGAGAATCAAATAATGAAAGCCAACTCGCGCCAATATTTCCTTTGCCACATAAGGCAATTGCAACACGTTTTTGCGCTTGGAATAAACGACTGTGAATTGCTCTAATTAATGGGGGCGTATCCGTTTTTCTGAGTACTGCAACTAAACTCAATGCAGAAGGCGTTTCTGATACGAATTCAACAGGTGCATCCTTTAGTTGTTGATAAAAGGCGTAACAATGATTTGGGTTTTTGGTGACACCAGCTCCAACAGCTGCGACAAGAGAATAGCCTTCTCTTAGTTTTATTTCTCCCTCAATGGCTGCATCTTGCAGGTAGCGCAACGCTCCATTTGCAATTTCAGCGGTGTAGGCGAGCTTCAAATGATGTTGATCAGGTTGAGATTCAAAAGTTAACGGTTCAAGTTGTGCTTGCTTTAAACCTTCGAGTACTTTTTGCTCCTGACGTTCAAAGTCGTGTCCTGACGAGAAGGTAATATTGATCAGTAACACTTCATCTAGGGATGTAACGATTTTTGCACCGCGTCCAGATGCGAGTACCCGCTCAATATGAGTTGAACCTGACTCTGGTTCGTAGCTGCATCGTAGGTGCAAATCCATACTGCTTTGCGCGACAGGTTGCAAAGTGCGGCTGTGTAAAACAGGTGCGGCTAGTCGAGCTAGTTCGCTTGTTTCATCTAAACGTAGCAGCGGTAGTAGGCAAGTATCGGTGACGATTCTTGGATCCGCGCTGTATACACCTGCGACATCACTCCATATGGTGACTCGGTCTACTTCTGCCAACGCACCAATCACGGTGGCAGAATAATCTGAGCCATTTCGGCCAAGTAAAATGGTGTGCCCAGCATCATCTTGCGCCATAAACCCAGTGATAACGATTCGCTGGGTAGTATTTTGTGCCAGTATTTCTTTCAAAAGCGGGTAGGAGGTACCTCGATTGACTTCAGGCTGAGTGCCTGCCTCTGCACGCAAAAATGCACGCGAGTCTTGTGCCATCGCTTGTAAGTCGTTTTGACATAATAATGTAGCGAGCAGTCGAGAAGACCAGAGTTCACCGTGCCCGAGCACCGCTGCTTTTTTCGCGCCTGATAGGGGAATTTGCAGTTCTCCGAGCGTGCTGAACTCCTCATTTAGTTGAGCAAGTAGTTCTTCCTGAGCTTTGCCCTTAATTAGTTCGCTGACCAGTTGAATTTGGAATTGCTTAATCTCTTGGAGAGTCTCGTGAGCTACACGGCCATCTTTATCCAGAGCGGTCAAAAAGTCGATGAGCTTATTGGTGGTTTTCCCTGCCGCAGAAACAACAACTAAATCGTTGTCACTTGAGTATTGCGTGAGAATTTTAACCACTCGCTGATAGCACTCTGCGTTGGCTAGACTGCTACCACCAAATTTATGCAGTTGACGAGAATGTGTCATTGAAGGCTTCTCCTTTTACTTAGCCTCAGCTTGTTTAGTCAATTCGTTTGCTTTGTCGAATGCTTGATTTAGATCTTCTATCAAGTCTTGTGCATCTTCTAGGCCCACTGAAAGTCGAAGAAGTTGATGAGAAACGCCTGCTTCTTCCAATGCCTCTTCTCCCATTGCCCTATGGGTCATGGAAGCCGGGTGGCAGATCAAGCTTTCTACACCACCAAGAGATTCAGCCAGTGAGAATAATTGCAGTTCACTCACAAAATGTTTTAGCTGTTCATAACTTCCATTGAATTCGAAACTAAGCATAGATCCAAAACCTGACTGCTGCTTCTTGGCGATGTCGTGCCCTGGATGTTCTGGAAGACTAGGGTGATACAGCTTCCCCACTAAAGGTTGGGACTGAAGGTACTGTAAAATACTGTTTGAACTTTCTTCATGGACTCTCATACGAGCTTGAAGAGTACGGATACCACGCAGCGTCATGTAACTATCAAATGGGGTGCCCGTCGCGCCAATACAGTTACCCCACCAAGCTAACTCTTCAGCATGCTGCTCTGATTTGGTAATCACAACTCCACCAATGACGTCAGAGTGGCCATTGATAAACTTGGTTGTTGAGTGGATTACGAAGTCAGCGCCAAGGTCTAAAGGCTTTTGGAATACGGGTGTCAAAAAGGTATTGTCTACGGCGACAAGTGCATCAACTTGTTTTGCTTTTTCACAAAGCTCAGCAATATCAACGACGCGCACTAAGGGGTTAGAAGGTGTTTCAACGAGAATGAGCTTAGGCTTTTGCGCGAGTGCTGCATCCAGTGCTTTTTGATCAGATTGGTCGACAAATAGTACTTTAAAGTCGCCTTTTCGGGCGCGAGTATTAAATAGTCGGTAAGTGCCGCCATAACAGTCATGAGGTGCAACGATGAGATCATCAGGGGAAAGGAATGTCGATACCCATAAATTCAGAGCGGATGTACCGCAATTTGTGACCACAGCACCCTTACCGGACTCTAGCTCATATAGCGCTTTTTCTAGAAGGCCACGGTTGGGGTTGCCCGATCGAGTATAGTCATATTGAGGCACGTCACCGAAAGCGGGAAAACCATAGTTCGTGGAAAGGTAAATCGGTGGAACCACGGCGTGATGCTGCGAATCAGATTCGATACCAGTGCGTACGGCAATAGTGGCTGGCTTGCGGGCGCTCATAATCAGTTTCCTTCCTAAATGATGGTGTTTAGACAGATTTTGATCTGTGTTGCACACTTTACTTGTCAAAATATGAGACGTCAACACTTCTAGACGTCTATATGTCTTTGCTTATAGCCTTAAATGTAGCTAAAATCCACATTAAAAATGACGTTACAACGAACTTTGAAGGTGCGCAATGGCAGATTGGAATGGGGAATATATTAGCCCATACGCTGAACATGGAAAAAAAAGTGAGCAAGTGAAGAAAATAACGGTGTCTATTCCGTTGAAAGTGTTAAAGGTTTTGACTGATGAACGTACAAGACGCCAGATCAATAACCTTCGCCATGCGACTAACAGTGAACTTTTGTGCGAAGCTTTTCTACACGCGTATACTGGCCAGCCGCTGCCAACAGATGAAGATTTACGTAAAGATCGACCAGATGATATTCCTGCAGAAGCGAAAAAGCTGATGACAGAAATGGGCATCGAGTTTGAATCATACGACGAAGAGTAATTGAAACTCGCGCCCTTGAAATAAAGAAGCGCTGAAAAAGTCCAGCGTTTCTTCTGCTCGATTTAATTTCCTCACTGCATGTAGTTTGTTGGCATTTTAATTCTCGCGACGCCAGAGTCAACCGCTGCTTGGGCAACCGCTTTGGCGACTCTTGGCAAAAGTCGGTAGTCCATTGGTTTTGGAATGATGTAATCCTTACCGAATTTAAGTTTCTTCACGCCAGCGGCTTTGAGAATATCTTGTGGCACCTCTTCTTTTGCGAGTTCTCGAATGGCTTCTACTGCCGCCAGTTTCATCTCATCATTAATTTCACTGGCGCGAACATCAAGTGCACCACGGAAAATAAATGGAAAGCACAATACGTTATTGACTTGGTTAGGGTAATCGCTTCGTCCTGTTCCCATAATGAGGTCTTTTCTTACCTTGTGTGCTATTTCTGGTTTTATTTCAGGGTCTGGATTGGAGCAGGCAAATACCACAGGTTTCTTCGCCATGAGCTGAAGCGCTTCAGGAGAAAGTAAATTTGGTCCGGATACACCAAGGAATACATCAGCACCTTCAATGACATCTTCAATCGTGCGTTTATCAGTATTGTTGGCAAATAGTTGTTTGTACTCGTTGAGATTGTCGCGTCTTGTATGAATGACGCCTTTACGATCCAGCATGTATATTTTTTCACGCATTGCGCCGCATTTGATAAGCAGTTCCATACAGGCAATTGCAGCTGCGCCAGCGCCTAAACATACGATGGTGGTTTCTTGTAATTTCTTGCCTTGTAACTCAATGGCATTGAGCATACCCGCCGCAGTAACAATCGCAGTTCCGTGTTGGTCATCATGAAATACAGGGACATCACAACGCTCAATCAGATGTTTTTCTATTTCAAAGCAATCGGGCGCTTTTATGTCTTCAAGGTTGATGCCACCAAAAGTATCCGAGATGTTAGCAACGGTATCGACAAACTCCTCAATTGTTCTGTGTTTGACTTCGATATCAATAGAGTCGATACCTGCGAACCGTTTAAACAGTAAGGATTTTCCTTCCATAACAGGCTTAGAAGCCATTGGCCCTAAATTACCTAACCCCAAAATGGCTGTGCCGTTAGATATCACCGCGACCAAATTACCTTTCGCGGTATATTTATATACGTTGTCCGTGTTTTGCGCGATTTCTCGAACTGGTTCTGCGACACCGGGGCTGTATGCGAGCGATAAGTCTTCTACCGTTTCCGCAGGCTTGGTAAGAGAGACTTCTATTTTGCCGGGCACAGGCTGAGCATGATAGTCGAGGGCTTTCTGACGTTGTTGTTGTTCAGCTGTTGGCTCTTTTTCAGTTGAGTCAGTTTGATTTTCTTCAGGCATATTATTTACTTTTATTCGTCATGTTTTTCGCGGCGGCCATTCTAAAGAGCATGAATAAGAATGCATAGTAGAGAGTGTAATTCACATTCGGAATTTGGGTAGCAAGATGGAATTTAGTTTTTGACTCAGTGATCTAACTGGCATTTTTAGATCACTGAGGTTAGAGCGTGTTGGCTTTTACGATGGTTTTTGCAACAACAAATTGCTGCCCAAAGGGTTCGATTCCAAGCCTTTTACTCTTTGTTGCAGGCCAATTGCTTAGAATGACTAAGCTGCTTACCCTGCGCCGCGATTAAAAGGCTTGAAATTCGAACAAAATTCAATCTCAAAAGCTCACCATGCTCTAGTGTGAATAAAGAAGTGTTCGAGGTTAATGGCGCTCTCGAATGAGCAGGAAAACAAAATAAACTCCGCCAATAATGGAGACTAATACGCCTGCCGCGATTTGAGCTGGATGCACCACAAGCTGCCCAATCACATCGGCTGATAGTAGCAACAAGCCACCAAGTAACCCAGCAACCCATAGCTGAACTTTCACTTGTCTCGCCCCCATTATTACCGCGATGTGAGGCGCGATTAAGCCAACAAACGCCACTGGCCCCATCGTTGTTGTGACGAAAGCGCACAACAAAGCAACGATAATCAGCAAAACAATGTAAGCCCAAGACACATTCAAGCCTCGACCAAAAGCAAATTGCCTGCCTGTACCTATTAATGTCATCCATCGTGAGAGCAATAAGGCTACAATGACCAAACAGGTGACTAAGAGCGACAAAGTAACGGCTGTGTTTGGAGTCACTCGATACGTTGAACCTGCCAACCATTGCAGCAAGACAAACTTTTCTTGTCCCACACGAGTTAGAGAAAACTGTACTAAAGCTTCTATCATCGCGGTTAGTGCGATACCAGAGAGAATCAAAATCGAAGGGGCAAAATTATGCTTTCTGCCTAAGACGAGTAACACACCCAAAGCAACCAAGCTGCCTAGGAGAGCAACCCATGGGCCCAATGTGTGAATAGACGAACCAAAAATTAAGCTCGCCAACACAAGGGCGAGCACTGCCCCGGCGGATACCCCTAAAATATCAGGGCTGGCGAGTGGGTTGTATACCAGCCGTTGCAAAATTACCCCAGCCACCGCTAGACCTGCTCCCGCGCTTACGGCTGTTAGCATTCTAGGCCATTTAATTGACCAGCTGAAAGCGTTCGGTATTTGCCAAACGAAGCCTTTTATCTCCGGTTGTACAAAAGTGCAGATAGCAATGACAATCACAAATGCCGCGAGCAACGAAAATAGTGTGATTTTAGGTCGCAGTTTGTCTCGCCCTTTTGGAAAGGTCAGTGACATATTGTCTTGAGCAGACATCTTTTTGCGCGCGAGCATAATCAGTGCTGGTGCGCCAATCACCGCGGTTGCTGTCCCAGTCGGAATAATATCGAGTGACCAAAAACTTAAAAATACCGCTAGCGAATCAGTCAGCATAAGCAACGTTGCGCCAAGAATAAGGCTTGCGATAAGCTCACTTCGAGATTTGTTGAAGCCAATATGTCGAGCAATATTGGGAGCGATAAGCCCAACAAAACTGATCACGCCAACAGAGGTAATCGACACAGACACTAACCAAACGCCAATTAGGCTGAGCCCAAGAAAAGCGCCACCAACATTCAAGCCACGAGCTTGTGCGCCTGAGGAGCCGATGCTTATTAAAGTAAGTAGGCGCGGAGCGAAAATGGGTAGAATTATAATTAAGGAAAGTTTAGGCAGCAGCCACGTGACCCATTCCCAGCCGTTTTGGCTCAGATCTCCCGCTCCCCAAATGAATAGGTTTTGCGCGTATTCGTTGTGTAGCAAGATTATCGCAGTGGCGAATGCGCCAAGCAGTAAATTCACCGCCATCCCAGCAAGAACAATAGGTAGGCCACTTAAATTGCGAATCCCCACAATGGCAATCACCAAACCCATGGCAACAAGAGCACCTGTCATGGCGAACAGCGCAGGATAAAACCCGGCGAATTGCGGAGCCATCACACTTAAAATGACAAGGCCCAACCAAGCACCAGAAGAGGTACCGAGTGTCAGCGGTGACATCATTCTATTTTGTGTTAGCTGTTGGAATAGGCTCCCCACTAAACCTAATGCACCACCAACTGCCAAACCCATTACCCAGCGAGGTAGCGTAGCGTGTAGGAATGTCGTCCATTCAAAAGAGTTTGAAAAGTCTAGCTGGTGGTGAAGTACAGTTAACAGCAGTTGATAACTCGAGCCAAATTGATTTTGTGTGACGGCAATTTGCAAAATAGCAGCGGCGATTGCCACTGCCAGTAATAAAACCCAACGTGTCATCCGTTACCTGCTAATTTAAGTAAACTGTTAGCCAAAGCTTCAGCGTTATATTGGATTGAAATGGCGCCACCATAACTCCAAGTTGAGGCAACGCTAGCGACTTTGTTATCTCTCACAAATGGCATCGCGTTCCATATTACCGAACGGCTTAACTGGGATTGTTGGGAGAAAGGAAGGAAATAAAGTGCGACACCGTTGCCAATATTTTTCAAGTCGGTAAGACGTTTTTGAGTTACGCCCCATTGAGTACTTGGTTGTGGCATTGCATTCTGAAAGCCGAGTTCCTTCAACGCGTATTGAGGGATGGAGTTATTACCGTACAAATAAACCGAGGTTGTGCTGGCAAAGCGAAAAGCGGTGACTTTAGGTTTCCCATTTGGATAAGCAACATCGAGCTGCTCTTTAAGCTGCTGTATCTTTTGTTTCATTTGCGCCAATTTTTGTTGTGCGAGCTTTTCCTTGCCGAGCACATGGCCGATCCGCAAAAAGTTAATTATCGCTGCTTGAGCGTTATTATGGTCTTCGCTAAAGGTTTGGTAGTAAAGAACCGGTGCGATTTTTTCTAAACGTTTTTCAAGATCTTTTTGTGGGGAAGCAATAAGAATGACGTCGGGTTTTAATTCGGCCAAAAGCTCAAAATTCGGCTCGGCGCGAGTACCAATATCAACCACGCCGTTTGGTACGGCAGGTTTAACGACCCATTGTTGGTATCCTTTTACGTCGCTCATTGCAACAGGAGTGACGCCGAGCTCAATCATTTGCTCAGCCACTCCCCAGTTTAATACCGCAACACGCTGTGGAATTTTGTTTAGTGTTTTTGTGCCTTCACTATCCACCACTTGGTAGGAGGCTAGGGCTGAGAAAGAGAACAGAATCGCTAAGGTAGCGTAAAGAACCTTAGCCCATGAAAACGACCGTATAGTTAACATATAACCGCTACCTTACTGTCTCGCGTTGGATGATCGAGAAGTTGAATCTCAGTGTTGTAAAGCTCGCTTAATCGAGAGGAATCCATGAGCTCAGCGCTGCTACCGGAAAAGACAACTTGGCCGTGTTTCAAGGCGAGTATGTGCTCTGCGTAACGCAAGGTCAGATTGATATCGTGCAGAATCACGATAACGCCTTTACCTTGCTCTTGATTGAGTTGGCTGAGTAGCTGCATAAGATGATATTGGTGGTGAACATCTAAAGCAGATGTCGGCTCATCCAATATTAGTAGCGGTGATTGCTGGGCAAGTAACATTGCCACCCATGCTCGTTGTCTTTCTCCGCCCGAGAGTTTTTCTGCGCTATGCTCAGCGTATTGAGTTACCTGAGTGGCTTGCATCGCGAGATCAACGGCTTGATGATCGCTTTGCTTCATGCGACCAAATGTTCCCAGCCAAGGAAAGCGTCCGAGCTTAACGAGCTCACGAACGGATAGGCCCGCAGCCTGAGGCAAATGTTGCGGCAGGTAAGCGACTTGCTTAGCCAAGTTGCGGCTATTTAAGTCCGAAATGGGATGCCCATTTAGCTCAACAGACCCGGAATCTGGCTTGGTTTGCCCAGCCAGTAGATTAACCAAGGTAGATTTGCCAGAGCCGTTATGGCCTAAGATAACCGTTACTTTATCTGTTGGGATCTCAAGGGCGTTGATATTGAGAATATCCCTTTGTTCTCGTGTCACTAAAATGTTGTTTAACTGGTACATATTGGATTTCCATATGACGACAAAAGCAGCCCTTGTATTGGGCTGCTTGGTTAACTTGAGTTTGAGTCTAATTACATCTCATATTTGACATGCAGTTCCACAGAACGCTCCTCTCCATACCAACAGTTTGTGCTGTTGAAACAGGTGTAGTTCGCTTCATTAAACACGTTATTCACTAGGAAATTTGCGGTTGCGCCAGATAAGCTGCGGCTAAGCTCACTTAAGTCATAACCAATTGATAAATCGGTAATCGTATAGGCAGGAACCTTGCCTTCGGTGTTGGTTGAATCCATCTGCATTGTGCCAACATATCTCGCACCGCCACTGACACGAGTACCAGCTAACGCGCCGTTGTAGAAGTAGTAGTTTGCCCAAATTGATGCTGCATGAGTGGGCACGTAGATAGGCGTTGTGCCTTCAAGACTTGAGCTTGCGTCTTCTGTAATCTGCATATCTGTATAGGTATAGCTCGGAGAGATATCTAGGTTAGAGGTGACCAACCATTTACCCTGTAGTTCTATGCCTTGAGAGCGAACTTGACCAACTTGAAGTTGTGGACCGTATATATTATCTGGATCAGTGACCAGCGTATCGTTTTTCAATATATGGAACAAAGAAATAGAAGCACTTTTCGACATATCTGGTGCTTGATATTTCATACCCACTTCAACTTGTTCGCTCGTCTCTGGTTTGTAGGCATTTCCGCTACTATCAGAACCCGTTGTCGGCTCAAACCCAGTTGCATAGCTCACATAAGGCGCTATGCCATTATCAAAAGTGTAGAGGGCACCTACACGGTAGGAAAAGTTATTTTGATCAGTTGATGAAGTTGTCGTGCTAGTTATGGTTGTCGTTGTATCTGAGCTGTAAGAATCAAAACGGCCTCCGGCTAGCAAGACAAGGTTATCACGACGAATTTGATCTTGAAGGTAGAAACCCAATTGGCTTAAATCAACTTCTGTATATTGGTTATATGTGACAGAAAGTGAGTTAGGATTAGTAATAAGGCTATTGTTTGGACTGAATATATCAAAAGTACTCCAGCCAGAAATACCACTCGTATCATATTCTTTATAGCTGGAGCTGCCACTCATATTTTGATAGTCAACACCTAATAAAAGATTGTGCTGCCATTCGTTATGCTTGAGCAAGCCACTGAACTGATTGTCTATTGTGAATGCGTCTAGTTTTTCATCGGTGCTGTAGATGTTACGTTGAAGATAGCCGGTAGATTCATCAAAAGACGTACTATATGTATTCTTCTGATTTAAAGAACCATTGGTATAACGTGCATTTTGTAAAAACGACCATTGATCATTGAATTGGTGGTCGATTTTGTAGCCCGCCATTAAAAAGTCACGTTTGAAGCTATTCCAATTCACATCCCCAGCGAACGTTGAAGGTGAGGTCGAGCCGTTAGAGTTGCTGGTAATCATGCCAGATGCTGGGAGAGATGAATTGATCCCCATCTCTGGATCGTTTTGGTAATACAGATTGAAGTTAACCAGAGTCTTATCCGAAACTTGCCAGTTTAGCGATGGCGCTACGACATAGCGCTCATTAGTGGCAGTGTCGACTTGGCTATCTTGTTTTCTAGCTAAGCCAATAAAGCGGTAGGAAAGATTGCTATCACCAACTTGTCCCGTCGTGTCAATTGACGCTTTTGCCAGATTACGTGAACCTGTACCAGCATCCACTGTCGTAGCGTGTTCCATTTGTGGCGATTTGGCAATCATATTCACCATGCCACCGGGGTTCATTGCCCCGTAAAGCACCGATGTTGGGCCTTTAAATACCTCAATTTGCTGAACTGCAATAGGGTCGACTTGAGCTTGGAAATTCCAACCACTTAAATAAGGGAGTACGAGTCCATCGTAGTAGCTTTTGTTTACGCTGAAGCCACGGACACGATATGTGTCGTACATGGTGACAGCGGCACCTTTAGTTTCAGTAACCACACCCGGTGTATAACGCAAAGCTTGGTTGAGTGATTGAACTTCACGTTGCTGAAGTTGTTCGTTGTCAATAACCGTTAAACCTTGTGGTGTTTCTTCTGGATCCAACGTGGTTTTGGTGGCGGTGTTGCGGTAAGTTTGACTGTATACGGTAATAGTGTCGTCTTGTTTTGTTGTTTTATTATTAGATTGATCGACAGTATTGTTTTGGTCTTCAGCTAAAAGTGGGGCTGAAAAAAATGCCAAAAGCGATGACGCAATCACGGTGCGCTTTAGGCCTGCTGAAATATCCATGTTTTCCTCTACTACTGCTTTTCTTAATGATAATTAAAATCATTTGCATTCTATCTTAAAGGTGAAGGAAAACTTAACAATTTGGTGCAAACCGATTGATTTTTATAAATGTATTTATAACTAACGGAAATGTATAGAATTAAAGTTTAAATTGGGAAAGGTCTAGGCATAGCCTTTCGTTAGCTATGCCTAAGGGTGTTATCGAAGCTTGTGATGTTAAATCGAAGTGAGAAGCGTAGGGGGGGGCTGCTTCCGGTAGGCTCTTGGGCTTAAGCCATACGTTTGCTTAAACGAGCGGCTAAAGCTAATTTCCGAGCCAAAACCTAACGCCACTGCAATATCAATAACCCGATCTGAGCTGTTAGCAAGGCGGTTGGCCGCCTCACTGAGCTTAAGTTCGCGCACATAACTTGCGACGCTATGGCCGGTCTCTTTTTGAAAGACTCTTTGCAGCTGCCAGCGGGACCAGCAGCTATGTTTTGCAATGTCTTCCAGCATGAGTGGCCTGTTAAGATTTTGATGTATGTACAGCAAAACCTGTTGGGTACGATGGCAACAAACATCAGGAATACTTGGCTGAGAAAAAGCCTCCATCCTTAAACCTCGACACTTTGCTCAGGTAATGCAGAGTGTGTGCTTTCTGTTCGCTGCATGAATGGTGCGATTGGATTCACCAAACTGCCTGCAAATTGCAAGCTACTGGCTGGATCGGCCAAGTCGACCATTTGTTGGTTATTGGCAAGTTGAAGTCTATTCAAACAGGAATGATCGAATTCCTTGGCGAACAGGTTATGTTTTTTAAACTTGGTTTGTAAATGAGGGTTATCGTCTTGATATTGTTGCACACAATTGGCAACCAGCTTCCAAAATTCTTGTTCTGAAAAGTCCAAGTGTTCCACTAATATGGCGCTCATGTATCGGAAGAAGCAGTCAAAGACATCGGTGAGGACTGAGAGAGTTTCTTTATCTTCAGGAATTTTGACCGAAATACGTTTAACCTTCTCTGGAAGCTCAATGTCTGTGTTGAGTAGAGCAATTTCTTCGCCAATGTCTTTCATGATGGCTTTGACTGGTACATGGTTTTCAAACACAAGAATCAAGTTTTCTCCATGCGGCATGAAGACCAAACTGTGTTGATAGTAACAGTGCAGAAGAGGAGATAGGTAGCTCTCTAAGTATTTAGCCAACCAAGCTTGGACACTCAAACCTGACGCTTGAATGAGAGTAGGTAGCAGCGCTTCACCAGCTGGATCGGTATGCAGAAGTGAGGCCATTGTCATTAAACGTTGCCCAGAGTTAAGCAAGGGTAATGGACTTTCTCTCCAAAGAGCAGCAAGCATTTTTTTATATGGGTTGTCTTGAAGAGTCTCGTGTTCATAATATGGATTACGATAGCCAGTTGCAGCTAACTCCCTTAGCACACAAAATCCTTTGCTTTGTAAATAGCGATCGTTTTTGACCAAATCAGAAATCCAGTCATTGATAGCGGGTGTTGTGCGCATATAGTAGGCCGATAGCCCGCGCATGAATCCCATGTTAAGCACTGACAATGCGGTTTTGACATAGTATTTATTCGGGTTACTGCGATTAAAGAACGTCCGAATGGATTGTTGCGCTTGATAAGAGTCATCGCCATAGCCTAAGCAGATCAGGTGATTCGACGCGATATCAGGTGCAAATACGCTGGCTAACTTGTTAAACCATTGCCATGGATGGACAGGAATTAACGTATAGTCTTGTGCGTTTTTTCCTTGTCCTTCGATGATTTTTTCGAACGCTTCTCTAGTGGTTAAATCTAGTTCTTGCTCAATTAATGCCTGATAGCTGACATCATGACTTGAGTCAAAATCGGCTCGGCTTTTGTGAGCGGCTAACCAGATCAGAGATACAGGCTGGCCTGCCTCTGGTGCATACTGCAAGAAGTCTTGGGCATCAAAACCGATTCGGCCATTATTGGCGATGAATGCGGGATGACCTTCACTCATCGCAGCCTCTACTTGCTGAAAATCTGCTTCAAGCAGCTCCTTGGCGGATAACCACTGCTTGTTTTCTTTGAAAGCTGCGGAGTTCAGTGTGCTGGTGATCTCTTCAAGATACGTGGGCAACAATTTAGTCGGGATGTTGAGCGTTTCAGAGAACTCAATGATAAAACTGATGGAATCGAGAGAGGCATTTTGGCCATGGATCGTTTTCTTTATCGATTCTGGTTCAACTAACCAGTGTTCAAGAGCGAGTTTTCTAGCTTTGAAGTGATATTCCACACCTTCAGCATCGGCTGATAAACTGTAATTTGTCCATTCGCCGCTAATCGAGATGGCCTTTGGCTGCAGGATTCTTTCGTGGCTAAGCTCTGCCAAGCACTTTCTTAGGTGATGGCGGTTTACTTTTTCCCAAGTTTTAGCGTCTACGGACTTGGTAGCAAGTGCTGGGTTTTGGTGAATATCCATTTTCATGATCTCTTTTTGATGTTTTTCTGATGATAGATTGATGGCTGAATAAAACTGATGTTGTGTGCAGAATGCCAAATTGGCTGATTTCTCTCCCATTTGAATTTGTCTAATATGCTGAAATCCTGCTCTTTTGTTCAAAGCATGAATTTTATGATTTCGAGAATCTGGTTCGACAACCACTCGTGTTATGTCTGAATCAGAAAACATGAAGTGCATCACTGTGGTGAAGACACCAAAAGTAAAACCAGAGATGGGGTTGTTGGCTGGAGCAATGAGAATATGCATTCCTTTGTCTCCACTCTGATATTGATAGTGTTCACCGACCGGATCTTTTTGGGGGTCATAGATTTCGACTAAGAAGCTTGGTATATCATTGACAAGTCCCATAAAGGCGTCTGCTTTGTCCCCTTGCTGTAAGCCCAGATAAAAGTTTTTGACTTGTTGTTGGTCGTAAGCTTGCATGCCCCAAAACTCTGCATAGTCTTGGTTTACCCATTCATGGATATATGGAATATGCGCATCCAGAGAGAGGGGTAACAAAGAAATCTCTCCAATTTGAGCGTTATTTAGAGTAAATGGAGTGTTCATTTTGCCTCCTGAACGTTGACTGTTTTTATGCGAAATTTATTTTTGAATGCCAAAGAAAAGTAAGCGACACAGAGCATTAAAGTGGCGGACGCGATAAAAAAAGGAGTGACGAGTGAACCGTTATCGACGATATAACCAACTAAAAATGAAGCACTAATTACCCCTAAGTTCTGAAAGAAGTACACTCGAGAAAAGTCATGGGCATAATTCTCTGGTGTGGAATGTTCAAACATAAATACTTCCAACCTGACCGTGGCTTGAAACAGTCCCCAGCCAAAAATACAACGCCCGAGAATGATCACCCACTCTTGTTGTACTCCTTGCAATAGCAAGCCCGAAATAGCGATCAGCATCGCTGCTGCAATGTGTTGACTACTACTAGCTGAAGATTTCGCTTTGTGGTTGACCCAGAGCCCGGCGAGCGCTATCCAACCAGGTATTGAAAACATCAAACCAGATGCTATCTCTCCGTGGAAACTGGCGACAGATTCCCAATATCTGGAGAAGAAAGGACGAATTAAGAACACGCTAAAGTAGAAGAGTATCGAGATAAGCCCTAGGTTAAGAATGAACTTCTTGTGTTCAGAGGTCGTTTCTACTTTTTTACTGCTTGTCTGTGCGTCTGCATGAAAAGGCACTTTCAGTATGACGATTAAATACAAGCAAACGACCACTTGTATCATGTCACTGATTGGCATAACGAGATAAACATCTTTAGCAGAGTACAATTGAAGGATAAAGCCGCCAATTACAGCCCCTCCGATTGCACCGAAATGAATGAGTACTGAATAGAGGCTGATCATACTCAAATGCTTATTTCGTTCTTCTAAACGAAGGACATAAGGGTAGATCAGAAGGTAGCTGGCTTTAAATACAAGCATCAGCTGTGAAAGTATCCAGAACTGGGTGAGAGACGTGCTGTAATAGCATGCTAGCCCTAAGGTACCGGCAGCGATTTGCGTATAGACCCAAAGGTGTAATTCATTGACTCTTCTAACGACTTTCGTCCAAATAGGAAAAGCGACAATGACAGTGATACAGCTAGCTGCTAGATAATAGCCCACCATTTTAGTTGAATGAGCGGCAAACGCTTGACTAAAAAATTGCGAGTAAAAGGGAACCAGCATAGAATCTGCAACGACAGATACCAAAGTCAGTACAATGAGAGAATATTTGAGTCTTCTCATACTGGAGCTGGCTCCCCCTCGAAATTTGGAGCCGAAAACTCTTGAAAAGCAATACGCTTCTCAATTGGGTAGTGCTCAATTCCGGTGATTTCTTTGAGCAATACTGAATTTCGATAGCACGCCATTCCCAGATCTGGGGTGACAAAACCATGCGTGTGCAGTTCAGCATTTTGTACGAATATACGTTTACCTTGCTTATCGATACTGTAGTTGCGGTTGACGTCAAAGCGGCCTTGGTTGTCCCACTGAATTTCTCTGTTAATTCCTTCTAGAAAATCGGGTAGTTGGTAAGCATAGCCTGTCGCCAGTATTAGCCCTTGTGTATCAAGTTTGAATGCCGAATCTTGCTCGTTTTGATATAGGCCAAGTTTGAATTCATCATTAGCTCGAGAGACTTGCTCTAAGGTGGTATTGGTCATCAGGCGAGTATTCACTTCACCATCCAGTCTTTTCACATAGAGTAGGTCGAAGATATCGTTGATCAGGCTGGCATTAATGCCTTTGTAAAGATGCTTTTGCTTCGCTATCAGTTGGTCGCGTTTGGCTGGTGGCAAGTGATAGAAATAGTCGACATACTCAGGAGACGTCATTTCTAATGTGAGCTTGCTGTACTCAAGTGGGAAAAATCGTGGTGAGCGAGTAACCCAGTTTAACTGATAGTCTTTGCTATCAATATCTTGCAGAAGATCATAATAGATTTCGGCAGCGCTTTGGCCTCCGCCCACAATGGTGATGGATTTGTTTTGTTGCAGCTGTTCTTTGTTGAATAAATAGTTGGAAGTGTGGGTTAAGTTGTCAGTGTATTCCTTACATGCATCGGGAATATACGCAGCTGGACCAGTGCCTAGCACTAGATGTCGGCAGTAAAAACTGACGGAAGAGTTGTTTGCTAAATTCTGTGCTTCAACTTGGTAAATGTCTTTTTCTTGGTCGTAGTTAACCAAAGTGACGTTATGCTGGAAACGTATCGCGGGAATTTGTTTGGTGGCCCATTGGCAATATTGATTGTATTCCTTACGCATTAAGAAGAAATCTTCGCGGATATAAAAGGAGTACAGTCGACCTTGCTGCTTGATATAACTTAGGAAGCTAAGTGGATGAGTGGGGTCCGCTAAAGTCACTAGATCTGACATAAAAGGTGTTTGCAGGTGGGCACTTTCCAGCATCATGCCCGGGTGCCAATCAAACCCTTCATTTTTGTCTAGGAACAATCCATTTACGTCATCAAGCGTGTGAGTCAGGGCGGCTAGGCCAAGGTTAAATGGCCCTAAGCCGATAGCGATAAAATCGTAGACGGGATTGTTCATTACAGTGACTCCATGCAAACTGCGTTAGATTGAGAACTTTGTTCGAGGCTTTGAGAGTGTTGGACAAAAAAATATTGCTGACCGAGGCTTTTTATAAGTTCGACCACTTGCGCAATATGCTCGATTTGGGTGGCTGGATTGAGCAATGTGAATTTGAGGTAGCGTTTTCCCTTAACCTGAGTGCTGGCGATAACCGCTTCTCCGCTACGGAAAATGGCTTTGCGAATGTACTCATTGGCTTTGTCGATTTCTTTGTCTGTTGTTGGATGAAGAGGAACGAACCGAAACACCAATGTGCTGAGTTCGGGCTTATGCAGCAGTTCTAATTTTTTGTCATCTTGATAACGTTGGTGACTGTTTTTGGCAAGTTGTATGACTTGATCAAAGATAGCTCCAATCTTATCTGCGCCCATGATTCTCAATGTTAGCCATAGCTTTAGCGAATCAAATCGTCGCGTTGTTTGCAGGCTTTTATCAACTAAGTTGGGTGTACCTTCTTGCTTTTGGCTCAATGGGTTTAAGTACTCAGCATGATGGGTAATCAGGCTCAGCTTTGATTTGTTTTTTGCGAAAAACGCACCGCAACTGACAGGTTGGAAGAAGGATTTATGGTAATCAACGGTGACGGAATCAGCATTTTCTATTCCTGATAAAAGGTGTCTATTGTTCTCAGAAACCAAAGTGCCGCACCCATAGGCTGCATCGACGTGCATCCAAATATCGAATTGGTGACATAGTTGGGCTATCTCGTGAACGGGATCGACACTGCCAAAGTCTGTCGTTCCTGTTGTCGCGACAACGGCTAATGGAATCAGTCCTTGGTCGATGGTTTTTTTGACCTCATTTCTTAGCGCATTGATGTCCATTCTGAAATGCTCATCAACCGCAACTGGTACCACAGAGTTGTACCCGAGCCCAAGTAGAGCGGAGGATTTTTGAATGCTGAAGTGGCTTAGTTCTGAAGTGAAGATACGGAATTTGTGCCCATAGGAAGGAAGACCTTGTTCTCGGACATTATGATCGCCTTTGTTTGCGCAGTAGTTGTCTCGCGCTAATAGCATCGCCATTAGGTTGGATTGTGTTCCTCCACTGGTAAAAATCCCGTCAGCTTGACGGTCGTAACCAATTTTTTTCGCAGTCCAATCAAGAAGCTTCTGTTCTATCAGCGTGCCACCTGCACTTTGATCCCATGTATCGAGGGATGAGTTGATCGAAGATAGGATCTGCTCGGCCAAAATGGCAGGGTAGACGATAGGGCAGTTTAAATGAGCCATATATTTCGGGTGATGAAAGTAAATGGCATCTTTGAGATAAAGCGATTCGACTTCTTTGAGTGCATCGGAAATGGAATCAAGCGGCTGATCGAGCTCTAAGTGGGCAAACTTAGCCGCGAGCTCTTTTGGAAGAATGCCGCTGAACGGCTTATTGGTTTTTTCGACTTGGCTTCTGACCAAATTTAACCCTTGAATCAGGCTGGCTTCATAGGCCTGAAGGTTGTTTTGGTTAAATATAAAGTCCTTGGGTTCTGGAGTAGTATGACTGCCAGAGTGTACTGCGTTGAGCGAATCAGCACTTATCATCTTAGTTTCCCTTTTATTGCTTTTTATGATGTTTATGTTTGTTTTAATCAATCCATCAAATTTGCAAATGAGGATTATAATGATAATCATTATCATTTCAATGATGGGTTTAATAAAAATTTTGGATTGGTATCTTTACTGGCATAGAGCTGTAGAAAAAGGGGGTGGCTGCGCTAATTCGACTCAGTTGAAGTGACGGAGGTTACTGAACTTGGAGATTGAGTTTCTTCTTGGATGAACCTTTCTCGGCTTTACAAGCTCTGGGGCAGTCACTGCAAAGGTTTTGGCCTTGGCATTTGTAGACTAAACAGCAGCTTGTTCTCACCAGCACAAGCTGTTTTGATTGAGTATCGTAGTTGAGTGACTTCAATAATTTTTCTGGCAAATCGCAGGCTTGTAACCATAACCGAGCTTGCGTTAGCAGGTATTGCTCTGATAGCGAAGGGTAAAACTGGCTGACTTTGACTAAACAGCCGAATATTGCATCAGCGAATAGGTGCGCAGTAAAGCCCGGACGAATACGCGTCCATGAGCTCATTTCGTTGCGGAAATAATTAAAAAGTGTGTTGAGCTCTTTTGCCGCTTCGAGGATAAGTTCTTCGTCTGTTCCTTCGATGTAGGATTGTGATTGAAACTGATAACCCGCGATATAACCATCATGTACCTGTTGAGCCATAGAGGATAACTGAGGCAATCCACGGCAAGCGTAGATCGAGACAAACGCGGTATAAATGGGTTGCCAACAAAGCAGATCCCAAGTGCGAGTTAGCCAGTAAGCCGCTCCTGCTTCTGGGGTAGTGTGCTTTAAATTTTCATATAGTTTACGAATAGTCTCTGAGCTGGAGTGGCCAATATGTATGGTATTTAGTTCTAGATTATCGCTATCTCGAGGTTTAACTTGCCCATCAAGGTAAGGAGTGACTTGCTTGGAATACTGGAAAAGGTGCTGAAAAAACAGTGGTTCACTCATCTTGCAATCTACCGGGTAGTGATTATCAGCAAAGAATAAATAAACAATAACTTATTTGCAAATGATTCTCATTTTTATTGTGTAAAGTGTAAGATAGCCGCATGAGCGAATAAATAGAGTTGAGTCTCTTAGGAATTCTAGCCGACCACTACAAAATCTCTATGTAATAGGCAGTTATCAATATTATTTATGATAAGATTTCAGTGCTTTAATAATCATAAAATATGGAAATTGCTTCATGAATAACATTAAGTTAATGATGCTTACAGCAGTGGCATCGCTTACATTGTCGGGCTGTCAGACGTTAAACCCAGAAAATATCCAGACTAGCGCCAGTCAAGAAACGATTGATATCGCAAAGACAAACCTTGCTGATATCCCGAGCCTTGATGTACTGAGTAATGGCGTGATTGTTTACCACGAAAATTTAAATATGGGCGGTTATCGTTGGAAAACCAGTTCATTAATTAAAGCGGGTAACGATATTGCGTGCCATCATCTAAGGGAATATGTCAAGCGAGGTATGGTGGTACGTACAGAATGGACTGGTACGACAGGGTATGTGAAAGACTATGATGAGCAATATTGCGAGAGTATAGAGACTAATCAGTCTTAATCTTACAACTTAAAAAGGGCGCCGATAGCGCCCTATTTCGAATCTTTGCAGAGTAAAAATTACTTCTTGCTAGATAGTGCACCGAAACGCTTGTTGAAGCGATCAACACGACCACCAGTGTCAACGATACGTTGCTTACCAGTGTAGAATGGGTGGCACTTGTCACATACGTCTAGGTGGATAGAATCCTTGTCTAGAGTAGAGTTGAACTCGAAAGAGTTACCGCAAGAACATGTCGCTTTTACAGCTTTGTATTCTGGGTGGATACCAGTTTTCATGGGAGAACCTCAAATTGGGCCGTGTCGCTATCCGATTCTATGCCGGACACCACACGCAGTTAATAAAATCAGTTAGTGCCTCGCTGTGAAAAGTCTCACACTCTGGCCACTAAGGCGCAGTATAGTAATGAATCTGTGTCTGATAATCAACCAATTTAGCTGACTTTTTCAGCGATAATAAGTTGAAAATAGGAAACTTGATTGTGATTACTAGCCAATATCTTTTAGACTGAGGTGTTATAAGCCACAATAGCTATTAAATATGTTGCCAACCATCGCGCGAGTAGCGCTGCCAGTCCCTCTAGATAAAACTTTTGATTACCTTTTGCCCGGTGGAGATCTACCGGTGATAGGCGGAAGAGTGGTAGTGCCATTTGGGCGACAATCTTTGGTTGGTATTGTGACTGAAATATCTGATAAAACTGACATTAGCCTTCAACACCTCAAATCTATTACTCAGATCTTAGATCGCACCTCAATCTGGCCACTAACACTATACGAGCTTTTAACTTGGTGTAGCCAATATTACGTTCACCCGTTGGGAGACGTATTCAATATTGCTCTCCCCGGTGCGCTCAGAAAAAAAAGACGTGCAGAATTTACCAATATAAAAGAGTGGCAAATAACACCTCTTGGACGTAATCAGCTGATGAGCGATTTTGGTCGAGCGGTGAAGCAAGCAAAAGTCATGACAATGCTGCAACATGGCTCGGTTGCCCACCAAGAGTTTGTTGATGCAGAGATAAGTTCTACTGTGCTAAAAGCTTTGCAAGACAAAGGCTGGATAGAACAGATAGAAAAAAGACCAAAGCTAAAACATTGGCCAAGAGTGGTGGAGTCCGAGCAGGAGAAGCCAACACTTAACCAAGAACAAGCGATAGCCATTGCGGCAGTCAACAATAAGCAAGGTTTTGCCTGCTATTTACTCGATGGAGTAACCGGCTCTGGCAAAACAGAAGTTTATCTAAATTTAATTACTCCAGTTTTAGAAAGAGGCGAGCAGGCTTTAGTGTTGGTCCCTGAAATTGGTTTGACGCCACAGACTATTCAGCGTTTTGAAAGTCGATTCAATGCGCCAATTGAAGTCATCCACTCTGGACTCAACGAGTCAGAACGTCTGAATGCATGGCTTTCCGCTAGAGATAAAGCGGCGGGAATTGTCATCGGTACTCGCTCCGCGATTTTTACTCCATTTAAGAAGCTAGGAATCATTATCGTCGATGAGGAGCATGATGCTTCTTATAAGCAGCAAGACACGCTTCGTTATCATGCGCGAGATGTAGCGATAATGCGAGCGCATAAGGAGCAGATCCCAATTGTTTTAGGCTCCGCAACTCCAGCACTTGAAACGATGCAGAACGCGGTGAGCGGCAAGTATCATCACTTGCTTCTGACACAAAGAGCCGGTAATGCCACGCCGACGACAAATAAAATTCTAGATATTAAAGGCTTATACCTAGAGAGTGGCTTGTCTGCGCCACTAATTGCTGAAATGAGGCAACATTTAGAAGCGGGAAATCAAGTTTTACTATTCCTTAATAGGAGAGGATTCTCGCCAGCCTTGATGTGCCATGAATGTGGCTGGTTGGCCGAATGTTACCGCTGTGAGCGTTATTACACTTATTATCAGAAAAACAGTGAAATGTGTTGCCATCATTGTGGTTCACGTAAGCCGGTAGTTAAACAATGCCAAAACTGTGGCTCTTCTCATGTTGTAAGTGTTGGGGTGGGTACTGAGCAGTTAGAGTCTCACTTAGTTGAGCTGTTTCCAGAGTTTAAGTCGATACGAATAGATCGTGATAGTACGCGTAAAAAAGGCCAGTTAGAGTCGGCATTAACGTCAATTCAAAAAGGTGAGTATCAGATCTTAATTGGCACTCAGATGTTGGCAAAAGGCCATCATTTTCCAAACGTTACGTTAGTGGCACTGCTCGATGTGGACGGGGCTTTGTATAGCAGTGATTTTAGAGCGTCTGAGCGATTCGCTCAACTCTACACTCAAGTGTCAGGCCGAGCTGGTCGAGCAAGTAAAAAAGGGCAAGTGATATTGCAAACTCATCATCCAGAGCACGCACTGCTGCAAGGCTTGCTCAATTCTCCTTATAGCCAATTCGGTAAAATGGTATTGGAAGAAAGAAAAATGGCGATGCTTCCACCATTTACGCATTTAGCGCTTTTTCGGTCGGAGGCGAATAATAGTGAGGTTGCTGAGCTTTTTCTTCGTCAAGTTAGATTAACTTTGGAGTCAAACCCTCTATTTGATGATACTTGTATGGTATTAGGCCCAACGCCTTCTCCAATCACAAAGAAAGCAGGTAAATCTCGTTGGCAAATGATGTTACAAACTACTGAACGCAGTTTGATGCAAAAAATCCTCTTGAGCTCTAAGCCTGTTATTCAGACATTAACAGAATCCAAAAAAGTGCGTTGGGCAGTTGATAGAGATCCGCAAGACTTGAGCTAATACTTCATTTTTTCTAGAAATCCCTTTTCTTTATAATTAATTGTTATAAAAATGTTTTTTATCTGTTCTGATTTTTTGAGATGGCAATCAGGTGCATATTGATATTATTCGAGCTATTGTGATGTAAATCACGAAAAAAATGAAATATTTGATAAATTTGTCGAAACTTTTTGGCTTGAATTGAATAGAATAGTGTCAGATAAATGAGCTCACATTAATAAAAAAACAGAGCTCGAAAAGTTTGGTTATGGTTATGTATGAATGTAAGTCATTGCATTCATTGATTTTATGAGGCAGCTATTATGGCGACAATGAAGGATGTTGCTCAGCTCGCAGGTGTATCAACGGCTACTGTTTCAAGAGCCTTGATGAACCCCGAGAAAGTATCCACGTCTACTCGAAAGCGCGTCGAAGACGCAGTGTTAGAAGCAGGTTATTCCCCGAACTCTTTGGCCAGAAATTTACGGCGAAACGAATCAAAGACAATCGTCGCAGTTGTTCCTGATATTTGTGACCCTTACTACTCTGATATTATTCGAGGTATTGAAGAGGCGGCAATTGAACACGGTTACACGGTTTTATTGGGGGATAGTAGTCAGCAGAAACGTAAAGACCCGACGTCTTTAGCCAGTTTGGCCTTTGCTAAGCAAGCTGATGGTATTCTCTTGCTAGGTGCAGACCTTCCATTTGATGTTAGTAAATCTGAGCAAAAAAACTTGCCACCATTAGTCATGGCATGCGAATTTGCACCTGAACTCGAATTACCTACTGTTCACATTGATAACTTAACAGCTGCTTTTGAAGTGGTTAATTATCTTACACAGATGGGCCACAAACGCATCGCTCAAATTTCTGGTCCTGAGTCAGCGGCAATATTTAAGTTTCGCTCACAGGGGTATCAGCAAGCTTTACGCCGAGCGGGTATCGTAATGCGTCCAAACTACACAGTGTATTCTGAGTATGCATTTGAAGCAGGAGCGATCGCTGCTCGAAAGCTTCTTTCCTTAGCTGAGCCACCGACTGCAATTTTTTGTCATTGTGACATTATGGCGATTGGAGCAATTCAAGAAGTGAAACGACTGGGGCTACGAGTACCGCAAGACTTATCTATCGTTGGCTTTGACGATATTCAGTTCTCTCAATATTGTGATCCGCCGTTGACCACAATTGCTCAACCAAGATATGAGATAGGCCGTCAAGCGATGTTAATGGTTCTAGAGTTGCTTCGAGGTAAAGACGTTAGAGCAGGCTCTCGACTTCTTGAAACAAGACTTGTGGTAAGAAATAGCGTAGCGCCACCTAGAGTTTGTTGAGTTAGCGGCTTTGGTAACGGTGTTTTCGATATTTTCAAAATGATTGTTTTGCTGTGACATGATACCGTCATAAGACGTTATTGGTCTGTAATCGCTTCATAAACTCATTTACTATGTATTTAAGTTCAAATTTGTGAATGTAAGATGTTGTGGCAAGTAAAGATTATGTAAGGCGCGGTAGCGGCCAAAATAAAAAGCGTGGTAGCAAGAAAAAAGCCAGTTCTAGTCGAAAACCATGGAGAAGTGGTTTTATTGCGGTCATATTGGTTGTTGCGTTTGGTTATGGTTTATATAAATTGAGCCAAGACCCTGAGCCGCCTAAAACAGCCGTACAGCAAAATCAAAGCCGTAAGGCTCAATCTAAACCTGCAGAAAAGCTTCCACCTCCTCCTCAAGAGAAGTGGGACTATGTCGACACATTACCTAATCGCGAAATTGAGGTAAAAGCTAAGCCATTAGTAGAGTCTAAGATCCCTTATGTGATGCAGTGCGGGGCTTACAAAACAAAACACCAAGCTGAATCACGCAAGGTGGATATCGCTTTTCAAGGGTTGACCAGTAACATTGTCAAGAAAGATGGCAGTTCTTGGTATCGAGTTGTGCTAGGGCCATATAAAACCAAGCGAGATGCGGAAAAAGACAAGCACAAGCTTCAACGCGTGAAAATCCAGCCATGTGCTATCTGGAAGCAAAACCAGCAGTAACATTTTCTAAGAGCGTTTTTAAACAAACGCTCTTTTGTTTTTCCCTTGATTTTATTTCTCGCAACCCACATATACTCCCTAACGTTTATTAAATTTAAATTAAAGAGGCCATACTCGTGACTACCATTGTATCTGTTCGTCGAAATAACAAAGTTGTCATTGCGGGTGATGGACAAGTTTCCCTTGGCAATACTGTCATGAAAGGAAATGCGCGCAAAGTTCGCAGATTATATAACGATAAAGTCATTGCTGGTTTTGCCGGAGGTACGGCAGACGCATTTACTTTATTTGAGCGCCTAGAAAGTAAGTTACAAATGCATCAAGGGCATTTGACTAAAGCTGCTGTTGAACTAGCAAAAGATTGGCGAAGTGACCGAGCTCTTCGTAGACTTGAAGCAATGCTTGTTGTCGCTGATGAAACAGCATCTTTTATTATTACTGGTAATGGAGACGTTGTTCAGCCTGAAAATGACTTAATTGCTATCGGATCAGGTGGAAACTTTGCCCAAGCAGCGGCGACCGCTCTATTAGAAAATACAGAATTGAGTGCTATAGAAATTGCGGAGAAGTCGCTAAAAATTGCTGGCGATATCTGCGTATTTACTAACCATCATCACACTGTTGAAGAACTAGAAATACCTGCAGAGTAAAAATAAACCGCAGATGTTTTGATGACAGCACTACTAAGAATTGAAGGAATTACCCATGTCTGAAATGACTCCTCGTGAAATTGTTCATGAATTAAATCGCCATATCATTGGTCAAGACAACGCCAAACGTTCAGTTGCGATAGCTCTGCGTAATCGTTGGAGAAGAATGCAGCTTGAAGAAAGTTTGCGTGCTGAAGTGACACCAAAGAATATTTTAATGATTGGTCCAACTGGTGTCGGTAAAACAGAGATTGCCCGACGACTGGCTAAACTAGCCAACGCTCCATTTATTAAAGTAGAAGCGACAAAATTTACAGAAGTAGGTTACGTTGGCAAGGAAGTTGAAACCATCATTCGCGACCTGACCGATGTAGCGGTAAAAATGACTCATCAACAAGCGATGGAAAAAGTTAAATTCCGAGCGGAAGAGCAAGCTGAAGAAAGAGTTCTTGATGCTTTGCTTCCACCTGCACGTGATGCATGGGGTCAAAACGATGAGAAAAAAGACGAAGATAGCAGCAATACTCGTCAAGTTTTCCGTAAAAAATTGCGTGAAGGTAAATTAGACGACAAAGAAATTGAAGTTGATATTGCAGCTCCGCAAATGGGCGTCGAGATCATGGCTCCTCCGGGTATGGAAGAGATGACGAACCAGCTTCAAGGTATGTTCCAAAACCTAGCAGGTGATACTAAGAAAAAGCGTAAGCTAAAAATTAAAGACGCTTTTAAAGCGCTTACTGAAGAGGAAGCGGCGAAACTGGTAAATCAAGAAGAGCTAAAAGAAAGCGCAATTTACAATGTTGAAAACAACGGCATTGTGTTTATTGATGAAATCGACAAGATTTGTAAACGTGGCGACACGTCAGGCCCAGATGTGTCTCGTGAAGGGGTGCAAAGAGATTTGCTTCCGCTGATTGAAGGCAGCACGGTGTCAACCAAGCATGGTATGGTAAAAACGGATCACATCTTATTTGTCGCTTCGGGTGCGTTCCAAGTTGCCACGCCTTCTGATCTAATTCCAGAGTTGCAAGGCCGACTGCCAATTCGTGTAGAACTTGAAGCGCTATCTAGTGATGACTTCAAACGCATTTTAACTGAGCCGAAAGCTTCGCTAACTGAGCAATATGTTGCCTTGATGAAAACTGAAAATGTAGATATCGAGTTCAGTGATGATGGTATAACACAAATCGCTGAAGCTGCTTGGCAAGTAAACGAAACCACTGAAAACATCGGGGCACGCCGCCTACATACAGTGATGGAACGCTTGATGGATGAAATTTCATTTGAAGCGACAGACAAAGCTGGAAGCAAGATGACTATTGATGCTAACTATGTCAAAGAGAAATTAGGCGAGTTTGTTGATGATGAAGATTTGAGTCGCTTTATTCTATAACGGTAAAGCCTCACAGATTCAAATAAGAAGCCCACTTTAACAACTAAAGTGGGCTTCTTTACATTTTATCGAGGTTTAATGGTTTCTACACAACGTAACGCGAGTTTTTAAAGCATAAAGACAAAAGCAATCGCAAGCGCAGACATGATTGCAGCAAACCCATAGCAGAAAATTTTGCCAGTTTTGCCTGCGTGGAACTTTAAATCATGTAACCCATGATGTATCCGGTGCATTGCATGCCACATAGGTAAAGCGATAGAGGCGATGATGAAAGCTCCTCCAACGAAACTTGTAGCAAAAGCAGAAATTCTATCGTAATGCAGTGCTTCAAGATCAATGACTTCCAACGGTATCAAGATGCCAACTACTAGAATGGTAATTGGTGTCAGCATGGCAAACCAAGTACCACCTGCGCCAAATAAACTCCACCAGATTGGCTCTTCTGAGCGCCTTGGCGATGGGTTCACTTTTGAAGAATGTTGTTTCATGATTTGCTCCTTACACCAAGATGAGAATGACAAGTGAAATCACAGCCACGGCCGCCCATTGCGTCAATATGACTGCTTTTTTAGAAACCGTTTTACCAGCCATACGAACCGGTACAACTTGAGGCATCATGCTGAAAAAGGTTTGTGCGTGAAAAAGGCTACCTGCGAGAGCCACGATATTGATAGCGATGACAACGGGATTAGCCATAAAATGTAACCAGCCTTCCCACGCCTCATGACCTCTTACTAGTGAGCTTAATCCGAACAGTAAAAATAGAGTAAATAGCACCAATGGAAGTACGGTTGCTTCCCTAAGCATATAGAAACGATAGTAAGGGTGGTCTTTCCACCAAGTGCGCTCAATAGGGCGAACATAAGGTTTACGACGACTCATGTTAGGCCTCCTCAGGTTTAAACATTGCGATGACATAATCCATAGAAGATTCCACTTTGCCTTGGTTTACCGCAGAGGCAGGATCGACATTTTTCGGACAAACTTCAGAGCAATAGCCGACGAAGGTACAGCCCCAAGCTCCATTTTCACCATTGATTAAGTTCATACGTTCATACTTGCCGTTGTCGCGGCTATCCAAGTTATAACGGTGCGCTAATGTTAATGCTGCAGGGCCAATAAACTCTGGGTTTAGGCCAAATTGAGGGCAGGCTGCATAGCACAGGCCGCAGTTGATACAACCAGCAAACTGCTTATATTTCGCCATTTGCTCTGGAGTTTGCAGGTTAGCACCCTCTTCAGGTTTCCTGTCATTACCGATAATATAAGGCTTGATTGCTTCAAGACGTTCGATAAACGCTGTCATATCGACGATCAGGTCTTTTTCTATGGGAAAGTTAGCGAGAGGCTCAATTTTGACTCCATTTGGGTAGTCACGAAGAAAGCTTTTACAAGCTAGCTTTGGAACGCCGTTAACCATAACACCACAAGATCCGCATATTGCCATTCTGCATGACCAGCGGTAAGCAAGATCTTTATCAAGATTGTCTTTGATGTAACCTATTGCATCTAATATAGACATGGTCTCGTCAAATGGGACATCGAAGGATTGGAAATGTGGCTTAGCGTCATGCTCAGGATCGTAACGCAAAATGTCCACTTTTTGGGCTCGATTGGCTGACATATTATTTTTCCTCCGGACAGTGTTTTTGTTTTTTCTCTGCTTCTTCTACGGCCGCTTTCTCTGCTGCTGCACCGTACAGGCGAGCTTTGGGTTGTGATTTCGTTATCGTCACCTTGCTATAGTCAATGTTAGGGGCAGCGTCTGGTACATAGAAGGCCAGCGAGTGTTTAAGGTAGTTTTTGTCATCACGTTCGGTGCATCCGTCGTCCAAGCGTTGATGAGCCCCACGTGATTCTTCGCGTAAAATAGCTGAATGCACCATGGCTTCCGCAACCTCCAAGCCATAGCCGACTTCGATTGCATAAAGCAGGTCAGTATTAAATACGGTGCCTTTATCTTTGATGCTTATACGCTTATAACGCTCTTTTAGCTCTGTGATTTTGTCGATAGTGCTTTGCATCAAGTCTTTTTGACGATAAATACCGCATCCTGCTTCCATTGTTTTACCCATTTCAGCACGGATGTCGGACCAATTTTCATCACCCTCTTGGTTTCTTAGCGCATCAATTCGCTTCTCGACGTCTTTTATTTGTTTCTCAATGGAAGCGTCATCCCATCCAGTAAACTCTTCGACTCTCTTAACGGCGTTTTCCCCCGCGACACGACCAAATACCACAAACTCTGCTAGTGAGTTTGAGCCAAGTCGGTTCGCGCCATGTAATCCAATAGAGGCACATTCGCCAACTGCAAAGAGTCCATGAATTCTTGTTTCACATTCGTTGTCGGTTTCAATCCCGCCCATGGTGTAATGTACGGTTGGCCGAATTGGGATAGGCTCTTTAGCTGGATCGACGTTGACGTAAGCTTTTGCTAGCTCGCAGATGAAAGGCAGTCTTTCTTGCAGATACTCTTCACCCAAGTGTCGTAGATCGAGATGAACGACATCGCCTAGCGGATGTTTGACGGTGTTGCCTTTTTGCTGTTCGTGCCAGAATGCTTGAGAAACTTTATCTCTAGGCCCAAGCTCCATATATTTATTCTTCGGTTGGCCTACGGGGGTCTCTGGCCCTAGACCATAATCCTGTAGATATCGGTAGCCATTTTTGTTCAACATAATGCCACCTTCACCACGGCAGCCTTCTGTCATTAATATACCGGTTCCTGGTAGCCCGGTCGGGTGGTATTGAACAAACTCCATGTCGCGTAGGGGAACACCATGTCGATAAGCCATCGCCATGCCGTCCCCTGTTACGATGCCACCATTGGTATTGCAATGGTAAACACGGCCCGCACCTCCAGTTGCTAATACAACGGATTTTGCCTTAATAGTAACGAGTTCTCCCTCAGACATATGGATAGCAATCAAGCCTTGAACTTGGCCATCGACGACTAACAGATCCACCACAAAGTATTCATCAAAGCGGTTTATCTGAGGGTATTTCATTGAAGTTTGGAAGAGAGTATGCAGCATGTGAAAGCCAGTTTTATCTGCAGCGAACCAAGTACGTTCGATCTTCATCCCTCCAAATCGACGTACGTTGACTTCACCGTTTTCTTTGCGGCTCCAAGGGCATCCCCATTGCTCCATTTGAATCATTTCACGTGTTGCATTTTTAACAAAATATTCAACAACATCTTGTTCGCACAACCAATCTCCACCACCAACGGTATCGTTAAAGTGATTGTCTAGGCTGTCTTCATCTTTAATGACGGCGGCAGAACCTCCTTCAGCAGCGACAGTATGTGACCTCATAGGGTATACTTTCGATATTAATGCAACTTCCAAATTAGGTGCTGCTTCTGCTGCTGCAATCGCAGTTCTCAGACCGGCTCCGCCTGCACCTACGATTGCAATATCTGTCGTTATGGTTTTCAAAGTTGCTCTCCAATGCTTTTGTTTTAATTCTAATACTCCGCGTTTTTATTATTAGCTGGAGTGAGTTCTATCTTTTGAGGCTAGTCTAGGGGCAAGTATCAATGAAAAAATTGACTTATTTAGGTATTTCGTACGGTAGTTAGAGTCGCTACACTCTTATTTGTGTACATGTGATATCTATCACTTGGTATTTTTATTATTTATGAAGGTAGGGTGGTAGTGGTGTTATTGATTAATATTTTGAAATATTTTTAGGATATATTTTTACAGATTATGAAACAGATAAGCTGGAACCCTAGCGCTACAAGGTTAGCGCTACAAAAAAGAGCAAACCTTTTAGGCAAAATTCGTCAATTTTTTTTACAAAGAAATGTTCTCGAAGTTGATACTCCAGCTTTGAGCCATGCCACGGTTACTGATATTCACTTACACACATTTTCGACACAATTTGTAGGCCCTGGGTATGCAGGTGGTAGAAAACTATACCTTATGACCAGTCCTGAGTTTCATATGAAACGGCTATTGGCATCTGGAAGTGGTTGTATTTACCAAATTTGTAAGGCTTTTCGTAACGAAGAAAGTGGTCGCTACCACAACCCTGAATTTACGATGCTAGAGTGGTATCGAGTGGGCTTTGATCACCACGATTTGATGGATGAGATGGATGAGCTTTTTCAAATAATTTTGGGCTGCGCTTCAGCTGAGAAACTCACTTACCAACAAGCCTTCAAACAGGTGTTAGGAATATGCCCGTTAGAAAGCTCAATGGGGCAACTAAGATTAGTTGCGAGCAAGCTAGAGTTATCTGATATAGCAGAACAAGAGCAAAATCGAGATACGCTACTGCAATTGCTGTTTTCTATCGGCGTTGAGCCACATATAGGAATAGACTCCCCTGCTTTTGTTTATAACTTTCCAGCATCACAGGCAGCATTAGCCAAAATTAACCAGCAAGACCCAAGGGTTGCCGATAGGTTTGAAGCTTATTATAAAGGTGTTGAACTCGCGAATGGCTTCCATGAATTAGATAACGCCGAAGAACAGCGAAAACGGTTTGATAATGATAACGCTGAACGCAAGACGATGGGCTTAGATGAGCAGCCCATCGATGAGAACCTGCTAGCAGCGCTGGAAGAAGGCTTGCCTTCTTGCGCAGGAGTCGCGGTAGGCATTGATCGGTTAGTGATGCTGGCGACCAATGCTGAACATATTGAACAAGTGACGGCTTTTCCGTTTCCTCGGGCTTAGCTTTCGATTCTTTTTGTACCCTAAAGCTGTGGTGAGCTCTTTATGTTGCCCAGCTTTAGTTGAAAAATACTTTTTGCTATATGTAATAAATTATTGTTTTATAGAATGTAGTTACTTTTTGTTTTGCTTATAAAGCAAACTATTATTGTTTTTTTTTCTTTTGAAGAAAAAAACAATAATTGCTCTTCCTTTGTCAACGATATATTCAATCCATTCCTTTCAGTTATTTGATATTTCAAAAACATCATTCAACAATGTGAGAATCGGGAGTTACTATTTTCAGTAGTCCACTTTCTATTGGAACAGTTGTGTCTGATTTAACACCCGCATTCATTGTTGTATTTATATTTTTAGCCACTATCGTTGGGCTAATTAGATTCCAAAGTTATCCTGGAAGGGTATTTGGTGTAACCTTACTCGCGTTATATATTTTTAATGTTGTCTCTACTCAAGAGGTTTTAAGTAGCTTTTCAAATCAAGGTTTACTTACCCTGATACTGCTGATGACCTGTTCTCTTGCATTAGAAAAAACGAGATTACTAAGAATCATTACTTCTTATGTAATTAAGCCTAATTACAAATCAACATGGTTAAGACTGTTTGGTTTAACAGTCATCTCTTCAGCATTTCTAAATAATACTGCAGTTGTCTCTACCATGATGTCGCCGATTCGCAATAATCTCTTACACTCTCCAAGTCGATTATTGATTCCCTTATCTTATGCAGCAATATTTGGTGGAACACTCACACTTGTGGGTACATCAACTAATTTAATCGTAAATAGTATGCTTCTCGGACAGCATGGCCAGCCATTAGGTTTCTTTGAATTTACCCCGGTCGGAATTTGTATAGTTATTGTTTGTGGGGCACTTTTATATTTATTTTCTAGACGTTTGCCTATAAGTAAAAATGACAAGCCCAAAGCATCTAAATATTTTATTGACGCTAAAGTATCCAAGGGATCATCGCTTGTCGGTAAAAGTATTGAAGTGAATGGGTTAAGAAATTTGGAGTCATTATTTCTAGTGGAAATATTACGTCGAGAACGTTTGATATCTCCAGTGGCCCCTAGCGAAGAAATTGAAGCTGGTGATCGGCTTATGTTCACTGGTGATATTAAAAAGGTGTCGATATTGAATCAGTTTGATGGCCTAGATTTATTTGCTCATAGGAATGGCCTGCCCATTAATAACCTTAGAGAGGTCGTTATCAAACCTGAAAGTGTATTAATAGGAAAAAGCCTCAAGCAGGCCGGATTTAGGGCGTTATTTGATGCCGCAGTTGTTGCGATGCGACGTGATGGTGAAGTCATTTCTGGAAAGTTAGGTGAGTTAAAGCTAAATGCAGGGGATTATTTGGTTTTGGCTGTCGGGGATGATTTTAAAGGGCGGCACAATATAGGTAAAAATTTCTTTTTAATAAGTGGATTAGAAGTCGAAAAATTACTGACACCTTGGCAAGAAAAAATAGCCATTTTAGGCTTTTTCCTTTCAATACTGTTAGCTGCTTTTGGCGCTTTGTCTTTATTTAAAGGTATGTTGGTGTTATTAGGAGTACTTTTATTGTCTGGAGCATTGACATCTAATGAAGTCATGCAGCGTTTGCCAAAGCAAATTTGGTTAATTATTTCTTCTGCTTTACTGTTGTCTCATGCGCTGATCAATAGTGGTGCTTTGGGCCATTTACGTGAAATTATTCAAACACATAATGATTTTTTGACGCCTTTTATAGGGTTGGTCATTGTGTATGCGTTAACTTGGATTACAACGGAGTTAGTGACCAATAACGCTGCAGCAGCTCTTATTTTTCCAATAGCTTATAGCTTAAGCTTTGCTTTATCAGTTGACTCACAGGCTTATATTTTGGCTGTTGCCTTTGGCGCGAGTGCCAGTTTTATCAGCCCGTATGGGTATCAAACCAATTTAATGGTGTTCAACGCGGGGAAATATCATCTCCGCGACTTTATAAAAATAGGTGTGCCGATCAGTATTGCGTATGGTGTTACTGTCATCACCGCTATCTACTTTTTTGTGGGCTTATAGGAAATAAAACAGGATACAAGATGAATATTGCTCCTAAAAAATTAACGCATTTAAAGCAACTCGAAGCTGAGTCCATTCATATTATAAGAGAAGTCGCGGCCGAGTTTGACAACCCAGTGATGCTGTACTCCGTTGGAAAAGATTCCTCAGTGATGCTGCATTTAGCCAAAAAAGCATTTGCACCGGGTACACCTCCTTTCCCTCTTATGCATGTCGATACCACGTGGAAATTTAAAGAGATGATTGCGTTTCGCGACTACATGGCGAAAAAAGTGGGAATGAAATTGATCGTGCACCAAAACCCAGACGGATTAGCGATGAATATCAGCCCGTTTGTACATGGTAGTTCACGGCATACCGATATCATGAAAACGCAAGGTCTAAAGCAAGCATTGGATAAGCATGGATTTGATGCCGCTTTTGGTGGCGCGCGTCGAGATGAAGAGAAATCCCGTGCGAAAGAGCGCGTGTACTCTTTCCGAGATGAGCACCATCGATGGGATCCGAAAAACCAGCGTCCTGAGCTTTGGAATGTGTATAACGGCAAAGTAAATAAAGGCGAAAGTATCAGGGTATTCCCGTTGTCGAACTGGACTGAACTGGACATTTGGCAATACATCTATTTAGAAAATATCGAAATTCCAGAACTTTACCTATCGAAGAAGCGACCAGTTGTAGAGCGTGATGGCATGCTAATTATGGTCGATGATGATCGAATGGAGCTAAGAGAAGGTGAGCAAATTGAGCAGAAAATGGTTCGATTTAGAACGTTAGGCTGCTACCCGCTGACTGGCGCAGTTGAATCTGAGGCAACGACCTTAACAGAGGTCATCCAAGAGATGTTACTTACCACCACATCTGAGCGTCAAGGTCGAGCCATTGATCACGATAGTGCAGGTTCGATGGAGAAGAAAAAACGAGAAGGGTATTTTTAATTCTATGGCGGCCTACGAGAAAAAGAATCATAACGCCGTTAGCGAAGATATCGTCTGGCATCACGCTAGTGTCGATCATTTGCAACGTGCGCGGCTCAACCAACAAAAACCAGTTGTACTGTGGTTCACTGGATTGAGCGGATCAGGAAAATCAACCATTGCCAATGCTGTAGAACGGCTGTTGTTTGAGATGGGTAAGCGTAGTTACCTTCTTGACGGCGATAACATTCGTCACGGCCTAAATAAAGATCTTGGCTTTAGCGACCAAGATCGAGTGGAAAATATTCGTAGAATTGGAGAAGTTGCAAAGCTTTTTGTCGATTCTGGTTTAATTGTTCTTACAGCGTTTATTTCTCCATTTGTATCCGACCGTCAACAAGCGAGAGCATTGTTAGAGCAAGAGCAATTTTTAGAAGTGTATATCGACACGCCTCTTGAAATATGTGAGCAGCGCGATCCTAAAGGGCTATATAAGAAAGCTCGAGCGGGAGAAATCGCTAATTTCACTGGGATTGATTCTGTCTATGAAGCGCCGGTTGATCCCGAAATACACATTCGAACTGAAGGATTGTTGGTGGAACAATGTGCTAAGCTGGTGCTCGATGAATTAACACGACTTAGCTTGTTGGAAATTAAGGAATAAACATGCACTACGATGTTTTTAATGGCGACGCAGATGGAATTATTGCACTACTTCAACTTCGGTTATCAAAGCCTATCGACAGTCAATTAATCACCGGTATAAAGCGTGATATCAAGTTACTCAAAAAGGTGGAAAGCCAGCCTGATGTATCTTCGATTACGGTGCTCGACATATCTCTAGAAAAAAACGTTGAACCTTTAAAATCTTTATTAGAGAAAGAGGTCAACGTATTTTATTGTGACCATCATCGAGCAGGTGACATTCCACATTCTCAATATCTGACTTGCCGTATCAACACTGACTCAGAAGTTTGCACTAGCTTATTGATCAATGAGGAGCTGGGGGGGCGCTACTTACACTGGGCTATTGTGGCTGCATACGGGGATAACTTGGTTTCAACGGCTGAAAAACTAGCAATAGAAAATGGGGTGTCCGAAGTAGATAGGCAATATCTCAATGAGTTGGGCACTTTAATCAACTACAACGGCTACGGAGCTTCTATTGCAGACTTGCATATACCGCCAGCTGAACTGTACCGCCAATTACTGAAGTTCGAGAGCCCATATCAATTGAGAGATGAGCGTCAATCTGTGTACTACCAGTTGAAAGAAGCTTACCAGCAGGATCGCCAATTTTTGGACAAGTTATCTCCTGCTGAAGACTCAAGCAATATACGGGTTTTTGAGTTACCTTCTGAAGCTTGGGCTAGGCGTATCAGTGGCGTGTTTGGCAATGAATTAGCCAATCAGCAACCCGATAAAGCTCATGCTGTTTTAACGTTGAATCCTAATCAGAGGGATTTTACTGTCAGTGTTCGTGCTCCACTGAACAATCGTGTTGGTGCGGATGATGTATGTTGCCAGTTTGAAACAGGTGGTGGCAGAAAAGCAGCGGCAGGTATTAACGCGCTGCCACTTGCTGAAAAGACAAGGTTTATCCATATATTGGATCGCTATTACAACTAAATTTTTTTGAAGTGTTGCGAGAAGTTATTTCGCTGCATGCTATTTGGAAATACTAGGAAACTCATATGTCACATTCGTCCGAGCTAATCGCGAAAGATATAGAAGCCTATTTGAAGGTGCATGAAAATAAGGATTTGCTCCGTTTTTTGACTTGCGGAAACGTCGATGATGGCAAGTCAACCTTGATAGGGCGTTTGCTGTATGACAGCAAACTCATCTATGAAGATCAAATGGCTGCGATAGAGAAAGATTCGCAAAAATTTAATACCACTGATGAAGACTTTGATTTAGCGCTTTTGGTCGATGGCTTACAGTCTGAGCGTGAGCAGGGCATAACCATTGATGTGGCGTACCGATATTTCTCGACAGACAAGAGAAAGTTCATCATTGCCGATACTCCTGGCCACGAGCAATACACGCGCAACATGGTAACCGGTGCATCGACCTGCGATTTAGCGATAGTCATGGTTGATGCGCGGCATGGTATCCAAACTCAAACTCGTCGCCACAGCTATATTTGTAGCTTGCTTGGTATCAAACACATCATTGTTGCCATCAATAAAATGGACTTGATGAAATACGACCAAAAGGTCTATCGCAAGATTAAAGCAGATTATCGGGAAATGGCCAAAAGCTTTAATATTGATGATATTCGTTTTGTTCCGATCTCGGCACTGAAAGGTGACAATGTTGTTACTCCAAGTGAAAACATGGATTGGTATCCAGGCGCAACATTAATGAAGCTGCTAGAAACAGTAAAAGTTAATCAAGACAAAGATCTTGAGCATATGCGTTTCCCTGTTCAATATGTTAACCGACCAAACCTAAACTTTCGCGGGTTTTGTGGCACACTCGCATCAGGTGTCGTGCAAGTAGGCGACAACATTACAGCCTTGCCTTCTGGTAAGCAGTCAAAGGTGAAATCTATCTTTACCTATGAAGGTGAGCTAGAGAGCGCTTTCCCAGGTCAGGCCATTACCTTGACGTTAGAAGATGAAATTGATGTGTCTCGCGGAGATATGCTGGTACATACGGGACATGAGCCAGAAAGTACCAGTCATTTCAATGCTCATACTGTTTGGATGGGAGAAACGTCAATGCGTACCCATCAAGAATATATCTTCAAGTTTGCTACTAAAAGCTGCTCAGGTACCTACTCAAATATCGTTCATAAGATTGATGTGAATACTTTAGAGCAGAGTAGTGAAGATAGCGATAGTTTGGAACTCAACGAGATCGCTTTGGCTTCTATCAAACTTACTGACACTGTTCCTCTTGATAGTTATCAAGATTTGCCACAAACCGGCGCGTTTATTGTTATTGATCGAAATACTAACGTGACGGTGGGGGCCGGTATGGTTTCCTCATTACTTGATAGTGCGAGAGAGCCTGAGCGAGTCTACTCACAGCTAGAAAAAGACTTAAATGCTTATGTGAGGAAACACTTTCCTGAATGGGAGTGTAAAGAAATATAACAAAAACTTGGGCGAAACATATAGGGTCGGCAGTGACATTGCCGACCTTTTTCGTTTAAATGTGCCATTTGCATTATTGAAGACAAAGGATAAAGAATGAAGGTTACTGAGCTTCGTGAATATAAGATAAAACCCGGAAAAACTGAGCAATGGCTGGCATGGATGGAAGAGGAAATTCTACCATTACAGCGTTCAAAGGGGATGAAGATTGTTAGTACCTATATACACAAAGGGGAAGATGGTGAAGATTACTTTGTTTGGTTACGAGAGTTTGATGATGAAGAGTCCAGACAAAAAATTACTGCGGAGTTGTATGATGAGAGCTGGATAAATAATATCAGACCAAAAGTGTTCGAATTGATAGAACAAGACTCTGTTCGAGTTCGTCTACTTCGTCAAGTTCGGTTGTAGCCAGTTAATATAGAGACATTGCATAAAAGCGGCAATTTAGGGCTCTGTTACAGCTTCTAATCGTTCTCACCTCGCATCTTGTCAGTATCCTAGTTATACTCCTACTCTGAAAATTATATCGACATTTAGCTAGAGCAGAAAACATGCAAGAGTATATCCAATTCTTCCAACAAAATTTGATGCTGTCAGTGGTATGGGTGGGACTTTTAGTTGCGCTTATTGTGACTATTTTTAAATCTTCCACTGCTCCATTTAAGACCATTACAGCGTCTGAAGCGACTTTTTTAATGAACAAGGAAAATGGTGTGGTGATTGATATTCGTACTAAAGACGAATTTAAATCCGGCCATATCACCGACGCACTGCACATTTTGCCTTCTGAGATAAAAGAAGGAAATGTGACTAGCCTTGAAAAGCATAAATCAGACCCAATCATCGTAGTATGTAAAACCGGTCAAACTGCTCGTGAAAGCGCGAACTTACTAGCGAAAGCTGGATTTGAAAAGGTCAATTTACTTAAGAATGGCTTGATATCTTGGAACGAGGCAAACCTTCCTTTAGTCCGCGGTAAAAAGTAAATTTTGTATTGTCCATCTATTCATAAAATGGACGAAAATTAAGGATCCCCAAAATGGCTGAAGCAGCACCAGAACAAGAAGCACAAAACTTTGCAATTCAACGCATCTTCCTTAAAGATGTTTCATTTGAAGCGCCTAACTCACCGGTTATGTTCCAAAAAGACTGGAACCCAGATGTGAAGCTTGACCTAGACACACAGAGCCGCGAATTGGGCGAAGGCGTATACGAAGTAGTATTACGCTTAACAGTTGTCGTTAAGAATGAAGAAGAAACAGCGTTTTTGTGTGAGGTTCAGCAAGGTGGCATCTTCTCAGCAGACCAAATGGAAGCAGGTCAGCTGGCACATTGCCTAGGCGCATTCTGCCCTAACATCTTATTCCCTTATGCAAGAGAGACAATTTCCAGCTTAGTTGTTAAAGGTACTTTCCCACAATTGAACCTTGCTCCTGTAAACTTCGATGCATTGTTTATGAACTACCTTCAACAGCAAGCGCAAGAAGAAGGCAGTGACCAAGTAGGCGCATAAACATTTGAGCTTTAAGCTCTTATATTACGTCAATATAAGGTACTGAAAATGCACTAATCATCGAGTTAAACGTCGGTGACAAGTGCATTTTTTTGTTTACAATAAAAATCATCATAAACTAGAGTTTATTGACTTCGAAGGCCAATAAATTCCGGCTCAACGACACTGTAGGCACAGATAATGACAGGTACACAACTCAATAATGCATATGGAAAAGATGTTTCAATGGTTGTATTAGGTGCAGGCTCATATGGAACTTCTTTAGCCATTTCTTTAGCTCGAAATGGTGCAAACATTGTACTTTGGGGACATGATCCCCAGCATATGCAGCGCTTAGAAGAAGATCGAGCTAATCATGAGTTTCTGCCAGAGGTAGAGTTTCCAACGAGTTTGATTATTGAGTCTGACTTAAAAACAGCGGTTCAGTCGAGCCGGGACATACTTGTGGTTGTTCCAAGCCATGTTTTTGGTGTGGTACTTAAAAATGTGGCACCACACCTACTGAAGAACTCCCGTATTTGTTGGGCAACAAAAGGACTTGAGCCAGAAACAGGTCGATTGCTAAAGGATGTCGCAAATGATGTGCTAGGGGAGCAATATTCTCTGGCAGTCATATCCGGACCGACATTCGCCAAAGAACTAGCAGTAGGACTGCCAACTGCAATATCTGTGTCATCACCAGATCCTGAGTTTGTTGTCGACCTGCAGGATAAGATCCATTGCAGTAAGACATTTCGAGTTTATGCAAATGATGATTTTATTGGGGTACAGCTAGGTGGAGCAGTTAAAAATGTGATTGCAATTGGAGCTGGTGTTTCTGATGGTATTGGCTTTGGTGCAAATGCTCGAACTGCGTTGATCACTCGAGGCCTCGCGGAAATGACTCGTCTGGGACTCGCGCTAGGTGCACAGCCTGATACATTTATGGGAATGGCTGGGTTGGGTGATTTGGTATTAACTTGTACGGATAATCAATCGAGAAACCGGCGGTTTGGTCTTGCTCTTGGCCAAGGTAAAGATGTCGATACAGCACAAGAAGAAATTGGCCAAGTTGTTGAAGGTTATCGTAACACCAAAGAAGTTTGGTTGCTGGCGAAACGAGTGGGTGTTGAGATGCCAATAGTTGACCAAATCTATCAAGTATTGTATCAAAGTAAAAATGCGCGAGTGGCTGCTCAAGATTTACTGGCGCGAGATAAAAGAACTGAGAGTTAATGTTTAAGTTTGCTTGGGCTTACATTAAGCAAAGAATCTAGGATAGAGTCTACATGAAACATTGTGAAAAACAGCAGATATGGCGAGCAATTGTGCGTGAAGCGCGAGAGCTGTCTGAACAAGAGCCTATGCTTGCGAGCTTCTATCACGCCACCATCATTAAGCATGATAGTTTAACTTCTGCTGTCAGCTATATTCTCGCCAACAAGCTAAATACAGCGTCAATGCCAGCAATGGCGGTGCGAGAAGTAATAGAAGAAGCGTTTAACTCCGATGCGAAGATTGCAGCGGCGATGGCGTGTGATATCTGTGCAACGGTAAATCGTGACCCTGCAGTAGCAATGTATTCTACCCCTATTCTCTATCTTAAAGGTTATCACGCTCTACAGGGATATCGAGTCGCTAACTGGCTATGGAATCAAGGGCGTAAAGCATTAGCGAGCTATCTACAAAACCAAATTTCAGTAGCCTGCCAAGTTGATATTCATCCAGCGGCTAAGATAGGTAAAGGCATCATGCTTGACCATGCCACGGGAATAGTGATTGGTGAGACTGCTGTAGTTGAAAATGATGTGTCTATCTTGCAGGATGTGACTCTGGGTGGTACCGGAAACGATTGTGGTGATAGACATCCAAAAGTGCGTGAAGGCGTTATGATTGGTGCCGGAGCGAAAATATTGGGTAATATTGAAGTTGGTCAAGGAGCAAAAATTGGTTCTGGTTCGGTTGTTTTACAAGCGGTGCCTGCTCATACGACTGTGGCCGGTATTCCAGCTAAGGTGGTAGGTAAGCCGAAATCAGATAAACCATCACTCGACATGGATCAGCAATTCAATGGAAAGTCTCAGAGTTTTTCTGATGGTGAGGGAATCTAAGAGGCTAGATAAAAAGAACCTGCCTTAAACATATTTTAAGGCAGGTGAGATTGGTTGTGAGAATTAAGAAATAGCGTCTAGTTCAGATAGTACTTCTTCAGCCCATTGAATCCACGCCTGACGGACTAATAGGTTGCGACGTAGGGTCAGCCTTTCTAGACGTTGTTGTTTGTCTAGCGTATTTGGCGTCGAGTAGTAAGCCGCTTCAATTTCTTGATAGTGTGCGACTAGTTTATATGATTCTTCAACCAACTCAGCGAGTTGTGTTCTATATGGGCCAGAAGGCTGAACAGAACATGCCATCAATTTTGCTGAAAATTCATCGCGAATGGTTGGGTGGGCGGTAGGTTGATCAAACCATTCCCCTAATGCACTGCGTCCCAAATCAGTAATCGAATAGACTTTACGATCTGGCTTGCCTTCTTGAGGCTCAAGGACACACGTGACTAAATTGTTCTGAGCCATTTTATTTAGCTCGCGATAAACTTGCTGGTGGCTTGCTTTCCAAAAATAGCCGATGCTAGCAGAAAACTCTTTAGTAATATCGTATCCTGTTGCATCGCGCGTACTTAAAACTGTTAAGATTACGTGTGGTAATGACATGTTTTCAATCCAAATGCTCAATAAACAAAAAATACTTGTTTGAACAGCTGTCATGCTTCTATAGGCATTTAATCATCAGTAAGTTCAAACAAAACCCAACAAAAAAACTACGTTGGCAATGTCTCCTTACTTAAGCCGTTTTATCACCTAGATCGATAATTGAAGTATCGAATACTGCGAAATGTAGATTTAATTGTGCCCGCAGCGGAGCAGTAGTATATCTAAATAATAAGCATAAAGTAGAATAGATGGGTAAATAACTACAAAAAACTGACAAAATAATCAATAAGAGACTAAATTAGAATATTTAACTAAATTACCTCGGTAATTATTGGTTAATTGGATGAATATTTTGTTGAATTTTAGCGGACTATGCTAGTAAATGAGTCGAACTTAAGTGAAGATAATGATAACTGGTTGGCTGAACAGGGTTTTCTGTTCAACCAACCTATTTAGCTGAGCAATGTCGGTTAACCAGTGTTTCGCATACCAGCGGCGATACCAGCAATGGTAACCATTAATGCTTCCTCTAGCTCAGCTGAGGGATTTTCCGTCTGGCGTGTGCGGTATAGCAGTTCCGCTTGCAACATGTTGAGAGGCTCAACATAGATGCTTCTTAGACGAATTGACTCAAGTCCCCATGGATCACTTTGCATCAAGTTCTCGTTGTTCTCGACGTTTAGTACAGCCATGATATCTTTTTGCAATTGGGCTCTTAATCTATCACCAAGTGGAATTAAGTTTTTGTCTACTAATCTTTGGTCGTAGTAGCGCGAGATTTCACTGCTGCACTTGTAGTACACCATCTCCAGCATGCCCAACCGAGTTGAGAAGAAAGGCCATTCGCGACACATATCTTCTAGCAGAGCCTGATGCCCTTTATCAATGGAGTTTTGAATGGCTTCACCTGCACCTAACCAAGCTGGAAGTACAAGACGGTTTTGGCTCCAAGAGAAAATCCAAGGAATGGCACGCAGGCTTTCAACGCCACCTTTCGGGTTTCTTTTCGCTGGTCTTGAACCTAAAGGTAGTTTCCCTAGTTCGAGTTCAGGTGTGGCTTGACGGAAATATGGAACGAAATCGGGCTCGCCTCGAACCACGCCTCGATAGGATTCACAAGACACATCCGATAGCTCATCCATCAGATCTCGCCACTCCTGCTTGGGTTCCGGTGGTGGTAGAAGGTTTGCTTCCAAAATCGCGCTTGCGTACAAGTTGAAGCTGTTTATCGCGACTTCAGGAAGGCCAAGCTTAAAGCGAATCATCTCACCTTGCTCAGTAACGCGAAGACCGTTTTTCAAGCTTTTCGGTGGTTGAGAAAGTAGAGCAGCGTGAGCAGGCGCACCACCACGTCCGACAGTGCCACCTCGGCCGTGGAATAGTGTTAACTCGATACCTTCACTTTCACCTAGCTCAACCAAGGCCTCCATTGCACGATATTGTGCCCAGCCAGCAGCCATGACGCCTGCATCTTTTGCAGAATCTGAGTAACCGATCATGACCATTTGGTGGTTTTGGATGAAGCCACGGTAGAGATCGATATCCATCAACTGCTTCATCACTGATTCTGCGTTGTTTAAGTCATCAAGCGTTTCAAACAGTGGACATACGTCCATACGATATGGGCAACCGACTTCTTGCAGTAGCAAGTGAACAGCAAGAACGTCTGAAGCAGTTCTTGCCATGGAAATGACGTATGCTCCGAACGCTGCTCTTGGTTGTGCTGCGATGATGCGACAGGTATCCAGCACTTCTTGTACAGGCTCTGAAGGCTGCCAATCGAGCGGAAGAAGTGGTCTTTTTGAACTCAACTCATTGGTTAAGAATGCAACTTTATCTTGTTCACTCCATTGATCGTAATCGCCAATACCAAGATGACGAGTTAATTCAGATAGAACATCAGAGTGACGAGTACTTTCTTGCCTGATATCTAGGCGAACGAGGTGAACGCCGAATGCCTTGATGCGACGAAGGGTATCTAACAGACAACCGTCTGCGATGACGCCCATTCCGCATTCGTGTAGAGATTCGTAACATGCTTGCAGAGGTTGCCAAAGCTGCTCTGCACTTCTTAGTGGCGCTTTAACCGAAAGCTGCTGACCATTGATTTTGGCATCAAGAATTTCAATCGTTTCGGTTAGTAGATTACGTATACCTTTTAAAACAGCACGGTAAGGTTCGTGTTCATTGTCGCCTGCTAACGCTCTTACAGTATCGTTGCACTTGGTCATCGAAAGTTCGCTGACCAGTTCATTGATGTCATTCAAATATAGGTCTGCGGCTTTCCAGCGAGACAGCAATAGTACTTCGCGAGTGATTGAGTGAGTGACAAATGGGTTTCCGTCTCTGTCACCGCCCATCCAAGATGAAAAATGAACTGGAGCGGCATCAAGAGGAAGACCTTCACCGAGGTAATCCTCCAATCGCTCGTCTAATTCACGTAAGAAATCAGGAACGGCTTCCCACAATGAGTTTTCAATTACGGCGAAGCCCCACTTAGCTTCGTCTAGTGGAGTAGGTCTTTGTTTACGAATGACATCGGAATGCCAGCTTTGTGCGATTAACTGCTCTAGACGCCGCTCAGTTTTGTTTCGCTCTTTTTGTGATAGGTCGTTGAGTTCAAGTTTAGACAGGCACTCGTTAATTTTGACCAGTTTATTGATCATCGTGCGACGAGTGATTTCTGTTGGGTGCGCAGTAAGTACTATTTCAATATTCAGATCTTTAACTGCTTGAGCTGTATCCAATTTGCTGATGTCATTTTGGCTAAGCTTTGCTAGTAAAGTGCTGATGGAGTTCGGTTCGCAGACATGATCTTCGCAGTGCCGTGAGATGGTGTGGTACTGCTCTGCCATGTTGGTAAGGTTAAGAAATTGGTTGAAAGCTCTGGCAACTGGAGTGAGCTGCTCGTCTGGAAGGTTTTTGATTTCTTCAATGAGACTGTCTTGGTCGGCTACGCTGCCTGCACGTGCTGATTTAGAAAGTTTACGGATGGTTTCTACTTTCTCTAAGATAACGTCTCCATGAGCATCTTGGATCGTGTTTCCAAGCAAACGTCCGAGCATGCTGACATTACTTTTAAGTGCAGAGTACTTCTCGTTCATTCTCGTCCTGCCTTTTGTAAATTAATTACATTAAATATCCCTCAATAGTGAAACAATCTAGCTAAATTTTACCCAAAGAGTCAAATGGTGACCTGCATCTCGGATTAAATTTATAAGAACTGCTCTGTTTTGGTGATCTGTTGCACAGTTTTGAAAGAGCTATGAAAATTTACTACAGATTGCGAGCGGTGAAGCCTTGTTGCTCAACCGCTCGCAGTACATATGGCAGGAGCTAGAAACAATACTTATAGATTGCTTTCGACAGCACTTCCAAGGTGGGTTGAATAAATTTGAAATCTAAGTATTCATCGGGCTGGTGGGCTTGGTTTATGGAGCCTGGACCTAGCACTAATGTGGGGCAAAGCTGTTGCAAGAAAGGTGCTTCAGTACAATAGTTTACCGTTTCAGAAGGGGTCTCGCAGATCGATTCCATTTGTGAAATAAATGGATGGTCATGTTGACATTCAAACCCCGGAACTGGTTCATGCAATGGAGTAATAGCAATTCTGCCTGGCCATTTTTGCTCAATTTCTTGTAGACAATTCTTTAGTAAATTGTCTAAACCGTCCAAACTTATCCCGGGTAAAGGGCGAATATCATAATGAAGCTCACAGCACCCACATATGCGATTTGCACTGTCACCACCATGGATATGACCAAGATTTAGTGTCGGAGTCGGAATTGCGAACCCTGGATGATGATATTGTTTGATCAGGTCATCTCGTAAGTTTTTCAATGCAAACAACACTTCATGCATAATTTCAATCGCATTGACACCGAGTGATGGATCAGAAGAATGTCCGGATTTTCCAGTGACGCGAATCGCGTTTGCCACATGGCCCTTGTGAGCTCGTATTGGCACTAGGCTGGTTGGCTCACCAATGATGCAATAGTCAGGCTTAAACGGCGCATTATGAGCAAAATCTCTTGCACCGATCATGGTGGTTTCTTCATCGCAAGTTGCAAGAATATAAAGTGGTTTTGTTTGTTTACTCCAATCGATATTTTTTACCGCATCGATGATGAAAGCAAAGTAGCCCTTCATATCTGCCGTACCCAATCCATAAAAACGGTTATTATCTTCAGTTAAGGCATGAGGCTCGTAGTTCCAACGCCCTTGGTCGAAAGGAACGGTATCGCTGTGCCCAGCGAGTAGCAGCCCGCCTTCCCCAGAACCTTTTTTTGCGATCAGGTTAAATTTTCCTGGTTTCACTTGATTTACTTGTACTTCAAAGCCAATATCATTCAACCAAGATTCTAGTTTTTCAATAACTTGCAAGTTACCTTCATCCCAGGATGGATCTGATGAACTAATCGATGAGGTGGAAATTAAACCACTATAAATCTCTTTGAATCCGGGTAATTGCATTTTATCTCCACTTCTACTGTTGACAGATTCTCATTTAGACGTTAAAAACATATTAAATCATTTTTAATGAATAAAAATACAAAATATTGCATTTTGTTTGCATTAAAAATCATTTGATCGCAATTGAAATGTATTAATAACGGAACATTTGAGATGTTAAAAACCATAATTATAGGTGCAAGTGGTTATACAGGCTGTGAGCTTGCTTTGATGGTAGATAAACACCCAGAGCTCACGCTATCAGGTTTATATGTTTCCGCCAATAGTGTTGATGCGGGAAAACCTATCTCAGAGTTGCATGGCAAGCTATTAGGTGTTGTTGACATGGCGGTAGAGCCACTACTGGATGCCCAAGAGATTGCCCGCAAAGTCGATGTTGTCTTTTTAGCTACCGCTCATGAAGTGAGCCATGATTTTGCTCCGGTATTCTTGGCTGAAGGTTGCCAAGTGTTTGACCTATCGGGTGCGTTTCGTGTTAAGGCTGAGCAATTTTACCCACAATATTATGGTTTTGAACACCAACATGAACAGTGGCTAGATAAAGCGGCTTACGGTTTGGCTGAGTGGAATAAAGAAGCCATCAAGGCTTCTCAACTCATTGCTGTTGCTGGGTGCTATCCGACGGCATCTCAAATGGCGATTCGCCCCCTTTTACAACAAGGCTTGCTTGATACTAACCAATGGCCAGTGATAAACGCGACAAGTGGCGTATCGGGCGCTGGGCGCAAAGCGACAACGAATAATAGCTTTTGTGAGGTGAGTTTAAAGCCATATGGTGTATTTACTCATCGTCATCAGCCAGAGATTGCCAATCACTTGGAGTGTGATGTGGTATTTACTCCTCATTTGGGAAACTTTAAGCGCGGAATTCTAGCAACGACGACCATGAAGCTCGCAGGAGAAGTCACGTTAGATGAAGTGAATTCAGCTTTCGAAAGTGCTTATGACAACGAACCATGTATTCGTTTAACAAAAGCAGTGATGCCGAGCATTCAAGACGTAGAAAACACACCATTTTGCAACATCGGTTGGCAAGTGAGTGGCCAACATATCATCGTAGTTTCGGCGATCGACAACTTACTTAAAGGTGCTTCAAGCCAAGCAATGCAGTGCTTGAACATCCATTACGGTTTTTCTGAAATGACAGCCTTGATATAGAACTTAAGGCAAGGGAATAGTTATGACTGACAACATGAAAACATCATTAGTGATTAAGTTAGGGGGAGCCGCTTTGTCTTGCCCTGAAACTTTAAATCAAGTGTTTAGTGCAATTTCTATTTACCAAAAGCAGGAAAACCGACGAATCGTCATCGTTCACGGTGGTGGCTACCTTGTGGACGATTTACTTTCGAGCTTGCAAATCAAAACAGTAAAAAAAGAAGGTTTGCGAGTGACGCCTTACGATCAAATAAACGTGGTTGCTGGCGCTCTAGCTGGTACAGCCAACAAGATACTGCAAGGTAATGCGGTACAAGCTGGCATAAATGCTGTGGGCCTTAGTCTTGCTGATGGCGGTTTGTGTCACGTGGCAGAGCTTGACCCGGAATTAGGCGCGGTTGGTAAAGCAACGCCCGGAGATTCGGCAGTATTGCAAGCGATATTAGAAACGGGAGCCTTGCCAATCATTAGCTCTATTGGCCTGACTGAGCAAGGACAGCTAATGAACGTTAACGCCGACCAAGCGTCCGTTGCTGTTGCAGGAGCATTAGATGCGCACTTGGTTTTGCTATCAGATGTGAGCGGCGTTTTGGATGGTAAAGGGCACCTAATCAAAAGCTTGGATGAAAAGCAGGCAGAGCAGCTGATTGAAGGCCAAGTCATTACCGACGGCATGATAGTCAAAGTTCAAGCAGCGTTAGAAGCGGCGAAAATATTAGGTCGAGAAATTGAAGTCGCGAGCTGGCGATACCCAGAAAAGCTCACCAAGTTGCTATCTGGAGAAAGTATCGGGACCCAGTTTATGCCAAGTGCAGAACAAGCTTAATAACAACAGATTTTGTTGCTCTGACCGCCAGGCACAGGGCAAGATATTGGAGAAAATAAAATGACGAAACAACAAATCAATAAAGTGGTAGTGGCGTACTCTGGCGGTCTTGATACCTCAGTGATCATTCCTTGGCTCAAAGAAAATTATGACTGTGAAGTGATTGCGTTTGTGGCCGATGTTGGCCAAGGTGCTGAAGAGCTAGATGGCATTGAAGAAAAAGCCAAAGCGTCGGGTGCGACAGAGTGCTATGTCGTCGACTTAAAAGAGCAGATGGTTGCTGAATATATTTATCCGACTCTAAAAACTGGCGCTTGTTACGAAGGCAAATACCTTTTAGGTACGTCAATGGCTCGCCCTATCATTGCTAAAGCACAAGTTGAGGTTGCTCGAAACGTAGGAGCTGATGCTTTGTGCCATGGCTGCACGGGTAAAGGGAATGACCAAGTACGTTTTGAAGGTGCGTTTGCTGCACTTGCACCAGAGCTAACGGTTATCGCTCCATGGCGTGAATGGGACTTGGTTAGCCGTGAAGAGTGCTTAGATTATCTTGCTGAGCGTAATATTCCTTGCTCGGCATCGCTAACCAAAATCTATTCAAGAGATGCCAATGCTTGGCATATTTCCACAGAGGGTGGCGTGCTTGAAGATACTTGGAATGCGCCAAACGAAGATTGCTGGGTGTGGACGGTTGACCCTGAACAAGCACCAAATGAGGCTGAGTACATCAGCTTGAAAGTAGAAAAAGGTGCTATCGTTGAAGTTGACGGTGAAAGCATGACACCTTACAACACGCTCGTTTATTTAAACGAGAAAGGTGCAAAGCACGGCGTTGGTCGTATTGATATTGTAGAGAACCGTTTAGTCGGCATTAAGTCTCGTGGTTGCTATGAAACTCCCGGAGGCACCATCATGATGGAAGCCTTGCGTGCGGTCGAGCAGTTAGTTCTCGATAAAAGCAGCTTTGAGTTTCGTGAAGAGCTTGCCGTAAAAGCTTCACACCTAGTTTATGATGGCCGCTGGTTCACTCCATTATGTAAGTCGGTTCTAGCAGCTTCTGAAGAATTGGCAAAAGATGTTAATGGCGAGGTTGTGATTAAACTCTATAAAGGACATGCTACGGTAACGCAGAAACGCTCTGACAATAGCCTGTATTCAGAAGAATTTGCGACTTTCGGCGAAGATGAAGTGTATGACCAAAGCCATGCTGGCGGTTTCATTCGCCTTTACTCTTTGGCAAGCAGAATCAGAGCGTTAAACGAAAAGAAATAACTCAAAAAAATAACACATCAGCAAACTGACTTGGGATCTAGCATCGCTAGATCCTTTTAATCACTGGGAGAGACACAATGGCATTATGGGGCGGAAGATTTACCCAAGCGGCAGACACACGGTTCAAAGAGTTTAATGATTCATTGCGCTTTGATTACCGATTGGCCGAGCAGGACATTGTGGGCTCTATTGCATGGTCCAAGGCCTTGCTTTCGGTCAACGTGCTAAACGAAGACGAGCAACAAAAACTAGAGCTTGCGTTAAACGAACTCAAGCTCGAAGTAATGGAAGACCCTAGTCAGATATTGCATTCATCTGCAGAGGACATTCACTCTTGGGTAGAGCAGCAGCTGATTAGCAAGGTCGGTGATTTAGGCAAAAAGCTACACACAGGCCGTTCTAGAAATGATCAAGTGGCTACCGATCTCAAGCTATGGTGTCGCCAGCAAGGAAACCAGCTTCTTATCGCACTCGATAAGCTTCAGTCTCAGTTGGTTGAAGTCGCAAGCAATCACCAAGATACAGTTTTACCGGGCTACACTCATCTGCAAAGAGCTCAGCCAGTGACTTTTGCTCATTGGTGTTTAGCTTATGTTGAGATGTTCGAACGTGATTATTCTCGTTTGTCTGATGCAATCAAAAGGCTTGATACTTGTCCGTTAGGCTCTGGTGCTTTGGCTGGCACTGCTTACCCAATTGATAGAGAGAAACTTGCTCACAATTTAGGTTTTAGAAGAGCAACCAGAAACTCTCTTGATTCTGTGTCTGACCGCGACCACGTGGTTGAGCTGATGTCTGTTGCTTCAATGTCGATGCTGCACCTTTCTCGCCTTGCTGAGGATATGATTTTCTACAACTCAGGTGAGTCTAACTTTATTGAATTGGCAGATACGGTGACCTCAGGTTCATCATTGATGCCGCAAAAGAAAAATCCAGATGCACTGGAGTTGATTCGTGGTAAGACTGGTAGGGTTTATGGCTCTCTAGCTAGCATGATGATGACAGTGAAAGCTTTGCCACTTGCGTACAACAAAGACATGCAAGAAGACAAAGAAGGTCTATTTGATGCACTGGATACGTGGAACGACTGCTTAGAAATGGCGGCTCTATGTTTTGACGGCATTAAAGTGAATTCAGAGCGTACTCTGGAAGCAGCTCAGCAAGGTTATGCTAACGCAACAGAACTTGCCGATTACTTGGTCGCGAAAGGCATTCCATTTAGAGAAGCGCACCATATTGTTGGTGTTGCGGTGGTGGATGCGATTTCCAAGCACTGCGCCCTTGAAGAACTGCCACTCGAAGATCTCAAAGCTTTCTCTAGTGTCATCGAGGAAGATGTATATGAAATTCTCACTATTGAGTCGTGTCTAGAGAAACGAAGTGCGCTCGGCGGCGTTTCCCACAAGCAAGTCTCCTTTGCAATTGGTCAAGCGTCGAAACGTTTAGCGCAAAGAGACAACTTAGATGTGAAAGTGCGCTCGGCTAGATTAACTGATATCGAATCCTTAGAAGGCATGGTGACCTACTGGGCGAATATGGGTGAGAATCTGCCTCGTTCCCGCAGTGAGCTGGTGCGTGATATCGGTTCCTTCGCCGTTGCAGAGCATCATGGGGAAGTGACAGGATGCGCGTCTTTGTATGTTTATGACTCTGGACTTGCCGAAATACGCTCGTTGGGAATTGAAGCGGGTTGGCAAGGGCAGGGACAAGGTAGCGCTATTGTGCAGCACTTAGTGAACAAAGCGCGTAAGATGGCGATTAAAAAAGTGTTTGTACTAACTCGTACACCTGAGTTCTTTATGAAGCAGCACTTTATTCCGACCTCAAAAGCCTTATTGCCTGAGAAAGTCCTTAAAGACTGTGAACAATGCCCTCGTCAGCATGCTTGCGATGAAGTTGCACTGGAAGTAAACCTAGTTGAGCAAATTATTGCTAAATGCAATGTTGCATAACATGTTGAAAAGTAGTTACTTTAAAATTTTCTTAAAAATAATTACAATTTTAGGGAACATTTAGGAAAGAGCTCGGTCTATTACTGTACCACTGCTTTTTCTTAGAAAAATCTAAGAGAGCCCCAAACCAGTATTGGTTTTGGGGCTTTTTTCTTTTCTGCGGCTAATTCTAAGCCAAGATATTTATGCTTAGTTTAACATCCAGGTCCGCAATCCAAGCAATGTTTGATCATCTCTGGTCCTAAATGCAGTTTTGCATTTACATCTCGAAGGGCAGTTCTCACACCTTCTTCAATCACAGGATGATAAAATGGCATATCTAACATTTCCGATACTGTCATTTTGCTTTGATGTGCCCAAGCTAACAGGTGCGCTAAGTGCTCTGCGTCAGGTCCTATCATTTCTGCACCAAGGAATCGTCCGGTTCCTTGTTCTGCATAGACATGTAAAGTGCCTTTGTTTCTTAGCATCACTCTTGAGCGGCCTTGGTTCTCAAATGACACTTCACCTGTTGCGAAGCAGCCACATTGACCTAAACGATCTGTCAACTGGCGATAGCTTTCGCCGACCATGGCAATTTGGGGATCGGTAAACACCGCGGATATGGTCGAGCGTCTAAGCCCAGTGCGAATATCAGGGAACCGACCAGCGTTATCGCCTGCAATTTTTCCTTGATCGGCCGCTTCGTGAAGTAAAGGGATTTGATTGCTTGCATCACCAGAGATAAATATATGTTCTACCGATGTTTGCATTGTGTAAGGTTCGGCAGTCGGTACGCCTTTTTCATCCAATTCAATGCTAGTGTTTTCAATATCGAGTTTGTCGGTATTTGGTCTTCTACCTGTAGCCGCCAGTACGTAATCAACGATATTGGTCTCTAATTTTCCTTCATGGTTGATAAACTGAATCTCAACTTTATCTCCTTCAGAAGTACTGACTCGCTTCATACTCTCTACATTAACGTTTGCGTCGAGATATAGCTCTTCTTGAAATGATTTGTCAGCGTAGCTCATGACTTCAGGATCGGTGAGCGGCCCAATCTGACCCCCAACACCAAAGATCTTAACCTTAACGCCTAAACGGTGCAGAGCTTGTCCAAGTTCCAGTCCAATTACTCCCGGACCAAATACCGCGACTGATTGAGGAAGATCGTCCCATTCAAATACGTCATCGTTGACAATGAGTTTATCGCCTAGCTCATTCCAAACGGCGGGATATGCTGGCCTAGAACCAGTCGCAATGACAATTCGTTTGGCGTTTATTTGCGTGTGATCACCGACCATCAATGTATTGTCATCGACAAACTTCGCGTATCCACCAATTTTGTCTTTCGCGGGAATTTCATCAACGCTTTCTAGTACGAAGCCAACGAATCGGTCTCTTTCTCGCTTGACACGATCCATTACTTCTCGGCCATTAATTTTTGTTTTGCCTTGAGGGTAGATGCCAAAGCCAGGTGCTTTTTCTATTTGATGGACGCTTTCTGCAGCGGCTATCAATAACTTTGAAGGCATACACCCAACTCGCGCGCAGGTGGTTCCGTATACGCTGCCTTCGACCATCACAACACTTTCGGTATGTGCTTTCGCTGCTCGGTAGGCTCCTAATCCAGCCGTACCGCCACCAATCACTGCTACATCTACATTTAACTGCTTCATACTATTTTCACCGTGCTAATACAGGTTGATTAAAAGCACCTAAGACCGAAAAGACTTAGGCGACTTTGTTGCTATTTTGCCAGGTACAAATCTAGCTCTTCGCTGCCACCAATATGTTTTCCACCGATGAAAACCTGAGGCACGGTCGTACGACCAGTCACCGCCCTTAGGCTTACTGTCGTCGCATCTTTGCCTAGCACGACCTCTTCATATTGTAGACCTTGGTCAATCAGTGCTTGTTTTGCTTTGGCACAGAACGGGCAGCCTGGTTTAGTAAACACAGTGATGGACTCTTGTATTTTGTGCTCTGGTGCAATGTAGCCAAGCATAGTGTCTGCATCTGACACCTTGAATGGGTCGCCTGGCTCGCTTGGTTCTATAAACATCTTCTCAATGGTGCCGTTTTTAACCAGCATGCTATAGCGCCATGAACGTTGACCAAAACCGAGATCATTTTTGTCTACTAGCATGTCCATGCCAGCGGTAAACTCGCCATTTCCGTCTGGGATAAAGGTAATATTTTCAGCTTCTTGATCGCTTTTCCAAGCATTCATTACGAAGGTGTCATTGACGGATACACATACAATCTCATCGACACCATGTTGTTGGAACACGGAAAACAGCTCGTTATAACGAGGTAAATGACTAGATGAACAAGTTGGTGTAAACGCACCAGGTAAGCTAAATACGATAACCGTTTTATTCTTGAAGATTTCGTCGGTTGTTACATTGACCCATGAATCGCCTTGGCGAGTTGGAAATGTCACTTGTGGTACGGATTGGCCTTCTTTGTTTACTGGCATAATTTCTTCCTAATTTCTTTTCTGGTTAATCGTTTGTAAGATATTTTGCTAACGACTATTCGCTGCTGTTTTGTATTTATTGTATATATTATGATTACGTTATGTTGATAGCTCCAATCGTTTGGTTTTATTAAATTGATAGCCAATTCCTATCGGAGGTTTAATGAATATTCGGGATTTTGAGTATTTGGTCGCACTCGCTGAACATAAGCATTTTCGTAAAGCGGCAGAAGCTTGTTTTGTCAGTCAGCCAACGCTTAGCGGCCAAATAAGAAAGTTAGAAGATGAGCTCGGTTCTCCTTTATTAGAACGAAGTAGTCGTCGCGTTTTGTTCACTGATTCAGGTCTACAGCTTATCGAGCAAGCAAAAAGAATTTTGCGAGAAGTAAAAGTTTTCAAAGAGATGGCAAAAGAACAAACGGGTGAAATGAGTGGACCAATGAATATTGGTTTTATTCCAACGGTTGGCCCTTATATCTTGCCGAAGATTGTTCCAGCAATAAAAGAACAGTTTAATGAGTTGGAGCTTTTTCTTCATGAAGCGCAGACTCATCAATTAGTTCAGCAGTTAGAAGACGGGAAACTTGACTGTTTAGTGTTGGCTTCAGTGGAAGAGACTGCGCCGTTTAAAGAAATTCCGATTTATGAGGAGCCAATGAGTATCGCGGTTCCTTGTGAGCACGAATGGTCAAATTTGTCAGAGCTAGATATGCTTGAGCTCAATGGTAAGACGGTGTTAGCGCTTGGTGATGGCCACTGCTTGCGAGACCAAGCGTTAGGATTTTGTTTTGCAGCGGGTGCAAAAGATGATGAACGCTTTAAAGCAACTAGCTTGGAAACCTTAAGAAATATGGTGGCTGCGGGGGCAGGTATTACTCTACTACCTGAATTATCATTGCCAAAAGAAAAGCAAAAAGATGGTGTTTGTTACATTAAGGCAGTCAACCCAATTCCAACTCGAAGTATTGTTTTGGCGTATCGACCAGGATCTCCTTTAAGAAGCCGCTTTGAGCAGTTAGCGGAGTTTATTCGAACATTACTTGTATAAATTAGATCGAAATAAAAATTGGAGAGCAAATTTGCTCTCCAATTTAGTTTCAAGATTGACTCGTTAGCTGCCGCTTAGAAAATCTGCTCCGTTGCAGAGGTATTTTCTGAGGAGCTATCACTGACGTATTCCGTAGGTTGAGTGCCTTGGATAAAGTACTCAAACATAGAGGTATAGTCAGTTTTATTTGTCAATAAGCCCGTCGCTCTGTCAATCCGTACACGGATGATATGCGGTGGAAGTACAAGCTCTTTTTCTGGATGATCTTTCAGAGCGACACGCATAAAGTCTATCCAAGCTGGTTCTGCTGTTTTTGCGCCAGACTCTGCGCCAGAGATCTGATCCTTCCCAAGATTAGGGTTACGTGTTGTGCGACCTAAATCTCGGCTATGGTTGTCAAAGCCAACCCATGCCGTGGCGACGATATCTGGTCCAAAACCGTTATACCAAGTGTCTTTCGAGTCATTGGTTGTACCTGTTTTACCTCCAATATCTCGGCGATGAAGAACTTGTGCACGCCAACCAGTACCATTCCAACCTGTACCTTTTGCCCAGTTACCGCCACCCCAAATATTGCTATACAGCATTTGTCTCACTAGGAAAGCATTCTGCTGTGAGATAACACGTTTTGCATAGTGTGGCTTCGGTGGAACTGGAGCCGTTTGCGCTATTTCATCTTTATTGACGAGTGCAGTTGGCGGAATAATTTTGTCAATATTCGTGGTACCAGATGTTGATGCGGCAACCGTATTTAATTGATTGTCTGTATCATTATTCGTTGCGTCAGGTGACTGAGTGGTATCGTCTGTTTGATCGGTTGCAGCCGTATTTGGTTTGGTTGCATCAGGCACGTCAGCTTCACAGTCTTTTGATTGGCAAACCACACTTGGATTGGCTTGATAAAGCACATCCCCATAAGGGCCAACAATTTTGCTGATGAAGAACGGCTTAACAAAGTAACCACCGTTCGCAAACACCGAATAACCTTGAGCTAGCCTAACAGGAGTTAAACTGCCTGCACCCAGAGCGATGGTTTCTGAGTCTGGTAAGTGATCGAGTTTAAAGCCGAATCGAGTTAGATAATGGCGAACGTTTTCTAAACCGACTGCTCTGAGTACGCGAATTGCCATGACGTTAATTGATTGTGCCAATCCGATACGTAGACGAGTAGGGCCAAGATAAATTGGTGGCGAGTTTTGTGGACGCCATGCCGTACCTTGACTCTTATCCCATTTATTAATTGGAGCATCGTTAATTAATGTCGCGAGCGTCATGCCACTATTTAGAGCGTCCGAATAAATAAATGGTTTGATACTTGAGCCCACTTGGCGAATGGATTGCGTTGCGCGGTTAAACTTACTGTGTACGTAGTTAAATCCTCCCACTAACGCCAATATAGCTCCATTCTCAGGGTTCATTGCCACAAATGCTGTATTGGCATTTGGTACTTGGCTAAGTGCCCACATTTTGTCTGGAAAGTTATCTTGGTCCTTTTTCGGAGTCTCGACTTGACGAACCCAAACTTCTTGACCAACGGCGAGAATGTCATTGGCACTTTTCGGAGCAGGGCCTTGACGATCATCGGTAATGAATTTTCTCGCCCAATTCATACCATCCCAAATGATGGTTTGTTGGCCGTGATTCTTCACCCAAACCGTTGCAGTTTGATTATTTACAGCGGTAACAACAGCAGGGCTTAACTCGCCATAGGTTGGTGTATTTTTTAGTTCAGCTTGAATTTGCTCTTGAGTGAATGGCGTTTGGTTTGGTTGCCACAACACTCGCTGAGGTCCGCGATAACCGTGCCTTTCATCGTAGTTTAGTAAGTTATCGATGGCAGCATTGTTCGCTGCTTTTTGTAGCTTGGACGTTACGGTTGTATAGATATTAAGGCCGGAGGTATAGGCTTCGTCACCGTAATGTGCCACAGCCCACGCTCTTGCCATCTCTGCTACATACGGAGCATGCAGTTGGATTTCCGCTGGATGATAGCTAGCAACAACAGGCTCTGCTTTAGCTTGCTTGAATTGCTGAGGTGTAATGTAATTTTCCTCAAGCATGCGCTGCAAGACGGTATCGCGTCGATCTCTGGCTCTGGTTACAGAATAAATCGGGTTTAATGTAGAAGGCGCTTTCGGTAGGCCAGCGAGTACGGCTATTTGGCTTAGATCTAAGTCCTGCAATGGTTTGCCGAAATATACTTGCGCTGCAGCGCCAAAACCATATGAACGATAACCTAAGAATATTTTGTTGATATAAAGCTGGAGTATCTCATTTTTAGTCAGCAAATGTTCTATGTGTACAGCAATAAAAATTTCTTTAATTTTCCTCATAATACTTTTCTTGTCAGTGAGGAAGAAATTTCTTGCTAATTGTTGGGTTATCGTACTCGCACCTTGTTTCGCATGCCCTGAAATGGCAACGACGAAAGCAGCACGAATAATACCAATAGGATCAAATCCAGGATGCTCATAGAAGCGACTATCTTCGGTCGCAATTAAGGCATTGATAAGGTTTTGTGGAATCTCACTGAATGTTACAGGTATACGCCTTTTCTCACCATATTCAGCTATGAGCTTCCCATCTTGGCTAAACACCTGCATTGGTGTTTGCAATCTCACATCTTTCAGCGTTGCGACGTCAGGCAGAGACGGTTTTACATACATGTAGAGACCGAAGATAGTACCGACTCCAAGAACCGTGCAAACTAAGAAAAAAATAAACAATCGCTTTATGAACTTCACCGGAGAATCCCTGATTAGTTAGGGCTGCCATACGGCATACCTTTGTATTCTGAGCTAATAAATTTAGCTCAAATTTGAATGACATTGAACTCATCATTCATCTTGATTATTACTGAGCTAAGCAAACATTGGAGCTCAGTTTTATGGGTAACTCATTGATCACTGGTTTGGATTTTGGTCCAAAAAGTGTAAAAGCCGTCGTCTTAAAGCAGGTCAATCAAGCTTTAAGGCTTATCTGTTACAAAGAAATACCGATAGAATTTTACGTATTCTCTGATAACTTGACGCAAGATTATCAGGAAATTGTAAAGAAACTCAAAGAACTAAGAAAGAGCTTACCATTAAATGCTCGCAAAGTGTCTATTGCTATCGATGACTCCCTCGTAATTAGCAAAGAAATACATATAGATAGTGTATTAGAGGGGAGCGAGAGAACCTATGCCTTGACTCAAGCTATGGCACAGTTGGTTTTGTGTCTTCCAGAAGAGTTGAGTATCGACTACATGCCAGTAAGCATAGATAAAGACAAATCAGAAAATTGCACTGAGATGCAATATTCAGTGTATGCAACCAAAAAATCTTTTGTTGATAACAATATTAGTGTTCTAAAAAAGTCGGGTCTAAAACCAATACTTATGGATACTAAAGTTAGAAGTCTCACTAGGCTTTGGCAGAGGCTTAGTCTTCAAAAAAGTAAATTGAGTTGGCTTCTGGTTGACATTAGCCACAGTATCTTACGTATGTGCATGCTAGCAAAAGATTTATTACCACTGTTTTATACAGCGAACCTAGACAATCAGCATAACCCTATTACGACCGCTTACGACGCGAAAGACGAGTTTTCTAGAGAGAGGAGCGTAGCCGATAAAATAGCCAGATTTATAGCCGACAAGCAGGACATCGCTATTGATGGTGTGTGGTTTACTGGGGGAAGTTATCTAACACACAAAGAAATATCAGTAGTGGCAACCAGTCTTCAATTACCTTGCGAAGTAGTTTCTCCATTTTCATGCCTAGTTAACAAGCTTAGTGACGGCGAACTTATCTGTCTCGAAAAAGCAGGTGCATATTCGATAGCACTAGGCGCTGCATTGAACGGACTATGTTGGAGTGTCGGAGAAGCTATTGCGTAACATCAACCTTTTGCCTTGGAGGAAGTGGCAACAAAAAGTCAATAAACGCAATTTATTGGTGATGTCGCTAGTGAGCGGTCTGTTAGCTTTATTTGCTTTAAAGTCTATAGGCGATTATTTAGCCAATCAGTACGAGTTGCAAGTATCACGCAATCAGTTTTTAACCGAACAAACATTAAGAATTGGGCAGCAAAAGAGTGATTTTTACGAGGTCAAGAAAAAGTACGCGGAGCTGCAAAAACGCGTGAGAATACTAAATAATATTATGTCTGAACGCGGGAAGGCCGTTTGGCTGATGAACCTTCTAGGCGAAATGTTAACCTACGATATTTATATTGAAAGAGTGACCGCAGAAAATATGAAAGTGGACATTGAAGGAGTCAGCCGCCGAGCTGAAAGTATCACAAATGTTGCACAAACTATGTTGGAGCACTCTTTAATAAGCAATGTAAAAGTACATTCAATTGCGAACAAACCTACGAGTAATAGCAGTGAAATGCATGCTTTCTCACTGTCTTTTTTTCTAGAGTCCAATGAAGATAGCAACAAGTAAGAGTCTATTTAGTAACCTAGATATCGAACAATGGTTTATAACGTCTAAACTCGCCAAGTTTATCTTAATGATAGGTTTGTTTCTATTTATCCTTATTGTGGGGTGGCGGATTTTTTTATCAGAAAAATTAGTGGCTTTAGAAGTTGCAACTGATAAAGAGCATGGTCTTAAGGTAGCTCTGCTAAAGCAAGTCCAAGAAGTTCAAAATCATGCTCAGCTAGCAAATAGGCTCTCTGTACTTAAAAGACAGCTTGCAGGCTCACCTTTGAATACTGAAATGTTGTCGAATAGAGCTCAGCTAATGGCCGATATGCATAGCATTGCGAAAAAGACCGAAGTATCTATCGTGCGACTTCAATGGGGCGAATTACAGACAGAAGGGCTATTTGTGGGATACCCATTGTTAATACAAGTGACGAGTAATTGGAACGATATTGGTTATTTTCTGCAGAACGTCTCTTACCTTCCTTATTTAATCACCACTAAAACAATCGAATGGAAGCGTGTTGGACGTGAAAGCGAAGAAGTATCACTTTATATGCGAGCTATTTTGATGCGGCTAAATTGTATTGACGGAATATGTAGTTAGTAATGCATTGTAAATGTTTTTTTCTTTTTTCTTTTCTGATACTAACAGCTTGTAAGGCGAATACTGATTCTCTTGATCAATTTGTCGTTCGATTAGACAACCTTACAACGGTCGCAGAGAGTCAATATTCAAACTCTCAGGTGCAGCTTTTTTCTGATTGGTCCTTGTCTGAGATTCCTAAATATAAACAGCAGCAATCACCGCCTATATTCATCCACCCATATTTGAAGAACGAGTCTGAGCACAATCTTTCGGTGTGCGGCGAAAATTTACCGAGTTCAACATTTTCCGCTGAGATAAAAGTACCTGTCGAAGCGATGAAGTATTTTGGCTATGTGGAATTTTCTCACGGAAAAAAGGCCATTGTGGCTACTCCGCTAGGTGAATTGAGAACCTTAGCTATTGGAGAGTCTATTGGCTTTAACTATGGTCAAGTCGCGGGTATTACTGCTAATGAATTGATAATAAATAATAACAGCGGAAGCTTGGAGAATTGCAATTTACCTAAAACGATAACTTTATTGAGGTAATACTAGTGGGCGTATGTACAAATAGACCCTTACCTATAAATTCTCTGCTAATACTTTTCTTAAGTTTTTGTTGTTCAGTTGAAGCAAAAGAACCCACAGAGAGTCCTCAAATGCAACGAGATGTATTGGAGGCAAAATCTGAAGCATTGCTTAACCTAGATTTTCAGGATATTCCCATTCGCAATGTTCTACAACTGTTGGCGGGGTATAGTGATTTTAATATCGTTATCTCAGATGCCGTATCTGGCAGCCTTTCTATCCGGCTGCAAGACGTCAGTTGGCGAACAGCATTAGATACTATATTAAAAATGAAGAGTTTAGTTCGGCAGGTTGAAGGAAACATTATACTTGTATCTACTGCTGAAGAGGTTAGCTCTCAAATAACAATGGACAGACAACCTTCCTTAAATAGCAAAATATTTCATGTTAAGTATATTGATACAGCTAAAGCGATGGATCTCATTAACGGGGAAGGGGGAAGCTCTTTATTGTCTGAGTATGGCTCGTTAACTAGGCTACCTAATGCAAATGCTATTATCGTCACAGACCAACCCGAGAGAATTGATGTAGTCAATGAATTCCTTTCACTGATTGATATAGAAAAGAAACAAGTTCAAATAGAAGCAAGAATTGTATCAATTAAAGAAGGAAATTTGGATGAATTGGGAGTTAAGTGGAGCTATACTTCTGCAAGTCAAGTTGTCAATCCGGCCTCGCTGGATATAGACTCATCCGGTATTGATCACTTGTTTAATGTGAATTTGCCTGCAACCAGCACAGGTGCGGCAACGTTGGCATTTCAAGTAGCTAAGTTTGGTAGTGGCGCATTGCTGGATCTGGAACTTTCCGCTTTGCAAAGAGAATCAAAAGCAGAAATTATTTCCAGTCCCCGGTTAATTACCACCGATCTAAACCCTGCTTACATAGAGCAAGGAACGGAGATACCTTATTCGGAGTCTTCGTCAAGTGGTGCAACTTCTGTATCATTTAAGAAAGCTGTATTGAGTTTAACTGTGACACCGAAGATAATGCCGGACCATCGAATCTTATTAGATATCGATGTAACGCAAGATCACCCTGGCGATGTAGTTCAAACAGGTACAGGTGAGGCGGTGGCAGTTGATACGCAAAAAATTGGAACCCAAGTACTAGTAAATGATGGTGCAACGTTAGTACTTGGGGGGATTCATCAAAATAGTATCATTGAAGTAGCAGAGAAAGTTCCCGTGCTGGGAGACTTACCTTTGCTAGGTGCTCTATTTCGTCGTAATTATGAACAGAAAACGAGAAGTGAGTTAGTTATCTTTGTTACGCCGAATGTAATGAGTGCTGAAAGATGAGTGTAGCAAAAAAATAAAGTTGCATTAATGCCATCATATCTAGATAATTTCGGGTCTTATCACGAATTATCTGTGAGGAATCGGTGCCACAAGCGTCTTAAATGTTAGTTTAGACTGACTTTCTTGTGGCGATGTCATTGAATTAACGTTGTAAATTACTGCTTAACATGGCTGATAAACGCAATATTTTCTTAGTTGGCCCAATGGGGGCCGGCAAAAGCACAATTGGTAGACACCTTGCTCAACAACTGCATATGGAGTTCGTCGACTCTGATACAGTGATCGAAGAGCGTACTGGCGCAGATATCGCTTGGGTATTTGATGTCGAAGGTGAAGATGGTTTCCGTAAACGTGAGGAAGCCGTTATTAATGACCTAACAGAACAACAAGGTATTGTTCTAGCGACAGGTGGCGGCTCTATTAAAAGCCGAGACAACCGCAACCGTTTGTCTGCAAGAGGTGTCGTTGTTTACTTAGAAACGACAATCGACAAACAGCTGGCGCGTACTAACCGAGATAAAAAACGTCCATTGCTGCAAACAGACAATCCAAGAGAAGTTCTCGAGGATCTAGCTAGCGAACGCAATGGTTTGTATGAAGAAGTGGCAGATTATACTGTTCGTACTGATGATCAAAGTGCGAAAGTGGTAGCCAACCAAATAGTAAAAATGTTAGAAGAACGCTAATCATAATTTTTATTTGGAGTGCAAGCCATGGATCGGATTACGGTCAATTTAGGTGAGCGGAGCTACCCAATTTCTATCGGTGCCGGATTATTCAGTGATTCGGCATATCTTTCCCCACACTTATCTAGCAAACAAAAAGTCGTCATCATCAGCAATGAGACTGTCGCACCTTTGTATGCTGAGAAAGTCCTTAATCAATTAGCGCAATTAGGTTGTGCTACCTCGTTACTTGAACTACCTGATGGTGAACAGTTCAAATCATTAGATACCTTCAATACGGTAATGACTTTTTTATTGGAAGGTAACTATAGCCGAGATGTAGCACTTATTGCTTTAGGCGGGGGAGTGATTGGTGACCTGGTCGGTTTTGCTGCTGCGTGCTATCAGCGCGGAGTCGACTTTATTCAGATGCCAACAACGCTACTATCACAAGTGGATTCGTCAGTTGGTGGTAAAACTGCTGTCAATCATCCGCTTGGTAAAAATATGATAGGCGCATTTTATCAGCCACAATCTGTGGTGATAGATATAGAGTGCCTTTCGACACTACCGGAAAAGGAATTTGCAGCTGGCATTGCTGAGGTGATCAAGTACGGCATCATCTATGACGGTGAATTTTTCTCTTGGTTAGAGCAAAACCTTGAAAAATTGTATGCTCTCGACGAGAAAGCATTAACGTACGCTATTGCCAGATGCTGCCAAATTAAAGCGGAAGTGGTAGCACAAGATGAAAAAGAGTCTGGTATTCGCGCTTTGCTGAATCTTGGGCATACTTTTGGTCATGCGATTGAAGCAGAGCTTGGGTATGGTCAGTGGTTACATGGTGAAGCGGTGTCTGCGGGTACTGCAATGGCGGCGAAAACCGCTGAATATCAAGGTTTAATTACCGCACAGCAAGTTGACAGGATTGTAACTATACTGAAAAAAGCTAAGTTACCGGTTCGTACACCAGAAAGCATGTCTTTCAATGATTTTATGCGTCACATGATGCGTGACAAAAAGGTATTAGCAGGTGAACTTAGGTTAATTTTACCAACCAGTATTGGTACAGCGAAAGTTGTGAAGAACGTACCTGAATCGGTAATTGAAGACGCGATAAATTATTGTCGTACAATCTAATTTCTTCTTAACTTAAAGGGAAAGCCCACGGGATGGCTGAATGAGCTTAGCGCATGAATTACGTGTGTTGGAGTTAGAATCTCAAGTAGAATTACTAGAGCGTATACAGCTACTTACTAACTTCGGCTCAAATCTGGTAACCATTAGCGGTGATAAAGGCGCTGGAAAGTCTTGGATTGCTCATCGCTACTTGGAGGCTTGGTCAGAAGATAAAAATCAAGCGTTAATCATGTGCCATCCCAGCCAAGATGATGAGCAACACCGCTCTATACTGATTACTCAATTATTTTCTGATCCGCTGTTTAATCCCCAAGATTCACTCGTTGAGACTTTCTCTGCGCTTCTAGAAGATGAAGCGTGCGACATTGTGATTGTTGTCGATGATGCCCATCATTTGACGGACGGCTTTTTAGGGGAGTTATGGACCCTAGTCCAAGAGACGCAAGCTTGTCCTCATTGGACGCTGAATGTGTTGCTATTCTCGCAATCGAAGCAAACGGAATCCACGTTATCTCGACTGAGTCACGGTCAAGAACAAAAACCTATCGATATTGAAATTGACGCGTTAAATCAAGAAGAAGCAGATCGATTCTTTGAACAATTAGTGATACGTTTTGTCGAAGATGATATGGAGCGACGAGTTCGAAATGCCTACCGAAAGGTTAAGTTGCTGCCTGGTGAAATAATGAGATTAGGAGAACAGAAAGTGACAAAGCGGATCATCATACGTTCGATGGTAGGATCTCCAACAAAAATAGCGATGTTAGTGGTTTTGTTAGCGGTTATCGTAGGCGGTGGTTATTGGTGGTTATTGGGGCAGCCGAGCCCAGATAGCCAAGTGAGCAACATTGCCTCCCAAACCCCAAAAGAGCAAACCGCCATTCCGACGTTACCCTCTGCTGAGCAAAATGAACGAACGGCAGGGCAACAAAATACAGCTGCCCAAACATCTAACCCTCAAGCCGTTGCTATTCAAAAAGCAATAGACTCTAATGCGGTTGACGACTCGACTTCTTTACCACCTCAAGTGGTAGCGAAAACGGCCAGCGTTGGCCAGGTGGATAGCGACAAAAATCGTGTCGTTGTGTCATCGGCTATCGTAGATAAATTAATGCAGGATGAATCTCCGAAGACTCCAGCAACAGCGCAAACTCAAAACACCTCTCAAGTCAGCGATAACAATGCGGCGGCCACCGCAGCAACTTCGACATCGACTATCAACCCACCACCTAGCACAGAAGTTCAGATTAAACCGACTCAAGTTGTATTTTCTACTAAACAACTCGAAGCATTTTCTCCAAGAAGTTATACCTTGCAACTAGCAGCAGTAAATACTCTGCCTGAAGTTAAGCAATTCATTGATAAGTATCAGCTAAATAACAAGGTGTTTGTCTATCCAACAGTGCGAAGTGGCAAGGATTGGTATATTGTCACGTACGATAATTACCCAACAATTCAGTTAGCACGCGATGCGGTAGATACGCTTCCACGGAATCTGCAAAGTGTCGGGCCTTGGGCGAAATCTTTAAGTCAGGTGCAAAGAGAAATAAATCGTGCGAATTAACGCTGAGCTTCGCGTGAAAATATGTTACATTCCGCAGCCTTATTGTTGCCTAGGGTCGCGTTGGCCTTTTGCGAACAAAATTTAATCTCAAAAGAACAACAAACTCCGGGTAAATTGAGCAGGAAATGAAAAGACGAGCCTTTCTGAAATGGGCAGGTGGAAAATACAGCCTTGTAGAAGACATTCAGCGCCATCTGCCTCCTGCTCGAAAGTTGGTTGAGCCTTTTGTTGGAGCAGGGTCGATATTTTTAAATACCGACTATGAACAGTACCTCCTAGCAGATATCAATCCCGACTTGATCAACTTGTACAATCTGCTTAAAAAAGAGCCAACAAAATACATTTCTGAGGCGAAACGTTGGTTTACTCCTGAAAACAATCGCAAAGCAGCCTATTTGGATGTTAGAGCTCAGTTTAATCAAACTGACGACGTCATGTATCGGTCGTTGGCTTTTCTCTATATGAACCGCTTTGGCTTCAACGGATTGTGCCGCTACAACAAAAAAGGTGGATTTAACGTGCCTTTTGGTTCGTACAAGAAGCCCTATTTCCCAGAAGCAGAATTAGAGTTTTTTGCCGAGAAATCAAAGAAAGCAACCTTTGTATGTCAGAGTTATTCAGACACATTCAAAAAAACGCGCAAGGGTGGTGTGGTATATTGCGATCCTCCATACGCCCCTTTGTCTACAACAGCGAACTTTACATCCTACTCAGGAAATGGCTTTACTCTCGATGATCAAGCTGCTCTCGCCGACGTATCAGAAACGGCAGCATTAAAGCGCGGTATTCCTGTTCTTATTTCCAATCACGATACGACGTTAACTAGGCGTTTATATCATGGCGCTACGCTCAATGTAGTCAAGGTGAAACGCACCATTAGTCGCAATGGTAATGGTCGAAATAAAGTCGATGAGCTATTGGCTCTATACATGCCAAAAGAACCAGAATAGAGCTTTGTTGCTCCACGCCTCTTAACGAATAAGCTTTAAAGTATCAATTCAACCTATGATCTGAATGAAGGCTTAGGTAGAATCAGCGCGTAGAGTTCAAATATCGCGCTAATCAAGAGGCCTGACATGAAAGATTTTCTTATTGCTCCATCGATTTTATCTGCCGACTTTGCTCGTTTAGGCGAAGAGGTTGAAAACGTATTAGCAGCTGGAGCAGACGTTGTGCATTTTGACGTCATGGATAATCACTATGTGCCAAATCTGACTTTCGGTGCTCCTATCTGCAAGGCTTTGCGTGATTATGGTATTACAGCACCTATTGATGTGCATTTGATGGTGAAGCCAGTAGATCGCATCATCCCAGATTTCGCTAATGCAGGCGCGTCGATGATTACCTTTCATGCAGAAGCCTCTGAGCATGTCGATAGAAGCTTACAGTTAATAAAAGATCACGGCTGCAAAGCTGGCGTTGTTCTAAATCCGGCGACTCCTCTCACTTGCCTAGACTACATCATGGACAAAGTTGATATGATTTTGTTGATGTCTGTAAATCCAGGCTTCGGTGGCCAGTCATTTATCCCGCACACACTGGATAAGCTTAGAGCGGTAAAACAACGTATCATTGAATCGGGTCGAGATATTCGCTTAGAAATCGATGGTGGGGTGAAAGCAGACAATATCGCTGAAATTGCTGCGGCTGGTGCAGATATGTTTGTTGCGGGCTCTGCTATTTTTGGTCAGCCGGATTACAAGCAGGTTATTGATCAGATGAGAGCTGAGCTAGCGAAGGTTAAATAACTACCTCAAATTTAGTTACTTGTGGATAAAAGATGTCGTTTAATACAATAAAGTTGATCGCTTTCGATCTTGATGGGACCTTGTTAGATAGTGTACCAGATCTTGCAGAGGCCGCTGATAAGGCGGTTAAGGCTTTAGGCTTTCCCTCAGTTAGTCTAGAGCAAGTTAAAAACTATGTTGGTAACGGTGCCGATTTACTGATTGGTCGTTCTCTAAGCCAGAATATACAAGTATCGGAACAATTGAGCTCAGAGACACTGGCTAAAGCTAGACAGCTGTTTGATGACTACTATGAACAAGGTGGCCATCGTCTTAGTCACCTCTATCCTCATGCTAAAGCTGCTTTAGCTCAATTACATGAGGCAGGCTTCAAGCTTGCGTTAGTGACCAACAAACCTTCTAAGTTTGTGCCTGAAGTGTTGGCTCAGCATGGCCTAGACGTCTTTTTTTCAGATGTTATTGGTGGCGATACCTTTTCTAACCGAAAGCCAGATCCTGAAGCTCTTAATTGGCTGTTAAGCAAATACAAGCTTAAGTCAGAAGAAATGCTGATGGTAGGCGATTCCAAAAATGATATTCGCGCTGCTCAAAATGCCGGCTGTCACTCTTTCGCACTTACCTATGGTTACAATCACGGCGAGCCAATCGCAGATTCCAAGCCCGATTATGTTGCTGACTCTTTGCTAGAACTGATAGAGCTAGTCTCTGTAACAGCCTAATTTTCATCTTCCCCGATTTTTCACTAGAAAAATACTGGTTAATGAGTACACTGAACCCGCTGTGTACTTATTAACTGGCACAGCTTAAATCGAATTTTATTAAGAAGTCTAAGGAATAAAACCTATGAGCAAACCCATCGTATTGAGTGGTGTTCAACCTTCTGGTGAACTAAGTATTGGTAACTACTTGGGTGCTCTTCGTCAATGGCAACAAATGCAAGATGACTACGATTGCCAGTATTGTGTTGTTGATCTTCACGCGATTACGGTTCGTCAAGATCCGCAAGCTCTGCATGAAGCCACATTAGATGCGTTATCAATCTGTCTTGCCGTTGGTGTTGACCCTAAAAAGAGCCCGTTATTTGTTCAGTCACACGTACCAGAACACGCTCAATTAGGTTGGCTTCTTAACTGCTATACCCAAATGGGTGAGTTGAGTCGTATGACGCAGTTTAAAGACAAATCTAGTCGTTATGCGAATGATGTCAATGCGGGTTTGTTTGGTTATCCGGTATTGATGGCAGCCGATATCCTGCTTTATGGTGCGCATCAAGTGCCAGTGGGTAATGACCAAAAACAACACTTAGAATTAGCACGTGATATCGCGACGCGCTTTAACAATATCTATGGTGCAGATAACCCAATTTTTACTGTACCTGAGCCATATATTCCGAAAGTGAACGCACGTGTTATGAGCCTTCAAGATGCGACGAAGAAAATGTCTAAGTCGGATGACAATCGCAAGAACGTGATCACACTGCTTGAAGACCCAAAATCTATCCTTAAGAAGATTAACAAAGCGCAAACAGATACTGAAACTCCGCCGCGTATTGCTTACGATATCGAAAACAAAGCTGGGATTTCTAATTTGATGGGACTGTATGCAGCCGCTACAGGAAAAAGCTTTGTAGAGATTGAAGCGCAATACCAAGGCGTGGAAATGTACGGTCCGTTTAAGAAAGATGTGGGTGAGGCGATTGTGGCGATGCTTGAGCCTGTTCAAGCTGAATACAAGCGAATTCGTGAGGATCGTGCTTACTTAGATTCCGTCATGAAAGAAGGTGCAGAAAAAGCCTCTGCTCGCGCCTCGGTTACGTTGGCAAAAGCCTATGAAGCGGTTGGTTTTGTCGCAAGACCGTAGATTCATTATTTAGCAAAAGCCCCTTGGACTCAGATGAGTTCAAGGGGCTTATTATTTGTAGAAAAGTGAATTAGCTTTTCTTGTTAGCGAAAAAATTTGTCGGTGTTTCAGTTTCGCAGCGAGCAAGGTCGTAGTCTTCGGTTGTGCCACCTTGGAAGTTCACTCTCACTACCATTCCCTTTTCGACGAAATATTTAAAAGTCTCACAAGAAACTCGATAACCCACTTCATTGGTTTCTGTGGTTATCCAAACAGTACCTGGTGGCTTTCTCATCTTCAGATATATCACGCCATTATCGTATACTTTGATATCGAATGTATTTACGTGATGGAACTGAGCGACATCTTTTTTTGCGGTCTCAATGGTTTGTTTTGAAGCGGTAGTTTGGATGTTCTGTGGGTTGATAGTTTGGCACCCTGACAGTGCGAGCGCTGCACCTACTGTCAACATCGCGAGTTTAAATTTGTTCATAAATCTGTTGTTTTATTCTTTAGCCACTTGAGTTGAGCGCGCAATATATCACAGTTGGCTGTTCGCTCTTGTGAAAGATATGATTTTCTACAGCTGTTGTTTAAAGCAAAAGCAAAAGCAAAAGCAAAAGCAACCAAAATTATTGACGTCTTTTACTCAGAATAAAGTAAGCAATCGCTGCGATAACAACTCCAGTTAAGCCCCAAAGTAGAATTTTGTGGTGATGATAAAAGTGCAGTACGTTGTCTAAATGTGCAAATATGTAGTTGACCAAAACACTAAATACAATCACCCACAGCGTCGAGGCAATTGCATTGCCAATAAAAAATGCTTTTTTAGACATCTTAGCCATTCCACAAGCCAAGGGCATAAATTGTTTTAAGCCTTCAACAAAACGGCTAATGACCAAGACAGTAGGGCCGTATTTTTGAATTTTCTGATGCATTTTTTGCAATTTGCTCTCAGAGATGTAGCCTTTTTTAGCCAGCCAACTCTCGAAGTAGTACCCGATAAAATAGCCGCAGGTGTTTCCCATAAAACAACTTATCCAGCCTACAGTGATAACTAGCGGGAAATTCATTACTCCTTGAGAAGCTAGAATTGAAGCAGTTATAAGTACTGATTGGCCTGGTAAAGGGATACCGGTGCCTTCAAAAAAAATAGAAACGATCAGTGCAAGATATCCATAATGCTCCAGTAATGGCTTCATTGAATCGATTAAGTGGTGGATATGTATCAAGCTGATCACCTATTAAGTCATACGTTCTCGAAAATTTCGCCGAGTAATTAGCTGGAAATTTAACCAATTGATAGCAGCAGAAGTCACAATTGGTGGCACAGTATAAGCGAAAAAGAGGCTTATTCACTACCAATATTATTGTTGGTAGCTAAGGGGTTATTGGGAGAGCGTCGATATACCAAACTGCAGTTGTTCTGCCTTGATGACGAATTTTTTCTTGCCTTTCTATTTCTGAACTGCACAATAGCTGCCACTGAGAAGTGAACACCTTTTATCGCAACGCAGACCCAATATTATGCTGGTTATCATCGACAACTATGACTCTTTTACCTACAACTTATATCAGTACTTCCGTGAACTAAATGTTGAAGTCGAAGTTGTACGTAATGATGAAGTGTCGTTAGCAGATATAGAAGCAATGGCACCTTCATATTTGGTCATTTCACCTGGACCTTGTACGCCAGATGAAGCTGGGATCTCGTTGCAAGCGATAGAACATTTTGCAGGAAAGTTGCCGATTTTGGGCGTTTGCCTTGGCCATCAAGCTATCGCGCAAGTCTTTGGTGGGGAGGTGATAAAGGCGAGGTCGGTGATGCACGGTAAAACCTCCCCCATTAGACATGCGTCTAAAGGTTTGTTTGCAAACTTAAATAACCCTTTAACTGTGACTCGCTATCATTCACTTATTGTTTGCAAAGAGACTTTGCCAGACTGTTTTGAGGTTACGTCTTGGACTGCATTTGCGGATGGAAGCCGAGATGAGATTATGGGTTATCAGCACAAGACATTACCTATCTATGCAGTTCAATTTCACCCAGAGTCCATTAAAACTCAACAGGGTTATGAGCTGCTAGACAACTTCTTAAATGTGTAATTTTTGTGATCAACATCTTCTTTTTGGTATCGGTTAACTAAACTGCCCAATTCTTCTCGTTTGCAAGAATATTCGTTCTGCCGTTCGGTAAAAAACGTCAAACTTAAAATCAACCTCTTTATTACTTGTCATTTAACCCATTATAAAAGAAGGTGTTAGTTGCCAGTATTTTTGCTGCATATTTAGTCATTTCTTATGCCTAATATTGGCTATGAGCGCCAGTGGTAAGAATAATTCACTATTGAAATGGTTAATTAAATGTAAATAAAATGCCACATTCTGCTAAATTCAAAACATTATATTCTTGCTGCGATAGATAGGCGTTCGAGCTAGCGTGTGGCATTGATAGGAGTGAGCAATGACATTAGGAAATAAAGTAGAGCGTGGGTTATTTGATGAAGTCATGGTGCCTTGTTACAACCCAATGGAGATGATTCCAGTTAAGGGTGAAGGCTCTAGAGTTTGGGATCAACAAGGTAACGAGTACATTGACTTTGCTGGTGGCATTGCGGTGAGTTGTTTGGGGCATTGTCACCCGGCTATGGTTGCTGCAATTAACGAGCAATCACAAAAGATTTGGCATCTTAGTAATGTCATGACCAATGAGCCAGCGCTTAGACTCGCTAAAAAGTTAACTGAAGTTAGTTTTGCAGAAAAAGTGTTTTTTGCTAACTCTGGTGCTGAAGCGAATGAAGCGGCATTAAAGTTAGCTCGCCGATGGGCAGCAGATATTCATGGTCCAGAAAAATCTGAAATTATTGCTTTCAAACAGGGTTTCCACGGTCGTACTTTCTTTACTGTGACTGTCGGTGGGCAAGCCGCTTATTCCGATGGTTTTGGACCAAAACCTGGCGATGTCACCCATCTAGAATATAACGATGTGGAAGCTCTCAAAGCGCATATGTCTGACAAAACGTGCGCAGTCATGATGGAGCCACTGCAAGGTGAAGGTGGCATTGTCTCTCCAAGTGATGAATTTGCTAAGACGGTTAGAGAGCTTTGCGATAAACACAACGCATTATTGATTTTTGATGAAGTACAAACCGGTAATGGTCGCACTGGCGATTTTTATGCCTATCAAGGTTTAGGGGTGACACCCGATATCTTAAGTACGGCGAAATCACTAGGCGGAGGTTTCCCAATAGGTGCGATGCTGACCACGACTGAGTTAGCCAAACATTTAAAAATTGGTACTCATGGCTCAACCTATGGCGGTAATCCATTGGCATGTGCGGTCGCTGAAGCTGTGGTAGATATTGTAAGCAAATCAGAAACGCTGGAAGGCGTTAAAGAACGCGAGCAGTTATTTAGATCTGGACTAGAAGCAATCAATGCTAAGTACAACTTATTTAGCGAGATTCGCGGTAAAGGCCTTCTGATTGGTGCGGCTCTCAACGAGGAATGGCAAGGTCGTGCTCGTGATGTATTAGTTGCAGCGGGCAAGCACGGACTAATGTTATTAGTGGCTGGTGCTAACGTCGTTCGATTTACTCCATCACTTGTTATTTCAAAGCAAGATATCGAAGAGGGACTAGCGAAACTCGATAAAGCGATTGCTTCAATTATTTAGTTTGTATGCCGAAATGACTTGAAGATGCATTGAAAGCTTATCTATTTATAGAAAATTCTTATCCTCAGGTTAATTTGGTATAGGTATGGTCTAAGGGGCTTCCCTTAGGCCTAATTTAGCGTCAGGAGGAAGTATCGATGCTGGTGGTTCGACCTATTACCATGGACGATTACGATGCACTGCACAAGTGCGCTGTAGAATCTGGTCATGGCTTCACTTCTTTACCCGTAAATGAAGAACTTCTCACTAATCGAATTCAACACTCAGAATATAGTTTTAGCAAATCCGAAGTTTTAGAGCCTGGAGACGAAGGTTATCTCATGGTTGGCTTCGATAGCGAGACAGGTGAAATTGCTGGAACTACAGGGATAGAAGCTTCTATCGGGTGGGATGTTCCGTTTTATTCCTATCACATTAGTAAAGTGGTTCACTCATCCCCGAAACTAGGGGTAAATAATGTGGTGAAATTGCTAACGTTTGGCAATAACTACACCGGTTGCAGCGAGATCTGTACACTATTTTTGCGGCCAAGCTTTCGTAAAGGGTTGAATGGCCGACTGATGTCTAAATGTCGTTTCTTGATGATGGCTGAGCACCCTGAGAGATTTTCCGAGACTATTTTCGCTGAAATGCGGGGTGTATCTGATGCTGATGGTAATTCTCCATTTTGGCAATGGCTTCAAGAGCACTTTTTTTCTATTGACTTCACCTTAGCAGATTACCTGACAGGCATTGGTAAAAAAGGTTTTATCGCCGATCTGATGCCAAAACTGCCCATTTATATCAACTTACTCAGTGCAGAAGCGCAGGCTGTGATAGGCAAGGTTCATGACAATACTAAGCCAGCTCTAAAACTGCTTGAGCGAGAAGGTTTCAGTTGCCGAAATTATGTGGATATTTTTGATGGGGGTCCAACGGTTGAGTGCGATCGAAAAAACATTGAATCGGTGCGTCATTCTGCGAAAGCGACCGTGCAGATTTGTGAACACTCAAGCTCGCAAGACTACTTAGTCAGTAACACTTCGTTCGAAAACTTTCGTGCGACTACTGCCAAGTTAGCGTATGACCACGAAACAGAGAGTGTATTGATGGCTGAAGAAGTCGCAAAAGCGTTGTTAGTGGAAGATGGGAACAAAGTGAGAATATTGGCGTTATAGATAAGGTACATGATTATGACTCAATGGATTGCCGGAAAGTGGCAACAAGGTGAGGGCGAGTCAATAAGCTCAATCAGCCCTTACAATAATGAAGAAATTTGGCAGGGGAAAAGTGCGACCACAAGTCAGGTTGTAGAAGCTGTTGCCGCTGCTCGTAGTGCTTATTTGTCTTGGAAGAAAACCAGTTTTGCTGACCGTGAAAAGGTTGTTTTAGCATTTGCAGAGTTGGTGAAACAAAATAGCGAAGAAATCGCAAAGATTATCGCCCAAGAGACGGGAAAGCCGCTGTGGGAAACACGCACAGAAGCTGCCGCAATGGCAGGAAAGATAGCGATTTCTATCCGTGCTTATCATGACCGTACTGGTGAAGTGACACGAGAAGCGGCTGGCAATCAGATTGTATTGCGCCATCGTCCACTAGGTGTCATGGCAGTATTTGGTCCTTATAACTTCCCGGGTCACCTACCGAATGGGCACATTGTTCCTGCGCTTCTTGCAGGTAACACAGTCGTATTCAAACCATCTGAGTTGACACCTTGGATTGGTGAGTTTGCTATGAAGTTGTGGCAACAAGCTGGTTTGCCCGATGGCGTGATTAACTTAGTTCAGGGTGCAAAAGAGACAGGGATTGCTCTAGCCGAAGCAAGGGGTATTGACGGTGTGCTGTTTACGGGCAGCGCAAATACGGGACACATCCTCCATCGCCAATTCGCAGGCCAACCAGGTAAAATGCTGGCATTGGAAATGGGTGGCAATAACCCAATGGTGATATCCGAGCTGTTTGGTGAGCTTGATGCAACGGTTTACACCATTATCCAATCTGCATTTATTAGTGCTGGTCAACGTTGTACTTGCGCTAGGCGTCTTTACGTTCCGAAAGGAGATAAAGGTGACCAGCTGCTGTCTCGTTTAGTTGAAGCAACAAAAAATATACAAGTGGGTGAACCGTTTGCAGAGCCAGCACCATTTATGGGGCCACAGATCTCAATGCAAGCGGCTGAGTTTATTTTGAATGCACAAAAGAACCTTCAATCTCTTGGAGGGCAAAGTTTGCTCGAAGCGAAAGCGGGTGAGGCTGCATTTGTGACACCGGGAATTATTGATGTAAGCGCTATTCAAGAACTTCCTGATGAAGAGTATTTTGGGCCGCTGCTCCAAGTCGTTAGATACAGCACGCTCCAAGAGGCGGTAGAGCTAGCCAATGACACACGCTATGGCTTGTCCGCAGGTTTAGTGTCTACTAAAGATTCTGAGTGGGAGTATTTTGTTGATCATATCCGTGCGGGTATCGTGAATCGCAATAGGCAGCTGACAGGTGCAAGTGGTGACGCTCCGTTTGGTGGACCTGGTGCGTCGGGTAATTTAAGGCCAAGTGCGTACTACGCAGCGGATTATTGTGCTTACCCTATGGCTTCAATGGAAGGGCAGTCAACAGTGCTTCCAGATACGCTAAGCCCAGGAATCAAATTGTAAAAAGGAGACGTCATGACGCCTGCATTATTTTTCCAGTTAATCTGGAATGATTACATCCAAAGGTTGTGTCCTTCAGCCCATCAAGTTCATGATCTTTTGCAAGAAGATGAAGCGTTGATCAATGATCACATTGCTTTGCGAACATTTAACTTAGCGCCGGTTGGTCTTGATGCGCTAGCAAAACACTTTATCGATCTTGGCTACAAAGAGTGTGGTGATTATGTGTTTGAAAGTAAGCACTTAGTCGCTAAGCATTATGAGCATCCAGATTCGACCCAGCCTAAAGTGTTCATTAGTGAGTTGGAAGTTGAAAAATTTTCCCCTCAGGTGCAAAGCATCGTCAAAACGCTGATTTCTCAAGTGACCTCACAAGTGGTGGGTGCTGATGACTTCATTTATTCAGGAAGGCCTTGGCAAGTCAGTTACCAAGACTATCTGATTTTAGCTAAGGAAAGTGAGTATGCGGCTTGGCTCGCAGCGCATGGATATGGTGCGAATCATTTTACCGTTAGTGTTAATCAACTGAATCGATTTTCTGAGGTGCAAGGCGTCAATGACTATTTGCGAGATGCTGGCTTTAGGATCAATACCTCTGGTGGTGAAGTGAAAGGTTCCCCTGAAGTGTTGCTAGAGCAGTCATCAACAATGGCAGATAAAGTCGATGTAGTCTTCAGTGATGGTGCTCAGTCTATTCCGGGCGGCTTTTATGAATTTGCTAAACGCTACTCAATGGCAAGTGGTGAGTTATACCCAGGCTTTGTTGCCGCTTCAGCAGATAAGATTTTTGAAAGTACGGACTCAAAGTAATACCACACTAAAAAGTGACAGAAATAAAACGGCCACCGATTTAGGTGGCCTGTTTTTTCGTAGGGTGTTGTTCGATGCTTATCGAGTACCGTAAACCACAATAGTTTTACCGTGTGCAGAAATTAGATTCTGCTCTTCGAGCATCTTCAAGATACGACCTACCGTTTCACGAGAACAACCTACTATTTGGCCGATCTCTTGGCGAGTGATCTTGATTTGCATACCGTCAGGGTGAGTCATTGCGTCTGGTTGTTTCGCAAGATTCAATAACGTTTGAGCAATACGTCCAGTAACGTCTAGGAAGGCTAAATCGCCCACTTTCTGACTGGTTACTTTTAGACGGCTTGCAATCTGTGAAGACAGTCTCATCAGGATGTCTGGGTTAACTTGGATTAGCTGGCGGAATTTCTTAAACGAAATTTCTGCTACCTCACAAGGAGACTTAGCTCTAACCCATGCTGTGCGCTCTTGATCCTCTTCAAATAGACCGAGCTCACCGATGAAATCGCCTTGATTTAGGTAAGAAAGGATCATTTCCTTACCTTCTTCGTCTTTGATCAGAACCGCTACAGAACCTTTAACAATGTAATATAAAGTTTCCGCCTTCTCGCCCGCATGAATTAACGTGCTTTTTGAAGGGTACTTGTGAATATGACAATGTGAAAGAAACCATTCTAACGTTGGATCAGTTTGAGGTTTACCTAGAACCATAATATCTCACTTCCTCTGCAGGGGACGCTTGCTGCTTTCCGTATTTTAGCTAAGCCCAATGGGTTTATTAGGATAAGAACTCTTTCCTTATGCTGCAAGCTATCTTGTGTCTCGCATTCAAATAGTATCCTTTTTCGAGCTCGATTTCTTGACTTTAATGGGGTAGATGGCCCCATTTTAAGCGCAAAAGTGTGCATAGGATCACGGTATGAAAACTAAACACGACTGGTGTCTAATTTTTAACCAATCTTGCCCGTCTCGATCAGTTGTTGAAGTATTGGTCTGACGATCAGTTCCATGGCAAAACTCATCTTACCTCCAGGTACCACAAGGGTATTATGACGAGACATGAATGAACCATCAATCATAGCTAGGAGGTATGGAAAGTCGACGTTCTTGATACCACGCAAGCGAATCACCACAAAGCTTTCGTCTAGGCTAGGAATACCCTTTGCGTTGAGTGGGTTGGAAGTATCGACGGTCGGGACACGCTGAAAATTGATATGAGTTCGAGAAAATTGTGGTGTAATGAAGTTGAGATAGTCATCCATTGAGCGAACAATCGAGTCCATGACCGCTTCTCTGGAGTGGCCTCTATCTCGAGTATCACGAACAAATTTCTGAATCCATTCTAAGTTTACAATGGGGACCATGCCAATAAGTAGGTCAACGTGTTGGGCAACATTGACATCGTCATCAACGACGCCACCGTGTAAGCCTTCGTAGAAAAGTACGTCTGAGTTTTCAGGTAACTCTTGCCAAGGCGTAAACGTACCTGGCATTTGATTGTATGGAACCGCTTCATCAAAGGTGTGCAGATATCGACGAACCTTTCCGACACCTTCATTACCAAATTTCTTGAAGAATTCTTCTAACGCGGGGAAATCATTGGCTTGAGGGCCAAAATAGCTGATGTGACGACCTTGTTCTCTGGCTTTCCTAATTTCGACGTCCATTTCTGGGCGAGTAAACTTATGAAAGCTGTCCCCTTCAACCCAAGCCGGCTTTACTTTCATCATGTTAAACATTTTTCTGAAAGCTTCTGAAGTCGTAGTTGTTCCCGCACCGGAGGAACCAGTGACGGCTATTATCGGATGTTTTGCTGACATGACGGACCTTGTCTTAAATCGTACTCACCTGTTTGCACTTGACTATAACAGGAAGTGAATGGGCTATGAAATATCATGTTGAAAAGTGTTGCGTAGCTGTATATCTACAGTCTCATGCAGCTCTGAGAAGACAACACAAGCTTCATTTGATTCGAGTTGAGACTTAACTTGGTCAATTTTATCTTCTAATGATATCTCTTTTTCACCATAGTCAGTCCCTTCACGCAATACAAACTCTCTGATGAGGTTGCGCAGTGTTTCAGGCTCAATTTTTTGCCACGGTATAATCACATCTTCCCCTGTTATATTTTATGCTTAGGTATATCTGGATGCTGGAGCAGAAAACGCTGAATATAAACGTTCTCCCCCTAACTGGCGGCAGTAACGCAAAGTAAGCGGAGCGCCCTGATTGGTTACGAGAGGGATTGTGTTGATGCATTCGACTAGATCGGATTGTTGCTGCTTTTCTAGTTGTAATTCGAATTGCAGTGACTCTCTATACAAGGTGTCTGGTAAATGCTGCTTGTATTTACGACGCAACTCTCGATAACTATTTAACAGAGTTTCTGAGCGGCCTAAGCACTCCTCAACCTTGTGCCAATCCTCTTCTTTAAAAGTGACTTGTTGTTCATCTAACCATTTGAGCAAAAGCAATAAATTAACATTGCCTCGAAATTGGTTTTGTAGTTCAAGACAGGCTTCTTTTACCTGGCGCACACCATAGTATTGCAAACTGAATTGCCATAAACGCTCTAATGTTAAAGAGGTGCGCGCTGGTTTTCGAGTCATTACTGATTGAATTCCTGTTCCATCTGCTCGAGGCTTTCTTGCAGTGACATCCACTCAATTTCTACCTCTTCCAGTTGAGACTTGCTGCTCGCTTGAAGCTCAAGTACTTGTGTAAGTTTAGCTTTATTTTCTGCTTCATACAGGGAAGTGTCCGATAATTGTTGTTCTGCATTGCTTAGTGCATCGTTCAATCTATCCATTTCACTTTCTAGTTTTGTCAGCGTTTTGCGAATTGGCGCAGTCTGTTTACGGAATTCTGCCTCTTTACGTTTTTGCTCTTTTCTTGAAGCGGCACTATTGGCTGCTTGGTTGTCATTCGTTTCTGGGCGACTGTCTTTTTTTATTTGTTTCTGTTGCTCTGTCAGCCACTTATAGTACCCCGTCAAATCCTCATTGAATGGGACGACTTGCTGGTCGTGAACGAGGTACAGATCATCTGTAGTTGCACGTAATAAGAAGCGGTCATGGCTGACGATGACCATCGCTCCTTCGAACGTTTGTAAAGCCATAGTTAGAGCTTGGCGCATGTCGAGGTCTAAATGGTTGGTCGGTTCATCGAGAAGCAGCAAGTTGGGTTTTTGCCAAACAATTAGTGCCAATACCAAACGCGCTTTCTCTCCGCCCGAAAAAGGCGCGACTTTTTCTAACGCTTTGTCGCCGATAAAGCCAAAGCTGCCTAAGTAGTCTCGAAGTTGTTGTTCTGTATGGCTTGGCGCGATTTGCATCATGTGCTGCAAAGGTGACTCTTCAGGGTGGAGTGTTTCTAGTTGGTGCTGAGCAAAGTAACCAATTTTAACCCCTTGAGAATAATGGAACTCACCGCCTTGAGCTTTTAGCTCACCAGAAAGCAATTTGATTAAGGTTGATTTACCTGCACCATTTCGGCCAAGCAAACCAATACGACTTCCCGGAACTAAATTTAACTGGATTTTGCTCAGGATGAGCTTATCACCGTAACCAGCCGATACCTCTTCCATGCGAAGAATTGGATTCGGCAGAGCAGAAGGTTCTCTGAAGTTAAAGCTGAATGGGTTGTCATATTGTGCAGGTAGCACTTTTTCCATTTTCTCTAGAGCTTTGATTCGGCTTTGTGCTTGACGAGCTTTGGACGCTTTGTAGCGGAATCGATCGATATAGCTTTGCATGTGCGCCATTTGTTTTTGCTGCTTTTGGTACATGGCCTGCTGCAGCACTAACTTTTGCGCTCTTTGATCTTCAAAAGATGAGTAGTTGCCGGTGTACTCGTTCAGTTGCTGGTTTTCGATGTGAATAATCCTATTCACAATTGGATCGAGAAAGTCCCGGTCGTGGGAAATTAGGATAAGGGTTCCGGGGTAATTTTGTAGCCACTTTTCAAGCCACATAACTGCATCTAAATCTAGGTGGTTGGTGGGTTCGTCAAGCAGTAACAAGTCTGAGCGACAAAGTAGGGCTTGAGCTAGGTTCAACCTCATTCTCCAGCCACCCGAGAAGTCGGTGAGATTCCAGCTCATTTGCTCTTGGCTAAAACCGAGACCATTTAATAGCTCTGAAGCTCGGGCATTGATCGTGTAGCCACCGATGGTTTCAATCTTGCCATGAAGCTCAGCAGCTAAGGTGCCGTTATTTGCATGCTCTGCTTGGGCCAATTCTTTTTCTAGGTCGCGATATTCTCGATCACCGTCGATGACGTATTCAATCGCACTACGCTCTAGAGCGGGCGTTTCCTGAGCGACCCAAGCAAGCTCCCAATGAGCAGGCTGGCTAAACGAACCAGCATCAATGGTGAGTTCGTCTTTTAGTAGAGCGAATAATGTGGACTTACCACAGCCATTTTTTCCTACTAGCCCTACTTTATTGCCAGGTTGAATTGTGGCTGAAGCGTTATCGAGCAAAGCTTTGCCACCGCGCAGAAGTTGAATATCAGAAAAGGTAATCATAAGAATAACTGGGATCTTGTTGCTGTTGTCTCGAGGGAAGATTAGAGTCTGCAGATCTCTTGAGATGAAATATCTGTTCGAATCCCAAGCTTTAAATTACGCTGCAGAGTAAGAAGCTTAGCACTCTATGTGATTCGCCTGCAACAAGGAGTAAAACTTCGAATTGAATGCTTCGGCAATCGCTTTCTAGAATAAAAGAAGCGACCAACATCTGAAAAAATCATCACAAAAGGCTAGCAGATCCTATGGGATTAATGATAAATGTCGATCATTATGCAATATGAGGTATGATTCTAAAGGAGATATGCCGAAATAACCTAAATTATTTTAAGCTTGGGTTAAACATGCAGATTCAGCCCGTAAAAGGCAATTGCCATTCAACTGATAAGGAAAGCGAAACGGCGAATGACGAAATCTACAGTAGTACCTTCAACTTCTCCTAAGGTTTTGGTGATCTACGCTCACCCAGAATCAGAAAGTTCTACCGCTAACCATACAATGATTAAGAAAATACAAGGGTTGGCGAATGTAACTGTTCATGATTTGTATGCTCAATATCCTGATTTTTTTATAGATGTTAATACAGAACATCGCCTTTTGATGGATCACGATGTTATCGTTTTTCAGCATCCTCTTTATATGTATTCCTGTCCAGCGTTATTGAAAGAGTGGTTTGACCGAGTGTTAAATAAGGGCTTTGCATTTGGGGAGAGTACAGCCTTAGAAGGAAAAGTGTGGCGAAGTGTGATTACCACAGGTGGTAATAAGGATGCTTTTGGTTCTAAAGGTTATAATAGATATCCATTAGAAGAAATTTTACAACCATTCGAGTTGATGGCAGCACTATGCAAGATGGAGTGGATTGAACCATTAGTATTGTACTGGTCTCGCAACGTAAGTGATGCTGAACGTTATCAACACGCAGAAAATTACCGTCTTTGGCTTATTGGCCTAGAAGTGACACAAGGAAGCTGACATGACCATAGACAACGACATACTAGAAAGTTGTGCCGTTTTCCTTGCTGCTGCTGTAGTAATGGTGCCAATTGCCCAGCGATTAGGACTCGGTTCAGTCCTTGGTTATCTATTGGCAGGTGTTGCAATTGGTCCATGGGGATTTGGTTTAATTGATGATGTAGATGCCATATTGCACTTTGCTGAGTTTGGTGTGGTGTTGCTTTTATTTTTGATTGGCCTTGAGCTAAATCCACGAAAGCTATGGCAGTTAAGAGGGCCTATTTTAGGTCTTGGCGGGGCTCAGGTGGTGATTACTACAGCCTTGCTATCAAGTGTTGCAAACTTAGCGGGTCTTAGCTGGCAGACCAGTTTGGTCATTGGTATGGGTTTGGCCCTTTCGTCGACAGCAATTGCGCTTAAAGTCATGGAAGAGCAAGAATTAGCCGGGACACCAACAGGGCACTCAGGGTTCGCGGTTTTATTATTTCAAGATATCGCAGTTATTCCTATGCTGGCATTATTGCCGATTTTGGCAGGAAACACGGCGGGTGATTGGTATGACGCGGCTTGGATGCTAGGTGGCGTAACAGTTTTGTTTATTTGTGGCCACTTCTTGCTGAGGCCTTTATTCCGTTATGTTGTGATGACCGGGGTTCGAGAGCTTTTCACCATGACCGCGCTACTTCTCGTGGTAGGGATTGCTGTCATCATGAAGCATCTAGGCATATCAATGGCATTGGGGACTTTTCTGGCAGGGGTTCTTTTAGCAGATAGCGAATATCGTCATGAGTTAGAAATCGCAATTGAACCCTTCAAAGGCTTATTACTGGGTTTATTTTTCATCTCTATTGGGATGGCTGTAAATTTAGGTTTATTCTTGCTGTTACCTTTTAAGGTTCTTGCTGCTGTTATTGGTCTAGTACTCGTCAAAGCTGTCATTATTTATCTGTTAGGGCGTGTATCTGGCATCCGTTCTAAAGCTCGTAGCCGGGTTGCTGCCATTTTAAGCCAAGGTGGGGAGTTCGCATTTGTTATTTTTACCGCAGCAGGGGCTGAAGGGTTACTCAATGCGGAGCAATCATCTTTCTTGTTGCTAGTGGTCAGTTTATCGATGGTAACGACACCATTGCTTCTGATGGCACAAAACAAGTGGTTTGCCAAGAAACTAAATGCACTCGATGAGAGCCTTGATGAAAATAAAGTCTTTAATCAAGAGCCGAAAGTTATCATCGCTGGTTTTGGACGATTCGGCCAAATTGTTGGCCGCTTAATGTACGCCAATAAAATAAAAGTGACGGTTCTAGAAAGTGATGCGAGTCAAATACGTTTGCTGAGAAAATTTGGCTACAAAGTGTTTTATGGGGACGCGACTCAAGTTGATTTGTTGCGCTCAGCCGGAGCTGAACAAGCGGAAGCGATCGTAGTTTGTACTGACTCGCCCGATGAAATTATCAGGATAGTCGGTATCTGCCAGACTTATTTCCCCAATCTGAAAATTTTAGCGAGAGCGAGGAGCCGGGTTGAAGCCTACCAATTGTTAAGCAACGGCATAGAGACTTTCTCGAGAGAGACGTTCTTGGGTGCACTTGATTTAGGTCGCCAGACTCTCATCGAATTAGGAATGCACCCTTATCAAGCCAAAAGAGCTGAAGCGCACTTTGCGAAGCTCGATAATGCTATGTTGCAAGAGTTATTGCCTCAACATACGGATGATAAACAACTCGTTCATAGAGCAATGGAAGCGCGCAAAGAGCTTGAAGAAATTTTTGATAGAGAAATGGACAATGACAAACAGTCGACGCATTATTGGGAAAAAGATGAAACGTAAGGCCAAGGTCTGTTGAGTAACAAAAAGAGATTTATCGCAGGAGCAAGCTGTCAACAGTGTCATAGCACTGATACTTTAAGATGGTGGGTAGAAAACAATATTGAGCATGTTGAATGTGTAGAGTGTGGATTTTCTGAGCAGAGAAAACCTCAGTCAATAGAGGGTAATACACATGCGAAACGCGATATGATTGGAATTTTTAAACCTGAATAATTTGAGTTTTTGGATTTGATCCCCATATTATTCGGTAATTATATTACGTTTGAGGTTTGCCTCACTCATAACGCTGCTTTGGAGCAATTATGAAAATTGAAAAAAATGTTGTTGTTAGCCTTGCTTATCAACTAACACTAGAAGACGGTGTAGTTGTTGACCAGTCTACAGCAGAAGCGCCGCTAGATTATCTGCATGGTCACAACAATCTGATCGTTGGTCTAGAAAAACAGTTAGAAGGCAAGACTGCCGGTGATAAATTCACTGCAACAGTTGCTCCTGAAGATGCCTACGGCGAACACAACGAAGCATTGGTTCAGCGTGTTCCAGCGAATGTTTTCCAAGGTGTCGATGAAATTGAAGTAGGTATGCGCTTTTTGGCAGATACTGACCAAGGGCAAATTCCTGTAGAAATTACAGAAGTTGATGGCGATGAAGTCGTCGTTGATGGTAACCATATGCTTGCAGGTCAAACGCTACAATTTGAAGTAGAAGTCATTGCTGTGCGCCCAGCATCTCAAGAAGAGATTGACCATGGCCATATTCACCAAGCAGGTTCCGGTGGTTGCTGTGGTGGCGAAGAAAAAGAAGGTTGCTGCGACAAAGAAGGTGGAGAAAAAGCTGAAGGTTGCTGCGGTGGTGGTGACTGTAAGTCACACTAATTTTCCACAGCACTAATTAGTACTCAAAACGCTATCTGTTGATTCAGGTAGCGTTTTTTGTTTATCTAATCATTAATTAAGAAGCGAACTTTCAAGGAGTGGACATGAGCAATCCATTTTCAATTGCTATTCACGGTGGTGCTGGCACCATTTTAAAGGAGCAAATGTCTGAAGAACTTAAGCAGTCGATTATTATGGATTTAAGTGATTCTGTGCGTGCAGGGCATAAGGTGCTTAAACAAGGCGGCGATGCGTTAGATGCTGTTGTGGCGGCTGTTGTGGTGTTAGAAAATTCACCCAATTTCAATGCGGGTAAAGGATCTGTAATGACCCACAAAGAAATTGTCGAGATGGATGCTTCGGTCATGCATGGTGCAAAAATGGATGCAGGTGCAATTGCGGGTGTTCGTCATATAAAAAATCCAATCACTCTAGCAAGAGATGTTATGAACAATAGTAACCATGTTTTTTTGATTGGAGAAGGTGCAGAAGAGTTTGCTTTTCAACATGGTCACGAATATACAGAGCAAGATTATTTCTACACAGAAAGGCGATACGAACAGCTTCAGGAAATGAAAAGTAAAGGTGAATACGCACTTTCTGAATCGAAGTACCCTGACGACAAAAAGTTTGGCACTGTTGGCGCAGTTGCGCTGGACAGTAAAGGAAATTTAGCTGCAGCGACCAGCACAGGTGGAATTACTAACAAGCAATATGGTCGAGTGGGAGATTCAGCCATTATCGGTGCTGGAACGATGGCGGAAAATGGTAATGTGGCTATTTCAACAACAGGAATGGGTGAGTTGTTTATTAGGAAAACTGTTGCTGGAGATGTCGCTGCGCGGATGCGTTATTTACAAGAAGATATCGAAACCGCTTGCGAAACTGTCGTGCAAGGTGAGCTAAAAGAGATTGGAGGTGAGGGCGGACTCATCGCTGTCGATGCCCAAGGAAGTATTCATTTCTCGATGAACAGCTCGGGTATGTATCGCGCTTCAGTCGATATTAACGGTGTCGAAACCGTGAAAATTTATGCTGATGAGTAATATTCTCTTTATAAAAGTGTCTACAATTTAAGTTAATTATTCTGTAGCTCAATGGGTTATCTTAGCATTTAATTGCAATGGCTAAAAAACGACTGCATCAAAATGGATTCGGTGCTAGAATCCATTTTTAACTAGCAATCAGACTTGGAAAGATGGGTAATAACGTAGTCGTTCTGGGCACCCAATGGGGTGACGAAGGAAAAGGTAAAATCGTAGACCTTTTAACTGAAGATGCAAAGTACGTGGTTCGTTATCAAGGCGGTCACAATGCAGGTCATACTCTAGTCATTGACGGTGAAAAAACCGTTCTTCACTTAATTCCATCCGGTATTCTTCGTGATAACGTCAAATGCGTTATCGGTAATGGTGTTGTTCTTTCACCTGAAGCATTACTGAAAGAGATGAAACCTTTAGAAGAGCGTGGTATTCCAGTTCGCGAACGTCTATTCATTTCTGAAGCTTGTCCTCTAATTTTGCCATACCATGTTGCTTTGGATCAGGCTCGTGAGCTTGCTCGTGGTAAAAAAGCAATTGGTACAACTGGTCGTGGCATTGGTCCAGCTTACGAAGATAAAGTTTCTCGTCGTGGCCTGCGTGTTGGTGACCTATTCAATAAAGAAGCCTTTGCAGCCAAGCTAAAAGAAGTGATGGAGTACCATAACTTCCAACTAGTGAACTTCTACAAAGCTGACGCTGTTGACTATCAAGAAGTGCTAGAGCAAGCGATGAGTTATGCTGATCTACTGACTTCTATGGTTATCGATGTCACTGATGAGCTAGATGCGGCGCGCAAACGTGGTGATAAGATCATGTTTGAAGGTGCGCAAGGTACATTGCTTGATATCGACCATGGCACTTACCCATACGTAACGTCTTCAAACACGACTGCTGGTGGTGTGGCTGCGGGTTCTGGTTTTGGCCCTCGTTACCTTGGTTATATCCTAGGTATCGCAAAAGCATACTGTACTCGCGTGGGAGCTGGTCCTTTCCCAACTGAGCTTTACGACGGTCAAGACAAACAAGATCCTGTTGGCAAACACTTAGGTGATGTTGGCCACGAGTTTGGTGCAACCACTGGTCGTTTACGTCGTACAGGTTGGTTTGATGCTGTTGCTATGCGTCGCGCAATCCAGATTAACTCTGTAACGGGTTTCTGCCTAACTAAGCTTGATGTTCTAGACGGTTTGGAAGAGCTAAAAATCTGTACTGGTTACCAAATGAAAGACGGTTCAGTGCTAGAAGTTTCTCCAATGGCAGCAGAAGCGTTCGAAGAAGTGACGCCTATCTACGAAACCATGCCAGGTTGGACTGAAACGACGTTCGGTGCGAAGTCTATCGATGATCTTCCACAAGCTGCTCTAAACTACATCAAACGTATCGAAGAGCTAACAGGTGTTCCAGTTGACATCATCTCAACTGGCCCAGATCGTAACGAAACGATCATCAAGGTTCACCCATTTAACGCATAATCGGGCAAACCAAGCTATTTAGAGCCGACCTCTTTAGGTCGGCTTTTTCGTTTCTATAAATCAATACAAAACTATCCTAAAGACTTTTTCCTGTGTGCCGATAGATCAATCAAGCCCAAGTTTTTCAGGTGAAGAGACTATACTTATTGAGTGAGTATGGGGGCTATTGAATCCATTGAAGAGTACAAATATGAAGCTACGACACGTAGCCGCTTCAATCATGGCCGTATTTTGTTCTTTTTCGTACGCGGCAGAGGTGGGACCGGGTGAGCCGGTTCCTATCTATAGTGAAGCTGAGCTAATAAAGCTAATTAACGAGAATAAACATCTAGAAAGAGTCAAAGCAGACAAGTGTCAGCTGGTTGAAGATATTGTTGCGCGTGCAACTCGCATCAATTTGCCTTCTTATGAATTTTTGTATGGTGATATGCTTTCTTGGGGCGTGTGTGTCGATCAAGATGTTGAGCTCGGGCTTTATTATATTGAAAGTGCTGCTCAGCAAGGGCTGCCCGCGGCACTTGAGCAACTTGGTCGCTATTACTCTAGCGGCACATTAGTTCAACAAGATAAAGAACGCGCAATCCCTTACCTTCGTGAAGCGGCGGCATTAGGGAATATTCCTGCCCGCATTCACTTGGCAGAACTATTGCTGCGTGACTATGGAAGCCCGTTGGATTTCGAAGATGCCTATCGATGGTTATACAACTCTGTTACGTCGGATAAACTGATTCACAAGAGAATAGCCCTTCTTCGCCAAGGGTTAGAAACACGAATGCCACAAAATATTGTCGCTCGAGCGAAGAGTAGAGATACTTTCTGGTAACCATTTATGCAGCGATATACTTAAGACAAATTTGATAAATTGCGCTAATTTGAACACGTTTCTGTAGCTATGTTGAAGACTCAGATATACTAAGCAGGTATTCAAAAATTTTGCTAGGTATGCAATGTCAAACAGTTCCCATACGGATCCCTTTGCCGATCGTGAGTCGGAAAACTATCAAAACCCCATTCCTAGTCGAGAGTTCATTCTAGACTTCCTGACCAAAGCTGATGCACCACTCAATCGAAATGACCTCTTTGAAGCGCTTGAACTTTCAGGTGAAGAGCAATACGAAGGCCTTCGCCGTCGGTTGCGTGCAATGGAGCGAGATGGTCAGCTGGTGTTTACGCGCAGGCAGTGTTATGCGGTGCCAGATAAACTAGAGATGATCAAAGGCCACGTAATTGGTCATAAAGACGGTTATGGCTGGGTGAGACCGGAAGGGAAAAACAGTAAAGAAGATGATATTTTGCTACCTCACCATCAAATGCGCAGTGTGCTTCATGGCGATTTAGTCATGGTTCAACCAGCTGGAACGGACAAAAGAGGACGCAAAGAAGGTCGATTGATCCGAGTTTTGGAAGAGCATAACACGCAAATTGTCGGCCGTTTCTTTTTAGAAGGTGGCTACGCCTATGTAGTACCCGATGATTCGCGTATTAGCCAAGATATCTTAATTGCCAACGAAGATAAAAGTTCGGCAAGAATGGGCAATGTGGTGGTGGTCGAGATAACCCAGCGTGCGAGTCGTACTCGCAATTTAATGGGCAAAATCGTCGAAGTTTTGGGTGAAAATATGGCGCCGGGCATGGAAACCGAAATCGCCATTCGCTCACATCAAATACCCAATACTTGGCCAAAAGAAGTCGAAGAACAAATAGAAAACTTGGCTGAGCATGTACCAGAGAAAGCAAAAATTGGCAGAGTCGACCTACGCGAATTACCGCTAGTAACTATTGATGGCGAAGATGCGCGAGACTTCGATGATGCCGTCTATTGCGAGCCGAAGAAAAGCGGTGGTTGGCGTTTGTGGGTCGCAATTGCCGATGTGAGCTATTACGTTCGCCCCAACACAGCGTTAGATAAAGAAGCGATTAATCGCGGTAACTCGGTTTATTTCCCATCCCAAGTCGTGCCAATGCTTCCAGAAGTATTATCGAATGGCTTATGTTCACTCAACCCGAACGTTGATCGCCTTTGTATGGTGTGTGAGATGACTATCTCGGCGGCCGGCAAACTATCAGGGTACAAACACTACGAAGCGGTGATGAACTCGCATGCTCGACTGACCTACAACAAGGTTGGTGCAATTTTGGACGGTGACGAAGAGCTACGCCAACGCTACGAAAAACTGGTTCCAGATCTTGAAGAGTTGCACAAACTCTACAAAGTGCTTAAAACAGGCCGAGATAAACGCGGCGCTATTGAATTTGAAACCGTAGAAACGAAATTCATTTTTAATGCGGAGAGGAAAATTGACCGCATTGAACCTGTTGTGCGAAACGATGCCCATAAGATCATTGAAGAATGCATGATTTTGGCCAATATTGCGTCGGCTTCTTTGGTGGAAAAAGCCAAAGAACCAGCACTGTATCGTGTTCACGAATCTCCGGGCGAACTGCGATTACAAGGCTTTCGAGATTTTCTAGGTGAGCTAGGGCTAAACCTTTCAGGCGGCCTACAACCTTCGCCAACAGATTATTCGTACTTAATGACACAAATCGGTGAGCGACCAGACAAAGAGCTGATTCAAACCATGCTTTTGCGCTCATTAAAGCAAGCAGTCTATAACGCGGACAATGCAGGCCACTTTGGTTTGGCATTGAAACGTTATGCCCACTTCACTTCGCCTATTAGACGTTATCCAGATTTGCTGCTTCATCGGGCGATTAAATACCTCATTGCTAAACAAGAAGGACGTAACTTAGATAGGTGGACACCAACAGGCGGATACCATTACTCGTTTGATGATATGGATGTGTTTGGTGAGCAGTGTTCTACCACAGAGCGTAGAGCAGATGACGCAACACGCGAAGTGTCTGATTGGCTCAAATGTGAGTACATGCAAGATCACGTTGGCGAAGAGCTGGAGGGTGTGATTGCCAATGTCACTGGTTTTGGTTTCTTTGTTCGGTTAACAGAGTTACACATCGATGGTCTAGTGCACATCTCTTCACTGGCCAATGACTACTACCAATTTGACCCGGTTGGACAGCGTCTTATCGGGGAGAGCTTCGGTCATATTTATCGCTTAGGTGATGCCGTGAAAGTGAAAGTGCTTTCGGTAAACCTAGAAGATAGACAAATTGACTTTGAATTAGTCGAAACAAGTCGTAAACTGCGCGGCAAAGGTAAGACGGCGAAAAAACGTGCGTCAGAAGCCAGAAAGAATGCCAAAATGCGTGCAGAGTCGGGTAGGCAACGTTCACGTGGTAAAGCTAAACCGCTAATTGAACCTACTAAGAAAGTGGACACTGACGAAACGTCAGATAAAAAGTCAACTCGCCAAAAGACTAAGGCTGAGAAAGCGCGCAAGAAAAAGTCACGGGTAAAAGCCAATAAAAACCGTGGCAAAAGAAAATAGGTAAGTAGTAAATGAGCAACGAATTTATTTACGGCATTCACGCCGTAAAATCTCTTCTAGAGCGAGAGCCTGAGCGTTTTATTGAAACCTTCGTTTTAAAAGGTCGTCAAGATGATCGCTTGATGCCAATTTTAAACGAGCTACAAAGCATTGGTGTTACTGTACAACAAATGGGACGTAAAGCTTTGGATGACAAAGCTAAAGGTGCTAACCACCAAGGTGTGATCGCCAAGGTCAAACCTGCTAAACCACTAAACGAAAATGACCTAGACGCCATTATAGATACGCATGAATCTCCACTACTTTTGGTTTTGGATGGTGTGACTGATCCACATAACCTCGGCGCTTGTTTAAGAAATGCTGATGCAGCTGGCGTTGCAGCGATTATCGTGCCGAAAGATAAATCAGCACCACTGAATGCGACGGTAAGTAAAGTGGCATGCGGCGCAGCTGAAACTGTGCCGTTGGTTCGCGTGACGAACTTAGCTCGCACTATGCGCGCACTACAAGAGCAAGGTGTTTGGTTTGTCGGTACGGCTGGTGAAGCTAAGCATGATATCTATCATTCTAAACTAACTGGTCCACTAGCGATTGTAATGGGCGCTGAAGGCGACGGCATGCGCCGTTTAACTCGCGAAACCTGCGATGACCTAATCAAGATCCCAATGGCAGGCAGTGTGTCTAGCTTAAATGTTTCTGTAGCATCCGGGATTTGCTTGTTTGAAGCGGTGCGTCAGCGCAGCTGCAACTAAATAACCTCGATACTATAGAGCCAATTTGCTCCGATGCTCTTGGCTCTTAGTAATCTGCGTTCATATCTTACCTGTATTCTTTCCGTTTATTTTTCAATCAACCCTTGCATGTAAAGCACTGACATGTATAATACCGCGCACTGGCTCAGCCAGTTGTGAACCAATGAGCAGCGAGGAGCTGGATTATCTTTTTGATTTTTCAGGTAATGTAGACTCAGCTTATGTTCGCAGTTAATACAATTAGCTCTGATATAGAGTTAATCGAAAATTAGCTGACAATGTGCCCAATTAGGGTGCTACGGTTTCACATAAATCAATCGGCATTCTCTCGCCTTTGCGAGTCTGAGTGGCGATATTGTTTGTGTAATTTAATTAATTTGGAGCTCTGTCTCATGCAGAACCAACGTATTCGTATCCGCCTAAAAGCTTTTGATTACAAACTAATCGATGCTTCTACTGCGGAGATCGTCGAAACAGCTAAGCGCACAGGCGCACAGGTTCGTGGTCCAATCCCACTACCTACACGTAAAGAGCGTTTCACAGTTCTTATCTCTCCACACGTAAACAAAAAAGCACGTGACCAGTACGAAATCCGTACTCACAAGCGTCTAATCGACATCGTTGAGCCAACAGACAAAACTGTTGATGCTCTAATGCGTTTAGATCTTGCTGCGGGCGTTGATGTGCAAATTAGCCTAGGTTAAGGGAGATTAGAAGAATGATTGGTCTAGTCGGACGTAAAGTGGGTATGACCCGCGTATTTACCGAAGAAGGCGTTTCTATCCCAGTAACTGTTGTTGAGGTTGAAGCGAACCGTGTTACTCAAGTTAAATCTCTTGAGAGCGATGGTTATGCAGCAATCCAGGTAACTGCTGGTGCTAAGAAAGCTAGCCGTGTAACTAAGCCAGAAGCTGGTCACTTTGCGAAAGCAGGTGTAGAAGCTGGTCGCGGTCTTTGGGAATTCCGTTTAGAAAACGGCGAAGAGTTTGAAGTTGGCGCTGAGCTAACTGTTGAGCTTTTCAACGAAACTAAAAAAGTAGACGTTACTGGTACATCTAAGGGTAAAGGCTTCCAAGGCGCTGTTAAGCGTTGGAACTTCCGTACTCAAGATATGACTCACGGTAACTCATTGTCTCACCGTGCTCCTGGTTCTATCGGTCAATGTCAGACTCCAGGTCGCGTATTTAAAGGCAAGAAAATGGCAGGTCACATGGGTGCTGAGCGTGTAACGACTCAAAACCTAGAGATCGTACGTGTTGACGCTGAGCGCAACCTGCTTCTTATTAAAGGTGCAGTCCCTGGCTCAACAGGTGGCAACGTGATCGTTAAACCAGCTGTTAAAGCATAACGTCTCAGGAGTAAGTAATGGAACTAATGGTTAAAGGTGCTGATGCACTAACTGTTTCCGAAACTACTTTCGGACGTGAGTTTAACGAAGCTCTTGTACACCAAGTAGTTGTTGCGTACGCAGCAGGTGCTCGTCAAGGTACACGTGCTCAAAAAACACGTTCAGAAGTTTCTGGCGGTGGCGCTAAGCCATGGCGTCAAAAAGGTACTGGCCGTGCACGTGCTGGTACAATTCGTAGCCCAATCTGGCGTACAGGTGGTGTTACTTTTGCTGCGAAACCACAAGATCACAGCCAAAAAGTAAACAAAAAAATGTACCGCGGTGCTATGAAGAGCATTCTTTCTGAGCTAGTTCGTCAAGAGCGTCTAGTTGTTGTTGATAACTTCTCAGTAGAAGCACCAAAAACTAAAGAGCTAGTAGCTAAGCTTAAAGAACTTGAGCTTAACGATGTACTTATCGTTACTGGTGAAGTAGACGAGAATCTATTCTTAGCTGCTCGTAACCTATACAAAGTTGACGCTCGTGACGCTGCTGGTATCGACCCAGTTAGCCTTATCGCGTTTGACAAGGTTCTAATAACTGCTGAAGCAGTTAAGCAAGTTGAGGAGATGCTGGCATGATCAATGAAGAGCGTCTACTAAAAGTTCTACGTGCTCCACTAATCTCTGAAAAAGCGACAATGACTGCTGAAAAAGCAAACACTGTTGTTTTTAAAGTAGCAATCGATGCTACTAAAAAAGAGATCAAAGCAGCTGTAGAAAAGCTATTTGAAGTTGAAGTTAAGTCTGTAAATACTCTTATCACTAAGGGTAAGACCAAGCGTCAAGGTATGCGTCAAGGCCGTCGTTCAGACGTTAAGAAAGCCTACGTAACTTTGAAAGAAGGTCAAGATCTTGACTTCGTTGGCGGTGCTGAGTAACAGGAGTAGTTAGAAATGGCTATTGTTAAATGTAAGCCGACTTCCCCTGGTCGTCGTCACGTTGTTAAAGTTGTTAACGCTGACCTACACAAGGGCAAGCCATACGCACCTCTTCTAGAGAAAAACTCTAAGAATGGTGGTCGTAACAACAACGGTCGTATCACAGTACGTCACATCGGCGGTGGTCACAAACACCACTACCGTGTAATTGACTTCAAACGTACTAAAGACGGTATTCCAGCGAAAGTTGAGCGTCTAGAATACGATCCAAACCGTAGCGCAAATATCGCTCTAGTTCTGTACGCAGACGGTGAGCGTCGTTACATCATTGCACCTAAAGGTGTTCAAGCTGGTGATCAGATCCAATCTGGTGTAGATGCGCCAATCAAAGCAGGTAACACTCTGCCGATGCGCAACATCCCAGTTGGTTCAACTGTACACTGTGTTGAGCTTAAGCCTGGTAAAGGTGCTCAGCTAGCTCGTTCTGCTGGTGCATACGTTCAAATCGTAGCTCGTGAAGGTTCATACGTAACTATCCGTCTACGTTCTGGCGAAATGCGTAAAGTCCTATCTGAAGGCCGTGCAACAATCGGTGAAGTAGGTAACGCAGAGCACATGCTACGTGAACTAGGTAAAGCTGGTGCTAACCGCTGGCGCGGTGTTCGTCCAACCGTTCGTGGTGTTGTGATGAACCCAGTAGACCACCCACACGGTGGTGGTGAAGGCCGTACTTCTGGTGGTCGTCACCCAGTTTCTCCTTGGGGTATGCCAACTAAAGGCTTCAAGACCCGTAAGAACAAACGCACTGACAAGTACATTGTACGTCGTCGTAACAAATAATCTATAAAGAGGAATCGCCATGCCACGTTCTCTCAAGAAAGGTCCATTTATTGACCTACACTTGCTGAAGAAGGTAGAGAAAGCGGTGGAAAGCGGAGACAAAAAGCCTATTAAGACTTGGTCCCGTCGCTCAATGATCATTCCATCAATGATTGGTTTGACCATCGCTGTCCATAATGGTCGTCAGCACGTACCAGTATTCGTAACTGATGAAATGATCGGTCACAAGCTGGGTGAATTTGCACCAACTCGTACTTATCGCGGTCACGCTGCAGATAAGAAAGCGAAGAAGCGTTAAGGAGTAGATAATGGAAGCTTTAGCTAAACATAACTTTGCTCGCATTTCGCCTCAGAAAGCTCGCTTAGTTGCAGACCAAATTCGCGGTAAATCTGTTGACCAAGCTCTAGAAACTCTAACTTTCAGCAACAAAAAAGCTGCTGAGCTAGTTAAGAAAGTTCTTGAGTCAGCAATCGCTAACGCGGAACACAACGAAGGTGCAGATATCGACGATCTTAATGTCGCTAAAATCTTCGTAGATGAGGGCCCTATCATGAAGCGTATTATGCCTCGTGCTAAAGGCCGTGCAGATCGTATCTTGAAGCGTTCATGCCACATCACTGTTGTTGTAGCAGATCGTTAAGAGACTAGGAGAGTAAGCAATGGGTCAGAAAGTACATCCAAATGGTATTCGTCTTGGCATCGTTAAGCCTTGGAATGCTACATGGTTTGCTAATACCAAAGAATTCGCTGACAACCTAGACGGCGACTTCAAGGTACGTCAGTTCCTAACTAAGGAACTTTCGAAAGCGTCTCTATCACGCATCGTTATCGAGCGTCCTGCTAAGAGCATCCGTGTGACTATTCACACTGCTCGCCCAGGTGTTGTTATCGGTAAGAAAGGTGAAGACGTAGAAAAGCTACGCACTGCAGTAGCTAAAATTGCAGGTGTACCAGCGCAAATTAACATCGCTGAAGTACGTAAGCCTGAGCTGGACGCACAACTTGTTGGCGACAGCATCGCGTCTCAACTAGAGCGTCGTGTTATGTTCCGTCGTGCTATGAAGCGCGCAGTACAAAACGCAATGCGTCTAGGCGCTAAAGGTATCAAAGTAGAAGTAAGTGGTCGTCTAGGCGGCGCTGAAATCGCACGTTCTGAGTGGTATCGTGAAGGTCGTGTGCCTCTACATACACTACGTGCAGACATTGATTACGCAACTTCTTCGGCTCACACTCAATACGGTGTGATCGGCATTAAAGTTTGGATCTTCAAAGGTGAGATCCTAGGCGGTATGCCAGCTGCTAACGCAGTAGAGCCAAAAGGCGACAAGCCTAAGAAGCAGCGTAAAGGCCGTAAGTAAGGAGTCGACAGATGCTACAACCTAAACGTACTAAGTTCCGTAAGGTTCAAACAGGTCGTAACCGTGGTCTTGCTAAAGGTACTGACGTAAGCTTCGGCACATTTGGTCTTAAAGCAGTCGGTCGTGGCCGTCTAACTGCTCGTCAGATCGAAGCGGCTCGTCGTGCGATGACTCGTCACGTTAAGCGTCAAGGTAAAATCTGGATCCGTGTGTTCCCAGACAAACCTATCACAGAAAAGCCACTTGAAGTTCGTCAAGGTAAGGGTAAAGGTAACGTTGAGTACTGGGTAGCCCAAATCCAACCTGGTAAGGTTATGTATGAAATGGACGGTGTACCTGAAGAATTGGCACGTGAAGCGTTCCGCCTAGCGGCACGTAAACTGCCTTTCAAAACTACATTTGTAACTAAGCAGGTGATGTGATGAAAGCACAAGATCTACGCGAAAAAAGCGTTGAAGAGCTTAATGCAGAGCTAATTGAGTTGCTACGTGAACAGTTCAACTTGCGTATGCAAGCTGCAACTGGTCAACTACAGCAAACTCATACTCTAAAAGCTGTACGCCGTAATATCGCACGTGTGAAAACTGTTTTGACTGAGAAGGCAGGCGCATAATGAGCGAAGTAAAACGTACTCAACAAGGTCGTGTTGTTAGCAACAAAGGCGAAAAGTCTATCACTGTTGCTATCGAGCGCATGGTTAAACACCCAATTTACGGTAAATTCGTAAAGCGCACGACTAAAGTACACGCACATGACGAAAACAACGAGTGTGGCCTAGGCGACGCAGTTGAAATCGCAGAGTGTCGTCCAATGTCTAAGACTAAGTGCTGGACACTGGTAAAAGTTCTAGAAAAAGCGAAGATTTAACACGTTTTTTTCTATGACAATAAAGCGGCTCCAAATTTTTTTTGGGGCCGTTTATTTTTTGGCTACCCAATTGAAAGAAAGGGTGGTACAATTCGCGTCCCTTTAAAGAGGCAGCCCGACCCGAGAGGGTCTAGTTTTTAATATTTAGCGGAGCACTAACAATGATCCAAATGCAAAGTACACTCGACGCTGCGGATAACTCCGGCGCTCGTAGAGTAATGTGTATTAAGGTTCTGGGTGGCTCTCACCGCCGTTATGCACATATCGGAGACATCATTAAAGTTACTGTTAAGGAAGCAATTCCTCGCGGTAAAGTTAAGAAAGGTGATGTTCTGAAGGCGGTTGTAGTTCGCACCCGTAAAGGCGTACGTCGTCCAGACGGTTCTGTCATTCGCTTCGACCGTAATGCTTGCGTATTGTTGAATGACAATACTGAGCAACCAGTCGGTACACGTATCTTTGGTCCAGTGACTCGTGAACTTCGTAACGCGAAATTCATGAAGATTGTTTCACTGGCTCCAGAAGTTCTGTAAGAGGCACGAGAAATGGCAGCTAAGATCCGTCGTAATGACGAAGTAATCGTTCTTGCCGGTAAAGACAAAGGCAAGAAAGGTAAAGTAACTAAGGTTCTAGCAACTGGTAAAGTTATCGTTGAAGGTATCAACCTTGTTAAGAAACATCAGAAGCCTCAACCGGCTCTGAACCAACAAGGTGGCATCGTTGAACAAGAAGCAGCTATTGATGTTTCTAACGTTGCAATCTACAACGCAGCTACTGGTAAAGCAGACCGCATCGGTTTCCGTATTGAAGATGGCAAGAAAGTTCGTTTCTTCAAGTCTAACGGCGAAACCGTTTCTAACTAATAGACGTAATTTGGAGTTCTACTATGGCGAAACTGCATGATTACTACAAGTCGTCTGTAGTCGCTGAGCTTACCAAAGAGTTCAGCTACACAAGCGTCATGCAAGTCCCTAGGATTGAGAAAATCACCCTAAACATGGGCGTTGGTGAAGCAATCAACGATAAGAAACTGCTAGAAAACGCAGCATCTGATATGGCAATGATCTCTGGTCAGAAGCCACTTATCACTAAAGCGCGTAAATCTGTTGCAGGTTTCAAAATTCGTGAAGGCTACCCAATTGGTTGTAAAGTAACCTTACGTGGCGAACGTATGTGGGAGTTCCTAGAGCGTTTAATCTCTATTGCTCTTCCACGTGTACGTGATTTCCGTGGTGTTAGCGCTAAGTCTTTTGATGGACGCGGTAACTACAGCATGGGCGTTCGCGAGCAAATCATCTTCCCGGAGATCGACTACGATAAAGTTGATCGTGTACGCGGTCTTGATATTACTATCACGACAACTGCTGCGTCCGATGAGGAAGGCCGTGCTCTGCTGGCTGCCTTTAACTTCCCATTCCGTAAGTAAGGTGAAGGGTTACTGTTATGGCTAAACAATCAATGAAAGCACGTGACGTAAAACGTGCAAAGCTAGTTGCTAAATACGCTGAGAAGCGTGCAGCACTAAAAGCTATCATCAGCGATGTAAACGCATCTGAAGAAGATCGTTGGAATGCGGTTCTTAAACTGCAATCTCTTCCACGTGATTCAAGTGCATCACGTCAGCGCAACCGTTGTAACCAAACTGGTCGTCCACACGGTTACCTACGTAAGTTCGGTCTAAGCCGTATCAAAGTTCGTGAAGCTTGCATGAAAGGCGAGATTCCTGGACTTCGTAAGGCTAGCTGGTAATTGCCACTTAATCATTTGGAGTAAATCATATGAGCATGCAAGATCCGATTTCGGATATGCTGACCCGTATTCGTAACGGTCAGGCAGCAAACAAAGTTGCTGTTAAAATGCCTTCTTCAAAGCTTAAAGTTGCAATTGCTGCACTACTAAAAGCTGAAGGTTACATCGTTGACTTCGCTGTTGAAGGCGAAGCAAAACCTGAGCTAGAAGTTACTCTTAAGTACTTCCAAGCTAAACCAGTAATTGAGCAAATCAAACGTGTTTCACGTCCTGGTCTACGAGTTTATAAGAACAAAGACTCGCTACCAAACGTGATGGGCGGACTTGGTATTGCTGTAGTATCCACTTCCAAGGGTCTTATGTCAGACCGTGCTGCGCGTAAAGCAGGTCTTGGTGGTGAAATCATCTGCTACGTAGCGTAATAGGAGTAGAATATGTCTCGTGTTGCTAAAGCACCTGTCGCTATTCCAGCTGGCGTAGAGGTGAAACTAAACGGCCAAGAAGTCACAGTTAAAGGCGCTAAAGGCGAATTAACTCGCGTACTAAACAACGCGGTTGTGATTGCACAGGAAGAAAACAACCTTACTTTCGGTCCTAAAGAAGGTGTTGCTAACGCTTGGGCTCAAGCAGGTACTGCTCGTGCACTAGTGAACAACATGGTTGTTGGTGTTACTGAAGGCTTCACTAAGAAATTAGTGCTTAAAGGTGTTGGTTACCGCGCTGCTATGAAAGGCAAAGCTGTAGGTCTAACACTAGGTTTCTCTCACCCAGTAGAGCACGCTCTACCAGAGGGAATCAAAGCTGAATGCCCAAGCCAAACTGAAATCGTATTAACTGGTTGTGACAAGCAATTAGTTGGTCAAGTTGCGGCTGACATTCGTTCTTACCGTGAGCCTGAGCCGTATAAAGGTAAAGGTATCCGTTACGCCGATGAAATCGTGCGTACTAAAGAAGCTAAGAAGAAGTAAGGTAACACTATGGATAAGAAAGCATCTCGCATCCGTCGTGCTACACGCGCACGTCGTAAGATTGCAGAACTTGGTGCAACTCGCCTAGTCGTACACCGTACTCCTCGTCACGTGTACGCACAGGTTATTGCATCAAATGGCTCTGAGGTTATCGCATCAGCTTCTACTGTAGAAAAAGCGATCCGTGAGCAAGTGAAGAACACTGGTAACATCGATGCAGCTAAAGCAGTAGGTAAAGCTATTGCTGAGCGCGCTCTTGAAAAAGGCGTTTCTACTGTTGCATTTGATCGTTCTGGTTTCCAATACCACGGTCGAGTAGCGGCGCTAGCAGATACTGCTCGCGAAGCTGGTCTGAAATTCTAAGGTAGGGTTGATCGATGGCTAAAGAACAACAACAAGCGAGTGATTTGCAAGAAAAGCTAATCGCTGTTAACCGTGTTTCTAAGACGGTTAAAGGTGGTCGAATCATGAGCTTCACTGCACTAACAGTAGTTGGTGACGGTAACGGTCGTGTAGGTTTCGGTTACGGTAAAGCCCGTGAAGTACCTGCTGCGATCCAAAAAGCAATGGAAAAAGCGCGTCGTAACATGACTACGATCGCTCTAAACGAAGGCACTCTTCACCACCCGGTGAAAGGTCGTCACTCGGGCTCTAAAGTTTACATGCAGCCTGCTGCAGAAGGTACTGGTGTAATCGCAGGTGGTGCGATGCGTGCAGTACTAGAAGTAGCTGGTGTACATAACGTACTATCTAAAGCATACGGTTCTACGAACCCTATCAACATCGTTCGTGCAACGATCGATGCACTAGGTAGCATGAAGTCGCCAGAAATGGTTGCTGCTAAACGTGGTCTAACTGTTGAATCTATTTCGGAGTAAGAACCATGGCAACTATTAAAGTTACTCAAACTAAAAGCTCAATTGGCCGCCTACCTAAGCACAAAGCGTGCTTGAAAGGTTTAGGCCTTCGTAAAATCAACCATACAGTTGAACTTGAAGATACACCGTGTATTCGCGGTATGATCAACAAGGTTAACTACATGGTTAAAGTTGAGGAGTAATCAGAATGCGTTTGAATACTCTATCACCGGCTGCGGGCTCTAAACCTTCTAAGAAGCGTGTAGGTCGTGGTATCGGTTCTGGCCTTGGTAAAACAGGTGGCCGCGGTCACAAAGGTCAAAAGTCACGTTCAGGCGGAAGCGTTCGTCCAGGTTTTGAAGGCGGTCAAATGCCTCTAAAACAACGTCTACCAAAATTCGGCTTCACTTCTCGTAAGAGCCTAGTGTCTGCTGAAGTTCGTCTAGGTGAACTAGCGAAAGTAACTGGTGATGTAGTGGACTTGAACAGCTTAAAAGCAGCTAACGTTATCACTAAGAATATCGAATTCGTTAAGATCGTTCTTTCTGGTGAAATCAATAAAGCTGTGACTGTAAAAGGTCTGCGCGTAACTAAAGGCGCTAAAGCTGCAATCGAAACTGCAGGCGGTAAAATCGAGGAATAATCTCGAGGAACGAGGTACAGATGGCTAAGAAACCAGGAAAAGATTTTCGTAGTGCTCAGAGCGGCTTAAGTGAACTGAAGTCGCGCTTATTATTTGTAATTGGTGCGCTTATCGTGTTCCGAGCAGGCTCTTTTGTGCCGATCCCTGGTATTGACGCAGCTGTACTTGCCAATTTGTTCGAACAGCAAAAAGGTACCATCGTTGAAATGTTTAACATGTTCTCCGGTGGTGCATTAGAGCGTGCATCTATATTAGCATTGGGCATCATGCCGTATATTTCGGCTTCGATTGTTGTCCAATTGCTAACTGTAGTTCATCCAGCGTTAGCGGAGCTCAAAAAAGAGGGTGAAGCAGGGCGTCGTAAGATTACCCAATATACGCGTTATGGCACGCTTGTACTTGCAATATTCCAAGCTATAGGTATCGCAACTGGCCTACCGCACATGGTCCACAATCTGGTTGTTATCAACCAAACCATGTTCACGCTAATTGCAACCGTAAGTTTAGTAACCGGTACCATGTTCTTAATGTGGTTAGGTGAACAGATTACAGAGCGAGGAATTGGTAATGGTATTTCGTTGCTGATTTTTGCAGGTATTGTTGCTGGATTGCCTAATGCAATCGGCCAAACAATTGAGCAAGCGCGTCAAGGTGAATTGAACGTACTTCTTCTGCTGTTAATTGCTGTATTAGCTTTTGCAGTTATTTACTTTGTTGTTTTCATGGAGCGTGGTCAACGTCGTATCGTTGTGAACTACGCGAAGCGTCAACAAGGTCGCAAAGTATTTGCTGCGCAAAGTACTCACCTGCCACTTAAAATTAATATGGCAGGTGTAATTCCAGCAATTTTCGCATCAAGCATTATTTTGTTCCCAGGAACAATTGCACAGTGGTTCGGTCAAAACGGCCAAAGCCCTATGTTTGGTTGGTTAACGGATGTGTCTTTGGCACTAAGCCCAGGTCAACCTTTATATGTAATGCTTTATGCGGCGGCGATTATTTTCTTCTGTTTCTTCTACACGGCGTTGGTTTTCAACCCGCGTGAAACAGCAGATAACTTGAAGAAGTCTGGTGCATTCGTACCCGGCATCCGCCCAGGTGAGCAGACAGCGAAATATATTGATAAAGTAATGACTAGACTAACTCTCGCGGGTGCTCTATATATTACCTTTATCTGTCTGATTCCACAGTTCATGATGATCGCATGGAACGTACGTTTCTATTTTGGCGGTACATCGCTACTTATCGTAGTGGTTGTAATCATGGACTTTATGGCACAGGTACAGACTCATCTGATGTCACAACAGTATGATTCTGTGTTGAAGAAAGCAAATCTGAAGGGCTACGGCCGTTAATTCAGATTTCATTTACGGAGTTTAGCAATGAAAGTTCGTGCTTCCGTTAAAAAAATCTGCCGTAACTGTAAAATCATCAAGCGCAACGGTGTTGTGCGCGTGATTTGCAGTGAGCCAAAGCACAAACAGCGCCAAGGCTAATAAGCAGAAATTTTTACTTGAAATATAAGGTAGTGTCGCGTATATTCCTCGGCCTACCTTTTGCGTGCAAAAGAAGTAGTATGCCGCAGCGTATCCTCTACGGGCTTTGCTGCGGATAATTTCTTATCTAAGTACTAGGAGTGAATAGTGGCCCGTATAGCAGGCATTAACATTCCTGATCAAAAGCATGCTGTAATTGCATTGACTGCAATCTACGGTATCGGTAAGACTCGCTCTCAAGCTATCCTAGCTGAGGTGGGAATTGCTGAAAGTGCTAAGATCAGTGAACTAACTGAAGAGCAGATTGATCAACTGCGTGATGGTGTAGCTAAGTACACTGTAGAAGGTGATCTACGTCGTGAAGTATCAATGAACATCAAGCGTCTTATGGACCTTGGATGCTATCGTGGTCTTCGTCATCGTCGCAGTCTACCACTACGTGGACAGCGTACTAAAACCAACGCTCGCACCCGTAAGGGTCCGCGTAAGCCGATCAAGAAATAATCGGGAAGGTAGAGTACAATGGCTAAACAACCAACACGCGCTCGCAAGCGCGTACGCAAGCAAGTTGCTGATGGCGTTGCGCACATTCATGCATCTTTCAATAACACAATCGTAACTATCACAGACCGTCAAGGTAATGCTCTTGCGTGGGCTACTGCTGGTGGTTCTGGTTTCCGTGGTTCTCGTAAGTCTACTCCGTTCGCTGCACAGGTTGCTGCAGAGCGTTGTGCAGAAATGGCTAAAGAATATGGCCTAAAGAACCTAGAGGTTATGGTTAAGGGTCCAGGTCCAGGTCGCGAATCTACTGTTCGTGCACTGAACGCTGCTGGTTTCCGTATCACAAACATTGTTGATGCGACTCCAATCCCTCATAACGGTTGTCGTCCACCTAAGAAACGTCGCGTATAACGTTTCTAGGAATATTGGAGAAAGATCATGGCAAGATATTTGGGTCCTAAGCTGAAGCTTAGTCGTCGCGAAGGCACTGACTTATTCCTTAAGTCTGGTGTTCGTGCGATCGATACCAAGTGTAAAATTGATAACGCACCAGGTGTACACGGCGCTCGTCGCGGTCGTCTATCTGAGTATGGCGTTCAGCTTCGTGAGAAGCAAAAAGTTCGTCGTATCTACGGCGTTCTAGAGAAACAATTCCGTAACTACTACAAAGAAGCTGCACGTCTTAAAGGCAACACAGGTGAAAACTTGCTGCAACTTCTTGAAGGTCGTCTAGATAACGTAGTTTACCGCATGGGTTTTGGCGCAACGCGCGCTGAAGCACGCCAATTAGTTAGTCATAAGGCTATACTAGTAAACGGTAAAGTTGTAAACGTTCCTTCTTTCAAAGTTACGGCTAACGACGTTGTATCTATTCGTGAGAAAGCTAAGAAGCAATCTCGCATCAAAGCGGCTCTAGAAGTTGCTGAACAACGCGAAAAACCAACTTGGATTGAAGTAGATGCCGGTCAAATGGAAGGTACATTCAAGCGTATGCCTGAGCGTTCAGACCTATCAGCCGACATCAACGAACAATTGATCGTCGAGCTTTACTCTAAGTAAGGTTTAAACTAAAGAGAGGACACAATGCAGGGTTCTGTAACAGAATTTCTTAAGCCACGTCTGGTTGATATCGAACAAATCAACACGACACACGCAAAAGTAACTCTTGAGCCATTAGAGCGTGGTTTCGGCCATACTCTTGGTAATGCACTTCGCCGCATTCTTCTATCTTCTATGCCGGGTTGTGCGGTAACAGAAGTAGAGATTGATGGCGTATTACACGAATACAGTACAAAAGAAGGCGTTCAGGAAGATATTCTTGAAATTCTTCTAAACCTTAAAGGTTTGGCTGTTCGCGTTGCCGAAGGCAAAGATGAAGTGTTTATTACGTTGAACAAATCAGGCTCGGGCCCTGTTGTTGCAGGTGACATCACCCATGATGGTGATGTGGAGATCGCTAACCCTGAACACGTTATTTGTCACCTAACAGATGACAATGCTGAAATCGCAATGCGTATTAAAGTAGAGCGTGGTCGTGGTTATGTTCCAGCTTCAGCTCGTATCCATACTGAAGAAGATGAGCGCCCAATTGGTCGTTTGCTAGTCGATGCAACTTACAGCCCAGTAGACAAAATTGCTTACTCGGTTGAAGCGGCACGTGTTGAGCAACGTACTGACTTGGACAAGCTTGTTATCGATATGGAAACGAATGGTACTTTGGAACCTGAGGAAGCTATCCGTCGTGCAGCTACAATTCTAGCTGAGCAATTGGATGCATTCGTAGATCTACGTGATGTACGAGTTCCTGAGGAGAAAGAAGAGAAGCCTGAATTCGATCCAATCCTATTGCGTCCTGTAGACGATCTTGAACTAACAGTTCGCTCTGCTAACTGTCTGAAAGCAGAAGCGATTCACTACATCGGTGATCTTGTACAGCGTACTGAGGTTGAGCTATTGAAAACTCCAAACCTTGGTAAGAAATCTCTAACGGAGATTAAAGACGTACTTGCATCACGTGGCTTGTCTCTAGGTATGCGCCTAGAAAACTGGCCACCAGCGTCTATCGCTGAAGATTAATCGATACTAGTTAGAAGGATTAGGTCATGCGCCATCGTAAGAGTGGTCGTCAACTCAACCGCAACAGCAGTCATCGCAAAGCGATGTTCAGCAATATGGCTAGCTCGCTAGTACGTCATGAAGTTATCAAGACTACTTTGCCAAAAGCGAAAGAGCTACGTCGCGTAGTTGAGCCTTTGATTACACTAGCTAAGACTGACAGCGTTGCTAACCGTCGTCTAGCATTTGCACGTACTCGTGATAACGAAGTTGTTGCAAAACTATTTAATGAACTAGGTCCACGTTTCGCTAGCCGTCAAGGCGGTTACACTCGTATCCTAAAAGCTGGCTTCCGTGCTGGTGACAAAGCTCCAATGGCTTACATTGAGCTTGTAGATCGCCCAGAAGTAGCAGAAGAAGCTGCAGCTGAGTAATCAGTAGTTCGTATGAACTTAAAGCCGAGCGTCATGCTCGGCTTTTTGCGTTTTAGCTATTAGTAAAACAGCAATTTTCTAGCTAATTCATATCAAAACGTAACCTTAAGCCAACAAAAAACGCCGCATAAAGCGACGTTTTATCAATTCAATATTTTCAAATCAAGGCTTATAGAATATCTAGAAGCTCAACTTCAAATACTAGTGCTGCAAACGGAGGAATAGAAGCACCTGCGCCACGCTCACCGTATGCTAGATCGTGTGGGATGTATAATTTCCACTTAGAACCAACAGGCATTAGTTGTAGTGCTTCAACCCAACCTTTGATTACGCCAGTTACAGGGAATTCCGCTGGTTGACCGCGCGATACAGAGCTGTCGAATACAGTTCCGTCAGTTAGCTCACCGTGGTAGTGAACACGTACTTGCTTGTCTGAAGTTGGGATTTCACCAGTACCTTCAGTAAGAACTTCGTATTGAAGGCCAGATTCAAGAACAGTCACTTCATCGCGTAGAGCGTTGTCTTTAAGGAAAGCTTCACCGTCAGCCGCTGCTGCTTTCGCTGCTTCTTGACGAACTGCTTCAGCACGAGTTTGGATTTCTTGAAGGGCCTTGTTGATCTCGTCAACTTCGATTGCTGGCGCATCACCAGTTAGTGCAGTCGCGATACCAGCAGCGATAGCGTCAACATTGAGTCCTTCTAGACCGCTACCTGCAAGTTGTTGGCCCATTTGAAGACCGATACCGTAGCTTGCTTTTTGCTCTACAGTTTCAAATTTTACGTCTGACATTTAAAGTTTCTCTTACTTTATCTAAATGAAGGTGAGAGGATACCAGTTCCAGAGCTTAGATGAAATGGATACCCAATGTTACTGGCACAAATGTGGTTTGGTGTGATGCCATTCATATAACTTAGGTAAAAGTGTTAGATTTTGCGAACTCCTAACTTATAAATTTTAAATTATCTATACTCGCGCGATGTCTGTTTTTATACTGTGTTAGCTAGATTTAGGAGATGGCTGTTAATGAATCGTAGGAAGAAGAAACCAAAACAAGTTGATTATTTGGATTTGGTAAAGACCAAGTGGGCTGAAATTGAGTGGAAATCACTTAAGACACAAGCTAAAGCTATTTGGTTTGAGCTTCCCAAATTACATCGACGTTTACTTAGTGTACTGGTGCCTGTCGTTTTTTTATTAATCATAATGCCTACACCTAAGCCTGAAGATTCTGAGATGGCCCCAAATCTAAACCAACGTGTATCAATAAAGATCAATCCTGTAGGATTAAGTGAGCAAGCGGCTACGTCACCTTCGACAAATAACTACTCAAGTACAGGCACATCAACTATCACAAATCCGAACTCTCTTTCTGATACGAAGGCCGACTGGAAAGATTATGTTGTGAAAGCAGGTGATACATTAGCAAAGATATTTCGAACTAATGGTTTATCGATGTCGGATCTCAATGATCTGATTAGTATTGAAGGCTCTGGTAAGCCACTAAGCCATATTCAAAAAGGGCAGCTTATCCGTTACAAGGTCGATGCCAAAGGTCAGCTAGATATGCTGCAACTAGAAAAGTCTTCCGGCTCAGTGATTTTTTTCCGCTTATCTTCGGGTGGTTTTGCACAAAAGTAACCTATCTTCTGGGTGAGTTGTGAGTGCAGAAAACATCTAGTCTTTTGGTGTTATTCTTTTTGTATATTAAAAATGACATATTAGAATTTCCAGTAATAAGCAGAGCAAGACATAATCAGTTCATCATTAGCTAATTGGTATTTATGATGGCTGGAAAAAATACTGTCGCTGTTTTCCCTTCTCCTCGTCGCAGTCTCACTTCAACCTCGGTGAAGGCTAACTCACAGATCCAACCGGGTGAAGTAGCATTAGTTGGTGCTGGGCCTGGCGATCCCGATCTCTTGACTATTAAAGCCTATAATTTGCTCCAACAAGCCGACGTCGTTCTTTATGACTATTTGGTTTCTGATGAAATTATGGCGATGGTGAATAGCCAATGTATATTAGTTTGTGTTGGTAAAAAAGCAGGTCACCATAGTGTTCCTCAAGATAAAACCAACCAACTACTAATAGACTTCGCTCGAAAAGGAAATCGCGTTGTCCGTATAAAAGGCGGTGATCCATTTGTGTTTGGCCGAGGTGGAGAAGAAGTAGAAGTGCTGGCTGAGGAGGGTATTTCCTTTCAAATAGTGCCCGGTATTACCGCTGCGTCGGGTGCAACAGCTTATGCCGGTATTCCACTCACTCATCGAGACTATGCTCAATCGGCGATGTTTATTACCGGTCATTTAAAGTCCGAAGTTGATAATATGGACTGGGCAACTTTAGCTCGGAAAAATCAAACACTTGTCATTTATATGGGGTTACTCAAGTCTCAATACATTCAGGAAAGGATGCTAGAGAATGGTCGTAGCGACTCTACACCCATAGCAATTATCGAGCGCGGCACACAGAGTAGTCAGAAGATATTTAAAGGAACATTATCAGAGCTGGCTATTCTAGCAAAACGTGCTCAATCCCCTTCACTTATTGTTATCGGAGAAGTGGTCGCGTTGTCCGAAAAACTGCGCTGGTTTGGTGATAGCGAAGCAGGGCGGCAAGTGGAAAATAAAAACTACCTGTTTGGTTAACTAGACTGTTTCATCGACGCTGCTAGCACTGTCGGTGATCAATACAAATTTTTGGCTTAATATTGCCACCAACTGATCGTAGTATTTCATGCTAGGCTTATTGCCAAGTAGCTTGCATAACTCGTTACCCGTTGGGCTAAATCGGTAATAGAGTAAACGAACTCCTTTACTTAGCGGCTGAAGCGAAATGTTTTTGCCTTGATAGTTTAATGGAAGCGGAGGGTCGACTTCAATTTCTCCTGACTCCAGCTCAGAGCCATGCAAAAGCCCAAGTTCAATGAGAACCAATAAACTTGAATACGGCAGCTTAAAACTGCCGATGTTGATATTCATGGTGGTGTTTCTTTTGCCAAAGCTAAAAATGCTGCCCTGAGCCTTAAAGCCAATAACCAGTTTCTGACTAGTATCGCCACCAAAGCTACATGCCAATGAAGCGGCACGTTGTAGAATCTGCGCTTCTTTGGAGGACATATCTTGTAGTACTTTGAGGGCTTTCATGGACGTAGAACCCGGGTTAGTCACTTCCCGCTTGAGTACTTGAGCCCACAGTCGCTGCATTGATGAATTATGTATCTCTTGAGCCATATCGAAAAAGCGTAGTAACCAGTCTTGGTCGGGCTCTCCAGCAGTTTCATCCTTGCAGAAACCATGTGCAAACTTCAAGATTTGCTCAAGATTCCTTTGTCTGCGCTCTTGCCTTCTTTCAGCTCTATCAGCTGCTCTTTCTAGTGCGGTAGACTCTGGTTTTTCATGGCGTAGTAGCGCATCTAATCCATGGCTTCCCGCTATATTTAAAACTCGGCTCGCGCTATCTTTAATGTAGCCAGATTTTTGTTGTCTTGAGCTGGACGCTTCATTCTCTATGGTAACGGGTTTACTTTTGTCTTCCATAACATAGCTCACCAAGTTAAATTAGCTAACTATATAAATCTTTTACTTCCAGATTTATAAGTTTTTGATATCAGTGAAGAATAGATGAAAATGCTTATATAACAAGTTTACCCGCTTGTTTGCATATAGGAATGTGCGTTGGGTAGTGAACTGACGGTTATCTGACATGGTAATCAGCTGTACTGCATAGTGCTAAAGAGCCGTCAGATTCGCAGACGGCTAAGATAGTTGATTGAAGTGGAAATGTTACAGGTTGGATTTAATTAAGCCAATGACTTGGTCAATTTGTTGTTTATCCAGTGCACCCTGATGTTCAAATAGAATTTGACCATCTTTATTGAGTACGATGATAGCTGAGGATTTTTCTTTTAGATGCCAAGCTTTCGCGACAGCACCATGCTCATCAACGACAATAGAGGACCAAGGATATTCTTTCTTGCTATCTTCTGCTGACGATTTCACCATAGATCCTGTTCCCCACATGGCGTCATCTTGGTTGACTATGGTTGTTGTTTGATATTTATCTTTTGGGAACTTCGCAGCACCAATTGCATCCATTAAGGGCTGATTCATCTGCTTGGCACTGCTTCTGCCGGCCATTGCTTGAATGACCCTTACTTTTCCGACTAGCTCGTTAGTATTCCAACTCTGATAAGACTCATCTCCATTTTTTAGGATTATTTGGCCGTAATCTTTGACACTTGCTGCAGGAAGGGGTTGACCAACGGTTAAACCGCTTGCGAATGCGAGTAAAGGAGTGCAAGCGATTAAGGTAACGAATGACTTCAACATATTAGGCTTCATAAATAGGCTCCTAAATTCTAATTAGCGCAGTATAGATTCGGAAAGTAAGTATACGGATAACGTAACGTTAAAAATATGACATGAGGTTTAAATGTTATAAAAGTGTAACGTGAATTTTCATTAGATTGCGGCTTTTCGAGGAAAGGGTATAATCATATTATTACAATTTGGTAATAATGTTGTAAATAAGTTGTGCTTGGTGGATTTGAAGTACCTAAAGGAGATAGGGATTGTATGTATCAAGAGTTTTCAGTTTATCGCCCCCAGCAAGTCGCTAGATATGTAAAAAGGCTGTTCAAAGGCACTTTCTTCATTTCGGGAATTGGTGAGTTTCAGTTTGATAATGGTAAGGTTCTAGTCCCAGAGCTTGCCAATGCAACCAAACTGTGTGTGTTTAGAGAGATCAATAAGGAAATTGCTGCTCTGCCTGTATAGATTTTAACAACCTGCGTGCCATTAACGCGAAACACGCAGGTTATCTCCTTCACTTACTTCTCTGGTGGAAAGCAGACACCTGTCCCGCCAAGGCCGCAGTACCCTTCAGGATTCTTAGCTAAATATTGTTGATGACAGTCTTCTGCAAAGTAGTAATCTGTTAGAGGTGCAACCTCCGTTGTGATGGCTAACTGACTAGTCAGCAAAGATTGATATTCAGCCTTCGATGCTTTTGCGATAGCAAGCTGTTCATCAGATTTGGTATAAATAACCGAGCGATATTGAGTGCCTAAGTCGTTGCCTTGACGCATTCCTTGGGTTGGATCGTGATTTTCCCAAAATAGCTTAAGTAGCTCGGTTAAAGGTATAATTTTCGGGTCAAATATTATCCGTACCACTTCAGTATGTCCCGTTTGCCCAGTGCATACTTCTTCATAAGTTGGGTTGGGCGTATAACCCCCAGCATAGCCAACCGAAGTAGAGACAACGCCTTCAGTTTTCCAGAACAAACGCTCTGCTCCCCAAAAACAGCCCATGCCAAGGACAATCTCTTGATGTATTTCTGATGGGGCTGCCGTCAAGCTGCTGCTATTGACAAAATGAACGTTATGAATTTTCATAGCTTCAGTGCGTCCAGGCAGTGAGTCTGCTGGAGATATAATTTTTTGCTTATCTAACATAGGTAACCTGTGTTGCTAACTTATGTAATATCAATGAACTAGACTGTTTCTAAGTGGTCACTCTGGTGTAAAGCTGAAAGCGATTCAGTATTAAAACGCCACTGACACTTTACATATGGTCTATACAGACCGGATTATTAACGTATTTCATACAGATAGGAGTTAATAATCGCGTTATGATTATAAGAGTCAACACTATCTAGCCGAATTTTGCTTATTAAGTCATGAAGAGAAAGTCATTACCAGTATTAATTATTGCTTTAGCTCTACCTAGCAAGGCTCTGGCGAATGATGTTGAGCTGTCGATAAATGGCTTAAGTGGAGACTTGGAAAGTAACGTTGATGCTTATCTAGCGGCTATTCCCAAGTCAGATTACCGGGTGACGTTGCGCTTTCAATCACGATTAGAAAAAAGCTTGAATGAAGCCCTCCATGCGGTCGGATACTATCACGCTAAGTTTCAATTTACTGTTGAAGATAATGGTACAAAGCTGGTGGTCGACATTAAACCAGGCAAGCCTGTCATAGTGAAAAAGGTCGATTTTGAGCTCCTCGGTGAAGCGAAATCCGATCCAGATTTTCAAAAATTACTGGGTTTAAGTGGTTTGAAAGTCGGGGAAGTACTTAACCATGGTCAATACGAAGCGTTAAAAAGTTCAATTCGAAACTTAGCGTTAAGGAAAGGGTACTTTAAAGGTCAATTTACTGAAAGCAAGCTGGAAGTGGCACCGTCTCTCAATGAGGCGTTTATTATTCTTCACTACGATAGTGGTATACGATACCAGTTTGGGAAAACCACGATCACGGGCAGTCAGATCCACCTCAATAGAGTGAAAACGCTGCAACCTTACAAAGAAGGCGAACCGTATTCTGCTTCAGATATCACCCAATTCAACCAAAACCTATCCAGCACTGATTGGTTTTCTTCCGTATTAGTTACACCAGATTTATCCAATATTGGTACAGAAAGACAACTACCAATGAAAGTTGAGTTGGCTCCAGAAACACGGAATAAGTTGGAAACAGGGATTGGCTATTCTACAGATGTCGGGGTGCGGGGAACGTTAAAGTGGAAGAAACCTTGGCTTAGTTCAGACGGCAATAGCTTTAATAGTAGTTTCTCTCTTTCTAATCCTGAACAGCTTATCACCCTCGGCTACAAGATCCCGTTGGAAGATGTACTTCGTGAATATTACCTCGTGCAGTATGGCTTAAAAAGAGTCGACAACTTGAATACAAAGAGTATCGAATCGAACTTATCGTTTGAGCGGCATTGGTTGCTAGATGATGGTTGGCATCGTACAGCTCGGATTCGTTATTTGGTGGAAAACTACGAACAAGGTGAGCAAGATGCGGTGGGCCATTTTGTGCTACCTGGTATGTCTTTTACGCGAACTCGCATTAGAGGCGGCGCGATGCCCACTTGGGGAGATGGAGAAAACTTTACCTTTGAATATGGTGATCCTGAATTCTTTTCAGAAACAAGAGTGCTGCGAGTTCAAGGAAGTTCTTCATGGATTCGAAGCTTTGGGCGGAATCAGCGTGGCTTATTCCGTATAGATCTGGGAGGTAACTTCACCCAAGACTTTGATAAGCTCTCGCCATCACTTCGATTTTTTGCTGGTGGTGATAACAGCATTCGCGGCTATGGTTATGACACCATTTCACCAACAGATTCAACAGGTGCTCTAACCGGGGCGAAATATCTGGCTACTTCATCGATTGAATATCAGCACCGCATCTATGGTAATTGGTGGGGAGCACTGTTTTACGATTACGGTGATGCGTTTAACTCCAAACCTGACTTTAAACGAGGAACCGGATTTGGTATCCGCTGGGCATCGCCAGTCGGCCCAATTAGATTAGACTTCGCTTGGGGACTAGATGCGACACCGGGGCAGAAGTTCCGAATTCACTTCTCGTTAGGGCCTGAGCTATGAGGTTGATTATCCATTCGACCAAGTGGCTCTCATACATATTGGCGACTTTGGTTGCTATTGCTTTGATAAGCATGATTGGCCTGTTTTATACTCCGGTGGGTTTGAAGCTTTTAGTTTGGGGGGCAGAGAAAGCAGTTCCGGAGCTTAACATTGGTTCTGCCAGTGGCGCAGTATTTCCTCATTTTTCTTTGTATAACGTGAGTTACAAAGATCAAACGTTAGGTGTCGATTCCAAGGTTAAGCGAGTTTCTTTGGGGTTGAATCCCGCCTGCTTTTTAACACCCTCTTTATGTGTTCAAGATTTAGCAGTTGACGGGGCAAATATAAAATTGTCTGAGGCTAAAGGCGCACCAAAGCATCAACCTGAATCCAAAAAAGAGCGTACTGGACCGATCACACTGCCGATACCAGTGTTTTTTGACCGAGTAGATTTATCTGATATAAAGCTCGACTTGTATGGTGACAAAGTATCGTTATCTAGCCTCAATACCCATGGTAGTTTTCAGGGTAGTCAGCTCACGATCGAGCCAAGCAACATCGCTAAGTTAGTTATCGCACCGAAGCCAAAAAGGTCTTCGGATAGCCAACCCAAAACAAAGGCAAGCTCCTCAACTGGCTCTAAACCGAGTGATATTACCTTGCCAAAGATAACACTGCCTTTTGACATCAAACTGAAGAAAATAGAAGTCGATGATTTTACGTTACAACAAGCGCAGCCATTTATCGTCAATAAATTCATTGTAGAAGGTGGTGGCCGTGGCCACGATATCAATATCAACTATCTGGCGATAAAAAGCCCAGACTTTGATGGTGAGCTGAGAGGTAAAGTTAGCTTACAAGGAGACTATCCTCTATCTAGCGAGATTAACGCCCACATTAAAAAAACCGAGTTTGATGGTCAGAAAGTTTCGCTGTCTCTAGCGGGTAGTGTAGGTAACCTAGAGCTTTTTAGTCAGCTTTCGGGGCCGATAAAAGGTAGATTGTCCGGTACAATTCGTCCGTTGATCTCTAATGTGCCTTTTAATCTCACGTTATCTAAAGCCAACTCTCAATGGCCACTTAGCGGGAAAAGTGATTATCAGTTTGCAGTTGCGACACTGACAATGAAAGGAGATTTAGAAAAATATAGCTTCAATCTAGATGGTGATGTTAAAGGAAATCAGGTGCCAAAAGCGGCGCTGAAAACGACAGGAATCGGATCAATTTATGGAATAAACTTCCAACAACTCAATGTGGATACATTGGGAGGCATACTTGCTGGAGAGGTTCAGCTGGATTGGAAATCGCTGTTTACTTGGCAAGCAAACCTCAAATTAACTAACATTCAGCCCAATAAGCAGTGGCCACAAATTGAGGGAGATTTGAGTGGTGGTCTAGAAACCAATGGTTCGACAAACAAACAAGGGGGGTGGCAGCTTAACTTGTCAAAGGTTGACGTGACTGGCTCAGTTCAAAAACAACCATTCCAATTAGACGGCTCTGCTTCGGTATCTGATAGCGAAGGGAAGGGTAAGTATATCGTTACGACACCTAACCTAGTTTTGGCCCATGGCCCTAATTCAATTACCGCCAAAGGAGAGTTAGGCGAAAAATGGAATATGAGGTTGGCGGTGAATTTCCCTAACTTGTCGGAAACGTTGCCTGAATTCGGTGGGAAAATAACAGGAACAGTGCGAGTCACCGATTCTCTAGCAACACCTAAAATTGCATTGAAGCTAGCAGCAGATGATCTTGATTGGCAAAACAACTTAACCATCAAACAGCTTGGTTTATCTGGCACAGTTGCTCCTTTTTCGAACTATCAGTCTGATCTGACTTTAGTCAGTCAGCAAATCGACTATGACAAGCAAGAGATCCAGTCACTTAAAGCTGAGCTGAGCGGCACTCTTAATAAACACTTGCTTACGTTAAATATCGAGAATAAAAGAATATCCACACAGCTTACTTTAGGTGGTGACTTCAAGCCTTCTCAATCTTGGACAGGAGTATTGGAGAAGATGTCTATCAGCTCTCGGATTGGCACCTGGCAGCTGAATAAACCAACAGATCTTTCCTATTTATTCAGTGCGCAACAGGCGAAAATTTCTCCTCATTGTTGGGTGAATGGAAGCTCCTCGGTATGTTTAGACTCTAAAGCTACGATTGGAAAATCTGGTGAAGCCGCTATTTCAATTAATGAATTGAGCTTGCACCAAGTTGCGGGCTTTTTACCCCAAGGTATCGATTTTAAAGGTGTAGCGAACGCGAACGCCACAATGAAGTGGGCACCAAATCAGCCTCCCCAGTTGGCAGTAACATTGTCTATGCCACAAGGAGAAGTCAGTAGGCAATCACCAAAGCCTATTACGATTGCTTGGAACTCGATCACTCTTGATGCAAACCTCAAGAACAACCAGCTGAACTCAAAGTGGTTAGTTAGCCTGAAAAACAACGGCGATGTTTCAGGACATATGGATATCCCAGATGTGCGAAAAAAGAATAAATTGATTGATGGAGCACTAAAAGTATCGAAGCTAAACCTTAACTTCTTAGCACCATTAGTTGGTTCTTACAGTAAATTAGGTGCAGACATCAACTCTAATCTAGCTATAAAAGGCGCAATTGATCATCCAAAAATTTATGGGGACACCAACATCGACAACATTGTCGTAAAAGGTGATATATCCCCTGTTGATGTGGATTCAGGAAACGTAAGTGTTAAGTTTGATGGTACAAAATCCACGTTGATGGGGGTTATTAAAACTCCGGAAGGAAAAGTCAATCTTACTGGTGACGCCAAGTGGGACAACTTAAAAGATTGGCAAGCAAATGCTCATGTTTCTGCAACAGGATTACTTGTGAACGCCACCTCGATGGCGAAGCTAAAAGTGGTGCCAGATTTAACTATCAAAATCACGCCAAAGTTAGCGGATATCACGGGAAATATTGCCTTGCCTTGGGGAGAGATTGTCGTTGAAAAGCTACCGCCGAATGCAATTAAGGTATCAAAGGATCAGGTGTTACTAAATTCCAAGTTACAACCCAAGACGGAGCAACCTGTAGTCCCGTTTAAAGTCCAGTCGGATGTAAAAATTACTATTGGTAACGATGTATCAGTCTCTGCATTCGGCTTAAAAGGTAAACTGCAAGGTGAACTTCGTGTTACCCAAAACGAGAAAGGGCCTTTTGTTGTTGGTGAAGTAAATATTTTGGATGGTACTTACCAGTCGTTTGGTCAAGACCTGATTATTCAATCGGGTAAAGTGATTATGAACGGCCCGATTGATCAACCCTATATCGCAATCACCGCGATCCGTAACCCCGACAACACACAAGATGAAGTCACCGCGGGAATTAAGGTCACAGGACCTGCTGATGATCCTACTGTGTCTGTGTTTTCAGATCCTAGTATGCCTCAAGCCAATGCTCTGTCATATTTGTTACGAGGGCAAAATATTGATACCCAGTCTGGCAACGGTACGATGACAACCACATTAATCGGCCTCAGTTTGGCTCAAAGTGGTAAAGTCGTCGGGCAAATTGGTCAGGCATTCGGTGTTCAAGATCTGCATTTAGATACTTCTGGTGCAGGAGATACCTCTCAAGTTGTTGTAAGTGGCTATGTCTTACCGAACCTACAAGTCAAGTACGGAGTGGGAATATTTAACCCTGTCGGTGAATTTACAGTGCGCTACCAATTACTTTCCAACTTGTACTTGGAAGCCGTCTCTGGACTAGATAGTGCAGTCGATATCCTCTACCAGTTTGAGTTTAACTAGGAGGTACTATGAAGCACTTAGTGTTTGTTTACGGTACCTTACGCCGAGGAGAGTATAATCACCACTATATTTCTCAAGCGCAGTTTATCGGTGTTTTTACAACTGCTCCCCAATATTCACTGTATGACTTAGGTGAGTACCCTGCACTAATTGATGATGGCGAGTTAGCTATCGTCGGAGAGGTATATCTGGTCACCGAACAACAGCTGCAATTGCTCGATAGGCTGGAAGACGTGCCTTTGGAGTATCGGCGAGAAAAAATTGCAACCTCTTACGGAGATGCTTGGTTGTATCTTTATCAAGATGTTGACATAGAGGCTGAAACAATTTTGTCTGGGGATTGGTGTTTCAGAAATAAAAAAGAGCCGCACTCACGTTAATTACGGCTCCATAGTGATTGTGAGGCTTACTACTTCTGCGCTCTTTCGTAAGAAGTTAGGATCTCTTCACGAGCGGCTGCAACATCTGCCCAACCATCCACTTTTACCCATTTGCCTGCTTCAAGCTCTTTGTAACGCTCAAAGAATTGAGTAATTTGTGCTTTTAAAAGCTCAGGGATATCGCCAACATCTTGAATGTGGTCGTACTCTTTTGAAAGCTTAGAGTGCGGGACAGCAAATACTTTTGCATCTTCACCAGACTCGTCAGTCATTTTTAGAACGCCAACTGGGCGGCAACGAATAACAGAGCCTGGCATTAGCGGGTAAGGTGTTGGAACTAGCACATCAACTGGGTCGCCATCTAGAGAAAGTGTGTTGTTCACATATCCATAGTTGCATGGGTAAAACATTGGAGCGGACATAAAGCGGTCGACAAATACGGCACCAGAGTCTTTGTCTACTTCATATTTGATAGGGTCAGCGTTGGCTGGAATTTCGATTACAACGTAGATGTCATCAGGTAAAGATTTACCTGCTGGTACTTGATTTAGGCTCATACAAGTTTCCTTTTTGAAGTGTTTAGGCCACGTAGGCTTTATAAATTCTTAACGTCAAAACTTCGCATAAAATAATCGTTTTTGACGGGAATGTATACCCAAGCAGATTCATAGCAAGTTTTGCACAGAGCAAATGCAGAAAGCCGGTTTGCAGAATTTCTAGCTTGAGAATCGTAATGATGATAAGGATTCTAACCTTAATGTGATTCAAATCAACAGACACTATATGTGAACTTCTGATAATTTTTGCTGCATATACTCTTATCTTATACCTCAACACGTAGCTGTCTTTGGCATATAGATAAGAAAGATACACAAAACGTATAGAGGAGAGTGTTAAAGTGGCCGTGGAGCAAATGTCTTACTATAAAAAAAATCCTCACCTTCCAAGTGCTAAGGAAATTTTGTTAGTCAAAGATGATCAACACAATATAGTTGCATTCAATGAAATTTTTTCTTCTATTTCAGGCATTAACCCTAAGGCTCTGATTGGTTTATCTGATCATGATATGCTTTGGAGCAAAAATGCTGACATCTACATTAATCACGAACGTGCTATTCTTGCTGGTGAAAATTATTCGGTTATTGAACCCTTAGAAGGGGTTAAGAATATCATTTTACATACGACTAAAGTGCCTATCTTCAGTCACAATGGAAAGCGAGTTGGTACCTTTGCAAAGGCTTCAGTTGTCAAAGACGAATTTGTTATGCATGCTCACTTAGCGGGGAAGTCTAATATTTTGAAAGTTAACAGATTTCCTGATGAAGGTGCATGTTTAACTATGATGGAGTCGAAACTTTTTTATGTACTGATGCGTGGGCTTACCCGGCGAAGAGCTGCGGAAATCTTAAATATCTCTGTTAAGGCCTTCGACTTTCATCAAGAGAACATCAAAAAGAAACTTTCTATAAGCTCCTCGAAAGAAATTATTTTTTTTGGATTTAGTAGAGGGTGGCAAGACTATTTTCCGTTCGTTCTTAGAGGTGAAAGTATATAAAGGTCTGATCCATATTAAAAATATTGGGAAGATTGGCAATTTCGTTTGGTCATCCTATTTTCTTTGCACGTTGTATTCAAAAAAATCCCCGTGCTTTTGGGCGCGGGGTGAACGCTTTGTCCTGAACGAAGAGGCGGACAAAAAGATTAGTTGGCTATCCGCAATACTCTCACTATAAAAGCATTGCGTTATGGGATTTTCTATTGCTCAAAATATCCCATAACTTGTATGCCTTCTGGCTTAGATATAAATATCAATGATGTTATTGCTCAAGCTAAAGGCTGGCATGTATTGAGCTTATTTGGATAGTATTAGATAGGAAATGTATAGAGATTTGACCTAGAAAAGTTCTAGTTTTCGAATTTATATTTTGCTTTTAAAAGTTTTTAGTAAATAACACTAATCTTTACTTAGTTTACGTATTAAAAGTGGGCCCTTGCTTCATATAGAAAAAGGGCCCTTGAAAATATGCCGTTAAATTAATTTATATAGTTACTAAAAATTACTCTTCGTCATGATATGTTTCTAAGAACTCTTCAACTTTACGTACCATGTTCTTTGAACCAACAAAGAATGGCACTCGTTGGTGAAGCTCTGTTGGGTTAAGGTCGAGGATCCGGTTAACACCGTCAGATGCGATACCACCTGCTTGTTCAATCAAGAACGCCATTGGATTGCATTCATAAAGGAGCCTTAGTTTTCCATTCGGGTAGCTTTGTGTACTTGGATAGAGATAGATGCCACCTTTTAGCAGGTTACGGTGGAAATCTGATACCAGTGAGCCGATGTAACGGCTAGTGTATGGGCGCTTCTCTTCAGGTACATTTTCTTGGCAGTACTTGATGTATTTCTTAACGCCAGCTGGGAATTTGATGTAGTTTCCTTCGTTGATAGAATAAATATTACCGTCATCTGGAACCATCATGTTTTCGTGAGAAAGGCAGAACGTGCCAATCGAAGGATCGTACGTGAAGCCGTTGACACCTTTACCTGTGGTATAAACCAACATAGTTGATGAACCATAAATGACATAGCCGGCAGCTACTTGTCTGTGCCCAGGCTGCAAGAAGTCTTCCTCTGTCGCAGGTGTTCCCGGTGGCGAAACGCGGTGGTAAATAGAGAAAATAGTACCAACCGAAACGTTCACATCGATATTGGATGAGCCGTCTAGTGGATCCATCAATACAACATACTTCGCGTTTTTACTTAACTCTTTGTTAAATGCAACAGCTTCGTCTTCTTCTTCACTGGCTACGCCACAAACTTGATCGCGTGCTTCAAGTGCTGCTTTGAACTTTTCATTGGCGTAAACATCGAGCTTTTGCTGCTCTTCGCCTTGCACATTGTCTGTGCCTACTGCGCCTGTTATATCAACAAGGCCAGCTTTGTTTATTTCACGGTTGACGATTTTTGCAGCGAGTCTAATGGAAGACAAAAGGGAAGAAAGGTCGCCGCTTGCATGGGGGAAATCTGCTTGCTTTTCTACAATGAACTCACCAAGGGTGCGCAACTCTGACATGTTGGTTCCTTAACTTTCTCAAAACTAAATAAACTAATTGAATATTGGTTTTATCATTCAGCTGTTAAGTCTACGTAGTGAATCTTATTAATGGTAATGAACTAACAGACACAGATCTCATTTTGTATGTCTTTAACTATGCAAGAATATCCCTTCTCGCATTTATATCTGAAATCGAGATAATGTTTTAAACAACAGACGTTTGCTAGGAAAGGCGGTAGTTAATGCATATTCATATCTTGGGAATTTGTGGCACATTTATGGGAGGCGCAGCGGTTTTAGCGCGTCAGTTAGGACACAAGGTGACAGGGAGTGATACCAATGTTTACCCACCAATGAGTACGCTTCTAGAATCTCAAGGTATTGAAATAATAAAAGGATTTGACCCTGAGCAGCTGAATCCAGAACCTGATCTCGTTGTTATCGGTAACGCATTAAGCCGAGGTAACCCGTGTGTTGAGTATGTTCTCAACTCAACAATGCGATATACATCTGGTCCTCAGTGGTTGCAAGAATTTTTGTTGAAAGACCGCTGGGTATTAGCAGTTTCTGGTACTCATGGTAAAACGACGACGTCCAGTATGCTGGCTTGGATTCTAGAATATTGCGATTATAAGCCGGGCTTTTTGGTGGGAGGGGTGCTTGGAAACTTTGGAGTCTCTGCCCGCTTGGGTGAAAGTGTGTTTTTTGTGGTTGAAGCAGATGAATACGACAGTGCTTTTTTTGATAAGCGTTCTAAGTTTGTTCACTACCATCCACGAACACTAGTTATTAACAATTTGGAATTCGATCATGCGGATATCTTTGATGATCTGGAAGCGATCAAGCGCCAATTCCATCATTTAGTTCGAACGGTGCCTAGCAATGGTTTGATTCTTTCGCCAGCCAATGATTCAGCTATTGAGGATGTGTTAGAGCGAGGTTGTTGGACCGAAACTGAAACCTCTGGCGATACCGAGGGTTGGAGCACAGAGAATATCAACATAGATGGTTCTCAATTTAAGGTGTTTTATCACGGAGAGTTAGTGGGAGAAGTAAAGTGGAATTTAGTCGGAGAGCACAACGTCGCCAATGCGCTAATGGCGATAGGCGCTGCTCGTCATGTAGGTGTTACTCCCGAGTTAGCGTGTGAGGCGTTAGGGCAATTTATCAACACTAAACGTCGTTTAGAACTGCTCGGAGAGTTTAATGGGGTGTCACTTTATGATGACTTTGCTCATCACCCAACAGCGGTTTCTCTTACTCTCGATGGGCTAAGAAATAAAGTCGGTGACAATAAAATTATTGCTGTATTGGAGCCGCGTTCAGCGACGATGAAACGTGGAGTACACAACGATATTTTGGCCGACGCACTGAACAAAGCTGATTCAGTCTATCTTTATCAACCGGACAATATTGGTTGGTCGGTACAAGAAATTGCGGATAAATGTGCTCAAAGTGCGTTTATTAACGAGCATATTGATACATTAGTCGCTAAAATTAGCGAAGAAGCCCAGCCGGGCGATCATATATTAGTAATGAGTAACGGCGGTTTTGGTGGAATCCATGAAAAGCTAAAATCGTCGCTTAGAAAAATTGAATGACGAATAAAAAGCAAAACGAAATTACCTTAGCATTCACAGGGGCCTCAGGGGCCCCTTATGGATTGAAGTTACTAGAGTCTCTATTGGCGGCAAGTTACAAAGTCTACTTGTTGATTTCCCCCGCCGCTCGAGTGGTTCTCGCGACAGAGCACGATTTAAAACTGCCTAGTGGCCCAGATGCAGCAAAGAAAGCCTTAGTAAAACTTCTTAGCTGCAACCCTGATAGCCTAGTTGTATGCGGGAAAGATGATTGGTTTTCTCCTGTTGCGTCAGGTTCTGCCGCGCCCAAGAAAATGGTTATTTGCCCTTGCTCGGTAGGCAGTGTTGCTTCAATCGCTCACGGAATGTCTGACAATCTAATTGAACGAGCTGCCGATGTTGTTCTTAAAGAGCGCGGTCAGCTGATGCTCGTCGTTCGTGAAACGCCTTTTTCTACTCTTCACTTAGAAAACATGCATAAACTTTCGCAAATGGGCGTTACCATAATGCCTGCATCTCCAGGCTTTTATCACAATCCTAAATCGATTGATGATCTTATTGATTTTATGGTTGCTCGTATTTTGGATCATTTAGATATAGAGCAACAGCTGGTGCCTAGATGGGGATATGATCAGAGAGGGTAAGGGGGAAACATAACACCATGGCGGTGTTATGTTTTGGGGTTCAGTTAATGTGCCTGAATTACTGGAACTAACTCGAAGGTATAGCTCGAACGATAATTGTTGTTATCTTTTCTGTGAATTTTATTGAGATAGCCTAACTCTACGAGACAGTAAATTACGCGATGAATATTATTTTCTGCGACTCCAGACAGTTCTTTTACATCATGTAGATGAGCAGTGTTTTGTTTACAGCAGATATCCCTGACCGCATTGTACACTTTCGATGCTGTTGGATTTAGCCTCATAACAACCTTCCTTGTTTAATCAAAGTACAAACATAACCAATTGATTGAGAATTATATTTATCATGCTCATGTATAGTTTGTATGTTGCGATCGTTGGCTTTTAGATGATTGACTCTATTAAAAACGTAACGAAGTTTTAATAAATATGAATCATGGCTATAAAAAATTGACCTAGTACGTTAAAAGTGACTGTGAAGAGTTAGCTTCAACACATTTTTTACTCTACTAGATGGAGTAATGAGTGGGTAAAATTGAATGCATATAGCTAAATTTTGATATAAACACTACAATTCGTAACAACTCATCGGGGAGCTAGCAATAAACTGGCTGAGATCGAGCGTTGCTCGGGACCCGCAAGTGATCAATCGATCAGGAACCTGAACCGGATAATGCTGGCGTAGGGGTTGAGTTAGGATTCCTCTAAGTGCAGCGAAAAGTCCTATCTCATTTACGCCACATATATGGAGCGTAAGCAGTGACCAAACTTATCAAATCTATCTCTTTTGCCATAACAGCTGTCTTGGCTGTGATTTCTTTTTCTACGTTTGCCGATGCAAATAATCCTGATGGTAAAACTCTAACCGTTTATACCTATAGCTCGTTTGCGTCCGATTGGGGGCCTGGGCCAAAAATCAAAAAAGCATTCGAGGAAAAATACCACTGCAAGCTCAACTTCGTGACTTTAGATGACGGCGTATCGGTGTTAAATCGCTTAAGACTTGAGGGTAAAAGCACAAAAGCCGACGTGGTTTTAGGCTTAGACAACAATCTAATAACTGAAGCGCAAAATACCGGTTTATTCGCACCAAGTAACGTTGACCTGGGTAAGTTGCAGGTGCCGGGCGGTTGGACAAATCACACCTTTATTCCTTTCGATTACGGTTATTTTGCTTTTGTCTACAACAAAGAAAAGCTAAAGAATCCGCCGAAAAGCTTGCAAGACTTGGTGGAGAATAATAATCACCTGAAGATCATCTATGAAGATCCACGCACCTCGACTCCAGGACTGGGTTTATTACTTTGGATGAAGTCTGTTTATGGTGATAAAGCGGGCGAAGCATGGAAAGAACTAGCGAAGAAGACCGTGACTGTGACGAAAGGTTGGTCTGAAGCTTACTCAATGTTCTTAAAAGGTGAAGCGGATATGGTGCTGTCTTACACGACTTCACCTGCGTACCACATTATCGAAGAGAATACGGATAAATACGCAGCAGCAAACTTCTCTGAGGGTGAGTATTTGCAAGTAGAAGTCGCAGCGAAAGTAAAAACGACCAAGCATCCTAAACTCGCTGAAGAATTTATGCAGTTTATGTTGAGTAAAGATTTTCAAAGCGTTATTCCTACAGGAAACTGGATGTACCCAGTGACTAACGTTAAGTTACCGAAAGGATTTGACAGCTTAGTTGAGCCAACGCATGCGTTTAGGTTTGCTCCGCAAGAAGTTGCCAAGAACCGTAAAGCTTGGATTCGTGAATGGCAGAATGCACTAGCTGATTAGGGGCTTGCGTTGAATTCAATACCAAAAATTGGCATTTGGGTCGCGATGGTAATCGCGGCCTTTGTTATTTCTGCGTTGGCTGCACTGATTCTTCATGCTCCTTCATTGAGTATTGAGTCTGTCTGGGGTGACCCTTACTATCGCCACGTTACCTATTTCAGTTTCTATCAAGCCACTTTATCAACGTTGATTAGTGTTGGTTTGGCCATTCCTGTTTCCCACGCACTTTCTCGCAGACGGTTTAAAGGCCGCAAGCTGTTGTTAAAATTGTTTGCCACGACGTTAGTTTTACCGGTTCTGGTTGGTGTGTTTGGCGTGTTGTCTATTTATGGCAATAGCGGTTTGATTTCCTCTTTACTAACAGAGGTGAATGAGAAAATGCCATTTTCTGTCTATGGATTGACAGGGATACTGATAGCTCATGTGTTTTTCAATTTGCCTTATGCGAGTCGCTTGCTTTTAATGGCTCTAGAAACGGTACCTGCCGAGCAACACAAGCTTTGTGCTCATCTAGGAATGAGTCACTGGAACAAGTTTAAGTGGGTAGAGTGGCCGCGAATTCGCCAGCAGCTACCTCATGTTATTGGTTTGGTTTTCATGCTTTGCTTTACCAGTTTTGCAACGGTAATGGCGTTAGGTGGAGGGCCAAAATCAACAACAATTGAGCTCGCTATTTATCAGGCAATTAAGTTTGACTTTGATTTACAATCGGGAGCTTTGCTTGCCATATGGCAGATCCTGTTGTGCGGGACATTATCATTTTCTATTCAACGTTTTGCTAAACCTGTTTCAGTGATGGCGGGTTCTTCTCATGTTGATGTGCGTATGGTGAAAGACAACAACATTGCGCGGATTTGGGATTGGAGTTGGATAGTATTAGTTTGTTTGTTTGTCCTACCACCCTTGTTTATGGTTGTCTTGAGTGGCCTTAACTCTGATATTGGCAAAGTGTTGTCCGATTCTGCGTTTTGGTTATCGCTTTTTGCTTCATTAAAAGTGGCCATCTTAGCTGCGCTAATAGCGTTGGCTTCTGGACTGGCTATTTTGATGACCAGTCGAGCGTGGAGGTTGCGAAACAAACATATTAAGGCTGATCAGATAGAGCTGATTGGTACGATTATTTTGGTGACCCCGGGGTTGGTAACAAGCACAGGGTTGTTCTTGTTGATTCGCTCTTTCGCTGATGCATTTAGCTACGCTTTACTGGTAGTGATTTTAGTTAATGCATTGATGGCATTGCCATATGTGATCAAAACACTTTCTCAACCTATGCTGCATATCGCTCAGCAATATCAGTTGCTTTGCCCAAGCCTAGGTATGAAAGGTTGGCAGAGGTTTAAGCTAGTCGAGTGGCGGGCATTGAGAAAACCTTTGGCTCACGCTTTTGCGATTAGTTTTATGTTTTCTATTGGCGATCTTAGTGCGATTGCCTTATTTGGTAGCCAAGATTTTAAAACGCTTCCTTTGTATTTATTCCAATTGTTAGGTAGTTATCAAATGAATGCGGCTGCCGTGGTATCACTGACATTATTGCTGCTCAGTCTAGGTTGCTTTAGCCTAGTTGAGTTTTTATTTAAGGCCAATTCGAGAACGAAGTATGCTGACTCTTAACAACGTCCATTACTATTATCACAATGACTTATTTTTGTTTGATTTAGAGATCAGTAAAGGTGAAATCGTTGCTCTAATGGGGCCGAGTGGTGCTGGAAAATCCACGCTTCTGGCATTGGTGGCAGGCTTTATTGAGCCAACCCAAGGCACCATTGTTGCGGATGGAGTGTGCGTTGTAGGCAAAGAGCCCTATCAAAGGCCATTCGCTATGTTGTTTCAAGAGCATAACCTGTTCGCGCATTTAACTGTGCGGGAGAATATTGGCTTAGGTTTACACCCGGGTTTGAAACTGACTCAACAGCAAATGTTGCAAGTAGAACAAGCCGCCGAGCAAGTCGGGGTCACAAGTATGCTGGATCGACTACCAGAGCAATTGTCTGGTGGGCAGAAGCAGCGAGTGGCGTTGGCACGTTGCTTCGTGCAGCCACACTCCATTTGGTTGTTGGATGAACCATTCTCCGCTCTAGATCCTATCTTGCGTGAAGAAATGCTTTCTTTGGTTAAACAGCTGGCCGTTAAACGTGACATTACCGTGATAATGGTGACACACCATTTAAGTGATGCCAGAGCCATAGCGACAAACTTTGCTTTTGTTGCCAATGGAAAGGTCGAGGTAGCCGCAGAGATTTCACAATTGTCCGCGAGTCACGAGAAAGCAAGCTTAAGCAAGTTTGTTATGGCTGGAGAGCAAAGCTAGTAAGAAAAAGAGCCAACTAAAATGTTGGCTCTATACCCAAGTACCTTGAGGTTACTTGGGTATGTACCTATTGGTCATCATTCAAAGATTTCAAAGTCTGAAAAATTTCTCTTGATGCTTTTGGTGGTTTATTCGCTTGCTTTTCTTTGTTTGCTTGGCGGGCGAGCTGCCTTAAGCGCTGTCGGTCAGCAGTTGGATATAGTTCCAACGCATCAGCAATCGCCTTGTCACCTTCTTCAATAATACGATCGCGTAGCTGCTCTAACTTGTGCAGCTCAGCTGTTGCTTGCGAATGTTTGTTGCGAACTTTATCCAGTGCCGCTTGGATTGGCTCAGGATCTTCGGTACGCATCAATTTACCGATGTATTGCAATTGACGTCGCTTGGCTTCATTTTTAAAACGCTGCGCATCTTTAATTGCATCAGCTAGCTCTTCACTCAGTGGGAACTTTTCTAAAACAGCAGGTTTCAGCTCAACCAATTGTTCGCCAAGTTTCTGCAAATCTTCCATGTCGTTTTTCATTTCTGTTTTACTTACCCAAATGATTTCTTCTTCAGGTTCCCAAGGCGCTTTTTGATTTTTACGAGCCATCTTTTCTGCCTATATCACTATCTCAAACTATTATTATGACTATTTTAACAAGAATCGTGGGGAGAAAGCGAAATTCTTGTTATTCTAACTTCTACTTAAAACAAATAGTCAGATTCGAAATGGATGTAAAACAGCAAGTCGCTCAGCAACGAGTTGAGTTAGAAGCCGCCGTCGCCAAAGCGTTAGATATGGCCTCAGCTAGTTGTGATGGTGCTGAAGTTGCCATCACTAAATCGACAGGGTTAAGTGTTTCAACCCGAATGTGTGAAGTTGAAAACGTTGAATTTAATAGTGATGGTGCGCTAGGTATCACTGTTTATCGCGACCAAAAAAAGGGCAGTGCCTCGACTTCCGATCTTAGTGAAGAAGCCATTAAGCAAACTGTGGCAGCGGCAATCGATATTGCTCAATACACCTGTGAAGATCCTTGCTCAGGCCCTGCGCCGAAAGAGTTGATGGTCAAAGAAGTTTTGGATCTTGATCTATTCCACCCAGATACACCAGATCCAGATTCTGCTGCACAAGTTGCTATTGCTGCGGAAGAAAAAGCACTGTCATACAGCGATAAAATTAAACAAAGTGATGGGGCAACCTACGACAGCCATTATGGCGTCAAGGTTTATGGCAACAGTCATGGGTTACTTGCGAGTTATGCTTCGAGTCGTCACAGTACCAGTTGCTGTGTGATTGGCCAAGGCGAAAACGGAGAAATGGAACGCGATTACAGCTATACGGTAGCAAGACATCGTGATGATTTGTGGTCTCCTGAAACGGTTGGTCTAAAAGCTGCTGAGAAAACAGTTAAACGCCTAGATGCGAGAAAACTCGCTACAGGTCAATACCCAATAATGTTTGCAGCAGATGTCGCTACAGGACTAATCGGCCACTTAATGATGGCAATCAGTGGCGGTAATCTATATCGCAAATCCTCATTCCTGCTTGATAGCCTTGGTAAAAAAGTACTGCCTGATTGGTTCTATATTGATGAAAGGCCACACTTGCCAAGAGGTTTAGCTTCAACACCATTTGATAATGAAGGTGTGATTACCAAAGATCTCGACATCATTACCGATGGCGTTTTATCGACTTATCTCTTAACCAGCTATGCGGCTCGTAAGCTCAATATGACCCCAACTGGTCATGCTGGTGGCATCCACAACTGGTTTGTTAAATCGACCGGACAAAACTTTAACCAGTTAGTTAAAGAGTTAGGTACCGGCTTGTTGGTCACTGAAGTGATGGGGCAGGGTGTGAATATCGTGACAGGTGACTATTCACGCGGCGCAGCCGGTTTTTGGGTAGAAAATGGTGAAATCCAATATCCAGTATCGGGCATCACGATTGCGAGTAATCTAAAGGATATGTTCCAGCAGATAATCGCAGTTGGCACAGACGTTGAGACACGTTCACAAATTCAAACAGGGTCTATTTTGCTGGAGTCGATGAAAGTCGCTGGCGAATAAGATCACTCAACAGAACAAGAAAGGCCGATCAGTATTGAGTTGATTGGCCTTTTTAATAGCGTCTAATTATACCGTTTTAGTATCTAAGTGAATAAGGCTCCACAAACCGCTCAAGACATCCTATGCGCTTAAACATGGGCATCCATGCCCATGTATGTTTGTTCCAGCTCATTTCACTTATCAAAACGATGACTTTTCTAGACTGGTATTAATCTTTAGAGCTTTCTTTTTCTTCTTTATTGGCTTTATTGATCATAGGTGTGATGGTTGAGCCTTGGATTAAGATTGAAAAAACCACCACGGAATAGGTCATGACCAGTATTATTTCTTTTACGTCGATGGCCTTTTCTTCAATGACCCAAATGCCCGATGGAATAGAAAGTGCCATGGCTAGGGCCAACCCTCCACGTAAACCACCCCAAGTTAGAATGTTGATTGACCATGAGTTATATGTTCGAAAGCGTTTGAAACCGATGTAGGAGAAAAAGACGCTGAGGTAGCGAGCTGAAAGAACTAATGGCACTGAAATCGCCATCAAAATCCAGTCTTCTTTGTGGAATTCAAACAGCAACATCGACATACCAATAAGTAAGAACAGCACGCCGTTAAGAAACTCGTCTACCAGTTCCCAGAAATGATCAAGATGCTCATCACTTTCTTTGGAAAAGCCAATGTATCGTGTCCAGTTACCGATCATAATTCCAGAAACAACCATCGCCAGTGGACCAGACACGTGTAGTACTTCTGCAAAGGCATAGCCTGCGGTTGGAACACCAATGGTGAAAAGTAGTTCCATCGAGTGATCATCGGTTGAAGAAATTAGGTAATGGAAAATCAAGCCTAATACAAACCCATACGCAATACCACCAATTGCTTCTTGCAAGAATAAGCTGGTGACGCTGCCCACTGTTGGCGATTCGGTACCAAATGCAACAGTAAACAGAGTAACGAATATGACTAAGCCGAAGCCGTCATTAAATAAAGATTCGCCTTCAATTTGAGTAGAGATCCTTTCTGGCGCTTTGAGTTTTTTAACGATTGCGAGCACGGCAATCGGGTCAGTTGGCGAAATCAGCGCGCCAAACAGCAAGCAGTAGATTAAGTCGAATTGAATGCCCAGAACTTGGCATAGACCATATAGAACGAAGCCAACAAAGAAGGTGGAGAACAACGTTGCGCCAAGTGCTAATACGGTAATCTCCCACTTTTGATCTTTTAGATGGGGTAATTTGATTCCCAATCCACCAGCAAACAGTAAAAAGCCTAGAATGCCTTTTAACAAAAAGTCTTCAAAGTTAATACGAGAGACAACATCTGTTGCAATAGTGGTTAAATGAAACCAGTCATTTTGCCCAGCAATCAGAATTAAAAGTGACAAAGTCATCGAGCCAGCTGTGATGGCAATTGTGGTTTGCATCTTGCCTATTTTACTGTTTATAAAGGCAATTAACATGGCTGCGGCAGATAAAAAACAAAGCGTATAATATACAGACATATCCCTAAACTCTGTAAGACGAAATGTGAATCGGATTCTCAAGGTATGTTAATAAAATAGCAAATACTTTTACTGACCACCTGCTCAGTATTTGAATTGATTCAAATATCATCTTTTTCGTCTATCAAGCAGTGTTATAGCTTATGGATTGGCAATATTACTTTTTAGACGTCTAGACTCCTATTGATTGTGTGGTAGGATGGAGCAAAGATTTGACAAGTGAGGCGGTATTGTGGGAACCAGCGCTAAGCAACAAAGTGAAGTAAGACAGCAGATAGAAGCTCAACTCAAACAGAAGATTTTACTGATCGATGGTGGTATGGGCACCATGATTCAAGGCTATAAGCTGGATGAGGAAGGCTATCGTGGCGAAAGATTTGCTGATTGGCATTGCGATCTAAAAGGCAACAACGATCTACTGGTTCTAACTCAGCCTCAAATTATTAAAGACATTCATTCCGAGTATCTAGAAGCAGGCGCTGATATTCTCGAAACCAACACCTTCAACGCAACCACAATTGCGATGGCCGACTATGACATGGAAAGCCTAAGTGAAGAGATCAACTTTGCCGCAGCGAAACTTGCCAGAGAGGTTGCCGATGAGTGGACAAAGAAAACGCCAAACAAACCTCGTTATGTCGCGGGTGTTTTAGGGCCAACCAACCGCACATGTTCCATCTCTCCAGACGTGAATGATCCGGGTTTCCGTAACGTGAGCTTTGATGATCTTGTCGAAGCTTATTCAGAATCGACCCGTGCACTGATTAGAGGCGGCGCTGATCTGATATTAATTGAAACCATATTTGATACGCTGAATGCTAAAGCCTGTGCTTTTGCGGTTGACACCGTATTTGAAGAACTAGGTATTACATTGCCAGTGATGATTTCAGGCACTATTACCGATGCATCAGGGCGTACTCTTTCTGGACAAACAACGGAAGCGTTTTATAACGCGCTTCGTCATGTTAACCCTATTTCCTTTGGTTTGAACTGCGCTTTAGGTCCCGATGAACTTCGCCCTTATGTCGAAGAGCTGTCACGAATTTCAGAAACGTATGTTTCCGCGCACCCCAATGCGGGTTTACCAAATGCATTTGGTGAATATGACCTTTCGCCAGAAGACATGGCAACGCATGTTAAAGAGTGGGCAGAAAGCGGCTTTTTAAACATGATTGGCGGTTGTTGCGGTACTACGCCAGAGCACATCCGAAAAATGGCTGAAGCGGTAGAAGCTATTACGCCGCGTAGCCTGCCAGATATTCCTGTTGCTTGCCGACTTTCGGGCCTTGAACCTCTGACTATCGAAAAAGAGACATTATTTGTAAACGTTGGTGAACGAACCAACGTAACAGGCTCTGCTCGATTTAAAAGGCTGATCAAAGAAGAGCTTTATGATGAAGCGCTTGAAGTGGCGAGACAGCAAGTCGAAAATGGCGCGCAAATCATCGATATCAACATGGATGAAGGGATGCTCGATGCCGAAGCGTGCATGGAAAAATTCCTCAAACTCTGTGCCTCTGAGCCTGAAATCTCCAAAGTGCCAATCATGGTCGACTCGTCTAAATGGGAAGTGATCGAAGCTGGCCTAAAATGCATTCAAGGCAAGGGCATCGTTAACTCGATATCGATGAAAGAAGGTAAAGAGATATTTGTCGAGCATGCCAAGTTGATACGTCGTTATGGTGCAGCAGTGATTGTCATGGCCTTTGATGAAATCGGCCAAGCTGAAACTCGAGAGCGCAAGCTTGAGATTTGTACAAATGCCTATCGTATCTTGGTGGATGAAGTCGGCTTCCCTCCAGAAGATATTATTTTCGATCCGAATATTTTTGCTGTGGCAACAGGTATCGAAGAGCACAACAACTACGCTGTAGACTTCATTCATGCTGTGGCGGATATCAAACGAGACTTACCACATGCGATGATTTCCGGTGGCGTATCCAATGTGTCGTTCTCATTCCGTGGCAACAACTATGTGCGTGAAGCGATTCACGCGGTATTCCTTTATCACTGTTTTAAAAACGGCATGGATATGGGCATTGTTAACGCAGGTCAGCTTGAAATTTATGACAATGTGCCAGAAAAGTTGCGTGAAGCCGTTGAAGATGTAGTGCTTAACCGTCGTGATGATGCGACGGAAAGATTGCTAGATATTGCTGGAGAATACGCTGGCAAAGGGGCAAACAAAGAAGACGATGCGTCTGCCCTCGAATGGCGAACTTGGCCTGTCGAAAAGCGCTTAGAGCATGCGCTGGTGAAAGGTATTACCGAGTTTATCGTTGAAGATACCGAGGAAGCGAGAATCAATGCTAATAAGCCTTTAGAAGTGATCGAAGGGCCATTAATGGATGGCATGAATGTCGTTGGTGACTTGTTTGGTGAGGGCAAAATGTTTTTGCCTCAGGTGGTCAAATCGGCTCGAGTTATGAAGCAAGCGGTGGCGCATTTAGAGCCTTTTATTAACGCTGAAAAACAAGCAGGCCAATCAAACGGTAAGATATTGTTAGCAACGGTAAAAGGCGATGTGCATGATATCGGCAAAAACATTGTTGGCGTGGTGCTGCAATGTAATAACTACGAAATTATTGACCTCGGCGTGATGGTGCCTTGTGAAAAGATCTTGAAAGTCGCCAAAGAAGAAAATGTCGATATTATCGGCTTGTCTGGTTTGATTACACCATCACTAGATGAAATGGTGCATGTCGCTAAAGAAATGGAGCGGCAAGGGTTTGATCTGCCGCTGCTTATCGGTGGTGCAACGACTTCAAAAGCGCACACAGCGGTCAAAATTGAACAGAATTATAATCAGCCAGTCGTCTACGTAAACAATGCTTCACGTGCGGTCGGTGTTTGTACTTCATTATTGTCTGATGAGCTGCGTCCTGCATTTATCGACAAGCTCAATCTTGATTACGAAAGAGTAAGAGATCAGCACAATCGAAAAACGCCAAGAACCAAGCCTGTTACTCTAGAAAAAGCACGAGAAAATAGTGTTGCTATAGATTGGAGTGATTACACTCCGCCAAAACCAGCTAAATCAGGTGTGCATGTTTTCGAAGACTTTGAGGTTTCAGAGCTGAGAAAATACATCGATTGGACACCATTTTTCATGACTTGGTCGTTAATGGGTAAGTACCCAGCGATTTTAGATCACGAAGAAGTTGGTGAAGAAGCGCAGCGTTTGTTTAAGGATGCCAATGATCTGCTCGATAAAGTGGAAAAAGAGAAGCTTCTTAAGGCGAGTGGCATGTGCGCACTATTCCCAGCCGCAAGTATTGGTGATGATATCGAAGTGTACACGGATGAGTCACGTACGGAAGTATTAAAGGTGCTGCATAATTTGCGTCAGCAAACTGAAAAGCCGAAAGGTTACAACTACTGCCTATCGGATTATGTGGCGCCGAAAGAATCTGGTAAACACGACTGGATTGGTGCTTTTGCTGTCACGGGCGGTATTGGTGAACGAGAGCTTGCCGACGAATATAAAGCCCAAGGTGATGACTATAATGCGATTATGATTCAAGCGGTCGCTGACCGTTTGGCTGAGGCTTTTGCGGAATATCTTCACGAGCGAGTGCGTAAAGAAATTTGGGGTTACGCAACAGAAGAAAACCTCTCAAATGAAGAGTTGATCCGAGAACGTTATCAAGGTATTCGCCCAGCTCCGGGTTATCCAGCTTGTCCTGAGCATACTGAAAAAGAAGCGCTATGGCAGCTTCTCGACGTAGAACAAACCATCGGTATGTCGCTAACTTCAAGTTACGCAATGTGGCCCGGTGCTTCGGTGTCGGGTTGGTATTTCTCTCATCCTGAATCGCGTTACTTTGCTGTTGCACAGATTCAGCGAGATCAGCTTGAAAGCTACGCTGACAGAAAAGGCTGGGATATTGAGACTGCTGAGAAATGGTTGGCACCGAACTTGGACTAAATGTTTTACTGATAAGGCCAGCAAACGCTGGCCTTATTCTTATCGGCTAGCTCTTTTTCATCATTTTTGCTGCTAGAGCAAGAAAGATAAGAGAAAGTACCAAGTAGATTGGCAGCAAGCTAAACGAGTGGACATAATCGTGAGTAGAGAATACTGGTGTTCCCGCTACTTTTTTTCCATGCCAACCTAAATCTAACGCATAGCCGACTAGTGGCTCAGTGATAGCGCCAAGAATGGCATCACCAGTATTTACCATCGCGACAATAGTTCCCGCAAGTAGCAAAGAGTTGAGATCTTTCGCCATGGCAAAGCCAATCATAAACGCGCCTGTTCCAAAGCCAAACAAGAACATCAAAACGCTCAGCTCTATGTGATTCAACTGGTTAGAGTAAAGTATCGCCATTACGCTTACTAGGGTGATGATACCGCCAATAAACATCCAAGAAGTACGCTTGCCAGTGTAATCAGAAAGCAATCCAAATACAGGCCCGCCAACGCCTAAGCCAATGAAAACAAGAGAGGTGAGTGATGCCGCTTGCGAAGTCGTGATGTGATAAGTGGTGGTTAAAAATGGATTTCCCCATAGACCAGCAAAAACTGCCAAAGGTGCGAATGCTAAGCCACTGTATAGAGTCAGCATCCAGTTGGCAGGTTTTTTAAGTACTTGTAAGCTGTCTTTCCAGTGCACTTTCTCAGACATGGGGACGTCACCCTGTTCAGTTTTCTTATCGCGTACGAACAAAAGAAAAGCGACGGATAGAATCACACCAAGCACGGCAACCAGCTCAAGGGAGCGTCGCCAGCCTTCATCTGAAACCACATGTGCTAGAGGTACTTGACCAAATACCGCACCCACCATCACCGCAGTTGGGACTAATCCACTTAGAAACGCAAATCGTTTAGCACTGAACCAAGTTGACGCTACTTTCAAGTAAGTCACAGTGGCAAAAGCGACACCTGCTCCCATCATTGCTCTACCTGTTTCAGCCCAAGCAAGCTGAGTAGCATGAGCGAAAATCCAAGCGCCAGCCGCGCTAACAAACAAAGCGATGGCGCCGATAAAGCGGGCACCAAAGCGGTCTAAGGAAGGACCGGAGATGATCTGAATCACCAGATAGCTATAAAAGAAAGTTGCAGCTAAATTACCAAGTCCCGCTCCATTTACATTAAATGCTTTCATTAGGTCTCCGGTCATGACTGAAGGGGAAACCTGAAGTACATACTTGTAAAATAGGAAGCACGAGCAAAGCGCGATAGCTAGCCAAGCAACTCGATAGTTATTCGAGCTTTGTTGGCACTGGTCTTTTGATAAGGCTTTTACGTTCATTATTTAACGTCCAAATTTAGGTATAAAAAAAGCCTCGGACCCGAAGGTGCGAGGCTTAGTTTGAGGTATACAACTCACTCAAGCCCGCACCGCCTGATAATAATAATCTCGATAATAATTTTCTTAATTGTGTTAATCGAGATGTTCATCATGGTAAATGTGCAAGCCTGTGAAATTATTGACTGTAAAAAGTAACTTATTTCAAACTAACAGTGTGCTTTTTGACTGTCAAGCAGTAGGAATTACTAAAATTAATAAATGAATTTTAGTATTTTGAATTAAAAAGAAAAATAAATTTTAATGCCAGCACTTTATTCAATACTTCCCATTCATCTAAGGAATGTATCAGGAGATGATTAATATAAGAGCCACAGTTTGTGGCTCTTAAAGTGACTGGGTTGTCGAGTTTTCAGCTACTACTCAAACAACTCTAAATGAAGCTTTTCAATTGCATCGGTAGATTCTGATTCGTGTACGAGGAAGCACAGGTTATGAGGACTTGCTCCGTAACAAATCATCTTCAAATTGAAGTTATCTACAGCATTAAACACCTGTGAGGCGTAGCCTTTCTGCGTGCTAATATTGTTGCCAATAAGCGCGACGACACACAATCCGTGTTCCACTTCTACTTTACATAGCTCTTCTAGTTCACTTCGAGCTTCTGCTGGCAGCTCTGGTGCACCTCCTGACGTATCGGTTTGATCCAAAGTCAATGACACACTAATTTCTGAAGTGGTGATGAGATCGACAGAGATTTTATGCTTCGCCAAGATTTCAAACACCTTGGCTAAAAATCCATAGGCGTGGAACATGTTGGCACTGCGCAGAGTGACCATGGTTTGGTTGCGTCTTAAAGCAAGGGCACGAAATAAAGGTTTGCTCTGCACTTGGTGACGAATCCAAGTACCGCCTTTTTCTGGCTGTTTGGATGAACCAACAAAGACTGGTATATCGTGGCGAAGTGCTGGTACTAATGTCGATGGGTGCAAGATCTTAGCACCGAAGTTAGCCATCTCTGACGCTTCACTAAAGCTAATTTCTGGGATTGGCGTAGCCTTTGGAGCGATACGTGGATCGGTGGTGTAAATGCCGGGTACATCGGTCCAGATCTCCAGTCCTGCAGCTTGAACTGCTTCTGCAATTAGGGCTGCACTGTAATCACTGCCACCACGGCCAAATGTCGTGGTATTACCTTCTGAATCACTACCAATAAAACCTTGAGTAATGACTATGTGATTGTGGCACAGCGGCAATAATTTCTCTTGTGCAAGAGAAAAAATTTCTTCTAAGTGTGCTTCGGCTTTGCCAAAGTTGTCATCCGTTCTCATGACTTCTCGAATATCGAATCGAACAGCATCATTGCCTCTTTCTTTAAATATTTGAGTGAGCAGCAATGTCGACATCAATTCGCCCGTGGAGACCAGATGATCGGTGAGCTTTTTACTTGATTGATAAGATGCCGCTTCTGCTGCGCTAGTCACGGATTCTAATATGACTTGAATACTTTTCTCAGTTTCAACAGGATCGGCTAGCTGATCTAGAACGATATGATGAATGTTAGCCAATTGCTTTAGTAAGCTTTCTCGTTTCTCTGCATCTTGAACGCCATTGGCTAACTCAACCAAAATATTGGTGACGCCAGAGCAAGCACTGCTGACAACAAGTTTAGTTTGAGGATTGTTTTCTATGATTGAAGCGCAACGGCTCATGGCTTCAAAGTTTGCGACGCTGGTTCCACCAAATTTAGCGACGTTGAAATTGCCCACTGTATTTCTCCAAAAAAATATCAATTAAACTATAGATGACAAAAATCTAGGTGATGTTTAATGTTGAAGAGACCAACTGAGCTATAGAGAAAGGCTTGTATATTATAATAGATACCTTCAGAAGCTCTTCACTGGTGAGACCAGTGACAGTTAAGGGGATTCAGCCCCGTTAACCGACAATCTCAACCCATACGTTGAAACCATCTCGGCACTGCTCCCCATCAGTATTCTGTTTTGGAGTTATGGCTCCACAGAATACCTGCCTGGGCAGTGCTCCTCTCCTGCATTAAGCCTAAGTATTGAACGTGTTTATCTTAAAATTGTCAATCAATAATTTCTATGGAGTGTTGACCTTTTGAGGTTGCATTTTGTTCGAATTCTAAGTTTTTTAATCGCGGCGCAGGTTAACACTCCCTTAAAAACGAGTCCTTTGTAGTTGTTTGTGTGTAAAAAGTACTCTAATGTAATTATTCGCATCATTGAATATAGGAAGATAACATGACGATTCAAAGTTTTATTCCACCGCGACGCATTCTAATGGGGCCAGGTCCGTCAGATATATCACCTCAAGTTTTGCAGGCGTTAAGCCGACCTACGGTAGGCCACCTCGATCCACTTTTTATTTCTATGATGGATGAGCTCAAACAGCTTCTAAAATATGCATTCCAAACTAAAAATGAATTTACCATCGCAGTCTCAGCTCCGGGGAGTGCAGGCATGGAAGCGTGCTTTGTTAACTTGGTTGAACCTGGAGATAAGGTTATTGTCTGTCGCAATGGTGTTTTTGGTGAGAGAATGCGTGAAAACGTAGTTCGTACTGGCGGTGAAGCAGTGATCGTCGAGGATGAGTGGGGAGCGCCAGTTTCTGTTGATAAAGTAGAGCAAGCATTGAAAGATAATCCAGACTGCAAAATCTTAGCGTTTGTTCATGCTGAAACCTCCACCGGAGCGCTATCTGATGTCAAAGCATTAGGTGAGCTCGCTAAGCGATATGGCGTGCTCACTATTGTTGATACCGTCACCTCTCTTGGTGGCGTTGAGCTAAGAGTCGATGATTGGCAACTTGATGCGGTGTATTCCGGAAGCCAAAAATGTTTATCCTGTGTTCCGGGGTTATCACCAGTGACTTTCTCGCCAAAAGCGATTGAGAAAATACAATCTCGTCAATCACCAATTCAGAGTTGGTTCTTAGATCAAAGCCTAGTACTCGGTTATTGGAGTGGTGAAGGCAAACGTAGCTATCATCACACAGCGCCAGTAAACAGCTTGTATGCTCTGCATGAATCTTTGGTCATGCTGCAAAACGAAGGCATTGAAAATGCATGGCAACGTCATAAAAACATGCATGAAAAACTTAAGCTAGGGCTAGAAAAACTTGGCTTTACGTTTGTGGTTGAAGAAAATAGCCGCCTGCCACAACTTAATGCCGTCTATTTCCCTGAAGGAATAGACGATGCGAAAGTTCGCTCACATTTACTCAATACCTACAACCTTGAAGTAGGTGCGGGGTTGGGTAATTTGGCTGGCAAAGCATGGCGTATTGGTTTGATGGGCTATGGTGCTCGTCAAGAAAACGTTTCTCTTTGTTTACGAGCACTGGAAGAAACGTTAACCAACTAACTCTTCATATCGATGAGCCCTATTTTTCGGGCTCATCAAACTTTCTGTCGCTTTTTACTCCAGCTGAAGGCGGAAGATATTTCACATCAGTAAAGTCATCGTTAGGGAATAAGTACTTCGCTTCGGTTCGTATCTCTTCAGCCTTTCTATCTTCTCCTATTCCTTGGTAAGCGATAATCAAATTAGTATAAAACGCAGGACGAGGTTTTCTTTGTATGACTCTTTGCGACCATTCGATGTATGGCTGAATATATTTGGCTTCTTTCTTGACCAAACCAATCTTCAAATAAGTGCTGTAGATATCCCAGTCTAATCTGTCTTTCCACACTATGGGATTGCTAGCCCGGTTTAATATATCAGGGTTAGGTGGATTGGATTTCTCAAACTTGGTGAGTACATAGTTGGTCTGTAATGCACTGATCATATAAACGCCGACAATAATCGGTAGCATTAAGCTGGCAATTCGTAGTAGAGCTTTGGTTATCTCACTAAAAGGTCGAGTTTTGTATAGCGCCGAACGCTGGTCTACCCAATAAAGTAAAATAATAAAGATAATCCAGTGAACGGCAGAGTGATAAAACGGGTACTCGAGTTGTGAATGCAGGACGATTGGCACAAACAAAGCGAAGGTCGCTAATCGAGTACCTTTCTTCCCACGATGAATTCGAAGCAGCACTAAACCAGCGGCTAGAAGAATGCCCAATACTGGTACCAATCCTCCTTCAACAGCCCAATAAAGCATCTCATTATGTGGGTGATTTAATGCTGGCATGCCAGGTTTGTATGCCGGATTTAATTGATGTTGTCGAGCGGTATAGAGCAGATAAGAGGGCTCAAACTTTCCATAGCCATAGCCAGTAAATGGCTTTTCAATAAACATATCGATCGTTTGACCATAGATGTAAGATCTTGGGTTATCAAGCTTGGCTTTTTCTGCAATTGTTTTTTCTGAGGCGCCACCATCGAAGGTAAACGCGATAATGAATCCTAGTAACACCCCAACGATAATAGATGTGCCCCAGCCAGCGAATCTTTTAATTGTCGAATGATAGTAAAGGTAAGGTAGCAACATAAATATAGATATCGCCGCTCCAAACCATCCAGTACGAGAGGCCAATACGATGAGTAAAGGTAACGTGAGAGCAGGAATCATATAAAGCAGTACTACAGCGCTAACTTGGCTTTGATACTTTATCGGTTGCCGAGCTAACAGGTAGCCGGAAAGCGCCAATCCAGTCGCTAGGAAGCTGGCCATAACGTTAGGTTGCTGGAAGATACCATAAGGTCTATTGATTACCGTGTTGTAGCCAAAGATATTGTCTGGTTGAAGACAAAAATATTGAAAGTATCCAAACAACGACTCAATGGTGACAGCAAGCACGATGAACCATAAAATTCTCTGCTTTTGTTTGTTGCTAAAGTGAAACTGTTGCAGTAAGAAAAAGAACAGTAATCCTATCCAGAGTCCAGTTAAGTGAGTTATAGATTCTTCAATATTAGCGCTTGGATAAAACTCTGGAATGGTAAGTAATAGACAACTTACCAATAACCCTATGGTTAGGCGTGAGTAACGAAAAGTGTGGTTGGTGGCAAGTTGATACAGCCCGATAGCCAATGTGATACTTAAGCCAATCCATGTTGCTGGGTTAAATGAGAGCGCTAACCCGGAACCGCCAGGGTTCGGGGTAAAGAAATGCATGGCTATGATAAATACAAACCCTAGCGAGTATATAAAGTGTCGATTTAGCGGAACCGCTGGGGTTTCAATTTCTAGTTTCGTTCCAGCAGTGTGCAATATCGCCATAGAGTTGTCGTCCGTGAGCCTAATAGATAGCGTAGAAAACCAGCACTAAGCAGCTGGTTTTCATAAAGTATACTCAATTTAGCCCATTAGAACACCGTTACTTGGCGATAAGGCTAGGTCAACATTGGTTTTAAAAACCTTGCGGTGTGAGAGCCTTTAACGTTCATGACATTTTCTGGTGTACCTTGGGCAATGATCTCGCCTCCACCTTGGCCACCTTCCGGTCCGAGATCGATAATCCAGTCAGCGGTTTTTATCACGTCTAAATTGTGTTCAATAACCACAACGGTATTACCGTGATCACGAAGACGATGCAATACAGATAGCAGCTGTTGTATATCGTGAAAATGCAGCCCAGTCGTTGGCTCGTCAAGAATATACAGAGTTTTTCCTGTATCTCTTTTAGATAATTCTTTTGCGAGTTTTACCCTTTGTGCTTCACCGCCCGATAATGTTGTTGCCGCTTGTCCAAGGCGAATATAGGATAAGCCAACGTCCATTAAGGTTTGCAGTTTACGCGCAATCACTGGTACCGGGTCAAAGAATTCTCGAGCATCTTCAACCGTCATTTGTAGCACTTCATCAATGGATTTACCTTTGTATTTCACCTCTAAGGTTTCACGGTTGTATCGTTTACCTTTACACGCATCACAGGCGACATAGACATCGGGTAAAAAGTGCATTTCTACTTTGATAACGCCATCACCTTGGCATGCTTCGCAGCGTCCACCACGGACGTTAAAGCTAAATCTGCCAGGTTTGTATCCGCGTGAGCGAGACTCTTGGGTGCCCGCAAATAGCTCCCGTATTGGAGTGAAGATGCCTGTGTAGGTAGCAGGGTTAGAACGCGGAGTTCGGCCGATTGGGCTTTGGTCTATGTCGATGACTTTGTCGAAGTGTTCAAGGCCTTTGATTTCTTTATAGGCTGATGGCGTTTCTGTTGTTGCTCCATTGAGTTGGGTATGGGCAATCTTGTAGAAGGTGTCATTAATTAGCGTTGATTTTCCGGAGCCAGAAACACCGGTCACACAGGTAAACAGACCGACAGGTAAAGATAAAGTGACATGTTTTAGGTTGTTACCTGATGCGCCAACAAGAGAAACCATTTTCTTCTTATCGATTGGTGTTCTTTGCTTTGGAATTGCGATTTCTTTTTTGCCACCGAGGTATTGTCCAGTTAAAGAATTTGGTGTGGCGATGATATCGTCTACTTTTCCTTGAGCAATGACTTCTCCGCCATGCACGCCAGCACCGGGACCAATATCGATTACATAGTCAGCTGAACGGATAGCGTCTTCATCATGCTCAACGACAAGTACCGTATTACCGAGGTCTCTCAGGTGAATGAGTGTTTTTAGTAGCCTCTCGTTGTCACGTTGATGTAACCCGATGGAAGGTTCATCAAGTACATACATAACGCCTACTAGCCCCGCACCGATTTGGCTCGCAAGGCGAATTCGTTGTGCCTCACCGCCTGATAAGGTTTCTGCGCTACGAGATAAGTTGAGATAATTGAGTCCAACGTTGACTAAAAAATGCAGTCTATCGTTGATTTCTTTCATTACCTTTTCGGCAATTTGAGCTCTTTGCCCCTGAAGTTGGAGAGTCTGAAAAAACTCCAGTGCTTCGGCAATGCTAAGTTCAACGATATCGGGAAGAGGCGTGTCCTGAATAAATACATTTCTAGCTTCAAGTCGTAAACGTGAGCCGTTGCAGCTGGCACAAGTTTTAGTCGAGATATATTTAATCAGATCTTCACGTACAGCGTTGGATTCAGTATCGCGATAGCGCCTTTCTAAAGTATTTAAAATGCCTTCAAACGGATGCCGTTTGAGCCTAACGTCACCGCGATCATTAACATACTTGAATTCAACTTCTGTTCTACCTGATCCAGTCAAAATTACTTGCTTAATTTTTTTAGGTAGCGACTTAAATGGAGCGTCTAGATCAAATCCATAATGTTCAGCCAATGAGGTGAGCATTTGAAAATAATAGTAGTTCTTTTTGTCCCAACCTCGAATTGCTCCCGCTGACAAACTTAAATTTTCATCTTGAATGACTCGGTCAGGGTCGAAATATTGTTGTACACCTAGACCATCACATGTTGAACAAGCACCAGCTGGGTTGTTAAAAGAGAACAACCTCGGTTCTAACTCTTGCATGCTATAGCCACAATGGGAGCAAGCAAAGTTGGCGGAAAATACTATTTCATCACCTTCACTATCCATAGGAGCAGCAACAGCAACCCCGCCAGAAAGCTCAAGCGCTGTTTCAAATGATTCCGCTAAACGTTGTTGTAGATCTTGGCGAACTTTAAAGCGATCGACCACCACTTCGATAGTATGTTTTTTATGTAATTCTAGAGTGGGAGGATCCGATAGATCGCAAATTTCTCCGTCGATCCTGGCTCGTATAAAGCCTTGAGCGGATAAATTTTCTAAGGTTTTTACGTGCTCGCCTTTACGCTCTTTAACGATTGGAGCAAGTAGCATCATTTTAGAGCCTTCAGGGCAAGATAAAACGCTATCTACCATTTGGCTGATCGTTTGAGCGGCGAGAGGAGTGTGATGATCTGGGCAACGAGGCTCGCCAACACGAGCATAAAGTAAACGTAGGTAGTCGTAGATTTCAGTTATCGTGCCGACGGTCGATCTCGGGTTGTGAGAGGTGGACTTTTGTTCAATCGAAATTGCAGGAGAGAGCCCTTCAATGTGGTCAACATCAGGCTTTTCCATCAGAGACAGAAACTGGCGAGCATAAGCCGACAAAGATTCGACGTAGCGTCTTTGGCCTTCAGCGTAAAGAGTATCAAAAGCAAGTGATGATTTACCTGAGCCAGAAAGGCCAGTAATAACAATCAGTTTATCTCTAGGAATGGTTAGATTGATATTTTTGAGGTTGTGAGTTCGAGCCCCTCTAACTTCAATTTTGTCCATTGTTCCACTCTATGTAATAACAAGTTGGACAAGTATTACATAGAGTGACGAGAGTGCCAATTATTTTAACTGTATAAATAAACAGTATTAATGTGTGGGATTTTAGCTTTCTTTTTGAGTGGCTTGTTTGCCAAGCTCTGTCGTGATTTTATCTTGCAAATATAAATTCTCATAACAGAAGTTTGTTGCCTCAATATAGCCTTCGACACTACCACAATCGAATCGCTTACCTTTGAATTTGTAGGCAAGTACACAGCCAGCTTTAGCTTGTTTCAATAAGGCGTCGGTAATCTGGATTTCGCCGCCTTTACCAGGTTCTGTTTGCTCGATAAGATCAAAGATGTCTGGAGTCAGGATGTATCGACCAATGATAGCTAAGTTGCTTGGTGCTGTGCCTTGCTCTGGCTTTTCAACCATATCGTCAACACGATATAGGCCGTCTTTTATCATTTCACCTTTAACGATACCGTATTTATGAGTTTCGTCTTCTGGTACTTCTTGAACAGCGACAATTGAACAGCGGAATTGCTTATACAGTGCGACCATTTGAGCTAATACACCTTGGTCTCTATTTACACATAAGTCATCGGCTAGAACGACGGCGAAAGGTTCGTCACCAACAAGCTCACGACCAGTAAGAATGGCGTGGCCTAGTCCCTTCATTTCGCGTTGACGAATATAAGTGAAGTTCGCCGTATCGATAATCTTACGAATATCGACCAGCAATTCTTCCTTGTTGGTGCCTTTTATTTGATGCTCTAGCTCATAATTCATATCAAAGTGATCCATGATGGAATGTTTTCCTCGCCCAGTGACGATACACATTCCATCGATACCTGCTTGAATCGCCTCTTCAACACCGTATTCAATTAGAGGTTTATTCACAACTGGCATCATTTCTTTTGGCATCGACTTAGTCGCTGGCAAGAATCGAGTTCCATAGCCAGCCGCAGGGAAAAGGCACTTTTTAATCATTATGAGTCTCTGGTTTCACTATTTAAGTTAAATTTTCGCCGTACAATAACATGTTTCATTTGCTTTCGTCATATATGAATTGCACCTACTCTTTAACGATAGAATAGTAAATTATTGACTGACTAAATTTCGGTTTGCCCATGCGATAGCCTGCACTCTATTTTTAACCGCCAGCTTTTTAAAAATTTGATATAGATGAGATTTGACGGTGAATTCACTAATGAAATGCGCTTCAGCTATTTTTGAGTTAGATGCCCCAGTTTGCAGGCTACGTAAAATCTGAACTTCTCGACTGGTTAAATCGACGCTAATGCTAGTCGGGTGATGGCTAACAATATGACGATAGTAGTGCAGTAATTGACACATGATGTTGTGTGGTAAGCAGTTTCTTCCATTTACGATATCCTTACAACCGCTTGCAACAACGCTTTTTTCGTCTTCTCGATAATATAAACCTTTTAAATTTCCCATCGCGATAAGCTCTTCGGTTTCAAGCCGCTTTTCTACGTTAAATACGATGACTTCATATCGGTTGGAAGCAATAGGTAAGGTCATAAGTTTTGACATTAATTCCTGATAATAGCGGTAATCGACAAGTAAAATCTTGTGTGGATGCTTAGGTGAGGCGGTGAGTAGATCTTCCACTTCGATTTTAGGGATTGATTTTCTGTAAGCTTGTTCAATATGAGTTAAGTGTTGGCAATCTGCTTCTTTGTCTACACATAAGGCATAGATGGTTCTTGAATAATCTATTTTTTTCATAAGAGTTTTAAATGTTGATATGAGAACGATTATCTTCCAAGAATTGCGTTGTTACAGCGAGATCGAGTATGAGAAATTGCGTCGAAATTCTTAATGAAAAGTAACACTGGCTTTAATCAATAACGATGCCGTTAGATCTGCTTCGAAAAAATAAATGCCAAAACCTTCACTGACAGTTTTTTGTAAATCGTTTATGACTAGCCGCTAAATAATCAAGATTTGTCGTTGTAGCAAAGCATGGTATCCTACTATGTTATTTGAAAGCCTATTTGAATTTAGACGGAGCAAAACATGGCAAGCCGTGGAGTGAATAAAGTAATCTTAGTGGGTAATCTGGGTAACGACCCAGAAATTCGTTATATGCCAAATGGTGGTGCTGTGGCGAACATCACTATCGCGACGTCTGAAACATGGCGTGATAAGGCAACAGGCGAACAGCGTGAAAAAACAGAATGGCACCGTGTGGCGTTGTTTGGCAAGCTTGCTGAAGTTGCGGGGGAGTATCTTCGTAAGGGCTCACAGGTTTATATCGAGGGTCAATTGCAAACACGCAAATGGCAGGATCAAAATGGTCAAGATCGCTACACGACAGAAGTTGTTGTGCAAGGGTTTAATGGTGTTATGCAAATGCTAGGTGGCCGAGCACAGGGTGGCGCGCCAGCAAACCAAGGTATGGGCGGACAACCTCAAGGAGGTTGGGGGCAGCCTCAACAGCCAGCTCCAGCAATGCAATCTCAGCCTTCGGCTCCAACTCAACAAGCACCGAAGCCAGCTCAGCCACAGTACAATGAGCCGCCGATGGATTTCGATGATGATATCCCGTTTTAAGCAGAGTTATTTACTAAAGCCGCAATTTATTGCGGCTTTTTAATGAGCGTCAGCGGCAATACGATTTTAACTACGAAAGTGTCTAGACAAACGTCTGTTAATGATGACAATATCGACACATTAGCGACTGAGTGACCGTGACTGGTCAAATTCAGTTACCCCAATTACATTTCAGGAAATGGAATTCGATAGGTTATGAGGAGTACTCCTACCTTAAAGCTTAGTGCACGGCTGGTCGCATTTGTAACGATTATCGTTGTCAGTGCGATGTTTATTATATTTATTGGCGGCACTTTATCTTTTAAGCGTATTGGCCAAGAGTATCAAAACCATTATCTCTCAGGTGTAGTTCAAGTCGTAGATAAAGAGCTTCAGCAGCCAAATTCCATTAAGTCGTTCCGAATTTGGATGCCGAAAATATTACATGCTGCTGATGTCGTCGATATGACATTGTCAAATAATCAAGGTGTGGTTTATCAGTTCGTCGATCCAACATCTCATACCAATCCAGCTTTTTTGTATAGCAAGACCTATCGCCTCAAGCTAAATCCAACGTATCAAATGGCCATTAAAGCTGTACCTCCCTATCTAGGGTATGGATATTCAATGGGCGCTCTATCATCGATTACGTTAGCTGTAGCTTTAGTTATATTCTGTCTTATTCGTGGTCTAAGGTGGTTAAAAGAGCAACTTTATGGTTGTGAACTATTGGAAGAGCGAGGCAGAATGATTCTTGCTGGTAGGGTGGAAGAGTATGCGAAAGGAGATTTTAGAGAGTGGCCTTTTACCGCAAGTGAAGCGTTAGACACTTTAATAGAAGAGCTACAAGATGCACGGCAAGAGCGCAGCCGTTTTGATACTTTTATTCGTAGTCAGACTTTTCTAGATCAACTGACAGGAACGGCAAATCGGGTTATGTTCGACAGCAAACTTGAGTCCGCATTGTCTGAAAGTGGGGTGCGTGGTGGAGTAATGCTTCTTAGAGTTGAAGATATCGAGTTGGTTCGCGAGGAAAATAGCAAGAGAGTTGCGGATGATTTTATTGTCGAAATTGGCGAGAGAGTGTCAAATATCGTCCAGCGTTATCCTGATATCATTCTATCTCGTTACTATTCCTCGGATTTTGCTATCTTCGCTCCTCAGCTAAGCTCAAAAGATCTGACTTACATTGCCCAAAGTTGTTTGAAGCAGTTGCAAAAGCTCACCCCTCCAGCGCCTTTGGATAAGGATGATTGGTGTCATATTGGTATTACTCTTTATCAAGAAGGTGAGCATCAGGTTGCGATCATGGAAGAGGTAGAATCTGCAGTCAAAAGCGCCCAACTTCAACAGGTCAATACGTGGAGTAAATACCAAAAAACGGAGGGTTTCGACGATGAGCGCGGCACCGTTCGTTGGAGAAGTTTGTTTGATCAGACTATCGCACCCAATCAACTGGTCATTGTTGAGCAAGCGTGTTTTGCGTACAACAGTCAACAGGATATGATGCTGATTCATAATGAGCTATTTGTGCGAATCGATGATCCAGAGCGAGGGTTGCTGCAGGCTTCAAAATATAATGCTGCATTAGAGGCTGTTGGGTATGAAAGTCGATTTGATAGAGCTGCGTTGCATTGTATTTTCAAATATATGGCAACCACATCTGCTGCTTTAAAACTGTACTCAATCAATATGCACGTCACTCCGTTTGCTGATAAAAATCACTTCAAGTGGTTCAGAGATGAGTTGTTGCAATTGCCATCGTTATACAGAAAACGGCTTACTTTTGAGTTTGCAGAAGCTAGGTTAGTTGAGCATTTAGACTACATGAGGCCTGTGGTAAAAATGCTACTGGGTTTTGGTTTTAAGGTTTGTGTTGATCAAGCTGGTCGTTCAGTAGTTAGTACGCACTATCTTAAAGATCTCAATATAGATTATTTAAAATTGCATCGAAGTTTAGTCAAACAAATTGATCAAAGGCACGAAAACCAACTGTTTGTGCGGAGTTTAGTTGGTGCCTGTGCGAGTATAGATACTAAAGTGATAGCAGTAGGGGTCGACTCTTTGCAAGAGAGAAACACCTTAAAGGAGTTAGGTGTTAACGGGCTGCAAGGGCGATATTTGCAAGCCGAAAAGCAGATATCCCCACTAGAAAAAAGAATTAAGTCTAAACCAGTTCAGTCTATGGTTAAGATAGGACGAAGGAATCGTTGGCGAAGAAAGTAACTGCGAGTATCAATGGAATTGACGTCACTCATCGAAAAACTAAAGCCTCAGAAGTCGGGACAATTGCATGTTCATGCGGTTGTCCAGCTTCATGCAGTCTATTTTTCTGCTAGCGCATCAATTGCTGAGTTGCCAGAAAAAGTGTCGATTGGTCAAGGAGGAGACTGGCTCCCTATTTTACAAAGTGTTCTTGAGAAAATTCCACAAAAAATAGATCTGGATGTTGTTTTACATCCAGGGCTGTATCAAGACTATCAAATTGATAAGCCAAATCTGCCAAAAGAGGAGTGGGGCACTGCTCTGCCGTTTCTGTTAAAGGATCTCACTACTGATAGAGTGGCGGATTTAATTGCTGATGCATTTGAATTACCGAGCGCTAATAAGCTAGAAGTATATACAGTATCCAAATCCCTTATTCTTACTCTGAGTCAAATAGCAAGCAGCTTAGGGCATACTCTAAAAAGGGTACTAATTGAAGAAGATCATTGGGGGTTGCTCGCAGGTGATCTTAGCAGTTTTTTATTGCTGCAAAGAAGCTTGCACGGCAATTATCAGTTGCGTGCTTACGTCAATAAACGGTGCGTGTTCCATCGAAAACTTAGGGGAGTATCTTATCCTTTATCTGGGCCAGAAAGCAGCGGGCTTGCATTAGATGGCGCCGCTTTGGAGCTACAGCGTTCTATCGATTATCTTTCATCTCAACTAAAAGGCACTTCGTTACATCACTTGTTGGTGTTCTGCGATGAAGAGGATAATGCATCCCTTTCTGCTGCTTTAGGCGACAGAGTCAGTGTTAAAGTTACTCCTCTCACCGAAGAAAATACCGATAGCGGTAATCTTCTAGTGTCCACCTCTGCTATGCTGCAAAGCAACTTTATTAACTTGTACCCACTGCATTTAAAACCAAAAAAGGAATACTTAACGTTAGCAAACGTAGTGGTCAGTTGGTGCATAGTTGCTGTTGCTATCGGCGCAGTAACAATATTCTTCCAGTATCAAAACTCACGATTAGAAGACTCCCTAGCAAGCTATCAATCTGAAGAAGCCAATTTATCTAACCAGCTGATTCGTTTGCAGGCTAAGCTACAAAAACATAGGCCCGCTGCCGATAAAGTTGCTGCAGTGTCCCGCTTGAAGATGGAAATTCAGTCTAAAAAAGATTCACTCAAAGCGGTTGGGGAATATGATGAATCACAACAGTTAGGCTATTCGGGGGTGATGAAGTCTTTGGCTGATATAGGTCGAGACGATATTTCTCTTAACTCAATTGTCATGGATTCAAACAAATTGGATATTACAGGGCTGGCTCGTAGCGCTGACTCAATTCCTAGTTGGATCAATCAATTTAAGTCACAGCTCAATTTAGTTGGTAGAACATTTGAAAAATTGAAGATCAGCCGCAATGAACAACAGCTCATCTCTTTTGAACTTAAATCTAAAGAGAGGGCGAATTGATGGGTCAGTATTGGCAATCCCTAACGGATAAGTTCTCTCAAATGACGAATAGAGAGAAGTTATTGGTGGGTTTTTGTGGGCTAGTTGGCGTTTCCCTACTGTTATTCTCAATATTTTTGGAACCTGCCATAGAATTAAAACAAGCTTCAGACAAAAAAGTGACGGCAGTAGAGAATAAAATAGAGAAATTAGATAAAGATATTCGTTTAGCGAAAGCGAAGTTGAAAGGTGATCCTAACTTGGAGATCAATTCAGAGTTGAAAAGGCTTCTTAAAGAGAGTCAGCAACTCTCGCTTAAGTTATCTAAGATTATCGAAAATTTAATTTCTCCAACCCAGATGGCGCAGCTGCTGGAAAAGGTACTGCGAGATACCAAGGGAGTGAATTTAGTTTCGATGGAATCGCTAAAAGCTGAACCGATCACTAAAGATAAGGAGTCCAGTCAGTATACTGGCTATTACTTGCATCCCATACGACTTGAGGTTACAGGGAATTACTTCTCGATATTGAATTATTTACAAGCACTCGAAGCGTTACCTGTTAAGTATTATTGGCGCAGTTTTCAATATTCTGTAGAAAGTTACCCAACCGCTCGTTTAGTAATTCAGGTATATACACTAGGAACAAGGCAGGAGTTTATTGGTGGCTAAATGGGTCTCGTTATTTCTAGTGTTGATGTTTATGCCTGCAGCATGGGCGGCAGCCAAAGATCCAACAGCGCCTTTAGGATGGACAAAACCAAAAGAAACGGAAAAAAAAGATAAGGAAAAAACGAACGTATTACCTAAGTTACAAAGCATTATGTGTGCTGAACAAGGGAAGTGTTACGCAACGCTTGATAATCGAGTAGTCAAAACGAATGATAGGGTTGGTCGATATTTGGTTAAATCGATTAGGCAGGACTATGTCATGCTGTCAAGCCAAGGAAATCAGTGGAAGCTGAAGTTGTTTCCTCTAAATATAAAGGATTAAGGCAGTCACTATAAATGTATAGAAACCTAATAATTTTTGTTAGCTCTATATTATTGATTGGATGCACTACGGGATTAGGTCATCGAGACCCTGTAGAGGCGAAGCATGCGTTAAAGCAAGCACTTGCTGACAATAGTAGTTTAAAGCTCGACACTCTACCCCCTTCGGTGGAAGCTGATTTGATGCCCGATTTAAGTCAAAGTGCGACGTCAGAGTCAGAAACCATTAGACGCTACAACATCAAAGCTAACGGTGTTGACGCAAAAGCGTTCTTTACTAGCCTAGTAAAAGGGACTCAGTACAGTATTGCGATTCATCCAGATGTTTCAGGAAACTTAACCGTCAATTTGTCGGATGTGACCTTGGATGAAGTCTTTTCAGTAGTTCGAGATTTGTATGGTTTTGATATCGAAAAAAGCGGTAATGTTATTCAAGTTTTCCCTGCAGGATTAAGAACCGTCAGTATTCCTGTTGATTACATTCAATTTAAACGTAGCGGTCGCTCACTCACTTCAATTACTACAAGCACGATGACAACCAACGATAGCAGTAGCTCTTCGTCTTCATCTTCTTCGAGTTCAAGTGATTCATCTTCCAGTTCCTCGACAACATCTTCCAATGGTGGGACAGAAATAGAAACGGTCAGTGAAAGTGATTTTTGGCCACAATTAAAGACCGCCATTCAAGAGCTTATTGGTTCTGGAAAAGGTCAAAGTGTCGTTATTGTGCCACAAGCGAGCCTAGTGACGGTTAGAGCCTTCCCTGATGAAATACGCCAAGTTAGAAACTTTTTAGGTGTTTCCCAACAACGTATGCATCGTCAAGTTATCCTTGAGGCGAAAATTATAGAGGTCACATTAAGTGACGGTTATCAGCAAGGTATTAATTGGTCGAACTTATCTCTTGGAGATGGCAAAGTGGTTATCGAAAGACTGGGAGCTTCAACACTTCCGGGCCTTGATGACATCGGTACACTTCTAAATGGTCAAACCAATATTACTGTGTCAGATGGTACTTTCTCTGGTGTTTTGAGCTTTATGCAAACTCAGGGTGATGTAAACGTATTGTCTAGTCCTCGAGTTACTGCTGCGAATAACCAGAAAGCAGTCATAAAAGTGGGTACGGATGAATATTTTGTAACTGATGTGTCTAGTGTTGTATTAAGTGGAACAACAACAGAAACAACGTTTGATATTGAGCTTACACCATTTTTCTCTGGCATTTCCTTGGACGTTACCCCGCAGATTGATGAGCAAGGCAATGTGATTTTGCATGTTCATCCTGCAGTCATTGATGTTGAAGATCAGACTAAAAGCATTACTTACGGCGCTGATACAATTACGCTGCCGCTTGCTATCAGCTCTGTACGGGAATCAGATTCTGTCATTAGAGCACAAGATGGAGACGTGGTAGTCATTGGTGGGCTAATGAAGACGAATGTCTCAAACCAAGTATCCAAAGTACCTTTCTTAGGTGATTTACCCGGCCTTGGGCATTTATTTAGGAACATCACTGAATACAAAGAAAAAACAGAGTTGGTTATTTTATTGAAGCCGACAGTGGTTGGTGTCAATACTTGGCAAAAGGAATTGGAGCGCTCACAGGGGCTGTTGAATGACTGGTTCCCTGAGGCGAAGTAACGATTATGTATCTCAGCCATTTTGGATTCACTCAGTATCCATTTCACCTCACACCTAACACAGAGTTATTTGTTGGTTTAGCGCCCCACTATGAAGCTATCCAAACAGTTAACGCAGCTCTTGATATGGGTGAAGGGGTAATTAAAGTGACTGGCGAAGTTGGCACAGGTAAAACTATGGTGTGTCGAATGCTTGTTCGTCACTTAGAAAAAAATGTTCAGCTTGTCTATTTGCCGAACTCGGCTTTGACAGGAGCAGAATTGAGGCAGGCGGTTGCTTCTGAACTGTCTATTGAGGTGACCAATCCAGCTTCGATTGTTGATGACATTCAAAAGAAGTTGGTCGAAGTAACCAGTAAAGGGAAGAAAGTTGTCGTCATCGTTGATGAAGCCCAGGCTCTTGAAGATGAAGCACTAGAAGTCTTACGACTATTCGGTAACCTAGAAACAGAACATGATAAGTTGCTTAGTATTGTATTACTTGGACAACCAGAGCTCGATAGGCGATTAGAACAACATCATTTGCGCCAATTTCGCCAAAGGATTACTTTTTCAGCAAACTTACGACCTTTATCACTTGAAGAGACGGTTGCCTTTATTGAAAGTCGTTTAACCAAGTCTTCAGTTTCAGATAAGTTATTCAGCTTAAACCAGAAAAAAGCCGTTTGGCGTGCCAGTCATGGTATTCCTAGACTGATAAACCAGATATGTCACAAGTCATTAGTGCTTGCTTTCGGTAGCGGACAAAAGCGCGTAACCAACCTCCACCTTTATTCTGCGATTCACGACACCTTTGACAGCCGAAAACCGAAGTTTAAATCGCCGCTGCTGTGGGGATGGAGTAGTGGATGAGTACGATTAATGACGCTCTCTCTAAGCTAACTGAAAAAGGTAAGGGTGCAGAGAACCAAATCGAAAGAATTGAGCTTAAGCCAGTCAAGCAGTTCAAGTTTTGGCCGTGGGCATTAGGCTTATTCGTTTTGTGTTTAACTTTGGGTGTATGGGCATTTGTTGCTAACCAAGATGAGCCAACGGACTTAGCAGCAAGTGCTAGTGCAGCAGTTCCCAAAAGTGTCGCTTCTTCGCAGCCACAAAAAGATGTAAGTAACCTTGGTTCCGAACCAACAACGGCTCAAGTTGTCGTCACAGAGATCATCAGTGAGCCTCAGCAAGCGCCGACAGTGAAGTCTACACCTGATGTTTCTCGAGTGTATACTGCTCAAGAAGTGTCTCCGCATCAGCCAAAACCAGCCAATAAAGTTGTAAAAACTGCTAAGGCGGCGACAGCTTCCCCTAAAGTACACTCTCCGCCTGCAAAGGAGCCAATTCAAGAGAAGCAAGATATTCAAGCTGCTAAGGTCACTACTCAAATTGCTGCACCAGCTCCTGCTCCCCCTGTCGTTCCCAAGAAAACTACCATCTCAACTGAAGCAGATGGGTTTGTAATAGAGCAGGTTGAACTCACACATCGGCAGTTAGCGGACAAGGCCATTGAAGAAGCGCAAAAAGCCATCGACGAGAATAATATCAAAGGAGCTTTAAAAGAGTACTCAACGGCTCTTCGGTACGTACCTTCAGATGAAGTCGTTCGTCAAAAGCTAGCTGCGCTATATTACGGACGAGGAGATGCAAGAAAAGCATTTGAGTTGCTACAACAAGGAATTCAACTCAACAAAAGTGGCGAAGCTTTGCGACTTGCATTAGCGAAGCTGTTAATAAAAGAAGATCGCTCAGAAGCAGCACTTGTGCCTTTAGTTTACTTACCTGAAGACCCTTCCACTCCTTATCTGTCATTGCGAGCTGCCCTTGCGCAAAAAAATAATCAAGATCCTGTTGCTTTAGAAAGTTATCAATTGTTGGTAAGACAAGATGGGAGTAATGGTCGCTGGTGGTTAGGGCTTGCCATACAGCAGGAGCGAGATCTCGATGTTAAAGGTGCGGAGCAATCTTATCGGAATGCGTTAACTCGCATAGGCGTTTCTAAAAGCTCTCAGCAGTTTATTCGAGATAGGCTTAAACTTCTGAGCTCGTTACAAGGAGGCTCAAGTGCAAATTAAGCTTCGTAAACGTCTTGGTGACTTATTGGTTGAAGAAGGCATTATTACCGAACAGCAAGTTGAAGAAGCCTTGGTCAGCCAAAAGCAGACAGGTAGAAAGCTAGGTGACACGTTAATAGACCTTGGCTTCCTAACAGAGCATCAAATGCTAAGTTTTCTGTCTCAGCAGTTGACGTTACCGCTAATCGATCTCAACAGAGCCCAAGTCGATATAGATGCCGTGCAGCTTTTACCGGAGGTCCATGCTCGCAGGCTGCGTGCTTTGGTGTTTGGTCAAAATGGCGATACTCTGCGGGTAGCGATGAGTGATCCTGCCGATCTATTTGCACAGGAATCTTTGCTCAGCCAGCTTTCAAAGTATTCAATAGAGTTTGTGATTGCACCTGAAAAGCAGCTAGTCGAAGGATTTGATAGATATTATCGCCGAACAAAAGAGATAGCATCTTTCGCAGAACAGTTACAGGCAGAACACGAGACCAATGAAGTATTTGAGCTTGATACTGAGGAAAATGATAGCGAAGAAGTTACGGTTGTTAAATTAATTAACTCGCTTTTTGAAGATGCAGTTCAGGTTGGAGCCTCAGACATACATATTGAACCGGATGCTAATGTTCTCAGGCTTCGTCAACGAATTGATGGTGTATTACATGAAACCCTACTTAATGAAGTTAATATTGCTTCAGCGTTAGTACTCCGACTCAAACTGATGGCGAATTTGGATATTTCTGAGAAACGATTGCCGCAAGATGGGCGCTTTAATATTCGCTCCAAAGGCCAATCGGTTGATATTCGTATGTCAACCATGCCAGTGCAACACGGTGAATCAGTAGTGATGCGATTGCTAAACCAGTCAACGGGTGTACGGAAACTGGAAGAGTCAGGTATACCCAATGATTTACTCATTCGTCTTAGAGGCCAATTAAAAAGGCCACATGGCATGATTCTCGTGACGGGGCCAACGGGCTCCGGTAAAACAACCACATTATATGGCGCCTTGATGGAACTTAATGAAGCCGCCAAGAAAATCATTACCGTAGAAGACCCAGTAGAATATCGCCTGCCCCGAGTGAATCAGGTTCAAGTCAATCCTAAGATCAATCTGACTTTCTCAACCGTTTTACGAACTTTTTTACGTCAAGATCCAGATATCATTCTGGTTGGGGAGATGCGTGACCAAGAAACAGTAGAAATTGGTCTTCGTGCAGCATTAACGGGCCATTTAGTGTTGAGCACTTTGCACACCAATGATGCGGTAGATAGTGCACTACGCCTTATTGATATGGGAGCACCAGGGTATCTAGTGGCAAGTGCGGTCCGAGCTGTTATCGCACAAAGGTTAGTGCGCAAAATATGCCCTGATTGTAAAACTGAGGATGCCATTGATGAAGCTCGTTCCCATTGGTTGGATATAAGATTCCCCAATCAAAAGTCCAGTCAGTTTATGAAAGGTAGAGGATGCCAAAATTGCAATTTGACCGGATATCGAGGTCGTATTGGGGTATTTGAAATGCTTGAACTAGACCATGCAATGATGGATGCACTCCGAGACAATAACGCTGTCGTATTTGCGGAATCTGCTCGAAAATCTGAGCAGTACAAACCTTTGTTAGCGACAGCGATGGAACTTGCCCTAAAAGGTGTTATCAGTTTGGATGAAGTTATGCATCTAGGAGAAGGTGACTCTTCAGGCTCAGTGCAGGCCATTATGATGTAATTTAAGTGGAATGTAGATGCCTATTTATCGATATCAAGGAAGAAAACAGGATGGAAGCAAGACGTCAGGTAGCGTTGAAGCTGCGACGCAAGAGCTTGCCGCTGAAAGTTTGATGAATAAAGGTGTCATACCGATAGAAATCGCAGAAGGTAAACAAGTCTCAGAAGCCTCCTTTGATCTTAGCACTATATTCTTCCGCTCTATCCCCCTAGAGATACTGGTGATCTTTTGCAGACAGTTATTTAGTTTAACTAAAGCAGGCATCCCCATCTTAAGGTCAATGAAAGGGTTAACTCAGAATTGTACTAACAAGCACCTTAAAGATGCTTTGGAAGACGTCAGCAATGAGTTATCTGGTGGTCGAAGCCTTTCTGGGGCTATGCAGATGCACCCTAGAGTGTTTAGCTCCCTTTTTACATCCATGATAAACGTAGGTGAAAATACAGGGCGCCTTGATGAAGCTTTGGAGCAGTTGTCTGGATATTATGAACAGGAGCTGGAGACACGTAAACGCATTAAAACTGCAATGCGTTATCCTGTTTTAGTGATTGCATTCATCATCGTTGCAATGTTCGTTTTAAACATTTTCGTTATTCCTCAGTTTTCAACGATGTTTACCCGTTTTGGGGTCGAACTTCCTTTCCTTACTCAAGTGTTAATCGCGACTTCGAATTTTTTCGTTCACCAATGGCCAGTGCTGATTGCATCATTCATTGCCTTTGTCGTCGCCTTCAAAATGTGGGTGAATACAGTTCGTGGGCGAGAAAAATGGGATTATTTTCGGTTAAGAATTCCTATTGTTGGGGGAATTATTAACCGTGCGCAGCTGTCTCGATTTTCTCGCACATTCGCACTGATGCTACGAGCTGGAGTGCCTTTAAATCATTCTTTGGCTTTGTCTGCAGAGGCATTGGGTAATAAATTTCTCGAAGCTCGCCTACTAGAAATGAAAGCTGCCATTGAAGCTGGTACAACGATCTCCTCTGCTGCTATTAACAGCCAAGTATTTACCTCTTTGGTTATCCAAATGATTTCGGTTGGTGAGGAAACGGGTCGTATAGATGAGTTGCTGCTCGAAGTCGCAGATTTCTACGATAGAGAAGTCGATTATGACTTGAAAACGCTAACCGCTCGTATCGAGCCGATTTTGCTGTTAATCGTTGCGGGAATGGTGTTGGTTTTAGCTTTGGGAATATTTTTGCCAATGTGGGGCATGTTCGATGCCATCAAAGGGTAATGATCTAAGCACACTTAGATACTACAAGTTTGCTTTGTGGTTGTTAATTGTTGCTGCAGTGATTGGTAGCCTTTTGAGTTATTGGGGAAGTATTGATGATAAAGTGAATAAAACTTCTCTAGCGGTAGCCAAGAGGCTTATTTTCGACCGAGCTAGCTACTATCGTCATGAATGGATGATGCTAGGAGAGCCAAAGACAATTATTGTCGAAGGGGAAACTCTGCATTTTAGTGATGCTGGTTGGTTGCTTCCAATGTCAGACGATTTGAAGCCAAACTGTGAGGTATGGATAAGCATCCTTTATCCAGAAGCTAGCGGAAACAATAGCAAGGCTTTTGAAGTTCTGCATAGCGAATTTATTCACGGTTATAAATGTGGGTATCAGTGGTTATTCGGAGAAGGTGAACTGGGCGTGCAACTAAAGGACAAAAAGTTTGAGGTACATTAGCTCAATTCATTTAATGGGTTTGACTTTTACGGTCAGTCGCGCAAAAGTAGTTATGTTGAATATGCGTATAATATTGTTGCAAAAAAGTGATGCTCGTATGTTCGTTAGACAAAATGGATTTTCCCTTATTGAGCTTATCATTGTTATCGTCATTATCGGCGTACTTGCTGCAACAGCATTGCCAAGGTTAATTAACACTGTAAGTGAAGCAAAAAAGTCAGCAGTCGAAGGCGTAGCAGGTGGTTTTGCCACCGCTGTGTTATCAGCTCGGGCTCAATGGGAAGCGGAAGCAAGGCCATCGATTACCCTTAATGGTGAAAAATACAATACGGTTAACTACGATGGGACCAACTTTTGGCTAACACGTTCAAAAATGGCTAATGGAAGCAGTACTGGTCTGCAAGATGGTTATCCGTTAGCTGTAAATACTGACGATATCAGCTATCCTGACAGTATTACGGATCAATTATGCGTTGATTTAATGGACAACTTGCTTCACAACGCGCCGAGGGTAACGAGCAATAGTGGAGCTGGTGAAGGTGTCAAATATACTGCTGAGGCAGATGACACCAATGATACGTGTACATATACTCAGCGCGAAGGTGATACAGGCTATAATTTTATCTACGAAGTCAGTACCGGAAAGATACTGGTTTCGCTACAGTGATATTGAATTAGAATCAATTTTATTGGGTTGAACATGGAGGTTTATTTATGAATAAACAAGGTGGTTTCACACTAATCGAATTAGTTGTGGTGATTGTTATTCTTGGCATTTTGGCTGTGACGGCTGCGCCCAAGTTTTTGAACCTTCAAGGCGATGCTCGCGAAGCGTCTCTACAAGGTTTAAAAGGCGCAATTGATGGAGCTGCAGGGATTGTTTATGGTAAGGCGGCGATTGAAGGAATTGAGACGGAGGCTTCTGACACAACCGACGATGGAATAGATGTGGTATATGGCTATCCAGCGGCTGCTACGGGCGGTCTTGATGAGGCTGTTGTGGGACTTTCTTCTGATTGGACATCTGCAGTATCAGGTTCATCAAGCCTATTGATTACGTTTGAAAACTCCTCTTTGACAACAGCAGCATTGATTGCAGCGACTAACTGTTACGTGACTTATACTCAAGCTACTAGTGCAAGCGCAGCATATAGCTCTAGTGTAACTCCTGATGACTGTTAGGTGTGTGGTTTTGCCCACTGCGCTGTTTTTAGTTTTGGTGGACAATATTACAGCTAAGTGACTAAAGCTAATGGAGTGCTTTGGATGTGAATGGATACTTTAGAAGCTACAAGATAGCGGGGTTCACCCTAGTTGAGCTCATTGTCGTTATACTTTTGGTTTCTATTGTATCTGTTTATGCCACTAGTCGCTATTTCGGCACTTCTCATTTCTCTGCTTACGCTGCTCAAGAGCAGGCCATCTCTATTATTCGCCAAGTTCAAGTTAATCGAATGCAGTCGAATGTTGGCTCTAGTAGTAGCAACAATAACTTTGTTCTTTCCATTCAGAACAACTGTATAGGCTCTGGTGCTGGTTGCAGCGCGTCTGATCCTTCAAGTCGCAGTGATGTTCTCAGCTTTTCTTCAGTCTCAATCTCCACCAGTCCAGCCGTTAGTCAAGTAACGTTTGATCTTTTAGGTAATCCAGAAGATGGCGCAAGTGCTGGTGTTGATATCACTTTTAGTGACGACAACAGCTCTGCGGATATTTGTATTAACTCTCAAGGGTTTGTCTCAAAAGGGAATTGCTCGTGACTAGGGAAAGAGGGTTTACTTTAATCGAAGCGATAGTGGCGATGGTCATTATTGGTTTTGCTGTTGTCAGCCTGACTACAGTGCTCTTTCCTCAAATTGCTCGTTCCGGTGATGCCAATTATCAAGTTCGCGCAGCGGCGCTTGGGCAAAGTTTGATGTCGCAAATTTTAGGTCGTGGGTTTGATCAAGAAAGCGACTTTGATGGTGATTATATTCGCTGTTCTTCCAGCGATACTGGAGCTCCGGATTGTACAGGTAGCAGTGGCTCATCAGTCGCTTTAGGCCCAGATACAGGAGAGGTTGCGCCTTATTTTAATGATGTCGATGATTACATTGGTTGCTGGGAGCCAGACGGAACAAATGGTTGTGGTGACCTAAACTTATTGTTGGAGGATACTTCGACAACCTATACCAACTTCAATGTAGTAATCAGTGTTGCTTACGATAACTCTAGCTTCAACAACTGGAGCATGAAGCTTATCACTCTCACCATTACAGCGAGTAACCAAACGCCTGTGACATTCACAGCCTTTCGGGGGAATTATTGATGAACGCGAAAGGCTTCACACTGATCGAAATGGTCTTAACTATAATTGTAGGAGGGATCATCGTGTTGGGGATCGCAGGTTTCGTCGAGATTGGTATGAAAGGTTACAGCGATACAATTGAGCGACAAAGACTACAGACACAAGCCAAGTTTGTACTGGAGAAAATGTCGCGTGAGATTCGTCATAGCGTACCAAATATTGTCAGTAATACAGCTGTTTCTAGTGCCAACTCTTGTGTGTCTTTTTACCCAATAGAATATTCTGGCTTCTACAGTATTGATGGTGACAATATCAATTTCCTCGTCGGGACGAGTGGTGCTGTGTCGACTGATATTATCGATGCTGGCATGTCCTTGATTATAAATCCAACTAGTTATGCAGATACGGCAAATGCAATTAGTCTTGTCAGCCCAACAGTCACGGTTTCTGGCTCTGAATATACTATTTCGGGAGGAGCTTCTTCCCTTAGCAGTAACTCCATCGCTGAACGCTTATACATCTATAGCTCTGAAGTATTTTATTGTGCTTACAACGCAAGCGGAAACTTTACCGGAAGAATCGATAGAAATGGTGTTCAAGTTGCGGAGAATATAAATTCCGGTCAATTTACTTATCTTGCTGCAAATTTTCAACGGGGCGGGTTGGTGCATATTAATTTGTTGTTTGAGCAAGATGGTGAATCGAGCAACTATCAGCAAGATGTACAGGTGCTCAATGTCCCTTAGCCGAAGACGATATCATTCACGAAACAAGCAACGCGGTAATTTGTATATCGTTGCAGTTTTCGCCTTGGTGGTGATGGGATTCTTAGGTGCAAATTTAATTCGTATTGAGCAGTCAAATCGAGATGCACTAGTACGGGATATATTGGGCACGCAAGCTTGGTTATTAGCTCAGTCCGTTAATGAATATGCACTGACTCAGTTTTATCCACTCAATGCGTCATCTGCAGTAGCAAGCAATTGTGATCCCATTGCGGCAGGTATTTCGACGGGGGCGAGTAATGATGTACTACCCAACTTTTCCAATTGCTCTAGCGTGGCTTTGACTTGTAACTCAATTGGCACCCTTGATGGTACGGGATATTTTAGAGTTGAAACTAGTGCCATTTGTGGTTCAGGAATCAACGAAGTGGAGCGTTCACAGGAAGTGTGGGTTAGGGAATGATGACTTTATTTCGTATTATTTGTGCAGTTGTAATTCTGTTTCTCGCTTTGCCAGTTCGAGCCGAGGCAGTATACCCATTAGGTAATGCGGTGTGCGTGTCGACCGCCGCACAAACATGGGTGGGTAGTGGTGCGAGTGTAACACTTGATACTGACGACGCTATTTTGGGTCTCACTGATCTGAAAATTGGTTTTGATACATCCTCTGAGTCGAGCAATGTAGCTAATTCATGCGGAACTGGAACTTGTATCCTAGACCCCGATTTAAGGCTTGACTCTTCTCCCGATTTTACTGTTCCTTCTCTTACATACGATACTACGTATTCGGCAACGACTTTGTCCGGCAATAACTCCATGACCTTGTCAAATGGGACCTACCGTATCAATGATAGCTTAACTATAAAGGGCAATTCAGAGTTTAACTTAGTAGGTAATGTGACACTCTATGTTGAAACAATAAGCTTGGAAGGAAATGGTGAGTTAAACGTCAATGGAAGTGTAACAATTTATTTGGAACAGCTAACTACATCGGGTAGCGCAGACATAAATACAACCTCTACCAATCCTGATGATTTTATTATTGTTTCTGGGGAGGGGACGAATGGCTCAAGTATACAAATTAGAGGCTCAAAAATAGATATTGCTGCTCATCTTTTCGCAGAAACAGATCTAGAAGTATCGCAGAATGCTACTGTGACAGGTACGGTGACTACAAAGAATCTAACAATATCAAATAACGGAACGTTAGTTGCGGAAGTTCCTGAAACATGTAATCCCGTTGATTTTAGCTCTTTAAATTTGTGTAACTATATTACTGAGCCCGCACAAGCATGGAAATCTGGTAGTTCGCTTAACATTCAAAACTCAAACAGCACAATTACCGGCTGGTCTCAAGATTACCTAGACTCAAACTTATCAGGCGATGACTTAACGGTCGCCTTCGATAGCGTGTCGTATCATGCTGGGTTAGCAGGAGCATGCGGTGATACATATAAGTGCGTATCTGGAGGAACATTGGCTACTACGCCTCCTTCTCTTTCTCCTTCTTTTTCAAGTACAACGAGTTTAAGTATTGACCAGTGGAACTATACCTCTAACTGTGTAAGTCCTAACTGTTCCTATAGCGTGAGTGGCAATGTTATTACCATCAACATATTGCAATCTCTTCAAAGCTTAACGGTGAATGCTTATGGCTCAGAAGACTTCGTTGTAAATTTTACTGATTTAGGTGAAGCAAATGGCTATGGGACAGAGATACAAACGTATTCTTCTGGAGGTGATGTAGACAGTAATTTTGCTGCAAATGGGAACTATACATTTGGAACCATGACATTTAACGGCGGTACAATGAGTCTAGAGCAAGGTGTACAAATTTTTGTCGTGACCTCTTTTACTCAATCGAACGCAGTCACACTCAATGATGTTGATAGTACTAACGACCTTATTATGTATGGTCCGGATGCAACCTTTAGCTTCAGCACTAACACTGGAGATTTTGGTGCTCAGATTCTTGCAGACACACTTACTCTTAGCAATCAAATCAACATTGTAGGTGCCGTAACAGCGAATACTCTGACAACTTCGGTATCGAACACGAATATCGTCGGGGAAGGTTCTTGTTTAAACCCTGCGACAGGATCGTTTGATTTAACCATTTCTCCTAGTACCGACACCAGCTTGTCATGTGTCGCGCAAACCATCACGTTACAAGTGGTTGATGATGGTGGGGCGAATAGTGGTGACTACACCGGAAATATCCATGTGAGTGCCGATGCTGGTTCTCTATCGGTGACGACTGGTAGCTACGTGTCGGGTAACAGCTATCAACCTGATTCAAATGGAACACTCGTATTGGCTTTAGATGGTGGAGGCGTTGGAGATATTACCGTAACGGCGTATCTAGAGAATGACCAAGCTAACACTGCAGTGACAGGTGATTACAAATTTGTACCGAATAAACTACAAATTTCTACCAACCCCACGGAAGTGATTGCAGGGAAGTCAGTACAAGTGACGGTTCAACCGATGGAGTGTCAGACAGTAGGTGGTTCAGAAGTTGCGGTGGTGTCCACTGATTATGTTGGAAACATCACTCTATCAACGACAGCAACTAGCTACAGTCAGCCTTCTAGCCCGACGAATAGTGCATCGATTTATATCAAGGATGACTCAGATTCGAACTATACAGAAGCATCAAATGATGTCACATTAAACTTTGCTTTGAATGGCAGCTCTGAAGTAGAAGCTCAGATGGATGTACTCTATTCGGAGGCGGGCTCCGTCTCTTATACTTTGAGCAATGAAGAGTGTAACGATGATGGTGATTGCGAAACGTATACTGGAACTCACACCATCTATGCAAGACCATGGACGTTTGCTATTTGTAGTAATGATACCATTAGCGGTACTGCCAGCTCAGGAAGTGGTTACAAAGCATCTGGGGACAGCTTCGACGTCATGGTTAAGCCCATTATATGGGTTTCACCTGGTGCCGAATCTGGAGCGGTAGAAACCAGTGGCTACTGCAGTACAACGGTGACACAAAACTTCTTTGATTCCGATGCGCCTTCAGCCACGGTCACTTTAACCAACGATATTGATACTCCAAGTGGCGGCAATGCTGGAAACCTATCTGGTACTACATCCATGTCTAATACCAATAAATCCAGCAGCGGAGACTATTTTGACTTCTCCGGTTTAAGTTGGGATGAAGTAGGAAGTATACAGTTGCAAGCCGACACTTCAGCAACTTATCTCGGGATGGATGTTAACCAAGGATATCGGGCCGTTGGACGCTTTTATCCGGCATATTTTAAAGTGAATAGTACCACTTGGACTTATCCAAATTCACAAACTTTTATTTATATGGGGCAGCCTTTTGATGGTGTAGAATTTAAAGTTGAAGCACTCAATGGAAGTGAACAAGCTGTGCAGAATTATGCGAGCTTTTCGGATTCATTCAAAGCGGGCTTCGATTTGTATGAGAATAATATGAGCTACAATGGCAGGTTTGTTTCGCCAGTGTTTCAGCCTTATTCTACATCACCGACTGCTTCGTCAACGTATAAGTGGGAGCTGGATAGTGGCAGTTCTATAGGAACCTTTACCAATACAGTCGTATCGGATTGTACCAATAGTATTTGCTGGAATAAAAACACAGACAATTACATAGCGGATGGACCGTTTAACACAAGTGGCAGCGTAGGCGTTTCCACAATAAGCCTAGACAGCCAAAGTGGTAACACTGACCCCGTTGCCTACACTACGAATGGCGATGAATTAACGGTACAACCTGACATTCGTTTTGGACGAATTAACTTGAGTGATGTTGGTGGTGTTCAAGGCGACACATTGACTGTACCACTCGCGGTAGAGTATTGGAATGGTAGCAACTTTGTAACGAATACTGATGATGATAGTACTAGCTTCGATGCAAGTAATTTTTGCCAAGAAGTCGTTTGGTCTGATGAAACAAATAATGGTGACCTGTCAGGCTCTGGTACAGTTGCATCAGGTACTTCTAGATTGGTCAAAGCCTCTCAAAATGACTCGGCAAGAGAACAAATCAAGTTCTGGCTTACATTAACCAGTAGTGGAATGTCTTCTAATTGTGAGGGCTCCTATAGTGACCTCCCTTGGTTGCAGTACAACTGGGATGGAGCTGATGATGATGAAGAGGATCCATATGCAATCGTTACATTTGGTATCCATCGTGGCAATGACAAAGTTTTATATCGGGGCGAACCAGGTCTGTAACTTGCGCGTAAATTGTGTCAAATATTTGCCCTAAGTAAGGAATTTGTTAGAAATTACGTGTTTCCCTCCATCTTTGTGCGACTTTGCCTTGCTGAGATGGCAAGGCATTGGTACATTTAGTGCAAATTTTTATCTTCTAATTTTCTAGCAGGACGAACGAAGAATATGTTTAAAAAACTTCGTGGCATGTTTTCAAATGACCTATCCATCGATTTAGGTACAGCCAATACACTGATATACGTAAGAGGACAGGGAATCGTTTTAGATGAGCCTTCTGTGGTCGCTATCCGTCAAGACCGCTCTAGGCCTGGGAAAAGTGTAGCGGCAGTTGGTCATGCAGCAAAGCAAATGCTGGGGCGTACGCCAGGCAATATCTCTGCAATACGCCCAATGAAAGATGGTGTGATTGCTGATTTCTATGTTACTGAAAAAATGCTGCAACACTTTATTAAACAAGTCCACGACAATAGTGTTCTTAAGCCAAGCCCTCGTGTGCTAGTTTGTGTACCTTGTGGTTCAACTCAAGTAGAACGTCGTGCAATTCGTGAGTCTGCATTAGGTGCTGGTGCCCGTGACGTCTACCTTATCGACGAACCAATGGCTGCTGCAATTGGTGCTGGCCTGAGAGTTTCTGAGCCAACGGGCTCAATGGTTGTCGATATCGGTGGTGGTACGACTGAAGTAGCGGTTATCTCATTAAACGGTGTCGTATACTCTTCATCTGTTCGTATCGGTGGTGACCGATTCGATGAGGCGATCATTAACTATGTTCGTCGTAATTACGGCAGCTTAATTGGTGAAGCGACAGCTGAGAAAATTAAGCATGAAATCGGCTCAGCTTATCCTGGTGATGAAGTACAAGAGATCGAAGTTCGCGGTCGTAACCTAGCCGAAGGTGTACCACGAAGCTTTAGCTTAAATTCAAATGAAATTCTAGAAGCACTGCAAGAGCCGCTAACAGGCATTGTGTCTGCGGTAATGGTTGCTCTAGAACAGTGTCCCCCTGAACTTGCCTCTGATATTTCAGAGAACGGTATGGTTCTAACTGGTGGTGGTGCACTTCTTAAAGATCTTGATCGTTTATTAACAGAAGAAACAGGCATACCTGTCGTTGTAGCGGAAGACCCGCTGACTTGCGTTGCTTTGGGTGGTGGTAAGGCCCTAGAAATGATTGATATGCATGGTGGCGATCTGTTTAGCGAAGAGTAATCTTTTGCGAGCAATCCCAATTTGCGATTCAACCAGACCATTTTTACCGATATTTAGGATCTCAATTTAATGAAGCCGATTTTTGGCAGAGGCCCTTCACTACAGCTGCGCTTATTTTTAGCGATAGTCATATCAGCCAGCCTTATGCTGGCTGATAGTCGTTTAGGTGCATTCTCAAGTGTACGATATTTCCTCAATAGCTTAGTTGCTCCGATTCAATACGCTGCTGACTTACCAAGGACGATGTTTGATGGCTTCTATGAGAGATTCAACTCAAGACAAAAGTTAATCGATACTAATACCAAGTTGAAAAATGAAGTATTGCTGCTTAAAAGTGACATGCTTCTACTGGATCAGTATAAAGAAGAAAATAAGCGACTCAGAAAGTTATTGGGCTCTCCATATGTACGTGACGAGAGAAAAATGATTGCTGAGGTAATGGCTGTCGACACTACGCCATATCGCCACCAAATCGTGATCGATAAAGGCAGTGAAGATGGCGTTTACGTTGGCCAGCCAGTTATCAACGATAAAGGTATTGTCGGTCAGGTAACGTACGTTTCTGCGCAGAATAGTCGCGTTCTACTGCTTACAGATAGTAATAGTGCCATTCCAGTTCAGGTGATTCGTAACGATATACGTGTGATTGCATCAGGAACAGGTCAAGTTGATCAAATCAACCTTGAACACATCCCAACCAGTACAGATATACGCGTTGGGGATCTTCTGGTTACCAGCGGATTAGGTGGTGTTTATCCAGAGGGATACCCGGTTGCGAAAGTGACGTCAGTGAATCGAGATACTAAGCGAGAATTCGCGGATATCACCGCTAAACCAGTCGTGGACTTTGAACGTTTGAGGTACTTGTTACTTGTCTGGCCAAATAAAGACAGGCAGGAAAGAGTCTTGAATGCGCATCCAGCGCAAAAACCAGAGGCAGCTAGTAATGGCCAATAACGTATTGAGAAGTAAGCTCGTTATCTGGTGTTCGTTTTTAATCGCACTGATATTGCAGACTATCCCTTGGCCGGGAATATTAGAAATCCTTCGTCCATCGTGGTTACTACTGGTGACATGCTATTGGGTATTGGCTCTGCCGCACCGTGTTAACGTCGGGACGGCGTTAATTGTCGGGTTACTTTGGGATTTGTTGCTAGGTTCAACTCTTGGTATCCGCGGTATGATGATGTCAATAGTCATTTATCTCGTTGCGCTTAACTTTTTGGTGCTTCGAAATATGGCGTTGTGGCAGCAGGCGGTTGTGATCGCATTGTTGTCCATGCTTTTGGATATATTGATATTTTGTGGTGAATATTTGATCCGAGATGTCACTTTTAATCCATTATTACTATGGAGCGCTTTGATCAACTGTATACTTTGGCCATGGCTATTTTTACTGATGAGAAGAGTTCGGCGCCATTGGCATGTGAAGTAAATGACGAATAAAAAGATAGTATTAGCCTCTGCTTCTCCAAGAAGAAAGGAGCTGCTGAGTCAGCTCGGTTACTCATTTACTGTCTTGAAGACAGATGTAGAAGAGCGCCGACAAACTGCCGAATCTGCCCGTCAATATGTGCATAGACTGTCACAGGATAAAGCACTGGCTGGCCTATCAATTGAGCCAGAGTCGGTAGTCATCGGCTCAGATACCATTGTTGTGGTTGATAAAGATATTCTAGAAAAACCGAAAGATTTGCAGGACGCAAAGCAAATGCTTTCCCAGCTATCTGGTCGAAGTCACCAAGTGATGACGGCAGTCACTGTCGCATCAGAGCAAGGAACCAGCTCTACTGTAGTTATTACCGACGTATGGTTTAAAACTCTGTCAGAACAAGAAATAGAACAATACTGGCATACAGGGGAACCATGCGACAAAGCTGGCAGTTACGGAATTCAAGGAGAAGGCGGCCGATTCGTCACTCGCATAGAAGGCAGCTATCATGCTGTTGTTGGATTACCCTTATACGAAACTGACCAGCTCTTGCACGAATTTTTATAAATTATAAAGAGGTACTCTTATGAGTGCAGAGTTGCTGTTAAACGTCACTCCGAGTGAAACTCGTGTCGCGATGATTGAAGCTGGAAGCCTTCAAGAAATTCATATCGAACGTGAAGCTCGCCGAGGTATTGTTGGAAACATCTACAAAGGAAAAGTGAGCCGGGTTCTGCCTGGAATGCAGGCGGCATTTGTAGATATTGGCTTAGATAAAGCGGCCTTTTTGCATGCTTCGGATATTGTTCCTCATACTGAATGTGTGTCAGAAAATGAAAAGCAGCAGTTTCAAGTGCGAGATATTTCTGAACTGGTTCGTCAGGGTCAGGATATCGTTGTGCAAGTGGTTAAAGATCCACTTGGAACAAAAGGTGCACGTCTCACGACAGATATTACCCTTCCTTCTCGTTATTTAGTCTTCATGCCCGGCGCTAGCCATGTTGGCGTTTCTCAGCGCATTGAAAGTGAGCAAGAGCGTGAGCGCTTAAAGTCAGTCGTTGCGAACTATTGTGACGAATTAGGTGGTTTTATCATTCGCACTGCGGCAGAAGGGGCTGATGAGCAAGAGCTTTCTCAAGATGCCTCGTTCTTAAAAAGGCTTTGGTCAAAGATTTTAGAGCGCAAATCCAAATACAAAACTCGAACGACTTTATATGGCGAGCTTGGACTCGCGCAAAGGATCTTACGTGATTTTGTAGGTACAGAGCTCAATAAAATCCTAATCGACTCCCGTTTGGAATATGAAAACCTGCAAGAGTTCACTTCAGAGTATGTTCCTGAGTTAACGGACAAGCTAGAGCTATTTGAAGGTGATAAACCTATTTTCGATATGTACGAAACTGAGAATGAAATTCAACGTTCTCTTGATCGTAAGGTAACACTCAAATCAGGTGGCTACCTAATTATCGATCAGACCGAAGCGATGACGACAATTGATATCAATACTGGTGCGTTTGTTGGTAGGAGAAATCTTGAAGAAACGATTTTCAACACCAATATTGAGGCGACTCAAGCAATCGCTCGCCAACTCAGGTTACGCAACTTGGGTGGCATCATTATTATCGACTTTATCGACATGTCTGCAGATGAACACCGAAGACGTGTATTGAGTTCTTTAGAAGCTGCGCTAGAAAAAGATCGAGTTAAAACCAATATTAATGGCTTTACCCAGCTTGGTTTGGTTGAGATGACCCGTAAGAGGACACGCGAAAGTATTGAACATGTTCTATGTTCTAGTTGTCCAACTTGTGAAGGGCGTGGCAGCGTGAAAACTGTCGAGACAGTTTGTTTCGAAATTCTACGTGAGATCACTCGAGTTAACCGCGCTTATGATGCGGATAAATTTGTTGTTTATGCTTCCCCAGCTGTTGCTGAAACTTTAGAAGGCGATGAATCTCACGCATTAGCTGAATTGGAAGTATTTATTGGTAAGGAAGTAAAGGTACAAGCGGAACCTTTATATATTCAAGAGCAATTCGACGTCGTTATGATGTAGAGGGTAGTCAGTGAAAGGCACTTTTCGGCGCTTATGGCGCTATTTTCTTTGGTCTCTTGCTAGTGTGCTGACTCTGTTCGCTATTTTAATCACTAGCTTCCGCGTCTTACTACCGCATCTCGATTATTTTCAAAATGATATTGCTCAGTGGTTAAATGATACCACTGGGCTAGAATTTCATGCTTCAAACATCAGTGGATATTGGGACAATTTACACCCATATATTTCCTTGCAGGGTTTTTCTGCCAAGTTACCCGATGGCAGTAAAGTAAAGCTATCTGCTGATGAAATTGATGTGGAGCTCGATTTTTGGCGTTCTCTGGTAAAAATGCAGCCTATTGTCGCTGATCTTCGAGTAAATGGGTTAAATTTGGATATTCGCACTATAAATTTAGATAGTGCATCCTCCAACAAGCCAGGCCATGTTAGTGAAGATCAAAGCTTTTTACACACGGTCGATCAATTACTGTTGCGCCAGTTAGACGGGTTTTCTCTAAGAAACTCTACGGTCTACTATCAATCTCTTGATGGTGGAGCGAGAAAATTGGATATCGATACGCTTAGGTGGAAAAACCAAGGTAGTCACCATCGCTTTCAAGGTATTGTAAGTATTGCAGATGTTAAGCTCAATTCACTACACGTCAATGCTAATTTTATAGATCACGGCTCCCTTAGTAATGTATCCGGTGAGTTTTACGTATCCGCTCATAATGTTTTGGTTACCCCTTGGCTGACTACGCATCTAAAGCTTGAGACTGGCATTGAAAAGGGGGACGTGAGCTTCAAAAGCTGGCTCACTTTGAAAAAAAGTCAACCTGTCGAAGCTTTAGTTAAGCTGGAGCCCTCAGAACTCATTTGGAAGGGCGATAAGAAGCATCAGGTGACTATTAGTTCGGGTGTTTTAAATCTTTCACCTGAAGGGGAAGGCTGGCAAGTCGTTGCTCAATCACTGGATATCAAAACCGACAATCAGAAGTGGCCTCACCTAGAAGCTGCATTTGACTGGCAGCCTAAACAGTGGCGACTCAATGTCTCTCAGATTGCGCTCTCGACTGTGACACCATTGTTTAAGTTAGTACCTAGCTTTAAATCAACGACAAAGTTATTGGATCAACTTAAGCCTGGCGGTAATTTGAAAGATATCCGAGTCTCGATGGGGCAAACTATCCAGTCACTAAAATATTCCGCATCATTAACGAATGGCAGTATGTCTCAATGGTACCTTCTGCCTGAAACACACCACCTTGAAGCGAATATTTCAGGCAATGCGCAACAAGCTGTTGTAGATGCTAGCCTCGAAAATGACGAACTTCCGTATGGGGACGTATTTCAAGCGCCGTTAAACATTAAAGATGGCCAGGTTAAAATTGTTTGGCAAAAAGAAGAGAATGGTTGGTCACTGTGGTCGAATAATGTTGATGTAACAACTCCTGACATGAGTGTCATTGGTGAATTCAAGCTCGATGTGCCTAACGATCAAAGTCCATTTCTATCGTTCTATACCGAAGCAAGCTTAAACAACGCGGGAGAAACGTGGCGTTATTTGCCAGCTTTGGCATTGGGGAATGGGTTAACGGATTATCTTTCTAAAGCTATCCAAGCAGGTAAAGTCAATAACGCCCAGTTGCTATGGTATGGTAGGTTATCTGACTTTCCTTACACGACCCACGATGGCATTTTTCAAGCATCGGTAAAACTCAAAGATGCCAAATTTAGCTTCGACACGAAATGGCCTGCTATCACTGACCTGCAACTTAACTTGCTGTTTCAAAATGACGCAATGTACTTGGATTCCACTCATGCCGACTTAAAAGGGGTAAAAGCGCTATCCATTAAAGGAGAAATTGCACACCTAACAGCAGATGGACATTTGAAGTTACAAGCTAAGGTCGAAGGACAAGGGAATGCCGTTAGGAGTTATATGACAGCGACACCTCTCGTGGATTCCGTTGGTGCAGCCCTAACAACTATTCAAATTAATGGACCAGTTAAGTCTGACTTTCAGCTAGATATTCCTCTTAACGGTAATCAACCTCATGTTTGGGGATACGCTGATTTGAAAGATAATCATGTGCATGTGAAAACACCTGCGATGGATTTGACCTCGGTAACTGGCAGAATTAACTTTGACGATGATGTGGTCGATTCAAAGATGCTTACAGCAAACCTACTCGATCAGCCCATAAAGTTAAACTTTAATGGTGAGAATGGTAGTAAAGCTTACGATGTAAAAATTCATCTCGATGGCAATTGGCAGGTCAAGCCTTTGGCGCCATATGTGGGTAAACGATGGATCAATCGTTTGTCTGGTAGTGCACCTTGGAGTACTCAAGTTGATATTCAGCTGAAAGACACAGGATTCACCTATCAAGTCAATAGTGAAGCGGACCTGAAAACAGTCGCAAGTCAGTATCCTTACCCGCTTACCAAAGCAAGTGGCGTTGAAGAAAAAGCAAGGTTGCAAGTATCGGGGAACCAAGAGTCAATTAGCGCAAGGTTTTCTATCCCAAACCTCAAATATCAGACAGAGATAGACATCCGTAAAGATGTGCCGGTGCTGAAGGCAAACTATGTTCTGGTAGGAAATGGCAACTTTAAAGTGAGCCCTGTGGTTGGAAACAGTGTTGTCGTTCGCACGGATAAATTCAATCTAGATAAATGGCAAGAGATTCTGTTTCCTTCAGCCTCAAACAGTACTCAGAATGGAAAGAGTGCAGCAGGTAGCTCAAGTACGATGGGCTCAATTGAAATACCGACGCCGCAGAAAGTCACTCTGGATGTAAAAAACTTAACCTATGTAACGTTGGATTGGCACGATGTTAAGTTTAGTGCAAAAAGAAAAGCGCTGGGATGGTATATGAGCTTAGATAGCTTAGAAGCTAAGGGGGACGCTAACTATATCGACCCGTATGATCTAAGTGTCTCGCTGGACCGATTGCAAATCTATATCCCGGGGCTTGATGAGAACGATAAGAAAAAGAATAAAAGCTTGTTTGAAGCTGCAAACAGCAAAACGCCTGCGGCTATCTCTAGCTTTGATCGAGAGTTCCACAAAGCGGCACCAAATATTACCTTAGCCATTAAAGATTTTTGGTTCCAAGGTTATCGGGTTGGGCAGCTGCACCTAAACTTAGTACGCAAGAATGATAAGTTGGAGTGGACCAAGTTGTCTGTATCCAGTGGCAGCAATCACGTTGATGCGACGGGCTATTGGCTGCTGAATGGTGATACCAATCGAACTAAGTTCAATATTACCGTTAAAGGAAAAAATAACAGCGACTTAATGCAGCGTTTTGGTATTACTTCAGGCATCCAGAAGGCACCATTTGATATCACTTCGACTCTGGAATGGGATGGCGCTCCTTGGTCAATGCAAGTTGATACCTTAAATGGCACAGTAAACACTAAGCTTGGGAAAGGTGTCATTCCTAACGTTAGCGGTGCGGCTAATTTATTGGGCTTATTTAGTCTCGATTCCATCATTCGCAAAATGCAGCTAGATTTCACTGGTGTGTTCGATAAAGGGATGGCATTTAATTTGATTACTGGAACTGGAAAAATTAAAGATGGCGTATTTGTTACCAACGACATAAAAATGGATGCCGTTGCCGGTGTCATGACGATTAAAGGATTAGCGAACCTCAATACCCAGATGGTCGATGCAGAGGTAAACTTTACCCCTGATATTACATCAGGGATCCCAGTTTTGAGTGCATTTGCCGTGACGCCTGTGACCGCATTGTACGTGTTAGCGGTTACCACGGTTATCTCTCCAGTTGTAGAAGTCTTTACTCAAGTAAATTATTCAGTAAAAGGGTCATTAGATAATCCAAAAGTCACTGAAATCTCGCGTAGTAAAGGTGAATTTAAGTTGCCAGAAAAACTGCGTGAAGAGCTGAAATAATGAGGGGTGATATGAAGCGTGTTGGCGTTATACAGATGACTTCAGGTCCATGTTTAGCCGATAACTTGGCTTATATTGCCGGCCAAGTCGAAAAATTGTCTGAGCAGGGGGCGCAGTTAATTTTGACTCCAGAAAACACCTTGGTTTTTGGTAGCAAGCAAGATTATCACAATGCTTCTGAAAGACTAGGACAGGGTGAAACCCAGAAACAGCTTTCGCACATCGCTAAGGTAAACAATGTTTGGTTGGTGATTGGTAGTTTCCCTATTCAACATGAAAATGGTGTGTTCACCACGATGTTGGTGTTTAATGATAGTGGTGAATTAACGGCGTCGTACAACAAGCTGCATATGTTTGACGTTGATGTTGCAGATCAGCATCAACGTTACCGCGAGTCAGATATTTTTACACCAGGTGCAGAGATTGTTACTGTTGAGTCTTCTGTAGGTTATTTAGGATTAACAATCTGTTATGATTTGCGTTTCCCACACCTATATTCCGAGTTAGTTAATAAAGAGGCTCAGGTAATACTGGTACCGGCGGCGTTTACCGAAGTAACTGGCAGAGCGCATTGGGAAATACTTCTTCGCGCTAGAGCGATTGAGACTCAGTGCTGGATTGTGGCAGTAAACCAGACAGGTACCCATACTGGTGGACGAAGCACTTGGGGCCATTCTATGGTGATTAATCCGTGGGGAGAGATCGTGGCCCAGCTAGACCAGAAATCAGAGAGCATGGTTGCGGATATTGACTTGAGTATGATTGAGCAAGTTAGAAGTAAAATGCCAATTCGTAACCATAGCCGCTTTGGACAGCAATTTAATGAAAAATAAGAGCAGAATATGACTATAAATAGCGTTGAAGAAGCGTTGCTCAAGCCTGCGGGTTTGACTGAACAGGATATTGCGAGCACGTTGGAAAGTATCGCGACTCGGCAGATTGACTATGCCGATATTTATTTTCAATCTAGCTGGCATGAGTCTTTAGTACTCGAAGATAGTATTATTAAAGATGGCTCTTTTAACATAGATCGCGGTGTTGGGGTTCGAGCGGTCGCTGGAGAAAAAACTGGCTTTGCTTATTCAGATCAGATTCAACTTGATGGGCTTAAACAAAGTGCTATTGCTGCAAGAGGCATTGCGAAGAAGGGGCAAAGCGGTTCTGTGCAAGCCTTTAGACGCAATGTGAATCCAGAGTATTACCAATCCGTCAATCCGCTATCTAGTTGGGAGAAAGAGCAAAAAACAGAATTGCTCAAACAGTTGGATGCTTATATCAGAACGAAAGAGCCACTAGTTCAAGAGGTCTCTGTAAGCTTGACTGCCGTCCATGAACAAATGCTCGTTGCTGCCACAGATGGTACCTATGCTGGAGATATTCGCCCATTGGTTCGTCTCTCTATAAGCGTTCTTTTGCAAAAAGGTGAAAGGAGAGAGCGAGGTAGTGCTGGTGGTGGTGGTCGTTTTGGTTATGACTACTTTTTAACCGATAGCCAAGGCAGCAAAGTTGCCTATGAATTTGCTGACGAAGCGATACGACAAGCACTCGTTAACCTAGAGGCGGTGGCAGCGCCAGCGGGAACAATGCCAGTGATTCTTGGCTCCGGTTGGCCTGGGGTTCTTTTACATGAAGCGGTTGGCCATGGTTTAGAAAGCGACTTCAACCGTAAAGAGTCTTCGGTATTTACTGGTAAAATCGGTCAAAGCGTGACTTCAGATCTCTGTACAATTGTTGATGACGGCACGCTTAAGGATTTACGTGGTTCAGTGAACATTGATGATGAAGGTGTTGAAGGTCAGTATAATGTACTGGTCGAGAAAGGCGTTCTAAAAGGCTATATGCAAGATAAATTAAATGCGCGCTTGATGGGTGTTAACCCAACAGGTAATGGTCGCAGAGAGTCTTATGCCCACCTACCTATGCCTAGAATGACGAATACCTACATGTTGCCAGGTGAGCATACTTCAGAAGAAATCATTTCAACAGTAGAGAAAGGTCTGTACGCACCTAACTTTGGCGGTGGGCAAGTCGATATCACTTCTGGCAAGTTCGTATTTTCTACCTCAGAAGCGTATTTGATTGAGAACGGTAAAGTCACTCAACCTGTTAAAGGCGCTACTCTAATTGGCTCAGGTATTGAAGCGATGCAACAAGTCTCAATGGTTGGTAATGACCTTAGTATTGACCGAGGCGTTGGAGTTTGTGGTAAAGCGGGTCAGAGTGTGCCTGTCGGTGTCGGCCAACCGACCCTGAAGTTAGATTCGATAACGGTGGGTGGTACTGATTAACTTATCGCTCAACCGCTTTAAAATAAAAAATGGTGACGTAACGTCACCATTTTTTTATTGGTGCTAGTAAATGAGGTTATATTCCATCTCTCTCAATAGGGCAGCTCATGCAGCGTGCACCGCCACGACCTCGGCCTAATTCGTTACCAGGAATGGTAAGTACCGTAATGCCTGCTTTGTCGTATTTTTCGTTCGTATAAACATTTCGCTCATAGCCAATCACGACACCAGGTTTCACCGTTAGTACATTGTTTGCATCATTCCATTGTTCACGCTCGGCTTCATAGTTATCACCGCCAGTTGTGATGATTTTGAGCTGATCTACTCCTAATGCTTGCTCAATAGCATGAATATAGCTTGGTACTTTTTCAACGTGCATACCGCCATCTTGTTTTGGGGTAAGACGCCAAGTATCGAGATCTTCACGCACAATCTCTGGATAAACAGAGAAGGTATCAACATCCATATGGGTCATCACAGTATCAAGGTGCATACATGAACGATGCTTCGGAAGATCAATGGCAATTACTTGTTTAGCTTGACCATGTTTAAACAGGCTAGCTGCAAGGTTCTCTACGCCTTGCGGTTTGGTCCGTTCAGAAATGCCGATAAGCACGGCTTCTTTACCAATCACCAATACGTCACCACCTTCAATATTCGCATTATCGTAGTGAAGATCTTCATTACCAAAGTACTTAATAAAGTCTTCATTGGCGAAAACCGGGTGCCAGCGGTAAATTGCTCTCAGATGATTCGTTTCTCTTTGTCGTGCAGGTTTCATCATTGGATTTAGTGAAACACCACCGTATACCCAGCAAGAAGTATCACGGGTAAATAGGTGATTTGGCAGTGGCTCAATGACAAAGTCTAACGGACGATGCATTTTTGGCAACATGGAAGAAGACTGAATGGGCAACTCAGAGTATGCAAGGCCGCCTAACAAAACAGTGGCAAGGTGTTCATTATCCATCTCTGCAAGATAACGACGTAGATCGTTAGCAAAGGTTGGCCCATAACGAAAGTCTGATATTTGTGTTTTTAACAGCCATTCTCTAGCTTCAGGTACTTCGAGTGTTTCGACAAATAGATCATGTAAAAGAAGAACTTCTACGCCTTGTTGCTTTAAGGTGTTTGCAAACACATCGTGCTCTTTTCCAGCTGCTTCGACCGCCAATACATCATCAAACAATAGCTCGTGGCAATTGGATGGTGTTAGGTGGGTGAGTGCTCGTTCGGGGCGATTTAAAAGTACTCGCCTTAATTGTCCTACCTCAGAGCCGACATACAACTTACTCATATTGCTTCCTTACTTTTCTACATACACTTATATATGACAAGATTGTGAAAGATATGCAAGTCAATATAATCATGACAAATTCTGTATATTCCTGATTATTAGATATATATGTTGCCATAAGGTTAAAATTTATGTTCTTTGTAATATATATAACTAAATGATAGCAGCCAAAACGATGCGTTGTTATTCGAACTGGTAAGCATTTTCTAGGTGACTTAGATTGCTTATAAAGTGCAATAATATGCATTATGTGTTGCAGAAGTTAGTTGAGTGTGTAGTTTTATGCGTTTTCATTAGTGGCGCTTTTATCAGCGAACAGCAGATAATTATTCTAGTTTTCTTATTTTCCTGATTAAAAGTTTCAATTTATAAAATTCTGAATCGAAGCTGATGAAAGTGGGCTAATTTAGAACATAAATGGTTAGTGGCAGAAATTCGCTGAAGTTGTCAGATAGTAATGGTATTTCACTGCTAACCATGCGATATTGCGTGGCTTGAGGTTTTTTGACCTTTTTTACACTTTTGTGAACAATAATTTCTAGCGTTATGAGAAACAACATTGGAGAAATGCCATGTCTCAAGAAGACTATCTATCAGTAGAAGAGCTGATTGAAATTCAAAAAGAAGACACCCGAGATATTATTCAAGCTCTCTTGGAAGATGGCAGCGATCCAGATGCGGTTTACGACATTGAGCATCACCTATTTTCTGAGGATTTCGATACGTTAGAAAAAGCAGTCATCGACGCTTTCAAAATGGGTTTTGAGGTGCTAGAAGCTGAAGAAACAGAAGATGAAGATGGCAACAAATTATTCTGTGTCGATGCGACTATGCAATCTCCTTTAGATGAAAATATCATCGGCGAGCAGGTGCAAAAATTAGTCGAGCTTGCTGAAAAACACGACATTATTTATGACGGTTGGGGGACTTTTTATGAAGGTGAAGATGCCGTTTACGAAGATGACGAAGAAATTGACGAATAAGTAGTAAAGTTCAACTAGGTAGCTGATTGGATAAACCAGCTGCCTTTTATTTCAAAGTTTTCAGTTATTGTTAGGACCAGTATGCAAATAACCTTAAGTGATAATTGGCAGCTCTCTTCTCTAACCGACTCATCTTTACCGCTATGTCATTTGTCCCTACCTAACCTAATCGCTTCTGCACTGCCGAGTACTTTAACTCAAGAACAAGTGTCTCAGCAGGAATGGTACCTGTCCCATAAATTTTACCTTGATGAAGAGTCGCTAAATTATCCTGCTATCGACTTAGTGATTGGTGGAGTTGAGCGATACGCCGAAGTTAGAATTAATGGCGTTGCAGTCTTCGATTGTGATGGTTCACAAACTGTTTATCAGCGAGATGTTCGCCCTTTGCTCTATGTGGGTAAAAACCTTATTGAAGTATTACTTATTGAGCCTGATGAAGATTGGCTAGCTGAGGTTAGCTCAAACTTTAACGTTGAAGTAAAAAACGCCCAGCTTGAGATCTCTCAAGCGCCATATTTACAGACTATATCAAATATAAGGCTAGAAGAGGTCCATACAGAACAAGTATGGCATCATGGTGGGGGATGTGAGCTCATTGTTGATGTATTCTATTCCACACTGCGTCCTGGGTTAGTTTCTGCAGCAGTGAAATTTGATGGCATGACATATCAGCTGCCGCTAGATGTACGAGATGATCACGTAAAAGCGATATTTCAAGTTGAAGCGCCAATCTACAGCGATATTGACAATCCAAACCCTAATGATTGCTATGAATTGTCGGTTGAACTTGATGGGCAAACATACAGCACAACTGTGGCGTTGAGTGACGCTTTGTGCGCCACTCAATGAGAGTTTCAATTTAACTCGTTTTGATTAGAGTTATGAAGACTTGATAGAGAGTTTGTTTTTGCTTCTAGGACTCACAATGAGCCAACTGCCTGCAAAGATGGCAATAATAAAGATTCCGATAAGCTCAGAATGGGTTGAGAAATATTGAGCGACAGCTGTCTGCTCATTCAATAGTGAAAGAATTTCCATACCTGCAATACCAAGCGCTACAACCACAGAGAAGGCGGTTATCCACAAATTGTAGCGACGACGGTTACTTGCATTTAATGTTGACCACTTGCATAAATGAAGTTGCATCCAACTATCTAAAGCATCTGTTAATACCATTCCTAATGCAAATGACAGAGGTAGCAGCAGTATAAAATATATGGCAACACCGTTCATGGTTTGAGTTGCGGCCATGCCCAGCAGTGCAATTTCAGTGGCAGTATCAAAACCGAGGCCAAATAGAAAACCGACGATGTACATATACTTCGGGTGAGTGACTTTGTCGAAGAGTCGGTGGAAAATCTTGAAAAATATTCCGCTTGGAGATTCATCACTTGATTCATTTTTATAAGCATTGACGAAAATTCGACCATTGAGCAGCCCGGTAACAATCAAGAAGCCAATTGACATGGCAGTGCCAATTGCAGCACCAATATTATTTAAAGTTGCGTTGCCTTGGAATGTTAGTACCCCTAAAACGATCATCAGAGTCATAAGAAATACGACACTAGAGTGTCCTAGGGCAAAGTATATTCCGACAGTGTAGCTATCTTGTTTTCTAGCAACCATTTTGCGCGTAACGTTATCAATAGCAGCAATATGATCAGCGTCCAAACCGTGGCGCACCCCAAGAGAGAATGCTAATACGCAAAAGATAGCAAGTTTTGATTCATTCGGAATAGCAGAATAGATCAGTAGACCACTTATTAGGACTGCGGCCAATAAAATCAGTATCGGCTTTTTAAATTCTTTCATTTGAGCTCTTTATTAGCGTAGGCACTAGCTTCAATTCTAGAGAAAAGCAGTCGTTGTTTGCTCTAGTTGAATCTAGTTAACAAAAATTGCGATAACGGTAGTCATTTTCAACGCTTTGGTCATTGATCGACAACATAAAAGTTACGTATTGAAAGCAAATATTAAGAATGCGAGCGCCCGCTACTTTATCAATCCGACTTCTCTGTAATATTTTTTTGCACCGGGGTGCAGTGGAATAGTTAGGCCCGCAGCGATCATATCTTCTTTTTTTAGATTGCTCAGTGCTGGGTGCATACGAATAAAGGTGTCAAAATTTTCAAACACTGCTTTAGTGACAATGTAGGCTACTTCGTTGGGTGTGTTGGTACTCGTCACAAGTGTTGCCACAACACCAAAGCTTTGAGTATCTGGTTGCGAGGGTGAATACATACCTGCAGGAATAGTGCTGTAAGCGTAATACGGATTATCTGCGACAATCTTATCTATTTGGGGGCCAGTGACGGGAACTAGCTTTGCATTGCAAGAGGTGAATGCTTCTTTTATTGGCCCATTTGGGTGACCTACTACATAAACAAAGGCATCAATATTGTTGTTGCAAAGCGCTTGCGAGCGTTCAGCTCCAGTTAATTCGCTTGGTTGCTTAAAGCTCTCACTTGTCCAGCCCATGACATTCATAACGACACCCATTGTGGCGCGGTCTCCCGACCCAGGGTTGCCTATATCAACACGAGATCCCTTTATATCCAATAGTGTTTGTATAGAGGAATTGGATTGGGTAATGAGATTAAAAACTTCAGTATGAAGGGAAAACAATGCACGTAATTTTTTATATGGACCTTGCTCTGAGAATTTACCTGTACCGTTGTAGGCGTGATATTGCCAATCAGACTGGACAATACCAAAATCGAGTTCTTTGTCGCGGATAGAGTTGACGTTGTATATTGAGCCGCCTGTTGATTCGACAGAACAGCGAGTATTGTGCTCTTTTCTTCCTTGGTTCACCAGCTTACAAATTGCCCCACCTGCTGGATAGTAAACGCCAGTGACAGAGCCGGTACCGATAGTGATGAACTGCTGAGCGTAGCTCGTCTGAAAACTTATCATAGCAGCAATAAAAGTAGCCACTAATAACACTCGCATCCTCATGAGCATATCTCCCTGATATAGCCCGAATCACTATTCTAAAGTGTATACAAAAACCACAAGTAAAAGGTGAGAATTTCGTATTTTGTTACGTATTTTTCGTATAAAAAATGGCGCACCTTCGATGCCCCATCTTAGTGTGAATGCTGTTACTTGAAGGTAAATCAGCCAGTGTATTCAAATAGTTCACATACTGACTGGAACACTTGCTCTGTAGTCACATCCATTGTTGGCGTAATGAAGATTGTATCGTCACCAGCAACGACGCCTAAAATCCCTTCTGATTTTCCTAGAGAATCTAGTAGGCGAGCGATTAATTGTGCAGCGCCAGGCCCCGTGTGAATAACAATTAACGCACTGTTCCTATCAATTCCCAGTACTAGCTCCTTTAGAGAACTCGATGCTGTTGGGACACCTAACTCAGCAGGCAAACAATATACCATCTCCATTTTGGCATTACGTGTTCTTACCGCGCCAAACTTGGTTAGCATTCGGGAAACCTTCGACTGGTTAATGTTGTCGAAGCCTTGTTGTTTCAGAGCCTCAACAATATCGCTTTGCGAGCCGAATCTTTCCTCTTTTAGTAGGGCTTTGAAAGCGCGAACTAAGTTTTCTTGTTTTTCTGAATTGCGCATGATTTTGTTTCTTTCGTTATTTACGTATCGTTACAGTGAATATTTTCGCATACCTACTTGAATATAGCCATATTGATCAAAATTAAACCCTTCTCACGAAAGTATAATTATTATTATAGTTGATGAAATTGTTAACTGTATGATTTTAAACAATTTGCAATGTTGTCTGGATTTTTAGTAATTCAAGTAAAAAAACCTCAATGCGTGACATCGCAAAGCTGATGTTTATTTGATTGTAATCAAAGAATTCTTGCTATAATTCGTCTGGTCAACAAACCTGAACCTCATATCCAACGATTATAAATAAGATCTCATCCCAAGGAGAACACAATGAAAGTAGCCGTTGTTGGTGCCGCTGGTGGCATCGGTCAAGCTTTAGCCCTTCTACTTAAAAATCATCTACCAGCAGGCTCTGATCTTGCTCTGTATGATATTGCACCAGTTACTCCAGGTGTTGCCGCGGATCTCAGCCACATCCCAACGCCAGTTTCTATTAAAGGCTACGCTGGTGAAGATCCAACTCCAGCTCTTGAAGGTGCCGATATTGTCTTAATCTCAGCGGGCGTTGCGCGAAAGCCGGGAATGGATCGTGCGGATCTCTTCAATGTGAATGCTGGCATAGTTAAATCTCTTGCTGAAAAAATTGCGGTTGTCTGTCCAAGTGCTTGTATTGGCATCATCACAAACCCTGTAAACACAACAGTGCCAATTGCTGCTGAGGTACTTAAAAAGGCAGGAGTTTATGACAAGCGTAAGCTTTTTGGTGTGACGACTCTTGATGTTATCCGTTCTGAAACTTTTGTTGCTGAACTTAAAGGTAAGAATCCATTCGACCTGGATGTGCCTGTCATCGGTGGTCACTCTGGTGTGACTATTTTGCCGCTGCTTTCTCAAATTGACGGTGTCGACTTCTCCCAAGATGAAATCGAAGCATTAACCAAGCGTATCCAAAATGCGGGCACAGAAGTTGTGGAAGCAAAAGCGGGTGGTGGTAGTGCGACACTTTCTATGGGGCAAGCGGCTTGTCGTTTTGGTCTTTCTTTAGTGAAAGCAATGCAAGGTGAATCAAACATTGTAGAGTGTGCATACGTTGAGGGCGACGGAGAGCATGCCCCATTCTTTGCTCAGCCAATCAAGCTTGGCAAAAATGGTGTTGAAGAAATCTTAAGCTATGGAGCACTTAGTGCTTACGAGAAATCGTCTTTAGATAGCATGTTAGAAACGTTAAACGGTGACATCAAAATTGGTGTGGAATTTGTGAAGTAGAATTTTTGCAAACTTTACAAACAAAAATAGCTGACCTTCGGATCAGCTATTTTTTCGCTTTCGATTTATTCTCTATCTAAAAGAGTTACAGGTTTTACTTGCTTCGATGTACGGCAAGATGCGCTAGTGAGACAAGCGCTTGCTTATACTCGCTATCAGGTATGATATCGAGCTCTGCTATTGCTTTATCTGCTTCTTGTACGGCTTTGTCTTGTGTGTATTGTAGTGAGCCAGTCGTATTCATAATAGATAGAATACGATCTAAGTGCTCCATGCCGTTCGCTTTCTCTATTGCCTCTTTAATTAACTCGGCATCTTCACCCGAGCTTTTTTGCATAGCATAAAGAAGGGGGAGAGTAGGCTTTCCTTCAGCAAGATCGTCGCCGACGTTTTTCCCCATCTCTTTGCCATCAGAAGTGTAATCCATGACATCGTCAATCAATTGGAATGCTGTGCCTAAATATTTACCGTAATTTTGTAGTGCAGTTTCGACTTCTTCTGATGCATCAGACAAAATAGCGCCTATTTGGGTTGCTGCTTCGAATAGACGTGCGGTTTTTGAGTAAATAACTTGCATGTAGTCTTCTTCAGTTACAGAAGAGTCATTGCAGTTGATCAATTGCTGGACTTCACCTTCCGCGATAATGTTTACCGCGTCGCTCATTAGCTCTAAGATCTTTAACGATCCTAGTTTGGTCATCATTTGGAATGAGCGAGTGTAAATAAAGTCACCAACCAGCACACTTGCAGCGTTGCCAAATGCAGCGTTCGCTGTTGCTTTACCTCTGCGCATGTCTGATTCATCGACAACATCGTCATGCAGTAAGGTTGCTGTATGGATAAACTCTATAAAAGCAGCGGCTGTGGTATGATGCTCGCCTTGATAACCTAGCGCTTTAGCTGATAGTACAGCAAGCAATGGACGTAAACGCTTGCCACCACCACTGACAATATACAATCCGAGCTGATTGATTAGAGCAACATCAGAATTAAGTTGGTTTTGAATTGTTTGGTTTACTTTTGCCATGTCATTGGCAGTAAGTTTTTGGATAGCGTTAAAATCCATTATAAATCCGGCTGAGAATAGATGTGGCTTTTGTTGTTCGGTTGCGAATAATACACTAATTCTTACTGTTTAATATATGATAAATACGTGTCATTCGGGTAAAAATTCTTGGTGATTAGCAATCGACCAATTTTTTTCATTTATGGCTTGTCAACTCGAGAGTGTTTCTGTAGAATCTGCGCCCTATTGATGATTAGTTTAGCGCACACCCAAAAGCTCAATTGAAAGCAAAGGCTGTGCGGAAAAAGCGGAGTAAAATATGTACGCTGTTTTCCAATCTGGTGGTAAACAACACCGTGTAAGCGAAGGTCAAACTCTTCGTTTAGAAAAATTAGACGTTGAAACTGGCGCAACAGTTGAATTCGACAAGGTTCTACTTGTTGCTAACGGTGAAGAAATCACTGTTGGTGCACCCCTTGTTGATGGCGGCAAAGTGACTGCTGAAGTTGTACAACACGGTCGTGGCGATAAAGTAAAAATCGTTAAGTTCCGTCGTCGTAAGCACTCTCGTAAGCAGCAAGGCCACCGTCAGTGGTTCACTGAAGTGAAAATCACTGGCATCAACGCTTAATAAATTAGGAGAGTTTAACAATGGCACACAAAAAAGCTGGCGGTTCTACTCGTAACGGCCGCGATTCAGAAAGTAAACGTCTTGGTGTAAAGCGTTTCGGTGGTGAATCTGTACTAGCTGGTAACATCATTGTTCGTCAGCGCGGTACTAAATTCCATGCAGGCACTAACGTTGGTATCGGTAAAGACCATACTCTATTTGCTCTATCTGATGGTAAAGTAAAATTCGAAGTTAAAGGTCCTAAAAACCGTAAATTCGTTAGCATCGAAGCTGAGTAATAACAGACTTTAAGCTGATTTCAAAAGCCCTGCCATTTAATGGCGGGGTTTTTTATTTACTAGAAAGACAAAATCGACAAGGTGTTCGATTTGCTAGAATTTATATTGCCTAGATCGGTGATATGGCAACGCGAAATTTGCGGGGTGAGAAATGAAGTTCGTTGATGAAGCAACAATCAAAGTCGAAGCGGGCGATGGCGGCAACGGTATAGTCAGTTTTTGGCGCGAGAAATTCGTTACCAAAGGCGGACCGGACGGCGGTGATGGCGGTGATGGCGGTGATGTTTATATCGAAGCGGATGAAAACCTAAATACCCTTATCGATTACCGTTTTCAGCGCTTCTATGCTGGTGAAAGAGGCGAGAATGGCCGTGGTGGTAACTGTACGGGTAAGCGTGGTAAAGACAAAGTACTGCGAGTTCCAGTGGGCACCAGAGCCGTTGATATTCATACCAACGAAGTAGTCGGTGAAGTAACGACTCACGGTAAAAAATTGATGGTTGCTAAAGGTGGTTGGCATGGCTTAGGCAATACACGCTTTAAGTCTTCAGTTAACCGTGCCCCTAGACAAAAAACCATGGGAACCAAAGGTGAAGTTCGTGAGCTTCGTTTGGAGCTGCTTCTTTTAGCCGATGTGGGCATGCTGGGTTTACCAAATGCAGGTAAATCGACCTTCATCCGCTCTGTCTCTGCAGCGAAACCAAAAGTAGCGGATTATCCATTCACTACTCTAATACCAAGTCTTGGTGTGGTGAGTGTTGTAGCAGAGAAAAGCTTTGTTGTTGCCGATATACCGGGTTTGATCGAAGGCGCAGCTGATGGTGCGGGCCTTGGGATCCGATTCCTAAAACACCTAGAGCGCTGCCGTGTACTTTTACATATGATCGATCTGCTTCCGATTGATCAATCTGATCCAGTACAAAATGCGTTAACCATTATTGATGAGCTCGAGCAGTACAGTGATAAGTTAGCAGAAAAACCTCGTTGGCTGGTATTCAACAAGATCGATCTTCTACCAGAAGAAGAAGCGCAAGAGAAAATTGAACAGATCCTTGATGCCTTAGGCTGGGAAGATGAGTACTTCACGATTTCTGCGATTAATAAGCAAGGCACCAAAGAGCTGTGTTACAAGCTTGCAGACTTTATGGAAAACTTACCAAGAGAAGAAGCGTCTGAGTCGGAAGAGGAGTCTGTTGATTTCATGTGGGATGATTACCACAATGAAGTCATGAACAGTGACGATGTCATCACTGAAGATGACGATGACTGGGACGACGATGATGAAGATGATGGACATGTTATTTACGTTCGAGAATAACAGCTAAATGATAAAAAACCGCAATGATGAGATTGCGGTTTTTTATTGTCTCAAGTTTAATGTAGAGCACAAGATCTAACTCAAGGAAGAAATATGCAGCCGGATCAAAGAGCGGTTTCTCGCCTTATTGCAAGTGCAGGACAGCTTTTACTTGCACATGGAGCAGAGAGTGCTGTCGTTGGCGATATCATGCGGCGTATCGGGATCGCTAACGGCATGGATGAAGTAGAAGTATCACTTTCTGCAAGCTCGCTTGTAGTGACCACAATTTATCAACAGGAATGTTTAACCACTGCTAGGAGAAGCCCGGATAAAGGCATTAATATGCGAGTGGTGACTCAAGTACAAAGGATCTGTATCCTGCTTGAGAAACAGTTGTATGATTGTGAAAAAGCTCAGCAAGCGATTAGTAAAATTACGTCAGAGCGATACAATCGATGGTTCGTTACTTTTATGATTGGCTTATCATGCGCCGCTTTTTCAAAGCTTTCGGGTGGCAATGAATATGTCTTTATCATGACATTTATCGCTGCTTCTATTGGAATGATGGTACGGCTCCAACTCGCTAAATATCATTTCAATCCATTTTTAAATTTTACGGTTTGTGCTTTCGTTACAACCGTCATTTCAGCTCAGGCTGTTGTGTTTAGTATCGGTAATCAGCCGACGGTTGCTATGGCTTCTTCAGTTTTAATGCTCGTCCCGGGATTTCCGTTAATTAACTCGGTTGCAGACATGCTTAAGGGCTATACCAATATGGGCGTTGCCCGATTTGTGATGGCGACGTTACTGACGCTTGCTACCAGTTTGGGCATTGTTGCTGCAATGACTGCTGTTGATGTATGGGGCTGGGTGATTTGAATGAGTTTGTTTGAACTTCTTTTTGCTTTAGTCAATGATATGTTTTTTGCAGCCATTCCTGCTGTTGGGTTTGCTTTAGTGTTCAACGTGCCAAAAAATGCCTTGAAGTACTGCGCTATTGGTGGTGCTGTTGGTCATGGCTCTCGTTTCTTGATGATGCACTACGGTGTTTCAATAGAATGGGCAACATTTTTTGCAGCGACGCTAATAGGCATGATTGGTGTGATATGGTCACAAAGGTTGTTGGCACATCCAAAAGTGTTTACAGTAGCTGCTTTGATCCCAATGATCCCGGGTGTATATGCGTTTAAGGCTATGATAGCTCTAGTGCAGATCAATCAGTTTGGTTTTCAGCCAGACTTGCTTGCTGGGTTGGCGGAGAATTTTTTAAAAGCGATGTTTATTATCGTTGGCTTAGCTGTTGGTTTAGCGATGCCAAGGTTGTTATTTTATCGCCAAAAACCAATAATTTAACTGTTAAACAGGAGTAAGATGGTAATTAGTTTGATAGCCGCAATGGCTAAAGATCGTATCATTGGTAAAGACAATCAGATGCCATGGCATTTACCAGCAGATTTCGTTTGGTTTAAGCGCTGCACGATGGGCAAGCCTATCATCATGGGCCGAAAAACGTTTGACTCGATTGGTAAAGCGCTTCCAGGGCGTCTAAATATTGTTGTTAGTCGTGATGAAACCTTGGAGATTGAGGGTGTTACCGTTGTTTCTTCTATCGAAAAGGCTATAGAGCAGGTGCATAGTGAGCCAGAAGTGATGATCATTGGTGGAGGCTCTATCTACCAAGCTTGCCTGCCACAAGCAGACAAACTTTACTTAACCTTTATTGACGCAGATATTGCTGGTGATACGCACTTCCCTGATTGGGGACGTGACTGGGAAATAACACACAGCGAAACCTATCATGCTGATGAGAAGAATGCCCACAGCATGACGTTTAACGTATTGGAAAAGGTATAGAACCTTAGGCGCTTAGCCAGCATGTTTAAGTGGTTAAGCGCTTAATCCTAGCGATTGTTGAGTGAAGTATTTTTTATCTTCCCAGCGAATCATAGTTAGCGAGCCACCCCAAACACAGCCAGTATCTAAGCCAATAAAGCGTTTGCTCTTGTGACCTTCAAGCGCTGCCCAATGACCAAATATGATGGTTTTCTCAACTTCTTTCCTATCAGGGTATTTGAACCAAGGAACTAAACTCCTGTCTTTTACAAGGCTTGGTGGTTTTTTCTGCTCCATATCAAGTTTGCCTTGTTTATTGACAAACCTCATTCGAGTAAAAGCGTTGATGATATAGCGATAGCGTTCAATCCCTGATAGCTTTTTCGACCACTTTTCTGGTCCATCACCGTACATATTCTCAATTAGCCAGTGCCAGTTTTCACTCTGTAACAGTGCTTCTATTTCCGCAGCAGCAGCGCGCGCAGTTTTTAGGTCCCACAGGGGAGAGATACCTGCATGGCTGAGTACAAATTCTTCGTGCTCGAGCAGAAGAGGTTGTTTTCTTAGCCAATTGAGCAAATTATCTTTGTCTTTTGCTACAAGTATCTCGCCTGTTTTATCCTTCGGTTTAGCGCTAAAGCGGCCAAGGGATACCGCTAACAGGTGCAGGTCATGATTACCTAAAACTATTTTCGCAGACTTACCTAAGCTTTTAATAAAACGCAATGTTTCTAAAGATTTAGGGCCGCGTGCGACTAAGTCTCCTGCTAGCCATAATTGATCTGATTTCGCATCGAATGATGCTTTATCTAGCAACAGCAATAGTTCGTCTAAACAGCCTTGAATATCTCCAACGATATAGGTGGACATTAATACTCCCAAACAATCAGTTTAAGACGTTTGGCACGGCTAATCGAAATGGCTCTATTTCTGTCACAAACTCTTCGCCCTTTTCATTGAGTAAAAGGTATTGGCCTTGCATAACGCCAACAGGAGTTTCGATTGCTGTGCCGCTGCTGTAGGTATATTCATCATTACCTTCAATGAAAGGTTGTTGGCCAACAACTCCGTCACCTTCGACAGACATTTGCTTACCGTTGGCATCGGTAATTAGCCACCTTCGGCTAATTAGCTGGACGGTTTGTTGGCTAAGATTTTTGATAGTAATGATGTACGCGAAAATGAAGCGCTTATTGTCGGGGTCAGATTGTTCTTTAATAAATTTGGTATGGACTTGAACTTTTATACAGGGTTGACTAACTTCCATGTTAACTCCTAACTCAGTTCTTTTTATTATTTATAGCGCTGGTCGAAGGAAATTACGACCAGCTTATTGCGAATATCAGTGATTCGCATGTAACCAGTTTGCCATAGCAACAAACTGTTCTAAAGTAAGATTTTCTGGACGCATCCCAGGATTGATACCAAGCTGCTCTAGCGTTTCGCTGTTTAGTAGGCTCTTATAGCAGTTGCGAACCGTTTTTCTTCTCTGGTTGAAGCCTTCTCTACAAACTCGATCCAACCAATTTAAGTCAGCAGCTGGACATGGCAGGGTTTCGTATGGCATTAAACGAACAACAGCAGAGTCCACTTTAGGTGGTGGAACAAAAGCGGTTGGTGGTACTTCGAGTACGGGTACGACTTTACAAAAATACTGCGCCATTACGGTTAAACGACCATAAGCCTTGCTTCCAGGGCCTGCCGCCAAACGGTTCACCACTTCTTTTTGCAGCATAAAGTGCATATCTTGAATATCTTTGTGAAACTCAAAAAGGTGGAACATCAAAGGTGTCGAGATGTTATATGGAAGATTGCCAAAGATGCGTAATTTGTTGTTTGGTCGTACTAACTCATTGAAGTCAAAGCGCATTGCATCGCCTTCATGAATCGTAAGTTTGGAAGAAAGATCAGGGTGGTTCCTTAGTCGTTCTGCTAAGTCGCGATCCAATTCAATGACGGTAAACTTATCAACTTCTTTGCCAACAGGTTCGGTAATGGCACCTAATCCAGGGCCAATTTCTACTAGGTTTTGCCCTGGCTTCGGATTAATTGCTGACACAATTCCATCAATGATATATGGATCGTTTAGGAAGTTTTGCCCAAATCGTTTGCGGGCTTTGTGTCCTAAATGGACATCATTTTTCATATCTTTCTCTAACTTGATTTATTGTCAACCAACTCAATGGCTTGCTTTAGTGCAGTAATAAAACTTCCTGTATCCGCTATGCCTTTACCGGCGAGATCTAAAGCAGTTCCATGGTCAACAGATGTTCGAATAAATGGTAATCCTAGGGTGATATTAACAGATTGGCCGAACCCTTTGTATTTAAGTACTGGCAGAACTTGGTCATGATACATCCCCAAAACCACATCAGCCTGATCTAAATATTTTTGATGGAATATGGTATCCGCTGGTAATGGGCCAACGAGATCATACCCAAACTCTTCACGCATAGCGTCAATAGTTGGCGTAATCGTATCGATTTCTTCATGGCCTAAACAGCCATCTTCACCCGCATGAGGATTTAGTCCGCAAATATATATACACGGTTTTTCAATAGCAAATTTATCTTTGAGATCTTTATGTAATATTTGCACGATACTTGTTAGGCGCTCTTTAGTCACCGCTTTAGACACATAGGCTAAGGGAATATGTGTTGTGACTAATGCAACACGCAGACCTTCGGTTGCCAGCATCATTACAACCAATGGAGTGTTTGACTTTTCGGCAAAAAACTCTGTATGGCCACTGAAGGCGACTCCAGAACGATTGATCACTCCTTTGTGCACAGGTCCTGTGACAATCGCATCAAATTCACCGTTCATACATCCGATGGCTGCTCTCTCTAGCGTTTGCAGAACATATGAGCCGTTCTCTTCATTGAGGGCGCCAATTTCAACTGGTTGGGCTAACTCAATGTGCTCAATCACCAATGAACCGCTTTGCTGTGGTGTTGGTCCAGAGTCTGGGTTGTAATCAATGAGGTCAACCTTAATACCTAAGACTCTTGCGCGCTCAGCAAGCATACTTTTGTCGGCACAAACAACCACTTGATGTGGCCAGTTTTGCTGAGAAAGTGCAAGTGCTAAGTCGGGCCCAACACCTGCGGGCTCGCCAGCAGTGACGATAATCTTCTTAACTGTCATTGCTACCGTTGTCCTTTAGTATGTCCACATATGCTCCCGCTCGAATTTCTTGTAGCCAAGCCCCTGCTTCTTCGTTGAATTTGCGGTTAAATAGAATGCGATACGCGCGATTCTTCATTGCTGCATCGGTTCTATCAACCTTTTTACGTCCCATGACTTCCACAATGTGCCAACCATTAACCGTTTTAAATGGTTTGCTGATTTGACCAACTGGTAAGGTTTCTACTTGATGCTTAAACTCAGGTACAAAGGTATCTGGCGTCTGATAACCAAGATCGCCGCCTTGCGCTGCTGAACCTGGGTCTTGGCTGTATTGCTTGGCAAGCTCGGAAAAAGTTGCTTTGCCATCTTTAATTTCTTTGATAAATCCGTTGAGCTCTTTTTTGGCGCCAGCATCACTGAGAATAATACTTGGCTTGATGAGTATGTGGCGAGCATCCACTTCCGTAACAGCGACTGTTTTAAGTCCTTTTACATCTTCAATTTTTAAGATGTGGTAGCTAGAACCAGCCAAAAACGGCCCGATGATGCTACCTTTTTTGTTCATCTTAATTTGATCAGCGAATACTGTTGGCATTTCCTCTTTACGCATCCATCCCCATTGACCACCGTTTAGAGCTTTCGGGCCTTTGGAAAAGCTATAGGCCATGGTGCTGAAGTTTGCTCCTGATTTAAGCTTACTCACCAGCTCTTCTGCTTGTTTTTCAACTTTCTGTTTGTCTTGTTCATTAAAGTTAAGTTGGATGTGAGCGATTTTGTACTCAACCGTTGCATTAGTTTGATTGGCAAGAATTTTTGCTAAGTTGTTTACTTCTTCAGGCAGTATGTTGATGCGTTGACGTACTAAAGCATTACGCGCTTCACGCTCAGCGATTTCATGACGAATCTCAGTTCTAAATGTCGAATAGCTGATGCCTGCATTTTGTACTGATGTCATCATCTGCTTAAGAGTCATTTTTTGACTTTTCGCAATATCATTGAGCGCTGTATCAAGCTGCTTATCATCAACATGAATGCCGAGGCGTTTCGCTTCTTGCTGCTGAATTTTATCCAGTATCAATTTATCAATGACTTGCTTTCTAAGCACTGAATCACTGGGCAGCTTCTGATCGCTTTCTTTTGCGTTCAGTTTTAACATTTTCATTGCAATATCAACATCACTTTGCAAAATCACGCCCTTGTTGACAATCACGACCACTTTGTCGAGTTCAACTTGTTTGGCATTGGCCATGCTCGTCATAAAAAGTGCAAAAACGCACGAGAGCAAAATTGTCCACTTCTTCATAGGGGTTCCTATCGAACATTCCGCTGAGCAAATATGTTCAGCAGTTATATAAAATAAATTAGTTATTTAAGAAAAATGGGTTGTTGTAACTTAATGAGGTACTCGAACTATCTACAAGTCCACTAGCACTCGACGATGAACCTACACTGGTACCGAAGCCAATAATACCAAAGTTAATGCCAAAGTTGCTTTCATAGTTTGGTGTCATATTGTTGGCATAGTAGTTGGTCATGTCTGTAGTTTCACTACCGTTGTCGTTCCAGTTCTTCAACTGATTACTATAGGTGAAGGCGATGTACCAACAATCAGACGTATACTTCAAGCCCGCTACCCACTCAATGTTATTGTCGGTTGTAAGATCGTAGAAATACTGCCCAGTAGCGGACCACTTTCTTGATAACTTATAGCTACCAAGTAACCCTGCTTGAGATATACCGTCCACAGTTATTGAGTTAGTAGTGTAACTTACATTATTGGAGATATAATTTTTATTCACATAGCGATAGTTGGATTGAATATAGCCACTATCAAAACGATATTCTAAATAAGTGCTGGCTGTTTGCAGTGTGCTGATCGCTGAATCATATTGAAGGTTGCCATGGTATAGCCAATTATCACCATAATTGAAGTCGCCTTGGAGTGCCCAAGCAGAGAAGCTAGAGTCAGTACTTGAGTTTGAATCAAGTTTAAGGCCTTTATTTAAATATAATATTTGTCCAAATGCGATGTTTGCTCGTTCTTTGTAATTGTCATCGAAGAATCGAGAGGTAGCACCATAGGTTATCTGGTTTGCGCCTTGGTAGTAGTCGTAGCCACTGTATTTACGTGTGCGGAATAGACCATAATAGTCGGTTTCTAATTGTGTCGAGTCATATAGGCCGATATCATCTTGATTAACCGTTGGGATATAAACATATTTAATTTCAGGTTCGAGCGTTTGCGTGTATTCATCCAAGAATTTATTGTTACTTTCTAGTACCATTTTAGCGTCGCTGCTAAACACGGGCAGTACTCGAGTAACATTTTGTTTTAATCCATAGTACCCATTGGTATAAGTTACTCCATTTTCTATAATAGTAGGGTCTACCGTATTGTGGCCACTCACATCTTGGTAATAGTAGGTCATTGGTAACTGAAGATTAGTTTTCCACGTTCCCCATGTATTACTAAAAGGTATGGTGATTCCGGGTTCAATGTGTAGTCGAGTAGCTGACGGGTCGTATTGTTGTTTAGTCGTAAAGTTTGATAATTCGCTCACCATATTGAAATCAAGGTGCTTCAAAAGCTGAGGCTGATAATAGTTAAACGATAGCTGAGGAAGAAGCTTATATGGCTGACTGCTCGAATTTAGTATTTGAAAACTTCTTGCAAGTATCGATGCATCCCAGTTGCTAGTTCGATAGGTTGCCTGTGCTTCTTGGGTAAGCTGGCCGTCAGACTGGGTGCCGATACTAGAGTCTAAATCTGAAAAGTAATCAATATCACTTACTTTGGAGTAATCAATATTGAATTTCCAGTTTTGTTCGTAGATCCCACTGTGTGTATATTGAATCCCCCAACGAGAGCCTTTATCTGGGTACTTTTTATCACTTGGCAAATACTCGGTATTAATTGCCCCTGACCCGTAGGTAGATAAGTATCTAAACTTACTGTCTAGCTGGGTGCCACGCTCCTGCATATTTTTAATATTGGTCGTCAAATCATAGTTCGGAGCCAAGTTCCAATATATTGGAACTTCAGTAGTAAAACCGTTGGTTGAGCCGTATGATACTGATGGATATAAAAAACCTGTCTTTCTTGTTTTACCAATTGGCACGACTAAATATGGCAGATAAAAAACAGGTACATTCTGGATCTCGAATCTAGGGTTGTAGAATGTTGCTTCTTCATCGTTCTTGTTGATATCTATACTCGAGGCTCGTAGTTTCCACGCATCATTACCTTCAGGGCAGGAAGTAATAGAGCCGTCATCAATCTGATATAAAGCTTTACCCGAATTTGATACGTAAACTGCAGTGCCGCGCCCAGGCTCACACAAGAAATTATACTTAGTGTTAGATAGTGTGAATTGGTTGGTATTTAAATCATCGGTTGCTTTATCTGATACCGCTTTGATTTGCCCATCACTAAAATTGACGTTTCCTTTTGCCACCACTACATTTTCTTTTTTGTGATACGTCACGTGATCTGCGGTGATTCTTTTATGGCCTTGAGTGACAACTACGTTCCCTGAATAGGTGGCTTTATCGTTATTGGTTGCCTGTAAGTTATCAGCATTGACATTCACAGGTAAATCTTTAGCGTTTTTAGGTGCAGGTACATTGACCAAGCATTGATCAATAGGGTCTAATACTTGGCATTGTCCGAAAGCAGGCATGTCTTGCACACCTTTGTCTAGCGAGGCTTCGGCATGAGCTTCTGAAATAAAAAGAGCAGCAGTAATAGAAGCGGCTAGCAGAGTGCGGGAAAAACGTGGCATCGAGTTTTACTATCCTGTTGAACTAGATTAATTTGGTGAATGCTCGACCAAAATTAATGGAAAACGGTGCTTATGATAAAGGAAATTATAGCTTGCGCCAGTATCAGACAACGTCGCAATTGAAAAATTCATAGATTGAGAGCACATAATGCGTATTTTTGGCAAAATTCTTGGTATCTTTTTTGGTTTTTTATTTGGGGGTGTATTCGGCGCCATACTAGGGATGTTGCTTGGTCACCAGTTTGATAAAGCTCGCCGATTTAATCAAGGGGGATTTGCAAATAATCCATTTGGTTCAGGGCCAAGTCAAGCGGAAAGACAAGCGGAGTTCTTTAAGTCAGCCTTTGCTGTGATGGGGCATTTGGCTAAGTCGAAAGGGCAGGTGACCCAGTCAGAAATCCAACTTGCATCTGCAATGATGGATCGTATGAACCTGCATGGTGAACAGCGCAAAGCGGCTCAAGAAGCCTTTAGAGAAGGCAAAGAGGCTGATTTTCCATTAGAAAGTGTTTTGGAAAGAGTTAGGCTCTCGACTGGTGGACGTCATGATTTAATGCAGTTTTTCTTGGAATTGCAGATTTCCGCAGCATTTGCCGATGGCAGCCTTCACCCAAGCGAGAGAGAAGTTCTTCACCGAGTAGCAAGCGGTCTTGGCTTTACTTCAGGGCAGTTGGAGCGTCGTATTCGTATGTTTGAAGCGGCTTTTCGTTTTCAGCAAAGTGGCGGTTTTGGTGGTCAGCGAGGGGGGTTTGGACACGGTGGAGGCAGTTGGCAACAAGCTTCTGAAAAAGACCAATTGTCGGCTGCATATGATGTACTTGGCGTGAGTGAAGATGCCAATAGTCAGGAAGTCAAACGCGCTTATCGGAAACTGATGAATGAGCATCATCCTGATAAATTAATGGCAAAAGGCCTTCCGCCTGAAATGATGAACGTAGCAAAAGAGAAATCACAAGAAATCCAAAATGCTTACGATATGATTAAAAAGATAAAAGGTTTTAAGTAATTTACTTAGACTCGATAAGCAAGAAAGGCGAGCTTTGTGGCTCGCCTTTTTCATCATACCAAATGGGAACTTACTTGCGTACAGCAATTGCCTCGATTTCAATTCCAACATCTTTTGGCAAGCGAGCAACTTCCACACAAGAGCGTGCTGGATAGTTGGCCACTTGGTGTTCGTCGAAAAACTTTTCATACACCTCATTCACGGCGCCAAAGTCATTCAGGTCTTTTACAAACACCGTCATTTTTACGATATCTGCTACGGTTAGTCCTGAAGACTCAACAACAGCTTTGACATTTTCTAGTGACTGGCGAGCTTGTTGTTGAATGTCTTGAGAAAACTCACCGGTTTTAGGGTCTAGTGGAATTTGACCAGAAGTCATGACCATGTTGCCAAGGTCGACACCCTGAACGTATGGGCCAATAGCCGCAGGCGCTGAGTCTGTATGAAGAACTTTTGTCATATTAGTACCGCTTGTTATGTTTGCTATATTGTTTTGGTTTGAGCAGTTTGCCGTTAAACAATGAATAGGTAAAGGCGAATATGCATGTTAGGAGCACAGCCGCTTAGCAGAGATTATCGTTCAGTGACGATTTCTCTTGAGAACACTTTCTCGCAATATTTGCATCTTAAGCGTACTTCCTTTTTCTTCTCTAATACGGAAAAGCTAGAAGCTACTGGCTCATTGTGAGTAATGCAGTTGCTGTTTGGGCACTCAAATACATCATTAATGCTTTCAGGAAGTTGAAGAGCCAGTTTTTTGACCACTTGGTAGTTTTCAATTTGGTTGACTGTCGCATGAGGGGCATACAGTGCCAACTTGCTAGCTTGTTCTTCGTTGATAAATACGTTTTCTATCTTGAGTAGATCTTTACTACCTAGTGCAGAAGAAGGCAGGTTTAAACCAACGGTGACACGTTGATTAGAGTTATGCATATCGAATAGCTTTAGCACTTTGATACCCACTTGAGCGGGGATGTGGTCGATGACGGTGCCGTTTTTGATTGCTTCAACTTGTAATTGAGTTTCTTTAGTCATGTTTTTATCCTCTTAATTACAATGTTTCATTCAGCACGAGTGCTAATAGCGCTTGTCGAGCAAACACGCCATTTTCTGCTTGTTGAAAATAGTAAGCATGCGGTGTTTTATCCACATCAACCGTTATTTCATCTACTCTTGGCAGAGGGTGGAGAACCTTAAGGTTCTCTCTAGCATTCGCGAGTAGCTCTGCTCGCAAAATATAAGCAGACTTAATATGAGCATACTCAGACTCATCAAAACGCTCTTTTTGAACCCGAGTCATGTAGAGAATGTCGAGCTCGGGAATCACGCTTTCCATGTCAGTGTGGCAGCTATATGGAATGTCGGCATCATCAAGCTCTTCACAAATGTAGTCAGGCATGGCTAACGCTTCAGGGGCGATAAAGAAGAAGCGAACATTGTTAAATTTAGCCAGAGCTTGAGTGAGGGAGTGAACAGTTCGGCCATATTTCAAATCGCCAACGAAAGCGACGTTAAGATTGTCTAGACGCCCTTGCGTTTCGGAGATCGTGAATAAATCAAGCAAAGTTTGAGTAGGGTGCTGATTAGCTCCATCACCCGCATTGATAACCGGGACGCTGTTGGAAAACTCTGACGCTAAACGCGCAGCCCCCTCTTGTGGATGGCGCATGACAAAAGCGTCAACATAGGACGAGATCACCTGCACTGAGTCGGCTAATGTTTCTCCTTTTTTTGCTAGAGAGGTGTTGCCGCCGCTGTCAAAACCAATAACATCTCCTCCGATTCGTTGAATAGCGGTTTCAAAGGATAGACGGGTACGTGTTGAAGGCTCAAAGAAACAGCTAGCCACAACCTTATTTTTTATAAGTTCTGGATTAGGTTTAGCTTTCAATTGGCTAGCGGTGTCAACGATCAGTTCCAGCTCTGCGCGCGAAAGCTCTGGAATCGAGATGATGTGTTTTTGATAAAGCGAGCTCACCTTAGTCTCCTTCCTGTTTTCTAGTTGCAAAAGGGCAAATTGCTAAATCTCAATAAAAAAGCCTCCCATATGGGAGGCTTTTAAAAATTCTCTTCTAAATCAGGTAAGTATCGAATAACTACGCCATACTGCGTTACATCAGTATTGGCCATTACCGATTGTAATGATTGGCTTTGCATTGACTTACCCTCAGACAAATTGCCGAGAATTATACTCGGAACTTTCTAGAGAGCAAGCGTTTGCGTCAAAGTTTTAGCTTGTGTTATTCACCCAGTGTAGCGAGCATAACGGCTTTGATCGTGTGCATGCGGTTTTCTGCTTCATCGAAAACAATCGACGCTTCAGATTCAAACACTTCTTCTGTCACTTCCAAGCCGTTGAGGCCATATTTCTCTGCAATTTGTTTACCAATCGTCGTATCATTGTTGTGAAATGAAGGCAGGCAATGCATAAACTTAACGTCTGGGTTTTGCGTTGCAGCCAGTAACTCAGAGTTGATTTGATAAGGTAGCATCTGTTTAACCCTAGCGTCCCAAGATTCAATAGGTTCACCCATCGAAACCCAGACATCGGTGTAGACAAAGTCGCAGCCTACAACACCAGCTTCTGCATCTTCTGTCAGAGAAATGTTGGCACCAGAGTCAGCGGCTATCTTTTCGCACTTACTCACTAGATTCGATTCAGGCCAATACTCTTTCGGCGCGACCAACCTAATATCCATGCCCATTTTTACTGCGCCTACTAGTAACGAGTTGGCGACATTGTTGCGAGCATCGCCTAAGTAAGCGAACTTAATTTGGCTGAGAGGTTTATTGTGGCTGTATTCCAACATGGTTAAGAAATCAGCGAGCACTTGCGTTGGGTGGAATTCATCGGTTAAGCCATTCCACACAGGCACTCCTGCATGTTTGCCCAAGCTTTCTACCAGATCTTGGCTAAAGCCTCGATATTCAATGCCATCGTACATACGGCCCAAAACACGCGCAGTATCTTTCATGGTTTCCTTGTGGCCAAGCTGAGAGCCTGAGGGACCAAGGTAGGAGATGTTAGCACCAAGATCGAAAGCGGCAACTTCAAAAGCACATCGAGTTCGAGTTGAATCTTTTTCAAATATCAGTGCGATGTTTTTTCCACATAATGGTTGATTTCTGATGCCTTGCTTTTTTTCTTTTTTAAGCTTGGCAGCCAGCTGAATCAAGTAGTGAATTTCATCGCTAGTAAAATCGAAGAGTTTAAGAAAATTTTTCTGTTTTAAGTTCACCATGTCGCCCAGTCTCTATGCTGAAGTCTACTGTGAACAAGTAAACCATAAAAAAACACCAAATGTGAATAATTATTTTAAAAATAAAGCGAAAGATGCATTAACTTTCGCTTTTTGTGACTATAAATTCTCTTCGGCGAATTCAGCAAGACGGCTTCGCACAACACCGTTGAGGTGAATGTTGGCACTGCCTTCGAAGTTCTTAAACCTTTCCACCATATAGGTTAGGCCTGAAGTTACCGGGGTTAGGTAGTGTGAATCTATTTGCGCGAGATTGCCTGAACAAACGATCTTAGTACCTTCACCACAGCGAGTGATGATAGTTTTGATCTGTGATGCGGTGAGATTTTGACACTCATCAAGCAGCACAAACGCGTTCTGTATTGAGCGACCGCGCATAAAGTTAATCGATTTAAATTGAATATTGGCTTTTTCACAAATGTATTTCATTGAACCTTCAGTGCAATGATCGTTTTTGTGTAGTGCCTCTAGCGTATCGGTTACCGCAGCAAGCCAAGGCAGCATTTTTTCTTCCTCAGTACCAGGCAAGAACCCGATAGACTCTCCGATATCTGGTGTATTTCGGGTCACAATGATCTTATCAAACATGCCACGTTCGATGGTTTGTTCTAATGCCGTTGCCATAGCAAGCAAGGTTTTACCGCTACCCGCAGCGCCAGTGAGAATCACCAAGTCAATATCTGGGTCAAGTAGGGCGTCCATTGCCATTCCTTGATAAACATTCTTTGGTGTAATGTCCCAAGCTTTGCGGTTCATCATGCGCTCGCGGCTAAGGTCACGAAGGGTGATGGTCTCAGGTTCCATTTTTTCGACGCGAGCGGCAAAGTCACTCTCTTCATCAATCACGTATTGATTGATGAAAGTTGGCTCAAAAGGTTCGCGACTTAGGGTATGAAAAGCGGTTCCTTCACAGGTATAGCTTTCGACTTGATCGATGTTGCTCCAGAACTCTCCTTCACATTGTTGGAACCCCTTGGTTAGGTATTGAACATCGTCAATTAGTTGGTCAGTTCGATAGTCTTCGACAAATCTCACTCCCGCACCTTTTGCACGAAGGCGCATGTTGATGTCTTTGGTCACTAAGACAACTTCACGAGGAGCCCGTTTGTTTTGTAAATACAATACGCCATTTAATATTCGGTTATCGCCCGCTTTGTCCGCAAATGCTTTAACGGTTTCTTGTAACTCAAAGTCCGCCAGAATCGAGATAGTGCCGCTGGCATCCATTTCATTTGAAAAATTAATACCTTCTGATATCTCATCTGGGGTGGCGTCACGGAAAATGTCTTCTAGTGCACGGATAGCAACTCGAGCATCGCGCGCGACATCTCGTTTGCTGTCTTTGATTCTGTCTAGTTCTTCGAGGACTGTCATTGGGATAACGACATCGTGTTCTTGGAAGGAATATATGGCAAAAGGTTCGTGCAGAAGAATATTGGTATCGAGTACAAATAGTTTCCGATCGGTATCGCCCATAAGCGTCTCCTTGCCGCGATGCGGCCTGTGCTTAGCAAAATAAGCTCGCAAGAGAGGTCGTTGGGTGTCAAGGCCTCGGAAGTGAACTCGGCTACCTGACGACGTCCTGCAAACCCGTGTTGATCCGTATCTTGAACATGCATGCTTAATGCCAACTATTGAGGCAATCATATATCATGCTTGCTCACCTAAAGTATATGTCATTCACATGATCCTGATGTTTAGATTAGCCACGGATTTTTGACACTTTGATGTCACGCAGAAGCTTGATAAAAAAAAACGGTAATTTACGGGTACTGCACGTGACCTGCTTCACAGGTTCGAGTAAGATTAGCGACCTTTTGATAGCCACGGCTGACAGAATCTTAATAATGTCAGCAGCCTTCTTTGTGGTTAGCGACTTTATATTGATTCGTTCAAATTAGATGAGGTAGTCAATCGATGACTTTTGCTTTGGGGCAGCGCTGGATAAGCGATACGGAAAGCGATCTAGGATTAGGAACCGTTGTTGCGGTAGATATTCGCACTGTAACTTTGATGTTTACAGCATCAGATGAGAATCGTGTTTACGCAATTAATGATGCTCCGGTAACAAGGGTGACATTCAACATTGGTGATACCGTTCAAAGCCAAGAAGGCTGGTCGCTAAAAGTCACAGAAGTACAGGAAAGCAACCATGTACTAACCTACAAAGGGATTCGCGAAGACACTCAAGAAGCGGATGTTTTACTTCGTGAAATCATGCTCAGTCATCAAATCCGTTTTAACAAGCCACAAGATAAATTGTTTGCTGGCCAAATCGATCGCATGGACAACTTTGTGCTTCGATATCGTGCACTTGTGAACCAATATGATCAGAATAAAAGTTCAATGCGAGGCTTATGCGGTATTCGCGCTGGTCTGATTCCTCATCAATTGCATATTGCTCACGAAGTGGGACGCCGACATGCTCCGCGCGTACTCCTGGCCGATGAAGTAGGTCTTGGTAAGACAATTGAAGCGGGTATGATTATCCACCAACAAGTATTGGCAGGAAGAGCTGAACGTATTCTTATCGTTGTACCTGAAACTCTTCAGCACCAGTGGTTGGTAGAGATGATGCGTCGATTTAATCTTCATTTCTCAATATTTGATGAAGAACGTTGTGTGGAAGCGTACGCTGAATCGGATAACCCATTTGATACTCAGCAATTGGTGCTTTGCTCGTTAGACTTTTTGAAAAAGAGTAAAAAGCGCCAGACTCAGGCAGTAGAAGCCGAATGGGATTTGCTGGTTGTTGATGAGGCGCATCACTTAGAGTGGAGCCAAGAGAAAGCCAGCCGTGAATATCAAGTGATTGAAGAGTTAGCAGAATCAACGCCGAGTGTGTTATTGCTGACTGCGACTCCTGAACAGCTTGGCCGAGAAAGTCACTTTGCTCGTTTGAGGCTGTTAGACCCTGATCGTTTTTATGATTATGATGCTTTTGTTAAAGAAGAGCAGCAATATGAGCCAGTTGCTGATGCTGTTTCTGTTCTGATGTCAGGTGAAAAACTCTCCAATGACGCCAAAAATCTAATTGCTGAAATCTTAAGTGAGCAAGACGTTGAGCCGCTATTTAGAATCATCGAAAGCGGGGCTTCTGATGAAGAAAAAGCTTCAGCTAAGCATGAGCTGACCGAAAACTTGATGGATAGGCATGGTACAGGGCGAGTCCTGTTTAGAAATACTCGCTCAGCTATCGAAGGCTTTCCAGAGCGAAATGTTCACTTACTACCAATGGATATACCAAGCCAATACGCAACCTCAATGCGAGTGAGCGGCATGCTTGGTGGGAAAATGCCTCAAGAAGCACGAGCGCTAAAAAACCTATATCCAGAGGAAATATTCCAAGAATTTGAGGGTGATGAAGCAAGCTGGTGGCAATTTGATACTCGTGTTAATTGGTTAATCGAAAAAGTTAAGCAAAAGCGCAGTGAAAAGATTTTGGTTATTGCCTCTCGGGCAACGACGGCACTTCAACTAGAACAAGCCTTGCGTGAGCGTGAAGGAATTCGAGCGACCGTATTCCATGAAGGCATGTCTATCATTGAGCGTGACAAAGCTGCAGCGTACTTTGCGCAAGAAGAGGGTGGAGCACAGCTACTGTTATGTAGTGAAATTGGCTCTGAAGGACGCAATTTCCAATTTGCCAACCAGTTAGTCATGTTCGATTTACCTTTCAACCCCGACCTGCTTGAGCAACGAATTGGACGCTTAGATCGCATTGGTCAAAATCGTGATATTGATATACATGTACCTTATTTGAAAGATACCGCTCAAGAGATTCTGGCTCGTTGGTTCGATGAAGGCCTGAATGCGTTTAGAGATACCTGTCCAACAGGCCGCTCTGTTTACGATAAGTTCTCTGAGTCGCTTATCGAGATGCTTGCGTCTGGCGATACTTCTGAACTCGATACAGTGATTGGCGAATCTGCGAAGCTCAATCAGTCTCTTAAGGCTCAATTGGAGCACGGTAGAGATCGTTTGCTAGAAATCCATTCTCACGGTGGTGAAGAGTCTAAAAACTTGGTTGAACAAATTGCGGCAAAAGACGGTGATATTAATCTAGTCACTTTTTCGCTCGGTCTTTTCGATACCATAGGACTTAACCAAGATGACAAAGGTGAGAATGCATTAGTTGTTACCCCATCTGAACGCATGATGGTACCTAGTTATCCGGGTTTACCTTATGAAGGCGCAACGATCACTTTCGACCGCGATACCGCTCTTTCACGAGAAGATATGCACTTTATGAGTTGGGAGCACCCAATGATTCAAGGTGGTATTGATTTGATCATGAGTGAAGGTGTAGGTACAAGTGCTGTTTCTCTCCTGAAAAACAAAGCGTTACCTGTGGGGACAATTTTGCTTGAGCTCGTTTATGTGGTGGATGCACAAGCGCCGAGAAGTAGTGGTATTGATAAGTTCCTACCTAAAACACCACTTCGTTTGATTTTGGATGCTAAAGGTAATGACCTTTCTTCACAAGTTGAATTCGAAAGCTTTAATCGTCAGTTGTCGCCAATCAACCGTCATATGGCGAGCAAAATTGTGGCATCGGTTCAAGGCCAAGTGCATAGCTTGATTGATGCCGGTGATACCCAAGTATTGTCTCAACTGGAATCGGTGAAACAGCAAGCTGAAAAAGATATGAAAGATAGCTTGAATAGTGAGTTGGAAAGATTGTTGGCACTGAAAGCGGTGAACCCGAATATTCGTGATGAAGAGATCACTGCGTTGGAGCTGCAAATTAAAGAACTGACTGAATATATTGGACGAGCTCAAGTTCAGCTAGACTCTTTGCGTTTAATTGCGGTGTCTCACAACTAACCTCACTGCTCTTCTTGTTAAAATGCCGCCATCTCATTGGCGGCTTTTTTATGCTTTATCGCCGAACAGACCAAACCCTAATTTATTGAGTTCTCTAACAGCAAGCTCGATTCTTTATTGTTATCGTTCCATTGAGATACATAAGGAGTTGATCTTGATACGCTGGAAAAATCTTAGCTTTCGTCGACGCTTGTTAGTGATCATGACGCTATCGGGTTTGATAGAGCTTTTGCTGCTAACCGCAGCCGGTTTTGCCTACATAAAGCACTCTCAGCAAGAAGAAATGGGCCTAAAAGCTTTAGGTATTGCTCAGTTTCTTGCTAAATCGCCAACCGTGGTGGAAATGGTGAGTAAGGAGGAAGCAGAAGAGCTGCCTCTGGAATTTAAAGAGCTCACTGAGCTGATTGGGGCAACTTTTATCGTTATCGGCAACGAGAACGGGATCCGTTTAGTTCATCCGGTTGAAGAGCGTTTAGGTAAACCGATGAAAGGCGGTGACAACGAGCAAGCTTTAGAACAAGGGCGTTCCTACGTGTCCTACGCAAAAGGCTCTTTAGGTAAGTCAATTCGAGGCAAAACACCTGTTGTTGATAAACAAGGTAATATTATTGGCGTCGTGTCGGTTGGCTACCTGCTTGAGAGCTTGCAAGATAGGATAGAACCCTATCTCGCCTTTTTGATTTCAATGGCATTTCTGGTGGTGATTGCGAATGCTATTTTATCCAATTACGCATCACGCCGCTTCCAAAAAGCAATACTAGGTTTTGAGCCCGAAGAAATTGGTCGACTGTATGTGGAACTCGATGTCACCATGAGCACGATAAAGGAAGGGGTGATAAGTATTGATAACCAAGGAAGCGTTCGTTCTATCAATAAAAGTGCTTGCGAAATACTTAAAGTTGAACGAGAAAGTGTGATTAATAAGCCAATTAAAACGGCACTTCCTGATAGCGATCTAGAAGACATATTGGAAACTCAACAGCCTCAACATGACGTCGATCTTTACCTAAACGATCAGCGTATCGTCGCCAATCGCAATCCGATCATTGTGCAAGGGAAGATTGTGGGCGCGGTATCGAGCTTCCGTCGAAGAGATGAAATAACGGAACTGACTCAACAATTATCCAAAACTCGTGAGTATGCAGATTTGCTTCGCTCCCAAACACATGAACATCAGAATATGCTTAATACGATCAGCGGGTTAGTACAACTGGGTGAAACTGAGCAGGTGCAGAAATTGATTGGGCAGGAATCCGAACGGTACCAAACTTTGATAGGCTTTATACGTGATGCAGTTAAAGACCCACTTATAGCGGGTTTGCTATTAGGAAAAACCGAGCGAGCCCTCGAGTTAGGCTTAATATTGGAGATTGACCCAGGAACCCGTTTAGAACGTCTACCTGAAGGGATTGTCACCGAAGATTTGGTGACAATATTGGGAAACCTGATAGACAATGCCTTTGATGCGATGACGTCTGAACGCAATAATTTAGAGAACAATAAAGTGCTGGTTTCTATTAGTGACTACGGCTCGGAGATTATTTTAGAAGTAGAAGATAACGGTTGTGGCTTGCCAGAAGACATAGTGGTATCCAAGCTGGTAGAGAAAGGCATCTCAAGCAAGGCGAAAAGCAATCGAGGCGTTGGATTATATTTAGTCAATAAACTCGTCAATCGGTATGAAGGCCAGTTAGAGTTAGGAGCAGATTCTGTGAAAGGGACACGAGCAACGGTTTATATTCCCAAAGGCAGTAAAAAATGACCACAAATACGAAAGTGATGATCATTGAAGACGATGTGGGCATAGCGGAGGTGCACAACCGCTATCTAAGTCAAATGGAAGGCTTTGAAGTGGTTGGGATTGCGACATCTCAAAGTGAAGCCGAGATGCAATTGGAATTGTTGCAGCCAGAATTAGTGTTACTGGATATCTATCTGCCTGATGGCAATGGTTTAGAAATATTGAGTCAAGTGAGGCAGCAAAAACAGCACTGTGATGTCATATTGATTACCGCAGCTCGCGATGTCGACACTCTGCAAGCAGCCATGCGGGGCGGTGTCGTTGATTACCTCCTAAAACCCGTCATTTTTTCTCGACTTGAGTCTGCTTTGCAAAAATATTTGGCCCAGAAGCGTGAGCTAGAATCGGCATCTGGACTTGATCAAAAGCTGGTGGATAAAATGCTGCAACCATCTTCTAAGTCCGAAGCCGAGAGTGATCGTCTGCCTAAAGGTATTGACGGAGTAACCCTAGATAAAATTCGTGATTTGTTCACAGGCGATAGTCAATTTACAGCTGATGAAGCGGGATTAAAAATTGGGGCGAGTCGCACCACCGCGAGGCGTTATCTCGAGTATTTGATTAGCTCTGGAGAGCTTGAAGCTGATGTTCATTACGGTTCGGTAGGAAGGCCAGAAAGATCTTACAAGAAAGTAGTCAGGTGATTTTGTCAGCTTCTGACTACTTAAGATTTATTGCAACACGCCCTAGTGAGTTGGGTTGGCGACGCCTCGGTTTCTAATGTGACTCACCAATTTAGCAACTAACGGGCTTAACAGCACAATCACTGCTAAACAGGTAAACACGCCAGTAATAGGCCTTTCCCACAAAAAGCTCAATTCCCCATCGCTTATCATCAACGCTCTACGCAAGTTCTCTTCCATCAATCCACCTAAGATGAAACCAAGTAACAGTGGAGCAAGCGGGAAGTTTGCCAGCCGCAGTGCAATTGCAGCCATTGCGATAAGCAGCATGATAAATATATCTACCGTATTAAATGACACTAAATACACGCCCGTAATGGAGAAAAATAGAATCATTGGCAGCAGAACTGTGCGAGGAACCATCAGCAATTTCGAGATATAAGGGATAAGAGGTAAGTTAAGGATAATCAAAACGATGTTGCCAAAATACATCGAAATGATAACCGACCAAAATACGTCTGGATGATCGACAAACAGTCTAGGCCCTGGCTGAATGCCGTACGCAATTAATGCGCCGAGCATAATAGCGGTTGTGCCTGAACCCGGAATACCAAGGGTCAGCAAAGGCACGAATGAACCACTTGATGCCGCGTTGTTTGCCGACTCTGGCGCGACGAGCCCGCGAATACTGCCTTTACCAAACTCTTCGCGTTTTTTCTTTGGAGCTAAGTTACGTTCCATACCATAACTTAAAAACGCCGCGATGGTTGCGCCAGCGCCCGGAAGAACCCCGGTGAAGAAACCAAGAATCGAAGAGCGCAATGATACAGGAGCAACTTCTTTGATTTCTTCTTTGGTGACTTTCATACTGCCGATGCTATCGAGCTTACTGCTTTCTTCTTTTCGAGTATCTTGCTGAGGTTTAAGAATACCCATCAATGTTTCACCAAGGGCAAATGTCGCCATGGCGAGCAAGAGAAAACTAAAACCATCCATCAAGTCAGTTAAACCAAAGGTAAATCGTTCAACACCGACACCTTTGTCAATACCAACTGTTGACATCATCAAACCAAGAATCGTCATCATCCATGCTTTTAATACTTGGCCTTTGCCGGCAAACGCTGCAACAGCAGATAGCCCTAACAGCATCAAGGCGAAGTAATCAGAAGACTGGAAACTGAGTGACACGCTAGCCAGTGCTGGTGCGGCAAATAGCAACATAATTGCTGAGAGTGTGCCACCAGTGAAAGATGAGTACGCCGCTAAAGCTAGCGCTTTACCTGCCATTCCCTTTTGCGCCATAGGGTAGCCATCAAAAGCCGTTACGACTGTTGAAGAGCAACCGGGTGCGTTGATGAGAATCGAAGACGTAGAGCCTCCAAAAACCGCGCCGTAGTAAACACCTGCCATTAAAATCAGCCCAGATGCTGGGTCTAATCCATAACTAATCGGGATCATTAGGGCAATAGCAGAGATCGGCCCTAATCCTGGCAACATGCCGATAAAAGTACCAACAAAGCAGCCTACAACGACCATCATGATGTTCATTGGCATTACGGCGGTAGAAAGGCCTGATAATATTCCGTCTAACATGAATGGCTCCTAAAACATTGAGAACAGAACACCAGGCTCTAGATAGATATCTAGGCCTTGTGTCAGTAATAAATAAAAAGCGATGACAAATGGAAATGAAGCGCCAAATAAGATGGATTTGCGTCTTTCACCCAATAGATAAAAGCCACACATTAGGAACAAACCTGTCGCTAAAACGAAGCCAATGTAGGTTAAACCAACACCATACAGTGCCATTAACGCCAAAAATCCAACTAATAACTTCCAATTGAATCCAATGACTGCACCACTTTTTTCATCAGGTTGAGCCGTGACAAGCAGTATCAAGGAAAGCAGGACGCCAATGACTGTTAATATTGATGGCAGAGTTCTGGCGGTAAAAGGTTCATATTCATCGCCCGGAAACATTGGGATTAATGAAGTTTGATAGCCGTAGCATAAACAGACGATAAGAAAAATCATCGCGCCGACTCGGTCACGACAAAATAGATTGCGGGTAGTAACAGACATAATGAGTTCCAGTGTGCGCAGGAGGTAGAAATAGAGCAGAAAATTATTATTAATTCGTGGTCATTTCTGCTCTCATCGATAAACGGCCAGAGTTCTAATTTAAGAACCCAAGCTCACGCATAAGCGAACCCATTTGTTTTTCTTGATCTTCTAGGAAGTGGTAGAAATCTTGATCGGCTTTGTAGTTGTCTATCCAGCCGTTTCGATTACGAACCGTTGCCCATTCAGTCGTTTTATACATTTTCGCTAGCGCTGAATTGAATTCATCAATTTTCTCTTGAGGTGTTCCCGGAGCTGCGAAAAATCCGCGCCAATTGGCAAACACTGTGTTGTTGCCATATTCTGCTAGCGTTGGAATATCTGGTGCGGCTTCCAAGCGTTTAGGCGCGGTGATAGCTAGAACTTTCACTTGGCCATTTTTCGACATTTCTAGTACTTCACCAAGCCCAGTTGAGAGCAGCTGTGTTTCGCCAGATAGAAGCGCAGCCATCGCCTTACCACCCGCATCGTAGGCAATATAACGGACAGATTTAGGATCAAAGCCTTCTCCTTTAAATGCGGCTGCAACAACCAAATGATCCATGCTTCCACGAGCAGAGCCGCCAGCGATTTTGACTTTTCGAGGGTTGTCTTTGAAATCGGCGACTACTTCTTGCCAGCTGTTGTACTTAGAATCAGCAGGAGCCACGATAGCGCCATAGTCAGCGATGGTTGCAGCAACAGGGGTCAGATCGCGAAAAGATTGAGGGAAAATGCCGGTTAGCGATCGAATGACAATAGGTGTTGAGTTCACCATTAAGGTGTCATCTTGACGTTTTGCGGTTTCGATAAGGTGAGCAATGGCTTTGCCGCCACCTCCACCGGAGAGGTTTTGGAAAGATACTTTATCGACAATGTGCGATTTGACTAGGGCGTCACCCGTGCCGCGTGCGGTCATGTCCCAACCGCCTCCTGCGCCACCAGGGATTAAAAAGTGAATTTTTTCCATGTCAGCTGCGAATGCACCAAATGAAAAGCTAGCGGCAATCGCCAGAGTGGCAAGTGTGTGCTTCAGTACCTTTACCATGTGTTGTTCCTCGTCTAAATAAACTTATTTGTTGTAGTTTTATATGTGTCATTTGTGTTTCTGTTCGTTGTTAATTGTTAACTTAGAGCGAGCAAACTAGATTGCACAGATAGAGGAATTAAAAAGAATAAAAAACAAAAGATAAATAAAGTTCATATTGTTCATGGAATGCTGACGAGGAGTCGAAAACGCAAAATCGCCTCTGAATTGAGGCGATTGAGTAGCAACAAAGACTTTTTGTAGGCTAGAAGAGCCACTTCCACCAAATGAATACCGCCAAAAAGCCAAACAGATAAAGTAGTCCCAGCATCGATAGGCCTTTCATTAGTTTCCCAGAACGAAGTGAGTCAGGAACCATAGAACTATTGATCAGTAGGTGATTGAGTAGCGCAAAAAAGGGTGTGGTGATAAAGGCTATTATCATGGCAAAGTTCAGCATGGGCATCAGTGCAGAAGTGAAAAAAGCCAATATAGCCAGAGCGCAAATAGAGATAATCCACATCCAGATTTGTGTAGTTCGGCTGCTGCATTCAGGCTTATTTTGTATTAACCGCTGTGATTCGGAGATCACTCGAGCGTAGCCATCAATCACTGTTATGGTGCTACCAAAGATACAAAAGAAAGCGATGACAGCGATAAGGTAACGAGACCACTCGCCAATTGTCGCCGCGTACATACCGACAAGTTGATGGGTAAAGCCAATGCCAGAGCTTGAAAGCTTTTCCCCTGAACCATGTAGGATTAGAGCACCTAAGGCCAGAAACACTAGAGCAAGTACAGCGGTGCCAATATAGCCAACGTTAAAGTCAAATAAAGCAGATTGCTTGGTGACGTATTGATGCCTTTTTTGGTTTTTAAGCCACATAGAAGTGATGCTGGAAATTTCTATCGGCGCTGGCATCCAGCCCATTGTGACGACGATAAAGCCTATTGCCGCTAAATTCCAAGGCGATACCTCTATAGCACTGGTACTAGCTTTAGAGGGAAGATCAAACGCAATCGCAACTGCTACTAATGTGGCGATAGAGAGCGTTGCCATAATGAATTTAGATAGAATATCTAAGGCGCGATAGTGGCCAGCAATTAATATTGCTAAGCAAACCGCGACAATGATTGCGCATAGCAGAGTAATAGGTAGGTTAAAGGGAATAAAATAGCTCAGCAAACTGGCGCTAAATATCGTCAAAGCCGCGGTGTTGATAACAGCAGAAATCACGCAAAGAAGAGCGAAGAAGTACAGATAAACTCTACCCAGCTGTGAGTAACCTTCTACTAAACTTTTGCCCGTTCCCATGGTGTATTGAACACCTGCTCTGAAAAACGGATATTTGAGGATATTTACTAACAGAATAAGCCCAGCTAACTGCCATCCGTATATGGCTCCTGCTTTGGTTGAGGCAACTAAATGCGATCCTCCGACGGCTGCGGCCGCCATCATAATGCCCGGTCCAAGTGATTTTACGAGTTTTGATAGTGGTAGTCGGGAGGTTGTGTTGAGCTCTGGAGTCTGGTCCATTGGTGCATCCTGCTAGCTAGAAATAGATATTATTGTTATTTGAGTTATTAAATCATTGAATAGGTTAAGGAGCCATAGCTACAATTGTGACGGGGACTACTTTTTAGTAGAAGGAATAGGATGGTTCGGTATAATTTGTCGCTTCAACTTTGATTCACTAAATTTAGAAAGGTCTCGTGCAGCGATATGGCGATGATTGATTACAAACCACCAACCGAGCCTTGGATCAACATTGTTTATCAAGATGAGGATATTTTGGTAGCCAATAAACCGCCTGGTTTATTATCGGTACCGGGCAAGTTAGAAGAGCATTACGATAGCTTGTGGAGTCGGTTGGTTGCAGAGTTTCCTGAAATACAGGTCGTTCATCGCCTAGATATGTCAACATCCGGCATCATGCTACTGGCTAAGAATAAAGACGCGGAAAGAGCGCTGAAAAAGCAATTCCAGTATCGGTTAACGCATAAAATCTATTACGCACGAGTGTGGGGAAGCCTTAACCATGATGAAGGTGAAGTGGATTTACCGTTGATTTGTGATTGGCCCAATCGCCCAAGGCAGAAAGTGTGTTTCGAACATGGTAAACCGTCGAAAACACTTTATCAGGTTGTTGAGCGAGAAAAGCAAACATGCGTGGTGCGCTTGCTTCCTATAACAGGACGTTCTCATCAACTGAGAGTACATATGCAAGCGTTAGGTCATCCTATAGTCGGTGATGAGTTTTACTCTTCAGGAGAGGCATTGGCGTTTTCTGAACGATTGCAATTGCATGCCGCTGAGCTGAGCTTTTATCATCCGTCGACTGAGAAGTTGTCTAGTGCTTTTGTCGAGTGCGAGTTTTACCCAGCGGCATACCAGCAAATTTTTCAACACTTTCATCCAGAAGAAAGTTTGCCAGACTACAAAAAATTACCCAGACCATAAAATGGATCTCGCATTACGGTAACGAGCTATTAGTCAATTGTTTGGACTTCCACTCCTTTAGTCCTTGATTAAATACTTTTCTTAGCTCTTCACTGTTAGCGTTTGCTTTAGGTAGTAGGAGAAAGTTGCTGTTACTCAGAAATGGAGTTGGGTGATAAGTAATTTGCTGTTGAATTTCAATCGGCTGTTGCTTAAGAGTGTATTGGCCAATGTGCACTTCTTCCGGGAAGAGGTCGATACGTTTATGGGCTAAGATTAGTAAGTTTTGCTTTGGCTCATTGACTCTTGTCATGGTGACTTGCCCCTGCTCAATGAGCTTATTGAGTTCCTCACCGTAGCTATAGCCTAAGCCTCCACCTAGGTGTTTCCCTTTTATATCGCCGATTTGTTTCCATTCAAATGGTGTATCTACATGATGGAAGAAAACAAACTGCTCTTGGCTGACTGGGTGGCTGTACAAAAAATGTTCGGTTCTCTTCTCGTCATACATCCAAATAGCGCTGGCATCGTACTTTCCTTGTTTAGTGTCGTTGTATGCGCGTTTCCAAGGTAAAAAGTAGAATTCCACTTGATATCCTTGGCTGGCAAATGCCTTGGTAACAATCTCTGCAATGAAGCCGTGATTTTCGAGATTTTGGCCGATAAAAGGTGGCCATTCACCCGCACTTATTCTCACGATTTTACTTTCACTAGCCACGCTTGGAGCTTGGTTAGCAAAAGCAAAATCAGCTAAAGCAATTGAAGCGAAAAGAGTAATGGAGAGGGTGCTAGATAGAAGAATGCGAAAATCCATAACTCGTCTCCTAAATTACATAACTGTCAATATAAAGGTTAGCTAATGAATCGCCAGAGATACAACTTAAGGAGTAGAGATAGAAAAAATAAAGGCAGCACGTTGTGCTGCCTTTATAGATCGGGTTTAACTATTAAAGGTTTGAAATAGTTAGCTTTTGCTCTTCAAGCTTAGCTAACGTTTCTTTATAGCCTTCCAGCTTTTCTTTTTCTTTGGCGACAACCGCTTCCGGTGCTTTAGCAACAAAACCTTGGTTACTTAGTTTTCCTTCAAGACGCTTGATTTCACCCTGAGTTTTCTTAACTTCGCCATCTAGGCGAGCAAGTTCTGCATCTTTATCGATTAAGCCAGCCATTGGGATCATCAATTCAGACTTGGCTACAAGAGCTGTTGCGCATGCTGGAGTCTCTTCATTTGCATCGAGGACTCGAACAGACTCAAGTTTGGCTAGAGAAACCAGCACTTGCTTATTCTGCTCTAAGCGAGCTGAGTCTTGTTCGCTTGCTGCTTTCAGCATCACTTCAAGAGGCTTGCCTGGGTTGATGTCGTATTCAGCACGTAGGTTACGGATGCTTGTGATGAATGACTTCACCCATTCAATGTCGTCAAGTGCTGCTTGGTTGAAGTTAGCTTCATCATACTGGGGCAGAGCTTGCAGCATGATAGTGTCGCCTTCAACACCGTCAACAAGTGGTTTCACGCTTTGCCAGATCGTTTCTGTAATATACGGTAGTACAGGATGTGCTAAGCGCAGAGTCTTCTCTAGAACAGTGATAAGTGTGCGGCGAGTGCCACGTTGCTGAGCTTCATTACCTTTCCAAAGGACGGGTTTAGTTAGCTCTAGGTACCAGTCGCAGAATTGGTTCCAGATGAACTCATAGATCGTATTCGCAGCCATATCTAGACGGAAGTTGTCGATGTGGCCGTTGAACTCTTTCGCTGCAAGCTCAAACTGGGACTCGATCCACTTATCTGCTAGCGAGTATTCAATATCGTTGCCATTAAAGCCACAATCTTGCTCTTCAGTATTCATCAGAACGTAACGGCTCGCATTCCACAGTTTGTTGCAGAAGTTACGGTAGCCTTCCAGACGCTTCATATCCCAGTTGATATCTCGGCCTGTTGACGCCATTGCTGCAAGAGTGAAACGCAGTGCGTCTGTACCGTAAGCTTCGATACCGTTTTCGAATGTCTTACGGGTATTCTTTTCGATCTTCTTCGCTAGCTGTGGCTGCATCATATTGCCAGTACGCTTAGTCACAAGCGATTCAAGATCAATACCATCAATCATGTCGATTGGGTCAAGCACGTTACCTTTCGACTTCGACATCTTATCGCCATTTTCATCGCGGATAAGACCTGTCACGTATACGGTTTTAAATGGTACTTGTGGCTTGCCATTGTCATCTTTACAGAAGTGCATGGTCATCATGATCATGCGAGCAACCCAGAAGAAGATGATATCGAAACCCGTTACCAGCACATCTGAAGGATGGAAAGTTTTAAGGTCGTCAGTTTGCTCTGGCCAGCCTTGAGTACCAAAAGTCCAAAGAGCTGAAGAGAACCAAGTATCGAGTACATCGTCGTCTTGGCGAAGTACAACAACAGGTGCAAGGTTGTTGTTTGCGCGCACTTCTTCTTCAGTGCGACCTACATAAACGTTTCCATCGTTGTCATACCATGCCGGGATACGGTGACCCCACCAAAGTTGGCGCGAGATACACCAGTCTTGAATGTCACGCATCCAAGAGAAGTACATGTTCTCGTATTGCTTAGGAACGAATTGAATCTCACCATCTTCTACCGCTTTAGTCGCAGTTTCAGCAAGAGGTGCAGCGCGAACGTACCATTGGTCAGTCAGCATTGGTTCGATGACTACACCACCACGGTCGCCGTAAGGTACCGTCAGGTCGTGATCTTTAATTTCGTCTAAAAGGCCAAGCTCTTCGAACTCTGCTACAACGGCTTTACGAGCAGCAAAGCGCTCCATACCGTGATATTTCGCAGGTAATTCAGTTGAGTAAGCATCGCTTGCTTCGCCATTAGTGTTGAACACTTCAGCCGCATCGCGAATGTCACCATTGAAGGTGAGAATATTGATCATCGGTAGCTGGTGGCGTTTGCCGACTTCATAGTCATTGAAGTCGTGAGCTGGCGTAATTTTTACGCAGCCAGTACCTTTTTCCATATCGGCGTGCTCGTCACCCACGATTGGGATGCGGCGATCAACGATAGGTAGGACAATTTCTTGACCAATTAGGTCTTTATAACGTGGATCTTCTGGGTTTACTGCAACACCCGTGTCTCCAAGCATGGTTTCTGGACGAGTAGTCGCGACGACAATATAGTCTTTGCCTTCTGCTGTTTTAACGCCGTCTGCTAGCGGGTAGCGGAAGTGCCACATGTGACCTTTTTTGTCTTTGTTTTCAACTTCAAGATCAGAGATTGCCGTGTGCAGCTTAGGATCCCAGTTTACGAGACGCTTGCCACGGTAAATTAAATCTTCTTCGTAAAGGCGAACAAAGACTTCTTGAACAGCATTCGATAGGCCATCATCCATGGTGAAGCGTTCACGATCCCAGTCGACAGATGCACCTAAGCGGCGAAGCTGTTGAGTAATGGTGCCACCAGATTGGCCTTTCCATTCCCAAATTTTATCGATGAAAGCGTCGCGGCCATAATCGTGCTTAGTTTTGCCTTCTTCAGCAGCGATTTTGCGTTCAACAACCATTTGTGTTGCGATACCCGCGTGGTCAGTACCAACTTGCCACAAGGTGTTTTTGCCTTTCATACGTTCACAACGAATCAAAGTATCCATGATCGTATCTTGGAACGCGTGGCCCATGTGTAGGCTACCAGTGACGTTCGGTGGTGGGATCATGATGCTGTATGATTCTTTAGTGGTGTCACCGTGTGGCTTAAAGTAGCCTTTTTCTTCCCAAGCTTGATAAAGAGCTTGTTCAATTGAAGTTGGGTTATATGTCTTTTCCATAGCGCTCTTAATGGATACTGTGATTGTGATTACTAAGTCAAACGTTATAAGTGAGGCATCTTAGCAAAAAAATACCTTAGCTATAAGATTTACTCGGCCTAAAGACCTTATGGGTGTTTTATGTCGATGGTCTGCATTTGGAAGCCAGATTGACGATATTGTTTAAATCGTTCTCGGGCTAATTGTTTTGCACTTTCATCGCAAGAGACGAAGTCTACCACCTCTGTGAACTTGTTCGCAAAGGTTGTATGTACATTCGCCAAATTTATTACGATTTGTCTGTTCCATAGTGACCCCGACCCTTGGAAGCCTATCTCTACATTTGCACCATAGTGAGGGCCTTCACCCACTAAATTATGCGGTATGAACTTTTCAGGTGAAGCGTTCCAGAATATCTCTGCAAGTTGTTCTGCTTGTACTTTATCTTCACAGTTAATGAATAACTTAGCGTTTTGCTGAACAAAAAAATGACAAAGAAAATGTACGTAATCCATCAAACCGGGATCGGTGGCTTGAGGGGTGTCGGGTGAAATTATATAGAAGGTCGCGTTGGCCATATGGGGAAAATTGAAAAGGGCCTTGCGGCCCTTTGAACATTATTCTTCGGCTTCTTCGCTTCGGTTAAGAAGGAACTGAACTAACAGAGATACCGGGCGACCTGTCGAGCCTTTCGCTGCGCCAGATTTCCAAGCTGTACCTGCAATATCAAGGTGTGCCCAGTGATACTTCTTAGCAAACTTAGACAGGAAGCATCCAGCGGTAATTGTACCACCAGGACGGCCACCAATGTTTGCCATATCGGCAAATGGGCTCTTGAGCTGATCTTGGAACTCGTCAGTCATTGGCAAGCGCCATGCGCGATCGCTGGCTTGTTCAGATGCGTTAATGATCTCATGCGATAGCGGATTGTGGTTAGAGATAACCCCACTGATATGATGACCAAGGGCAATTACGCACGCGCCAGTTAGCGTCGCGATATCGATGACACACTCTGGGCTGAACTTTTCTACATAAGTTAATGCGTCGCAAAGTACTAGTCGGCCTTCTGCGTCAGTGTTTAGTACTTCAACAGTCTGACCTGACATGGTCGTCAAAATATCACCCGGACGATAAGCTTGGCTGCCTGGCATGTTCTCACAGCCAGCAAGAATGCCGACCACGTTGATTGGCAAGTTAAGTTTCGCCAGCGCTTTCATAGTACCGAATACAGAAGCCGCACCACACATGTCGTACTTCATTTCATCCATGCCTTCGCCTGGCTTAAGTGAAATACCACCTGAGTCGAATGTCAGCCCTTTACCTACTAAAACAATAGGCTTGGCATCAGAATCTGGATTGCCTTTGTACTCAATCACAGACATCATGGATTCATTTTTTGAACCACGACCGACAGAGAGGTAGGAAGTCATGCCTAACTTTTCCATCTCCTCTTCGCCAACAATTTTCGTTTTGACGGTATCGAAATCGTCAGCAAGGCGACGTGCTTGAGAAGCAAGGTACGCAGGGTTTGCGATATTTGGTGGCATGTTGCCGAGATCTTTACAGGCTTTAACACCAGACGCGATAGCGAGGCCGTGGCCAATCGCTTTCTCACCAATATTCAGCTCGCGACGTGTTGGCACGTTGAAGACAAGCTTTCTTAATGGCCTACGAGTTTCTGGCTTGCTACTTTTGAATTGGTCAAACGTGTACAAGCCATCTTTGGTTGCTTCTACAGCTTGTCTTACTTTCCAGTAAGTATCGCGGCCTTTAACGTGGAGCTCGGTAAGGAAACATACTGCTTCCATTGAGCCTGTTTCGTTTAAAGTGCTAATGGTTTTTTGGATGATCTCTTTATATTGGCGTTCACCAAGCTCACGCTCTTTACCACATCCAACCAAAAGCACACGTTCAGATAGTACACCTGGTACTTGATGAAGCAGTAGCATCTGCCCAGGTTTACCTTCTAAATCGCCTCGTCTTAGCAACGAGCTAATGTAGCCATCGCTGATTTTATCCAATTGCTCTGCTACTGGAGAAAGGCGACGTGGTTCAAATACTCCGACAACGATACATGCGCTTCGTTGTTTTTCGGGACTACCACTTTTTACACTGAACTCCATGCGTACTCCTACATCCTGAAGACAAATAGAACTAAATGTTAGATAATGCATCTTAATTGTTGAATCCGTGCGCGGATCGTTTTTAAATTAGCAAACTAACAGTTAGAAAAAAATTAAAAAATAATAAGGTTCAACGGGAAATTATAGTGATTCGATTAAAAATACAAGTTTTGTGTAGGTAATTTCAACGTGATTATTGTTAGATATTTGATCCGCGAGACAATCAAGAGTCAGTTAGCGATCTTCTTCGTGCTTTTTTTGGTGTTTCTCAGCCAGCAATTTATTCACGTTTTAGGTGATGCATCTGACGGCAATATTCCAGCTAATCTCATCTTAACCATTGTTGGCCTAAATATGCCCAGAATGGGGCAGCTTATGCTTCCGCTCAGTATCTTCGTTGGTATCTTATTGACGTTTGGGCGCTTATACGCGGAAAGCGAAATCACGGTGATGAATGCCACAGGCATTGGCAATAAATTTTTAGTTCAAGCAGCGTTATATTTAGCAGTAATTACTATGGGTGTAGCTGCATTCAATTCATTTTGGCTTTCACCTTGGGGGCAACATAAAGTGGATGAAATTATGGCTAAAGTCGCTGCTCAAGATACAGTTGAACTATTAAAAAAGGGTACTTTTCAACCCACTCCTGATGGTTCATCGGTTGTGTTCATCGATAATATTAAAGATAAGAAGCTCACTAACGTTTTTGTTGCTCAACTTACCCCCAAAGGATCTCTCTTACCTAGTGTGATGTTTTCTCACACTGGTGATATTACGGAATCTAAATCAGGGCGACAGGTCATTACCTTATACGATGGGACTCGCTATGAGGGGGTTCCAACTCGAATGGACTATATGGTCACCAACTTTGATAAATACACTGGTGTGATTGGTAAACGGGCGGTTGGACAGCCGGGAAGAGATTGGCAGGCAACACCAACTTTAGATTTAATTAAGCTCAATAGCTTAGAAGCGAAAGCAGAGCTGCAATGGCGAATATCTTTGGTTGTTTGTATACCTTTATTGACTATGTTAGTTGTGCCACTTTCTAGGGTTAACCCACGACAAGGACGCTTTGCAAAAATGGGGCCTGCGATTTTAATTTATTTGACGTATTTCCTATTAATAAGTGCGATGAAATCGAGTGTTCAAGATGGTTCAATCCCTACTTGGATTGGACTGTGGCCCGCAAATGGGGCCCTTTTGATCGGTGCCATTTTAGTCAACTCGCTTGACAGTGTTCCGATGAGAAAATTAAAAGAAAAATTTACCCAGCGGAAGAAGGTGGCCTAAGCGGTGTTTAAAATACTCGATTTCTATATTGGCCGAACCATTATTGCGACAACGTCAATCGTGTTGGCGACTTTTGTTGGACTTTCGGCAATCATTAAATACGTGGAACAACTTCGAGCGGTCGGAGACGGAACGTACGACTTAATTCAAGCTTTTTACTATGTGATACTTAGTGTACCACGCGACATTGAAATGTTTTTCCCTTTAGCGGCGTTACTCGGGGCATTGATTGGTTTAGGCTCTTTGGCTTCAAGCTCTGAGCTCGTGGTAATGCAAGCATCTGGCTACTCTAAATTGGACATTGGTTTATCGGTGCTCAAGACAGCCGTACCTTTAATGATCGTGGTGATGCTGTTAGGTCAGTGGGGGGCTCCACAAGCACAAAAAATGGCTCGCGATCTTAGGGCCTATGCTACGTCAAACGGTAAGATTTTCTCTGCCCGAGTTGGCGTATGGGCAAGAGACTCAAATGATTTCATGTTCATTAGTAAGGTCGATAACAACAAAATATATGGTCTCAATATGTGGCGGTTTGGTAAAGATAAGCAGCTAAAAAGTGTTGTTTATGCCAAAGAAGCCGATTTTGTATCTGAGCACCATTGGGTGATGAAAAATGTACAAATCACTAACTTTGAAAACTCGCATAAGTTAACCAAAACAGAAGTGGATAAAAAGGTATGGTCAACGTCGTTAGAACCTGACAAGTTGGCCGTCGTTACGGTAAAACCTGCGGAGTTGTCGTTAAGTGGGCTGTTTGATTATGTCAGTTACATGAAATCCTCCGATCAGGATGCCTCTCGCTATGAGTTAGCGCTCTGGGGTAAAATAACCTCACCAATATCTATTGCAGTGATGATGTTACTAGCACTGTCATTTATTTTTGGCCCGCTGCGAAGTGTGACTATGGGAGCGAGGATTTTATCAGGAGTGATTGCTGGCTTTACATTTTATATTGCGAGCGAGTTTTTCGGTCCCATGACTTTGGTGTATGGATTACCACCATTTTTAGGCGCAATAGCGCCAAGTATTGTGGCATTGATAATTGCGTTGTTACTGCTGAGGCGAAAACTTTAGATTTGGTTTAAATGGTAAAGGAAGGCAATGAGCCTTCCTTTATTTTTGCCATAGTGCGAAGAAAAGTGGAGTTAATTCGCTTGTGGTAATACGACGACTTCAGTTTTAGCGATGATGTCTTGAAGACCTCTTTTGCCAAACAGTGCAAGCAAATTAGCCAGTCCAAACAAAGAGGTGAACAGTCTAATAATGATTTGGCCTTTAGAGATATAGCTACTCTTTTTACTAACTAATTTTAAACGCCAAGCGCGCATGCCAAGCGTTTGTCCGGCTTTACCCCAGAAATAAAGATAAAAACTCACCCATACCGAGATGAGATATAAGAAGTAAACGTGGCTCCATATCGGATGATTATCTAACAGATCTGCGATATCAGTGTATGGGCCTAAAGCGAACAGTTGAAATTTTAGTAGAGCTTGCAGCACGGCTACCACGATGCCACCGGCTATCATTTCAATAGCGATAATAATGAGCAAGTCATAGAAGAGAGCGCCGAGCCTGCGCAAAAATCCTGCTTTTGGAAGAGTAGATATATCCTTCATATCAGTATCACGTCCGTAATGAAATTGGCAAAATAATATCCTGTCACTCTTCAGAATGAAACGAGTTAACTCTCACAATTGCTGCTTGTGGCTAATTATTCAGCAAACAACTGGAAATACTGACTTTTGCTCTTGCACCATACCACTTCTTCCGTATAATGCCTTCCATCAACGGGCACAAGCCCAAAGATGCCGGTGTGGTGAAATTGGTATACACGACGGATTCAAAATCCGTTGCCTTCGGGCGTGGCGGTTCAAGTCCGCCCACCGGTACCACTTCTCTCTTTCCTTATTGGTCAGGGGTTTAGAGATAAATATCAGGTCAACAGAGTTTTTATCCTAGCTAAGGTTATTCATTTTTTGGGTAATTATGGGAAAGGGTAAAGATGGCAACCATACAATCCTCCAAATGAAAACGTGGCACTAGGTATCGTGTAAAGGTGATGCTCGCGTAATTAAATTAAACTCCTAAAGAAGAAAAAACTTACAAAATTACTCTCATTTAAACTACCTATTTCCGTACGTTTTTCAAAAAATTCAGCAATTTAATTTTCGACGTAATGAAAGTTTTTCTTTAACAGTACACTGGCAAAAATCGTTACCCTCAGTTTAAGGCACTAGGTCAAACGAGTAGAATTGTTAATCGGTTGATGCACTTAAAACAAAAACTCTTTACCCATCTATCCTGAATGTAAAGTAGAAACGCTGTTGCAGACAGGTAAGAGGGTATTCTGCGTCAGCAATATAACTCTCTATATAAATCTACAGACTGCTGCAAGGTTGCAAAGAAAAATGACAATATCAGTCAGTGAGGACCTGAATTAGCTGAAGAAGAACAACTTAACGAGCTTAAAAGTTGTTCTAAGTAAGTAGAATGGATAGTACATTTTTCCTTTTTGTTATAGTTTGCCATCGTTGATGGTTTTGCTAACTTAGCTCAGTTTACAGTGTGATTTTATTTCTTCAGAAATTGACTTCAACTAATATTATATGAAAATCTGTATAATCGTTAGTTGAAGTCTAAAAAGTTAAATTAATTGTTTCTTAATCTTAAACAGTAATCATACTTTTCCATTTCATCTCTATTTAATTTCTTTATGTTTTTTTGTTTCTTTAATATTAAGGAGCAATATATAACTTTGTCTTGCGCACCTACAATCCAAAGTCTCATTTGACCAGAATCCAAATATTCAACATCTGACGACTTAATTCTTAGTCCAGATAACTGTGCGTTAAGAGCTGATTTCCAGTAAGGTTCATCTTTACTCACTATATATGATTTTTGAGAGCTATTTTGTAAACGGGCATCCTTGTAGAGTAGATATTTATTAGATGCATTAGTTGTTCTATTTGGTAAAGTTAGGCCATAATATTTGTCTGGAAGGCAGTATACTAAGAATATAACTAACAACACGAGTATTATGCTTTTATTTAGCTTTGTTTTTACTAAAAAAATAATTAATACGGCCATAGTAAGAGTAGACATTAACAGGTAAGCATGAGCTTGAGAATCTATATTTCCATTGTTTCGAACAATAAGAATGCCAAGTAAGGAAGTAATGCCATATACTATTAAAGATCTATCGAAAAACGGCAGTTCTTTGAAATTTATTGTTAGGTTTTTGAACTTTAGTGTTTTTAAAATGATGGCAAAAAATACTGCATAATATTTTATTAATATGTAAATTAATATTAGGCTGGAAATAGCGGTTTTGTTCCCTATATGCTCAATAAGTAGTTTAATTGAGTCTCGCATACTCCAACCTATCACTCCTCCAAAATGAAAAGCATTATGTAGTGTAAAGTCTGCAGCCTTTTTAACTACTGGAGTTGCAATAAATGACATATCAAGCCAAGTATACATATTAGCTAGAACTAATATCCCAGAAAATATGGTAAGAGGAGCAAACCTTAACTCTTTATTTTTCCACCATATATAAAAAGCAAAAATACCTGCTATATAAAATATTGGAGCTTTACAAATAATCAGCATTACAGCAAAAAATAGTAGTTCCAAGTTTCCTTTTGGAACGGAGTGACTATTTTCTTCAGAACTATTATTTAGATACCTAACGAATATTTCTAGTATAACAAAAACATACATAAATGAAGAAATTGTTAAACTATAATTTATTTCTTCACCATATATTCCAAATACAGTAATACATATAAACAGTAACTTCCAAGGATTAGGTTTGATAGTTGTATACAATGAGTATATGAAATTTGTTAGAAATATTATCGCAAGGATATACCTTATTTCCTGAAAAAAAGCCAAATTAGGATTTGGGTTTAAAAAACCAATAACTGCAACTGAAGCCGATGGTAAAAGGTGCATTGCAGAAAATTCTGAAGGATAATAAGTAGGAACTCTAAGGTTGCTCAAATAATGAGCTTTTAACATTTCATAAGAAGGACCAAAATACAATACTGAGTGATCGTTAAAATGGAAGAACTGATAGTGAAAATTAATCAGATAAATTGATAATATTAAAAAAATAACAGTAATTGATAATATTTTTTCCTTTGTTGAAAGAAAGAAATTTTTTAAATGAAACATCTGGTTTTTTCTATTTTTTATAAATTCAATAAAGAATAATAAAAGTCCAATAGAAAAAATAGACTTTATTATTATCAAGTTATAGCCTGGAATATATCTAGACGTTACTGAGATAATTGATGCTATCACTAGCAGCCCTGCTAGTAGTGAGGAAGAAAAATTATACTTTGTAATAGTTCTTCCAAAAATAGCTGTCAGAAATATAGTTGGTATAATATACAAAAATTCTACCATATTCATTCTTTCTTTCCAAAAAGGTTATTAAAAATTAGCTATTAATAAAGGGAGAATTGACATGTTTACTTTTCGAGCATAATTCGGTATCGTTCTGCATCCCAGTCTAATAACTCATCTATTTCATTCTTTGTTAAAGTATTTAAAGTATCACTTGAATCTAATCTGCTTAATACATCAAAAAAGCAGAGAATTTGCTGGGACTTAGCTTTGTTAAGCACTTTACTTGAGTAGACCCCATGATCTTTTATAAAAATAACTTCCGGTCGATTCTCTAACTCTAAACTAGTAAGGATTTTTTTCATTTCTGTTTTGTTAGAAAAGCTAGCAGGTGAAGGTCCTAGAAACACAACATGATCTGGATAAAGCGCCCAGTTTTTCTCTAATCGATTAAATAATAGTGGGTCGGTGGTTAAACTATGGACGTGCTCTGCGACGGGGAAATAGGTTGTATAATTGTCAATTTTGATATTACCGATTGGAAGTGTCATATTTGTTCTAGGTACTATATCTGATGACATTTTGCTGATTAAGAACTTAAGTGTATCATCAATATCTTCAATACTATCACCACCAATTACTACACCATGATTCTTAAGAAATATGACTTGTATATTTTTATTTCTAGTCAAAACGTTACTTGCTGCTAGCGCTAGAAGTGCACCTGGTTTATAGTAATCAACTATAGCCCAATTTATATCTTGCCCAATTAGGGACGCTATAATATTTTCACAATCTTTTTTGACTAAATGTGCTAATATTTCTATTGCATGGAGGTGTACTACTACTTTTTGTGGCATCAAAGCATGAAGTAGCGTTTCTATCGAAGGTTTCATATTCACTTCGCCTATAGCTTCCGGAGTTACTGAAAAATTTTTCTTCCGAAAACTCTCACGAAGGCCTTCTAAGTTTACAGGGACAAAAATATCTCGCTTGCTAGCGTCCGCTAGCCAAGTTCCCGAAGCTTTTACCCACAAAATATTGTTGTCTTTCCAAGATATATTACCTCCAGCTCCTTGAACTAATAAAGGGTCTTGACCCAATCTAGCACAGTATTGAGTGATCGTGGTTTTCATAAATATTCCTTTGGATTATTATCAAACTTCTTAAATATATGGCTTATCAAACCTTATTCGTTAATAAAGCGTTTTATAAATTGGCGCAACTCTGAAAACTCTTTAAATGAAGCATCTGGAGTATTTTCCCCTTGTCCAAGTTTTATTCCTTTGTGGATCTTTTGAAACGTGACAGCATCGATTTGTTCTTTAGCACCGCGTATATCGTTAACTGGGTTATCTCCTATCATCCAAATACAGCCGCCTTTTGGGCGCATTTTCTCAACTGCAATTTTGAATGGAGCTTCATGAGGCTTATCAAAACCAGCTTCTTCGCTAGTGACAATATAATCAAAATAATGATCTAATCCAAAGTACACTACCTTTCTGAACTGTATTTGAGCAGTTAAATCAGTTACTATCGCAATCGGTATGCCTAGTAGCCTTAAGTCATCAAGCAGCTCTTTTACATCATTAAATAAGATGGCATTAGTTAGAAACGTTCTCCAGTAAGTTTGTTCAAAATCTAGGGCTAATAATACTTGGGAACCTAAGCCCATAATTTCTAGCATTCTTTGCAAATATAGCAATCTACTATGTGAAGAGGCTGTATGCTGTAAGCGTATTTTTACCTGCTTTCGGGCTTCAGTAAAAGCGCTATCGAATGTTTTTGCGTCTATTGAAAAAGTGCCTATTACTTTGTCTTTCACAGCCTTCATTGCTGCTTGGTGTGCAGGGTCATAAGGATAAAGTGTATTATCTGTATCAAAAAGAATAGCGTCAGGTAAGCGATCTAATCGCCTTTCGTTATAAATATTTATCATACGAATCGTTTTGTAAGTGCTTGTGTAATATGTGATAGTGTGACCAGCTGCATTAATCCAATGACTCCACCTTGCCACTCTGGACTAATATCAAGAAAGTCGAGAACTTGCGGACACAGCAGTTTAGCCGCCATTTCAATGTCTTCTGCTGATGTTTCACCTTCTATAGTGAGAACAGATTCTCCAAACTCGTTATGTATAACAACATCAACATGAAGTCCGCACACACCGACCAGAATCCTAGTAAGGGAAGCTTCATTTAATCCATGCTTGGATCTAGCAACTAATTTTAGACGTAGAGGATGGTTAGTATCCGTGTCGGATAATATACGTGGGTGTATAGGTTGCACTGAAAAAACTAAATCTGCTTTGTCTGCTTGAGGTTTTATAAAGCGCTCTGAATCTGGCTTTCTAGACGTTATAGAGGATATGACTTGTTCCAACTTATGGCCTCTTTGTTTTACGTCACGTTGCACCTTAAAGTAACGCCTCAAATCTTCATCAATATCAAGATAAACGCCTAAATGACAACAACTCCTAAGTATAGGTAAATACAAAGCATGTAACCCACTGACTATTATAAAATCATTGCTTTTGACCTTATGAGGATGGCTCATTTTCCCAGTTGAATGATCGTAGTGTGGAGCCATTATGGATTTTCCGTCTACTAGCGAGACGAGATCTGTTGCTAACCTCTCCAAATCATTTGCACTTGGGTTTAAGTGAGTCATCACCTGCCACATCGGTTTATGTCGATCCCATAAGTGATAGCTATCACCTGATATCGACGCGACAGAATGTGTTCCAAAAATCTGAGTTAGGGCATCAGCATATGTATCCTTGCCTGCTCCAGAGTCCCCAGCGATCCCTATAACGAAAGGTCTCCGACTCAGTCTAAAAAAGTCATTTCTAGAAATACTGTCACGCCAAATACGCAGCATTAATATCGCCCCCAAAGCTGCGATACTAGTATGAAGTATAGATAGAGTATATTTTCCCGTATCAAATAAGGCGAAATGGTGCAAAACAGAGGTAACTGATTTGTCAGACAATACTATACCTAGAACATACAACGCAGAAAAAATAGCACTTAAGTAGATTGATATTTTTCCACTGCTCGCTTGGTACGTTACAAGCATTGGAATTGCCCACACATACCAACCTGCAGCTTCAGGGTTTAAGATTACGATAAGCAAGAATGCCATTCCGAGAAAGGATTGAAATAAATCAAAGTTAAGACGACGAACACGCCATGCAGCATATAACATCATAAGGTAGGCGAGTGGTACTAAATATATAATCATATCAGGACTAACATTTATAGATAGCTGATAGACTCTTTCCATTTCAGGGTTACTAGTTAGCATATATACCCCTGCACTAGAATATAAAAATGGTAAACCGAATATGATTGCGCCAATCAGCACTCCTTTAGTAAAGACTAGTAAACGCTGCTTTAGTGATTGATTTCTAATGAGGTATATGAAAAAAAATGGTAAAGCCAAAATCATACTTAACTTTGCTGATATTGCTGCAACACAAAGTATGCCAGCCTCGAAAAGCCTTAAGATTTTTGTAGCATATAATGCTGCAACTAGTATGGCGATTGGGATAATATCGTTTAAACCCAATAGGTAGCTAGGTATAATAACAATTGGAGATAACCAATATATAGTCAACAATAAACGGTCACGGTTTGGTATCATGCGTCTTAGCAAGTGCAATAAACCAAAATCAGCCAATAGAATAGTAATACCGTATCCTACTTCTACGGGCATCGAAAAAATCTTGAAAAGCATTGAAATAGGCATAAATATAAGCCACATAACGTAACCATATGGAAATGCGTCAGTTGCTCCCTTGGCTATTAACCAACTTCCCCAAGGATCCCATGATAGATTGTTGATACTATGTTCTAAAAAAGGGGCATACCAGCTCGCTGTCGCGGTTGGTATAATAGAGAAAATTAGTAGCAATCGGATAGCTAGCCCAATGACAAAAAGTGGATTTAAATATAATTTTTTCATAGGTAACCAAGTTGTTCCCAGATTTCGGGTGTTTTTGTACAGATGGCTTCCGGGTTAATATTATTCTTGGTAAGAATATCAGCTAAAAGAGGAATTTCTACGTGGGCATTGCGCCCTTGCAGTTCAGGGGAAACTAAACAAAGCTTAAAGCCAGTCTCTTGCAGAGTTCTTGCATCTTCCTTTGTCAAAGGAAACCGCGTAAAACAATCGACCCACACCCAATCAACTTTTCCTTGTAGTGTCAAAGCTGTTTCCAAAGACTCAAACTCAGAAACCCGGACAGCGCATTTCTTTTCTCCGGCAGCTGACCACTTTATCAAGAAAGGGAAAGATTGATCTAAAAAGAAATAGTCTTTAATATTATACTTTACCATTAGTGATATCAGCTGTTCTTCGAGACCTTCTTCTTTAACATTCAAAATTAAAGTTCCATGTTCATAGTGAGAAAGCCACTCTTCAAAATATTCTCCTTTTACCATGGGGTCATGATGAATTATTAGTTCATTCTCGTCACTACGAATATCAACTTCAATGCCATATTTAACTGGCGTTGACTTGAGGTCAGTAATTGTGTTTCTTCTATGAGCAATCAACTTCATTTTTTAAAGCTCTCCTTAGTTGCAAGCTGAATTCTACGGTTCGGCGAATAAACTTAACTTTGCCGCTCCAGTCAACATTCCAGTGGGAGTTACCGTAAGCCCTTTCGCCAAAACGAACCGGGAATCTATGTATGGCTAGGCCTTGCTGGCGAGCCTGATAGTAAGCATAAAGATCAAGAGCGAAGTCGTAAGGTGGGTTTGCCCAAGAATTGAAAAAGTCTTTAGAGAACACTGTTGGTTGTGCATTGATGTCCCACATTGGTTTACCGATCAATAGCGTCTCAAATATACTCATTCCTACAGTAAAAAAGGTATCTGCCCAAGGCCTACCATATCTTCGACCTTTCACAAATATTTGTTTACCATGCTGTTCAAAAATTTCAAATGCCTTCAAAGCATCTAAAGGATCTGTTTGCATATCTGCGTGACTCCAGCCTAAAATATCTCCTCGAGCAGCTCGCAAACCGCTTAAAATACCAAAGCCATAACCTTGGTTATTTTCAACGCGAATGCTTCTACATCTTGGATATTGTTGAAGTAATTCTTCTAAAACAGAGGGGCTGTTGTCCGTTGAGCCGTTGTCGACCAATATAACTTCGATATCTGGGTTTTCGACGACCTTTTCACAACGCTTAAGAAGCAGTGGTAAGTTATCAGCCTCATTGAAGCAAGGTATGACAAGAGAATACTTCATTTTATCTCCGAATTGGCGATCCTGAAAAAACAAAAACCTTCATTCCTATAAAATTAATAGTGGCTGATGTTCCTGTCGCTATAAGAAATGCCGCGTTTATTCCCCAACTGAATTGAGACATAAAATCTAACGAGGCTTGATTAGTTAAAACATTGATCCCTAGAGCTATTACATAAAGTAAGGCGAACTTCTGCATAGTATTTGGCTGGTGTTTAATATGATTAAACGTCCAGAATTTATTGGCAATATACGCAAAAATCGTTCCAGATATAAAACCTAACGCCTTCGAAATACTATGTCCTATATCGAGCCAAAGCCAGAAATGGTAAGTGGAAAAATCGACACCTACTGTAAGAAAACCGACAATTAAAAATATAAGAAGCTCTTTTTTAATCATGAAAGTGGTTCCAGCAACTCAGGTAACAATTTGCTATAAGATTGCTGTAATATATCTACTTCTTTTTGACTTGAAATTCGTGTGTCATTTTCGAGACGATATGGGTGCCCATCCCATTTGTGAAAGCAAGATTGCCAGTATTCAAAAGTACGTAATTCGTTCGGTGTACCCCAACAAATATAGTGTGTAACTTCAAAAATTCTGCACTTTAAACCAAGCTCAAGAGCTTCATTGATACAACTATCCAAGTAAAACTCACCATTTACTCTTCTATCCTTGATAATCATTTGCTCAACACAACGCTTAAATATTTCAGCAGACTTGAATGTGAAGGTGCCGATTACAATAGGATCGCTCTGAGGAGAGTTAAGAGGCTTTTTAACAGAAACTGAATTTATTATGCCGTCAGACTCTTCTATCCAACCATACATGTTTGGTTGTCGCACAGCATTTGCGTGACCTCGAGACGCCCAAACGATTATATCGACATCTTGCTGTTCAAGTAATGCATTCAACTTATCGTAATCATATAGAGCACCGTTATCACAAGCACCAAAGGTGATTGGGCCGGTTAAGTCTTTAAAAGAACTAGTCGCTTTTTCCAAACCAATTAATGCGGAACAGGCTTGCCCTTCTGTAACTTCTAAAACAGACTCAATGGCTACAGAAGAAAAAGACTCCTCAAGCATATTCAGTATTTTTACATACTCAGGCGTATCACGCCTCAATACAAAAGTATAGTTGTGAGCATTTGGAAGGTCGTTAACGGCCTGCATTACCATCGGTTGACCTGAGACTGGGATAAGAGGCTTAGTTTGAGGGTATCCTTCCTTGCTAAACCTTTGGCCTAAGCCAGCCATAGGAACGATAATATTACCTACAGAGTGATGGGCTGGTTGTTCTACCGTATAACTTCGGAAAGCATCAGACCAATTGAGGTATTCGGTAACATCTTCAGGTGTTCCCCATTGCATAAAGTGCTGAAGTGGGTAAACGGCAATACTTTTTTTTCTAGAAAGTAAAGGCTTATATGCCAAGCTAACGTAGAACTCTCCCCCTACATGTAAGTTATGTAACTTAACAGAGCTGAAAGCCTCAAACATCAATGCCGCATTTGCAAAATAGTACGTACCACTAGAAGCATATTCTTCCATACGGTTGTCGGTATAAGGTTGCTTTTCTTGGATATCTTCGACCCAATAGTTCTTTTCCAGCATATATGCATAGTTTGTTGTGCCCAGCGTGTGAGGATGAAAGCCTTTGTAGGCTGGTATCGCCCCGTCACAGTTACTATGATTAACATATCGGCAAAAGTGCTCCCAATCCCAATAGCAGGTGAAGTCACAATAATTCACAATGGTGGGCTTATCTGGGTCAATAAGATGCTCTACCTGTTGCACAGCATGAATCGGGCCAAGTTTATGAGGGGGAATGCCTACGATACGGCCAGTTGGACAATATTCTGATAATATTTCCCTCATTCTATAGTTCTGGTTCTCTAGATGCTCATTGTTGCATATAAATAAGAAGTCAGATTCTCCAGGAAACATATCGATTACATGGGCAATAATAGGCTTGTTATCAATTTCAATTAGAGGTTTAGGAATTGTATAACCCGCTTTCCTAAATCGTTCACCAAAACCAGACATAGGAATAATGATCTGCATTGTATGCACCTTGTTTAATTTTTGGTCTATAAAAGTGCTATAAATCATTAATTTAGAAGACATGCACTGAGATAGAGAGTGTTTTATATGTTAATGTTACTTCAACCTATGTTACCCATTCATTTAGGCTGGGCCCAAATCTATAGTTGAAATTTGTGGTGGGAATATCACAAGATGCAATCTTATCAAATAAAAGGGGAGAATATACCGGTTTATGACCTCTATCGCATCATTTTCTAGCCAACCGATTGTTAACTGTTGTAGTGAAAATTTGTCAAGTGCTAGCGAGAGCTGTCCCCAGTCTAATAAAAGCTCTCCGAGTACACATATAGCAAGTATTATATAGTTTGTTTAGCTGGAGGCGAGACCTTTTTGGGGGCGGAAACTGCCTAGATTTTATGATTATCAGATAGTAAATTACTTTGTTGATCTCAAGTGCTCCGAGATACCGATGGATATCGGTTCTATTAAGAAAGACTCTAGGTAGAGTTTAAATGTTTTATCAGGTGTATTGTTCAAAAAATAGTGGGCTAAGGTGAATTTAGGATAAGTCAAGGCCAATCGATCTAACGTATTTACATTACTCACTTTACCAGGTTTGCTTTCGATATTGTTTTGATGTGATGCTAGTTAATTTCTTGAACATCTTACTGAATGATGAGTCTCGATTGTAACGTAGTTGAAAGGCAATTTCATTGATGGAGATCGACTGTTTGAGTAGGGTCTTTGATTTTACTAATTTTGCCCTCTTACGCCATTTGTTGAAGCTCATTTTTATCTCCCTTGAAAATGTTTTGTGAGTGTTCGTTCAGTGCTAAACACTCGTTTTGCCCATTCCGCAAGACTTTTAGGATTACTTATTCTGTATATGAGCGCTCGATAATTGGCCGCAGCAATTTGTGTTATGCTATAGATAAAAATTATTGGTTGGTTCAGCTTGTGCAAGGCGACTCATTAACACTTAACTCAAACACTTATCTTGTTCAGATAGCACGGTAGTGGTGCTACACGAGAGTAACTTGCTGATAATGCTGTTTAGCAATGGAGTCAGTGGAATCATGCAGGCTTTTCGGGGAGTTGGCGGCATCAGCTTTCGGACACATTGGTCAAAAACTATCTCAACTTACTAGTACAGGGTCATTCACTAAAGTTACAAGTCATGACTCAATGTCTAGTCGCTTACTAGTTAAATCTTTAATAGCACTGATTAGAGCGCGGAGTCCTGTTGCTACTTTAGAACATGGACAACCTAAATTCAGCCTAACAAATTGTTGCCCGGCTTCTCCGTATATTTTTCCCTGCATGATTGCAACATTATACTTTTCTATGAGCTGGCTGTTTAACTCGTCCATATCGATTGCGAGGGGTGATAAGTCAATCCAGGCCAGATAGGTTGCGTCGGGAACTTGATAGTCGATAGAGGGAATTTCACGAGCAAGCTGTTGTTGTACGTAGCTGTGGTTAGCGTGCACATATTCAATGAGTTTATCTAGCCACTCTTCGCTATGGTTGTAGGCGGCCATGGTCGCAATAACTCCAAGAATAGAAGGTGAGGAAAGCCCATCGACTTGCTTGAGGTTAAATAAAAACTGATTTCTCGCCTGTTCATTGGCAATAAAAGCGTAAGCGCCATTAAGTGCTGGGATGTTAAATGACTTCGAAGCTGAGCTAACCAACGCCCAGTTATCCGACATACCAAACCCTTGCCATGGCGTGTGTTTTTTAAAACAAACATCCATGTGAATTTCATCGCTAATCACTGCCACATTGTGTTTCGCGCAAAGTTCATCCATATAGGCTAACTCTTCAATACTCCAGACTTTTCCTGTTGGATTATGTGGGCTACAGAGTAAAAGTATTTTGTTATTTGGGTCGGAAAGTTGCAGCTCTAGCTTGTCCCAATCAATGGTATATCCAGACGTGTCACGTAGTAACTGATTAGTCACGAGCTGTCTGTCAAGCCCAAGAATCATCTTGTCAAAAGCATCGTACGCAGGGGTATGAATGATGATGCCTTGTTTGGGTGTGCTCCATTGGCGAATAAGCTGAGAAATGATGTAGATAACAGATGGCCCGTAAACAACATGTTCTTTGGATAACTCAGCGTTAAAGCGTTTTGAAAACCAACCGGTAATGGATTGCTTAAAGTCATCGTGATTCCAGCGGCTGTAACCAAATACTGGATGTGCCATTCTCTTGTTTACGGCATCTAAAATTGTTTGCGGTGCAGCGAAATCCATATCTGAAATGGTGAAGGGCAGTAGTCCTGCTTTACCAAAACGGTCTTCGACATAGTCCCACTGCGTGCAGTATGTGCCTGTTCTATCGATAGGGGTTGAAAAATCAAACATTGAAACTCCAATTTTTACTTTCTTCTAGAGTATTGGTGAGTAGTAGGGTTTGGAAAGGTAAGTAATGAAGCAGAGTGGGCAACTCTGCTTCATTGCAATGCTTATGTTGTGGCTGTCATCAGTGATTGCATTTCATTTTTTACAATATGTACTTGCGTACCAATGACGACTTGCAAGCTGTGCTTATCCAACTTCACTACACCCAAAGCACCGCATGATTTCAATTTTGCTTCGTTGACAAGGGACATGTCCTCTACAGTAAGGCGTAAGCGAGTAATACAGTTATCCAATGATGTGATATTTTCTGATCCGCCAAGAGCTGCTAAGATGAGTCCTCCTTTGCTGCCAGCGGTAGAAATGATGCCTTCAAGTTCCTCTGAAGTTGGTGTTTCTTCAGACTCTCGACCCGGAGTTTTTATGTTGAATCTTAAAATCGCGAATCTAAAGACAGAGTAATAAACAGCAAACCAAATAGCAGCTACAACTGGGACTAGATACCACTTGGTGGCTGTGCCTTGCAATACACCGAATACAATAAAGTCGATGATGTTGCCATCGGTGTTACCAATAGTGACACCGAGCATACCCATGACCATAAAGCCTAATCCAGTTAGAACTGCATGAACGAAGTAGAGTGCTGGAGCAGTGAATAGGAAGAGAAACTCGAGAGGTTCTGTAATACCGCCAACGATGCAGGCTACGACACCTGACAGCAATAATGCTTTAATTTTGCCACGATTTTCTGGTTTCGCGCAGTGATACATTGCAAGCGCTGCGCCTGGCAGACCGCCTAGGAAGGTAGGCATTTTTCCTTGGGATAAAAAAGCAGTAACAGAAGGAGTGAATTCATGTACTTGGTTACAAGAAAGCTCAGAGTAGAAAATGTTCAGTGCACCTGAAACGGTTTCACCACATACATGCATTGTTCCACCCGCTTCAGTGAATCGGATTAGTGCGACCAAAATATGATGAAGGCCAATAGGTAAAAGAAGTCTCTCTCCTGTTCCAAATAAGAATGGCCCAAAGACACCAGCGCCATGAATTACATGGCCAATACCGTTGATACCTGCTGCAAAAAATGGCCAAACAAATGGTACTACTAAGCCAACAATACCCAGTGTCAGGGTAGATACAATTGGAACAAAGCGCGCGCCGCCAAAGAATGCTAGTGCGTCAGGCATTTTAAATGTATAAAACCGTGCGTGCAGCTTAGCGACGATAATACCGACAATGACTGCTCCTAAGATACCTGTATCGATAGACTCGGTACCTAAAATAGATTTTACCCCATAGCTTTGACGTAGAGTCTCGCTATCCAAAATACCATTCACGGTTAGGTAAAAATTAATGGCTAAATTGAGAGCTGCATATCCGGCGAGTCCTGAAAAGGCTGCCACGCCTTTTTCTTCTCTCGCAAGTCCCATCGGAATTGCGATCGCAAACATTACAGGTAGATAAATAAAAGCGACTAAACCAATTTTTGTCATCCATATAAAGATGTATTGAAGTATTGGGGTATCAAAAAATGGTAGGGCTTCTTTTAGTGCAGTACTTGAAAATGAGCTGCCGATACCGAGCAAAATACCTGAGAATGCAAGTAGGGCGACTGGCACCATAAATGTTTTACCGAGGCTTTGGAAAAACTCCCACAAAGTACTTTTGCTGTTTTTGGGTCTCATATGACGTCTCCGGTCATTAATCTAATTTGCTTAGTAAGCTTCATGCTCACCAATTTCTATTCTTGTCCCAATATTGGACCTAATTGGTCATTTGATAAAATTATGATAAAACGTTTTATCATAATTGCCGTGACCGAGATCGGAATAACTTTATAAGTAAAGTTAAGGTGTTATAGTCACTTGGAATTGATGTTTATCTCTATAGGTTTAACGATTTACTAAATGGTGGGTTTGTACCAAGTGGTGAAACAGTTTGGATAACAATGGTAGAGAAGAAAATAAAGATTAAGGACGTCGCAGAGAAAGCGGGTGTATCGGTCACGACAGTATCGATGGTGTTGAGTGACAAAGGACGCATTTCTCCTGAGACCATTGCTAACGTAAATAAAGCCGTTGACGAGCTCGGTTATATTAAAAATCGAGCAGCATCTAATTTGCGCTCTCAGCGCTCAGAATTGATAGGGCTCATCGTTCGAGATATTAGTGACTCATATTATTCGGAAGTTGCCGCTGGACTTAGTGATGTATTGGAAGATCACGGATATATGTTGTTTCTTGCTCAATCCGGATCTAACCAAGAAAGGTTTGATCAATGTGTATCAACCATGCTTGCTCAGGGAGTGGGTGGTATTGTGTTTTGCCCTATTCGAGATATAGGCCTTCCAAATGACAATACGCTAGAAAAGCTTAACATACCGCTAGTTTGTGTCGCTCGAGCAAAGGTAAGTCAAGAAATTGATTTTGTTGGGCCAGATAATGTTCAAGCAGCGAAAATGGCGACGGAACACCTAATACAACAAGGACATCGACAGATTGCTTATGTTGGTGGGAAAAGTGATTCACTTAGCCGAGCAGAGCGGCTAGGGGGTTATTGCAGCAGTTTGATGCAATTTGGTTTACCGTTTAAGCCTGATTGGGTGGTCGAATGTGAAGAAAATATGGTGGCGTCTTCTGAGGTAGTACGAAAACTCATTAGTGAATACCCGACCGTCACCGCAATTCTTTGCCACTACTCAGTAACTGCATTGGGCGCTCTTTATGGTATTAATCGAACTAACCGTAGTGTCGGAAAAGATAACCATATTGGCCAGCAAATCGCGTTGATAGGGTTTGATGATGTCCCAGAGGCTACGCTAACCCAACCTCCATTAACGTTTATTTCAACTCCCATTCGAGAAATAGGTCGTAACGCTGGCCTAAGAATAATTCATCAGATGAAGAGTAGCGACAAAGCGCGACAAAGTTTAATATTGACGCCAAAAATAATTCTAAGAGATTCTGCGTAGCTGTTCGAATGTGATTGGTTGGGGGGCAGTATCAAATACAGTAAAGCAAGCCGCTCAGAATATATTTAATAGTGTGCCTTGCTACAAAAAGGGATTATTGTCATAAGTAGGTAAAGTCATATAAAGACTCTCCCAATTATATTGACATTCGTTAGGTGAAAGTTAGAGTGACTCGCTATCGTATGTGTGCGAATAACATTAAAATTGCCGAGACACTCTAATCAAATGAAATTTAAAAATTTTGATTTATGGAAGGTTTGTTTAGTACTTGCTTCCGTAATAGTTACTTTTAGCGGACTATTTGATCATCAAGTATGGACACCAGATGAACCACGAGTCGCCGCAATTATACATAACATGTATATGACAGGTAACTTTATTATCCCGTCCTATGCAGGCATCCCATTCGTAGAAAAACCACCATTCTTTTTTATTTTATCTACATTTGTTATGCACTTGACCCCATTGGATGCAGTTATGTCCGGTAGGCTCGCTCTAGCTCTCCTATGTTTAGGGACTTTACTGGTTGCATTCAAGTTAGTGGAGAGGCTTAAAGACAATCATTCAGCTTGGGTTTGTTTCGCAATATTAGCAACATCAGAAGGCTTTATTCTTAACTTTCATTGGTTGAGAGTAGACGCAGCCTTGATATTCACTGTGACGGCAGCTGTTTGGGCATTTGCTGAGGCGTATTTTCGCAATAAGTTACGTTGGCTTTATCTAGCGGGGATTTTCACTGGTTTGGCTTTTTTAAGTAAAGGGCCAGTGGCTATTGTGTTAATCTTCCCGGCTTGGGTTTACCTTTTATTGCGCTATTGTTATTTACGTAAAAAAGATCTTTCGAGTTATCCTTCCGCATCAAACATCGTAGTCCAGCATGTTATAGGTATTGCTATAATGGCTGTGGTCATTGCTTCTTGGGTATACCCATTTTATCTAACTGCTTCTCCCCAGCTTTGGTATGAATGGTTTTGGCAAAATCAAGTAGGTCGATTTACAGGTACGGCGAGTGCTGCGTTAGGCCATGTTATCAAAGGGCGTCCTTTCTATTACTTAAATGGAATTTCAGAGTATACACTGCCTTGGACTGCATTTTTCTTTGCTTGGTTTGTGCTACTCATAAAGCGTTATTTTAAAGAGAAAAGCATTTCTTGGTACGACGGTTTTTTACTTGTGTGGTTTGCAACTGTGATCTTTGTTTTCTCTTATTCGGAAACCAAAAGGTCGATGTATTTAGCGCCACTTATGCCTTTATTCGCGATGATTAGTACAGAAGCAATTTCTCAGCTAAAAGGAAATTGGGTTAACAGGTACAGGCAAGCTTGGGCGGCGCTAATGAGTGTATTCCTCGTGGCGATTGTAACAACGCCACTGTGGTATCAATTCTTACCTCTGAACAAGATCCCGACTCGAACGATTCATTGGTTAAGTGAGTGGCATTGGACCACAGTATTAGCTTTCATCTGTGTATTCTTGATATGGAAGGTTGAGTTTACGAAATGGAAAAGCTGGGTAAAGATGTCTGTAATTACGGCGCTATTTTTCTTTGCTGGGATAACTCACCTGTTTCCGGGAATAGATGTAACGAAAGATATGAGTAGAGACTTGAATAAATTTGTTAGCCATATTCCTGTAGATCAACGTTCTAAAATCGCAGGGATAAGCTTCACAGAGACAATGTCTTCTATCTTTTATTTATATGAAAATTGGCCTGTTCATATGGTTGAGAAAGAGCGAGCGGTCAAGATTCTAGAAGGTAAAGACCCGCAATTTACTTCAATATTGATAGATTGCTACAATACAGATAAGGGGCCGATAGATTGTAATTATCTGAATTACAAAGGGAAATATAAAGTTCTAGCGGAAGGGCACCCAAGAAGTAACAAGAAGGCAGACTCCATCTATTGGGTTGAAGGAATCAACTGATCCTGTTTTATCTGATTCCCATAGCTCACTCTCAGAGAGTTTTTCATCTTTAGCGAGTGAGCTTTTGGACATTTTCAACAAATCTTAGTGTTAAGTGGTTGCGAGTTTTAGCAAATTTACTATCTTTTAAGTGTATATTTTATAGAACTTATTATTGCGAAAGTGCGACAGAAGGCGTTTAACGCACTGATTGAAAACATTATCATCTAAATGTGTGTATGCATGCACAACCATCTTTAACTTATCGTTCAAGTGGTGATATATAAGCTAAAACACAGGAGGTTGTTTTTGTGGCGAGTATTAAAATCACCGTTGATAGGCTCCAGCCAGGTCTACATATTCGACTTCCTGTAAAGTGGAATGATCACCCCTTCCTATTTAATAGTTTTAAGATAAAAAACGAAGAACAGATCAAAATGATCCGCCACTTGGGGATCGAGCATGTTTTTATCAACTTAAATCAAAGTGACACAAAGCCATTACCTCCAAATACTGAGCCTTCACTAGATAGTAATAAAGAAGACAAGCAAGAAATAGATGCGGAGGCACAGAAACTCTGGGAAGAAAAACAACAACGAATCGAAAAACTGAATGCCTACCGCCGCAGAGTTATCAATTGTGAAAAAGAGTTTGAGCGATCTTTATCCCAAATGCGAGCTGTTATGAATAAAATTCGTAGTAGGCCAGAGCAAGCTATAGATGAAGCAACTGCATTAGTGAGTGATATCGTCGACAAGTTAATGAGTGATGACCATGTCACGCTACACCTAATAAATAGCAAAAGTGAGTTTGAAGATGTCTACTTTCATTCGTTAAATGTGTCAGTGATTGCGTTGATGATCGGGAAAGCAAAAGGGTTAGGATCAGAGCAATTGAAAGAGTTGTCATTTGCTGCGCTATTTCATGATATAGGCAAGCTAAAAGTACCAACCACGATTGTTCGTAAGCAAACACCACTGACAGAGCCAGAAAAAAACTATTTGAAGCTTCATACCAAATATGGTGTTGAACTGGCGAATAATATGGACACATTTCCAGATAGTGCTAAAAAAGTTATCGCTCAGCATCATGAGTTGATTGATGGCTCTGGTTATCCTGAAGGGTTAAAGGGTTCTGAGATTGATGAGTTGTCCCAGATAGTCGCTCTGGCGAATGCCTACGATAACTTGTGCCATCCTAGTATTCCTTCTGAGCAAAAAATTCCTTATGTCGCACTTTCTCATCTCTACAAGAATTGCAAAAAGCACTACAACAATGACAATTTAAATTTGCTCATTAAGTTTATGGGGGTCTATCCGCCAGGAACCGTCGTTCAACTATCCAATCAGATGGTTGGTTTAGTTATTTCTGTAAACAGCAAAGCGATTCTTTATCCAAATGTACTGATATACGATCCTTCAGTGCCTCGAACGCAAGCCCCTATTATTGAGCTTGAAGATAAAGAGATCAAAATTGTTAACGCTATATTGCCCAATAAGCTCCCAGATAAGGTCAAAGAGTATCTTAACCCCCGCTCGCGAATTTCGTATTTCTTCGATAGTGATGATTAATGACTAGTTAACCACATGCTAATGTGGATAGCTGGTGGATAATGTCTAAATTCTGTGGGTAAATATCACGGTTCGCACAACATCTGCTCAAAGCGATATTATTTCTGAAAAAAGTTAAAAAAACGCTTGCCAATAAAGTTCCGATCTCTATAATGCCCCCTCGCTGACACGGGATGGCTTCAAACAAGCCAAGCGCCCAGTTAGCAAGGTCTCCTAGCTAAGCCAAGTGCTTAAAAAAGTTTTG
>NZ_JBLNLI010000059.1:0-903 GCF_059777565.1 Vibrio sp. A37 | reverse complement strand
TTGGTTATAAAACGGCTCTATATAGTCAATGATATCAGCCATCGCTTCACGTCTTGTTTGATTATGACGATAATTAATCCGCTCTGATTTTAAGCTACGGAAAAACCTTTCGGTTACCGCATTGTCTAAACAATTTCCTGATCGACTCATACTTGAGATTAAGCCATGCTTTTTCAGAGAGTTTTGAAATGCTTCAAACGTATATTGCACTCACTGATCTGAATGAAATAACACTCCATCAGTAGGTTGCCGTTTATTGACCGCCAGTCTCAAGGCCCTTGTCATTAGTTCGCTATTGAGCTTATCTGAGAACGTCCAGCTAATCACTTTTCGTGAGCATAAATCCATTATCACTGCGAGATACAGCCAGCCTTGTTGCGTTCGGATATAAGTAATATCGCCAGACCACAGCCTGTTTAGGTTTTGTGGGTTGAATTGACGATTTAAACGATTCGGCGCAATCACTGACGGTTGACTACTAGCCGGATATTTATGTTACCTGAGCTGCGCATAAGAAATAGATGGAACTAAAAGCCCAAGCCGCGATCTGATCGTTTGACTAAAACTTCATTTCGCATAAGGACTTGGGCATGAATAACTTAGACGCTATCTTTGTGGATGTCGACGACTTTTGTCAGGCTTTTCTTCCTGCGTGGCAAAAACATTTAGTCTCCTCTGGGCAAAAGGTAAGAAATAAGCCGTCTCGATTGTCTGTTAGTGAAGTGATGACTATCGTCATCGCTTTCCACCAATCTGGTTTTCGTGACTTTAAAACCTACTATTGCCAGTTTGTCTGTCGTTATCTGTCGGCTGAATTTCCTAGGCTCGTGAGCTACACACGGATGCTAAAATTAATGCAAACGATACTCGTACCCCTTTGCTCTTATCTCACACACCGACAAG
>NZ_JBLNLI010000058.1:0-933 GCF_059777565.1 Vibrio sp. A37 | reverse complement strand
GTTGCTCAAACAGCTCACTCAGCGTCTTATCTTGTGGGCAGTCCGCTTCTGTCTGGTTCCACTCATGCAATAAAGTATGACGCTCTTCAACGGTCGTCAGTGTCAGGCCATGATGCGCTTGCTCTGGCGAGTCAGCCAGAGCGCAGAGCACTTGCTGAAGTTGCCCCTTAAGTCGCTTCGCATCTGGGGAGGTCAACACGGCATTGTCATACTTAAGGTGCATCGTTAATTGCTCACCTTCTTCATAAGCAATCAGTGAGAGTGGGTAATCCATTTTCTCTATGCTTCCCCGCACTCGAAGATCACTCTGCATGTCATTCACTGGTGTCGGGTAATTCTCAAACACCAATAAACTGTGGAACAAGCGCTCCCCATCTCTTTGCAGCCTAGCGAGGGGAACATTACTGTAAGCATTGAGCTCTGCAATGCGCTGCTGGATCTGAGCCATGACCGACACGCAACTGGCGTCAGCCTGCCACACCACACACAACGGTAACGTATTGATGTACAACCCCACACTCTGTTCAATCTCATCGATCGGCAGATCTCGTCCAGAGATTGTGGTGCCCACTAACGTTTGTTCACTGCCACTGTACTCGTGTAAGAGTTTGTGCCACGCAAATTGGACCGCAACGTTTAACGTCATCCCCAATCGACGACACTGCGCTGTCAGCGCATGAAAACTGTCGCCCTCCATCGTCACTGAAACGGTGCGCTGCTCGCCCACCACACGGTCTTGATGCAAGCGACTGGGCTCACTGAGCAGGTAACGCACATCCGTCGTCCCTTCCCAACGTCCCCTTTGAGTCTGCCAATAATGGTCACTGCGGGTTGTGTTGTGCTGCAGGTAACGCTGCACCCTCGGATACGTGAGCTCTGACTGCACATTCGGGGTGTCACCTTGACATAAGGCCTGATACATCTGATGCACAA
>NZ_JBLNLI010000057.1:0-1016 GCF_059777565.1 Vibrio sp. A37 | reverse complement strand
TGAGCGAGTGGGGATAGAAGATAACTTCTTCCGCATCGGTGGGGATTCTATTGTCTCTATCCAGTTGGTCTCTCGATTGCGCCGAGCAGGACACTCCCTTCAGGTGAAAGATATCTTTGAGGCACCGACCGTGAAAGCGTTGGCGCATTGCCTGTCTGAACACTCTGAGATAAACATCGTGGCTGAGCAAGGGACGTTGTTGGGTGAGTTTGCGCTCTTGCCTGTTCAGCAGTGGTTCTTTGACCGTCGATTCGCGAAGCCAAACCACTTCAATCAATCCTTCACGCAGCGCATTCCATCGAATGTGACTCGAGAGCAACTTGACAGGACGTTAGCGGCGTTGGCACAGCAGCATGATATTCTACGAGTGGCCTATCAGCGCTCTGAGTCGGGTTGGGTGCAGGTGTACAATTCGCGCAGTATGACGCCGCCGCTTGTAACGCTGGATGTTCGCGCATGGAATGAGAGGCAATGGTGGGAGGCCATGTGCGATTACCAAGCCTCGTTGGATATCCAGTCGGGTCCAGTGTGGCGAGCGGTGCATGTGGTGGGTTGCCAGGATGGGCATGCCCGTTTGGTATGGATGGCGCACCATTTAATCATCGATGCGGTGTCTTGGCGGATACTGTCAGAAGACGTACAACAATTACTGACAGGGCAGGGGCTGGCTGATAAAACGAGCAGTTATCGTCAATGGGTGCAGGCGGTGTTGGAGTACGCAGAGCAACGGTCAGAGCAGAGTGGCTATTGGCGTGAGGTCATCTCGAAGCAAGCGTCGTGGCCCTCCCCCTCAGAGGCCTCCCGTCATACATTGCAGTGGGGCAAGTCGTTGACCGCTCAACTGCTTCAAGAGGCGCCGAAGGGGTATCACACCGAGATTAATGATTTGTTGTTGAGTGCACTGTCGATAGCGCTATCGACAGTGTTTGAGCGGAATGACACGCTCATCACAGTGGAAGGACACGGTCGTGAGCCGATTGACGAGCGGTTAGATACGTCACGGACAGTGGGGTGGT
>NZ_JBLNLI010000055.1:0-1147 GCF_059777565.1 Vibrio sp. A37 | reverse complement strand
GGGCGGCCAACTTGCGAGAGTGAGCGAATCCCAAAAAGTGCGTCGTAGTCCGGATTGGAGTCTGCAACTCGACTCCATGAAGTCGGAATCGCTAGTAATCGTAGATCAGAATGCTACGGTGAATACGTTCCCGGGCCTTGTACACACCGCCCGTCACACCATGGGAGTGGGCTGCAAAAGAAGTGGGTAGTTTAACCTTCGGGAGGACGCTCACCACTTTGTGGTTCATGACTGGGGTGAAGTCGTAACAAGGTAGCCCTAGGGGAACCTGGGGCTGGATCACCTCCTTATACGAATAGATTATTGCGATGAGTGTTCACACAGATTGATAAGGTTTAATCGAGCAAAAAGATGTGGGTCTGTAGCTCAGGTGGTTAGAGCGTTCGCCTGATAAGCGAGAGGTCGGTGGTTCAAGTCCACTCAGACCCACCAAAATCTTCTTCTACGGCGTTAAGTTGTTCGTCGCATATTGTTCATATGCTTCCTCTCAACTTGCCTTGTATAAGCCAGATTTGGAAAACTCAATAAGTCATCATCAAAGTGTTCTGATAAGAATATTTGAATGATGTTTTATGCATCTTGCTCTTTAACAATTTGGAAAGCTGACGAATAGCTTAATGGTTTTCACTTTTGAAAAAGTGAAACAAAACAGCTCAAGACTGTGATCATTAAGTTATTCAATTAAAAGTTCTCAAATCCTATTTCTTTTAAAGATTTAGGTACCAACACACATTCAAGTGTTCTTGGGGACAACGTATTTTATGTTGTTCATATTTGAGTCCGGCAATTATCAGTCTCAATCATGTTTAAATAAATTGAGACACCTTTAGTGATTAACATACACCCGTATGTATCGCGAAGTGGATTTTTTCTTTAGGCAAGGCGCTGAAGAATTTGTCGCTGGGAGCAACCGTCTGGTTGTGACCAAGCAAATTCTGATGGCAACGCAGCATAAAGGAAAAAGACCAAGCGAGACCTTTTTGGGTTGTATGGTTAAGTAACTAAGCGTACACGGTGGATGCCTTGGCAGTCAGAGGCGATGAAGGACGTATTAACTTGCGATAAGCGTAGATAAGGCAGTAAAAGCCACTAGAGTCTACGATTTCCGAATGGGGAAACCCACGTGCATAAGCACGTATCATTAACT
>NZ_JBLNLI010000054.1:0-1330 GCF_059777565.1 Vibrio sp. A37 | reverse complement strand
ACCTACCGGGCGCTGAATGAGAAGGCCAATCAATTGGCGGCGCTTATCCGAGCAACGCATCAACAAGAGCATCACACTCCTTTGCAGCCGGATACGTTAATCGCGCTGTATTTTGACCGGAGTTTGGAGATGGTCATCAGTATTTTAGCGGTGCTGAAGGCGGGCGGGGCGTATGTGCCGATATCCCCGGCGTACCCAAAAGCTCGCACTTTGTTTATGGTGGACGATACCCAAACGCCGATGGTGCTGACGCAGTCACACCATGTTGAACGGCTTGATAGCTGGCTATCGGAGTGCGCCTCGATTCCCATGGTGTTGAGGGTGGAGCAGGACGCGCTGAGTCAATCGCTCTCGAGAGGGAATGTACCGTGTTGCAGCGGGCCTTCGGACTTGGCGTATGTGATGTATACGTCGGGGACGACAGGGCAGCCTAAAGGGGTGATGATTGAACAACATGCCATCACGAACTTTATACAAAATATTGATGAAAAATACATAGTAAACGGCGCAGTATCTACGTTAAGTATCACTCAATATACATTTGATATTTTTGGGTTGGAATTGTTTAGTCCTTTGATTTGTAGTGGGACGGTCTTTTTATCTAGCCATGAAATGGCAATGAAGACGCTTGCTAAACATTTCAACCAAATTAATGTTATGCAATTGACGCCTTCCGTTTGGCAAACATTGCATGATCAAATGGATAAACCCACTTTAACAATATTATCTAACATTCAAGTTCTCTGCGGTGGGGAGTCGATTTCACATGAGCTCAATCAGACATTATTGACGGTATCCCGGTGTGTGACTCAGGTTTATGGTCCAACTGAAAGCTGTATTTGGAGTGCGTCAAGAAACAATGGTCCGCATAACTCAATTGGTGTGCCACTAGATAATGAAAAATTGTTTGTCTTAAATGCCCAACAGTCTCTCGTTCCGGTAGGGGTCCCCGGTGAGCTTTACATTGGGGGGGCAGGCTTAGCGAGAGGGTATTTAAACCGTCCAGAGCTCACGGCCGAGCGGTTTATTGATAACCCATTTGCGACGCAAAGTGACATTGAGAAAGGGTATACCCGGTTGTACAAAACCGGTGATCAAGTGCGTTGGTTGCCCGATGGCAATTTGGAGTACTTAGGTCGAACGGATTTTCAAGTAAAAATCCGCGGCTATCGGATAGAGCCGGGGGAGATAGAATCGGCGTTAACCCAGCTTGAGTCAGTCAAACAAGCGGCGGTGGTGGCGAAGAGTAAAGCGGGGGGCAGCCCTTATCTGGTAGCGTACGTGGTGATGCGTGACGGACAGAGCCTGGAGGAGAGAGGGCAGGTTGACG
>NZ_JBLNLI010000053.1:0-1697 GCF_059777565.1 Vibrio sp. A37 | reverse complement strand
GACACATCCTCTTCTGACAACTCGTCGCTTAAAGGCTCTTCCATCGAAAGGCTTGGTTCTGCATCTTCTGCTTCTCCTAGTTCTGGTAAATCGACGTCAGCCTCATCGACGTCAATCTCACCTACTTCTGGTTGCTGAAGATCGTCAACGTCAATATCGTCTAGATTTAACCCTTCTGCAGTTTCTGGCTCGAGCGCTACTTCTTCGTCAATGACAGGTGTGTCCAGTTCAGACACATCCTCTTCTGACAACTCGTCGCTTAAAGGCTCTTCCATCGAAAGGCTTGGTTCTGCATCTTCTGCTTCTCCTAGTTCCGGTAAATCGAAGTCAGCCTCATCGACGTTAATTTCGCCCACTTCTGGTTGCTGAAGATCGTCAACGTCAATATCGTCTAGATTTAATCCTTCTGCAGTTTCTGGCTCGAGCGCTACTTCTTCGTCAATGACAGGTGCGTCCAGTTCAGACACATCCTCTGCTGACAACTCGTCGCTTAAAGGCTCTTCCAGCGAAAGGCTTGGCTCTGAATCTTCCGTTTCTTCTAGTTCTGGTAAATCGAAGTCAGCCTCATCGACGTCAATCTCACCCACTTCTGGTTGCTGAAGCTCGTCAACGTCAATATCGTCTAGATTTAATCCTTCTGCAGTTTCTGGCTCCAATGATACTTCTTCGTCAATAACAGGAGTATCCAGTTCAGAAACGGTATCCTCTTCTACTAATGGCTCGCTTAAAGGTTCCTCAGCAGATAATTCTGATTCGATGCCACTGGTTGCATCTAACTCTGGTAACTCGAAATCTGCCTTATCGACTTCAGTCCCATCTACCCCAGATTGTTCTAGGTCTTCATCATCAATATCACCGATGCCTGATTCACTTTCGAGCTCAAGGGCCAGCTCGACCTCTTCGTCAATGGCGGGGGCATCCAGCTCAGAAACGATGTCCTCTTCTACTAGTGGCTCGCTTAAAGATTCTTCTACGGTTATTTCAGATTCGATGTCACCAGTTTCATCTAACTCTGGCAATTCAAAATCTGCTTCATCGATTTCACTCTCACCCACTTCGGGTTCTATGTCTTCAACATCAATATCACCGACGTCTAAGTCATTCTCGAGTTCAGGCTCTAGCTCATTCTCTTCATCAATGGCAGAAGCATCCAGCTCAGACACACTACCTTCGGACAACTCTTCGTTTAACGGCTCTTCCATCAAAGGGCTTATTACTTCTGCTTCTTCCGTTTCCTCTAGCTCTAGTAAATCGAAGTCTGAATCTTCAACTTCAGGTTCGCTTACTTCAGTCTGCGGTAAATCATCTGCATCAATGCTGCCTAGTTCTACGCTTTCTTCTATTTCTGGCTCGACTTTTAGAAGCTCTTGCTCTGGTGCCCCATCTTCTATTTGTGTCTGTTCTGCAGGGATATCTAATCCAGCTAATGGTGACTCTTGTTCGAGGTTTTCAGAGTCTTCGTCACTTTCTAACCCAGCTAATGCCGATTCTTGTTCGGTGTCATCTTCACCAGAAAGTTCTGCTTCAATGTTATCTGTCGTTGTCTCAACAGGTTTATCTGTTTGTATCTCATGTTCAGAGAGCACATCTGCAGCTTCATCAATTTCCCAATCAGAGTCCTGGGGAACACCAAATTCATTTGCTGGTTCTGGTTCTGGTTCTGGTTCTGGTTCTGGTTCTGGTTCTGGTTCTGGTTC
>NZ_JBLNLI010000052.1:0-1740 GCF_059777565.1 Vibrio sp. A37 | reverse complement strand
CTTTTCTGCTTAAGTGAACTTAAGTTTTTGAATAAAACATAGAGTATGTTTCTTTGACTGAGACTTGCCATATCTTTAACTTGACGTATTCTGTGTCCCTGATTTCTCTTGCTTGCTTAACAAGACAATTGACACAGAAGATATGCAAGTCCGGAAAGAGGCATGTCGTCTATCTGCATCATCGATTAACTCTCAAACTTTGGAAGTTCATTGTTATAGATTCTGACGAAGCAAAAGAGCGTTTCTACTGTACGTTTGCTACCAACTTCCAATTCAACCATCCGCACGCGAAAGAAGCTTCACATACGACTCTTCTTGCCTACAATCCAAAGTTCACCAAAGAGAAGTCTTCAAATCGTGTTGATGCGGAAGTATCTTCTGGTCACCTACCTGCCCGTATGTACGACCAATTCACCGGCTCTTATCTATTCGCCGAGATGTGTACTGATGACAATGGCTGCAATGACGGTTGGACAAAAGCACAGGTTTACATTGCAGTAGGTAACCTACTGCATACACTAGCTCGTTTAGCATTGGATAATGTGTTAACCGCTCTTTGACATACTCCTCCCCATCAATGAGTTGATCTTAAATAAAGGCAAAGTTCGATACTCAATTCATCTATTTCAGTTGGTGACCTCTCGACCTTTATACTTTAGGGTACGAATCGCCATTAATATTCTCTAAAAGATGATTGATCATCTTATTTTTAGACTCATCATTTGATAGTATTTCTCCATGCGAACAGGGCAACTTCACCACAGATATATTTGAGCATAATTGCCGGAACCCTAAACCATCAGAGCGAACTGCGTCTGCTGTATATTCAATCGATTCAGTCAGCACAGTACACTGATACACTGTTGTTTGTCCTTCGAATGTTGGTAGAACTAAATTTTTATACCAATGAATTTTGTCCTGATAACGTCTATCAGTAAACAAGTCGGTTACTAAGGGATCCATTAAGAAGGTGTGCACCACTTCGATATTTAGAGCCTGTAATCGATTCGCTGTAAGATAAGCTAGCACCGCACCGAAACTCCACCCCAATACCGAGCAATGCCCCGTTAAGCAAAGGGCGTTTTGTATAATCGTATCGGCTATATCTGATGACCAAGCCTCAAAACTGTCGTACTTACCGATTCTGTCTGTATCAAATATGACGAGGTGAATATGTGAGGGGATCTCTGGGATCAGAGTATTTAACCACATTTCGTAACCCATGTCTTTTAACGGAAATACGATTAAAGTTTCCTGAGCCTCTGATGTTCTGTTGTACTCCACCCACGCCTTCTGATTTCGAATCATGAAATCAGAAGGTGTACGCAGCCCACCTTGTGCCGCTTTGTGGCAAGCAACGTTCGTCACCGTCTCTATGGCCGCCTCAAATACCCGAAGAAAATCCTGAGTCTGCCTTGAACTTAACCTCGAATGAACGTGGAAACGTAACACTCCTGACTGTACCGCCCCATTAATATTGAGCAACAGCGCCGTCTGATTCTCCAATGAGACTTCATCCCCCGCCAACTCCCCCGTTAACTGCCACATCCCATCACAGTCTGCCTGAATGTCGCCCAGCTGACCTAGGTAGTTAAAGGCAATAGGCGGCCACTCAGCCGGTAACTCACCCGCTTGCTGCAACGCCCCAAACCCAATCCCTCGGTCTGGTATCGCTCGCAACCTCTCTTTGGTATCAATGATCGTCGCTTCCACATCAGAGTGCGCCCGCAGAGCCACCGG
>NZ_JBLNLI010000051.1:0-1755 GCF_059777565.1 Vibrio sp. A37 | reverse complement strand
GAGTCTACGATTTCCGAATGGGGAAACCCACGTGCATAAGCACGTATCATTAACTGAATACATAGGTTAATGAGGCGAACCGGGGGAACTGAAACATCTAAGTACCCCGAGGAACAGAAATCAACCGAGATCCCGAAAGTAGCGGCGAGCGAAATTGGGTTAGCCCTTAAGCTTTTATTGCGTCAGGTGAAGTGTCTGGAAAGGCACGCGATACAGGGTGATAGCCCCGTAGCTGGCAGCGCAGTTTAAGTGAAATCGAGTAAGGCGGGACACGTGATATCCTGTCTGAACATGGGGGGACCATCCTCCAAGGCTAAATACTCCTGACTGACCGATAGTGAACCAGTACCGTGAGGGAAAGGCGAAAAGAACCCCTGTGAGGGGAGTGAAATAGAACCTGAAACCGTGTACGTACAAGCAGTAGGAGCACCCTTGTGGTGTGACTGCGTACCTTTTGTATAATGGGTCAGCGACTTATATTCAGTGGCAAGGTTAACCGTTTAGGGGAGCCGTAGGGAAACCGAGTCTTAACTGGGCGCTCAGTCTCTGGATATAGACCCGAAACCAGGTGATCTAGCCATGGGCAGGTTGAAGGTTGAGTAACATCAACTGGAGGACCGAACCGACTAATGTTGAAAAATTAGCGGATGACTTGTGGCTAGGGGTGAAAGGCCAATCAAACCTGGAGATAGCTGGTTCTCCCCGAAAGCTATTTAGGTAGCGCCTCGGACGAATACTACTGGGGGTAGAGCACTGTTAAGGCTAGGGGGTCATCCCGACTTACCAACCCTTTGCAAACTCCGAATACCAGTAAGTACTATCCGGGAGACACACGGCGGGTGCTAACGTCCGTCGTGGAGAGGGAAACAACCCAGACCGCCAGCTAAGGTCCCAAATTATAGCTAAGTGGGAAACGATGTGGGAAGGCTTAGACAGCTAGGATGTTGGCTTAGAAGCAGCCATCATTTAAAGAAAGCGTAATAGCTCACTAGTCGAGTCGGCCTGCGCGGAAGATGTAACGGGGCTAAGCTATAAACCGAAGCTGCGGCAATACTCTTTTGAGTATTGGGTAGGGGAGCGTTCTGTAAGCCGTTGAAGGTGGACTGTAAGGTCTGCTGGAGGTATCAGAAGTGCGAATGCTGACATGAGTAACGATAAAGGGGGTGAAAAACCTCCTCGCCGGAAGACCAAGGGTTCCTGTCCAACGTTAATCGGGGCAGGGTAAGTCGACCCCTAAGGCGAGGCCGAAAGGCGTAGTCGATGGGAAACGGGTTAATATTCCCGTACTTCTTACAATTGCGATGGGGGGACGGAGAAGGCTAGGTGGGCCTGGCGACGGTCGTCCAGGTTCAAGTGCGTAGGCTTGAGGGTTAGGTAAATCCGGCTCTCTTTAAGGCTGAGACACGATGTCGAACTACTACGGTAGTGAAGTCATTGATGCCATGCTTCCAGGAAAAGCCTCTAAGCTTCAGATTGTAAGGAATCGTACCCCAAACCGACACAGGTGGTCGGGTAGAGAATACCAAGGCGCTTGAGAGAACTCGGGTGAAGGAACTAGGCAAAATGGTACCGTAACTTCGGGAGAAGGTACGCTCTTGACGGTGAAGTCCCTTGCGGATGGAGCTATTGAGAGTCGCAGATACCAGGTGGCTGCAACTGTTTATTAAAAACACAGCACTGTGCTAAATCGTAAGATGACGTATACGGTGTGACGCCTGCCCGGTGCCGGAAGGTTAATTGATGGGGTTAGTCTTT
>NZ_JBLNLI010000050.1:0-2919 GCF_059777565.1 Vibrio sp. A37 | reverse complement strand
AATTTGCACTGGGATTGGGCATTTTCGTCATCAACTTTCAAGATGATTTTATAAACAATCTTTTAATTCAACAGGATAGAATTTGGTATAATATTTGTATTTATTTCATTGTCAGCTCTCTATCAATTAGGTAACACAATGAAAATAATTAAGAATATCCCTATCATGGGCCTTCCATCTAAGATTTCAGCATGGTGGATAAAGCGGGTACAACATGTCTTTCTCTCTGCGCCGCCAATGACCTTCTATGCTGCTAAGACTCAATGCCATTTCGAAAGCAAACAACCGCGATGAGCATGTTTTTATTGCTCGAACATTCACTCTAAATAGAATCATACTTTTGTCTTAAACATAGATAGCATGATTAGGATTAACAACCGATATACGGGTTTGAAGTCCAACGGAACAGAAAGCAACTATAAGGACTTCCGCCCGTTTAAGCTTTTATAGCGATTAAATAACTTCTCGTACACAGCCACACCTTCGACAAGGATAAAGGAAGGCACAATCAAATCAAAATTGACTATTAAATGAGCGTGTCAACAAAGCCTTTCTAGTGTTGACTATTTTATTTCTTCAGATAAACGGCGAACTAAAAATTTGCTGAACGCTTCAGCATCCACATCAACAGCAACCTGAATTGTGTCACCTTCTGTTCCATCTAATGGCTGGATAAATGGGTCGCTATGATTTCTGAACCGCTCAAGGTTAAATTTCATTGGAATGAATTTGCAAAAATCAGGTTTAAACAGAACAGCTAATGCAAGCGGATCATGAATATGAGCGCCTTCTAGCTTGCGCTCATTAATACTGAGTTCAAACCAAGGTCTACAATACTTATAAATATGCTGATGTAAAGCAGACGTTTTCTGACTATCTCCTATTGATGTCAGCTGCTCCATTGTCATTTCCACTCGACTTGTTACAGAAACCGGAACAAAGGTTAGAGGAATCCCCGACTTGACAACGATTTCTGTTGCATGTGGATCGTAGTCTGTATTGAAGCGTAAATAGTTTTGCCAAATACTTGCAGGTATATCCGGAGTGCCTGTTGCAAAAAATGCTGAATTATCAATACCCGCAGACATGTGTACGATGTGTTTTAAATTATTTTTCATCAGCTCTGGCTCCTTTAAAATTGCCATAGCTAAGTTAGTTAATGACCCTTCAGCAACTACCGTTACCTCACTAGGATATTTTCTCACTGACTCAATAATAAAATCCTCGGCATTTAGATGATGAGGTTTTATAGTTGGAGACGGAATATCTAGTTTATGCTCCCAATACTTCTTTTCACTACCCGCGGTTTTTTCAGACAAATATGCATGATGTGCACTTCGATCCTCAATAAGCGGATTTTCTCGCCCTTGAGCTACGGGAATACTAGCTCTGTCTGCTAGTTCCAACATGCGTAGAGTGTTTATAGTTGCTTGCTGCGAAGAGCAATTGCCTGCGCAAGTTGTACAACCAATTAGTTCGACTTCTTTGGAAGTTAATGCCAATAAAACCGCTAACGCATCATCGATATCCTGAGCCGGTATGGTCAAAGCATTATCAACATCCAATATAACTTTGTGTGACAACATTTAATTTATCTTTCGTGGTAAAATTTGCCGACTTTGTACCAATAAATTATTGCTGAACTATTAAAGCTAACCCTTTCGAAGATTGGTCTTACCTGTCTGTCAACAAAGCGTCCCATACGATGGTAGAAGGCTTTGTTGCAGTACGAAACACACTCTGTCTTATTCTGCTTTATTCTGCTTTATTCTGCTTTAATAAAGCTGGACACTTTGATAGAGGAATCTATTCTCTTTATCGAGGTGAAAAATGACAAAACAAACACAACATTCTTATAGGGGTAGTTTGCGGAAAAGTGCTGGCTACTACGTTAAGACATTTCAGTTCGTATTTTGTTAGTTCTTGAGTTGATAAAATCGAAGTTGAATTCGGGAAAAAACAAAATATTTATTATCTTGCCCGTTATCACCTGACCTCTCCCCGCCCTATCGGGCGAGGGTTCTTATATCACTACAAGAACAAATTTCTAGGTAACTTCAGCTATGCAAAAGAGTTATTAATTGATACTATCCATACCAAATTAAGAACTATACGTGATGGACAAAGAAGCCACCGATGGTCTTAATGAAACGAACAGAGTCACTGTTAGTTGGCTATGTGTCCCTCTTTAAAATAGAGGGACACCCTTCACTTCCCATCTTTCACTCTTATTGCATCACCTCAAACAAGCCTATTGTTCTTGCGTAACAGCTTTGGCTAGATTATTCCCAGAGCTGACACAGAAGTAACTACGCAATTTTCATACGGTATGACGATTGCGGATATTTCAGCTTCCAGAAATGTCTCTGGCAATAACACCAGAAGCTTGCTTAAATCATCGATGCAATCGCTTAATGTGTTTTCTTTGAACTCATTGAGGTCTGTATTACTAATCAGGATTGCATTAGAAAAGTTGTAGTAAGATTTAAAACAACCGGAAAGTGTGTTAGCTATCAGGTTGTTTACTTCATCAAGTAACTTGAATACTTTCAGTTACTGCCTAAAAGTGCGGTCCACTGACATAGCCTCTTCAAAATCACTACGGAATGGGTTGATATCAAGGCCACCACGTCGAGTATATCGAGCAAATACTGTTAGTTTTTCAGGATTGCAGCAACGCTTGATATCTGTGTAAATACGTTCAACACACTGCTCATGGAACTCATTGTGATCTCTAAAAGAAATGATATATCTAAGCAGTTGCTCTTTATCAATTGCGTTGCCTTTGTATTGAATATAAACGCTACCCCAATCAGGCTGGTTAGTGACTAGGCAGTTTGATTTCAGTAAATGAGAGCATAGGCTTTCTTCGACTACGTTTTCTGATGCAGAGCCAGATAAGCTATCTTCATCATATTC
>NZ_JBLNLI010000004.1:0-413014 GCF_059777565.1 Vibrio sp. A37 | reverse complement strand
AGTCTGCAATAAGTAACTTTTATAGCTTGATATACGAATTTCCACATTAGATTTACATTCGCTCTATATTCATAGTTAAAATATAGTCAAACTTTTGATCGTTCTACTAGGTTCTATGCCTAATTTTGGAAACGTACCTCAAGTACACATAACTCAAGAAAAAATATTACCGCTCACCTTGAGTAAACGGTATTTTGGGTTAATCGCTGCTTTCTGATTCCTTGGACTTCAATTCCGAGTTAGAAACAAGATTATTACAACTATAAAGTGTCGCAGTGGGGGATCCAACAGGAATGTCTATAATTCCTAATACGGGATAGTATGCAGGCTTCTCGACTAGGATATAATTGGTATTTAATGCAATTGCTGTCTTTAAGACATGTTCGACACATACATCTCGAATTGTTTGGAATGGACTTGGTTCTGGGCAACTTTGTTTAGTGCGGATTGTGCATTCTTCTGATTGTTGAGGCGCGAACTCTGAGGATATTATTGAGGGGTGTCCCTGAACAGCAGCGCGACTTTTCAGCTCTAAATTGGATACTGTGGAACAAGATGACAGCAGAATTACTGTGAGTGAACTGCAAAATATTTTCCATTTAATGTGCATTCATCCGCTTCCATACTAATTGGTCGAAAAAATATAGTGTAAAACCTTTATGGAATCAACCTAAACGCCGATACAAACAGAGCATGCGATATACGCACGATATATTCTAATAGCTATGGTGTACTGGAAATATCGCCACCAAATGATTACGCGCACGCGTCTAGAATACTAAAACACGTTCGCAAACTAGCTATCTACTACATGGGGCTTAGTTATTTAAATAGGGCTCTTATGTAAATAACGTAACTTTTAGGCCATAATTCAACTTTGTTATTACATTGAATCATTATTTCTCAATCTTTCAAATTACTATATTTACATATGCATCATTTGTCACTCCTTTTTTAAAATGTCCGCTTTTTCAACTAGATTAAAATGTCCTGTTTATAGACTCGATGATTAAAAAGTTGAACATAAGACTGATTAAATATACAGTATTATAATATTCATTAAAGGTATGTTTAGATTAGGATGATAAAAGAATTAACCAAGGAAAATGCATTAGATTTAGTTCCACTTTTCATTGAGCTAGAACGCTATTACTTTGGCAAAGATGCTGCTAGTGAGGCAGAGGTTCGAGATTATCTAAGTAATAAAGTCTTTTCACAGAACTCAGGTGTATCGGTTGTAGCCTTTTATCATGAGTCGAACGTAGTCGGCTTTGCCACATTCACCATTATGTATCCCGCACCAAAGCTTTCAGGGCAAATGTTTATGAAAGATCTTTTTGTTTCTTCTATGGTAAGAGGTGAAGGGGTTGGAATAAAGTTAATGCAACACATTGCTCAAATCGCTATCGATACTGACTGTAATCGATTTGACTGGACAGCAGAATCAACCAACCCAAATGCAGGGAAGTTTTATCAAGCGATTGGAGCTTCTGTGGTCGAAGAAAAAGAGTACTATCGTCTTGATGGTGAGTTACTTATTCGGTTTGTGGATACATCCAATTAGTCTGAACTAAAACGACTTACTTCCTTACACTAGAGCTAGCAGCAGGGTTTAAAAGCTTATATTTTTCTTGTATTGATCGCTTTTGCGCTGTTCGTTTAGGACCATTTCGACTCCGTTCACTTTGTTTCTTCAATTCAAACTCTTCTTGTTTTTGCTGAGCAAAACGTAATACTTGGCCCAACCGTTTGTTATCAACCACGCGACCTTGGTCGATTTTTTGTAGTTTATCAAAGGTTTTGAAGTTGAGTTTTCGGTGTTCATATTGAATAGCAATTTCACCGTTTGGGTAGTCGAGAATCTTAACTTCTTCATGAACGAGTCGTGAGTTTTCTTCCGTAGGTTCAACAAGGTAAAGCACTTTATCATACTGAAAAGTCAATGAGTTAGAGAGTTTTCTTATTTCTTGCCAAGAGAAAATATCATCCAATTCATCGTTCGTTTCTCTGACAGGCCGATGAAGATCCTTAGAGTAGTTGGGGGCTTTTGCAAAGCGTCGGTTGTAGTCATCAATGAAGTAGGGCAGCCATACGTTGGCTTCCTCAATCGTATTAATACCTTGCAAGCGCATTTCCTTGACCAGACGGTTTTGTAGTGTCGAGTTGGCGCGTTCAACTCTGCCTTTAGCTTGTGAGCTGTTGGCACAGATAAGCTCGATGTTCAGATCATGCAGAACTCGGCCATACTGGGTTGGCTTTTTAGCTTCAACTGTATTCTTGTTACTCACATGAAAAATAGCATGTCGATCACTGTAAAATGCAATCGGCTTACCATGTCGGTCGACATATTCTCGTGTTGCTACCATGTAGTCGAAAGCAGACTCAGTCTCACTAAATCTTAGGTTCATGAGCTTGCTGGTCGCATCATCAATAAATACTAACAGGCAACACTTTGGACTTCGACCTTCAAACCAATCATGATGTGAGCCGTCAATCTGAACGAGCTCACCAAGACAGTCTCGGCGGTGTCTAGGCTGATAGATTCGAGGCTTACGCTGTGAGTGTGGAACCCACAAACCATCAGCGATCATCCAAAGACGAAGTGTCTCAACGGATACCGTTAAATTATGTTCCTCAAAAAGTTTTTCATGAGCAAATGTTGGCGAGAAATCGTGATAGTGTTTACGGACAACACGTAAAACTTCTTCACGTAACTCAGTTGGGTAGCAATTATTGCTTGGCTTACCACGAGCGCCGTGAGGCAGACTGGAAATACCATGAGATTTTAACTTGCTCAGCAATCGGCGAACTTGTCTTGTGGTAAGTTGCAGCAGCTTAGCGGCATCGACTTGGCGTAACCGACGTTCAATTACATCCTGCAAAATCTTATATCGGTTTATATCTTGGTCACTCATGGTAATCAGCATCCGGTTGTCGTCCTTTATGTGATGGAATAGATCAAGCATAAGAGGACATTTTAAAATTGCTTAAACCGGACATTACTACTTTGGGTCTACATCATTAGTGCGCATTATGTACGTTATGTTAAATACAATGGGAGATGAAATAATGTCTGTTATCCCCTTTTTTACCAAATGCTCTTTTGAGCGGAAACCATTAAACATAACAGTGATTTACCATAAAATACTTAATAATCAGTATGTTAATCTTTGATTCTCATTCTAATTATTAACTCACTACAATAAGCCATTGTAGTGAGTTTTAGTTCTCTAGGTTTTAGCTCAGACTGTATTGCTTCAATTAGCCGCCGGCTAGCTTAACTTTGTAGTCTTTTTTCTCCAAGTGAGCTTTGATTTTGTCTCTGGCATCACCTTGGATTTCAATATTGCCGTCTTTTACGGAACCTCCACAACCACATACTTTTTTGAGTTCTGCGGCCAGCAATTTTAATGGCGCGTCATCAAGGTCTAGGCCACTAACAATACAAACACCTTTACCTTTTCTTCCTTTAGTTTGGCGCTGTATTCGGACAATGCCGTCGCCTTTAGGACGTTCAACTTTTTCTTCTTCAGGTTTAATTCGACCAACTTCTGTGGAATAAACTAGGCTCATGTTAAGTTACTTCTTTTGTTGCTGTTGTTGCGCTTTTTGTTTAGCGATCAAGTATGCCTGTATGTGCCGCTCCAGTGCAAGCCTGCTGCCTTTAATTAAACGCCCATTGAAAAAACAATACCAACCATTCGGTTCACCAGAGTCATTTTTCAATGTGAAGCCATTGAAGTCTTCTTGAGTGGCTTTTTCTAGAGTCTCTGGCCTTTTGCCGACATTTTCGAACTCCCTCGGGTCAATAATTGAATTGGTGTCAACATACCAGTCAACACTCTTCTTGAGTGCGTTTAGGCTACCAACTAACGTGCTCTCTTTTATTTGCACTTGCCATATTTCCTTGGAGTCACCACTCGTTTTTAAGTTGAAGCCTCGATATAGAGTAACTGCCATAGCTTGCCTTGAATAACCTTTATTAGTTTTAATAGTTACTTAAATAATAATTGCATATCTAATGTTATCAAGTATATTAGTATATAAATGCTTAGTTATAGTGCACCATAATGAGAAAAAACATTCGAATTATTAATGATACTGAAGAGCTTCGTCACAAAATTGTTGAGTTTTCCCAAGCAATTAATATAGAACAAATGAATAATTTGACGAGTAACGAATATTCGAAAAATTCTTTGCTTGCTATGGTAAAAGATTGGAATTTATATGTGGAGTTTTGCATCGAAAAACATGTTAGCCCACTCCCCGCTTCTGCCACTGCAATTCGACAATATATTGAACGTTTAGCGGTTAAAAGAAAGTACGCCACGGTTAGAAGAAATACTGTTACCATTGGCTTGATACACAGAATCCTCTCTCAAAAAGATCCAACAACCAATTCGCAAGTGCGCAACTCTCTAACTGAAGTCCGACTAAACAAACATGGCGATGCGAAGCAAGCCATCCCTTTGCAGTTGCATCATATAAAAAAATTAGAAACTCTAATCGCTAAACCCCCTTCAATTCAAGAGGTAAGAGATTTAGCGATATGCTACGTAATGTTTGAATGTGCAATGAAGCGTTCGGAACTTAAAGCTTTTATGTTTACTGATATACATATCTCAAACGAAGACGCTTACATTAAATTAGGCGAATCAAATTACAGACTAACCGACGCTGCAAAGCGAGCATTAGATGCTTGGAGTATTTTAGTTCCTTGTCAAGAAGGCACTGTGTTCCGCGCGATCGATAAACACGGCAATATAGCAACAAACCCTATGGATGATTCATCTATCTACCGCGTAATGCGTCGTGTGGGAGACAAATTAGGTATTGATGGGAAACTGTCTGGGCAATCCTTGAGGGTTGGTGCTGTTAGAGAGCTTGCAAAACAAGGTTTGAATCCTAGAGATATTCAACACTTTGGTCGATGGCTAAGCCCAGCTATGCCCTATCAGTATTTAGGTAACAAAGAGCAAGCTGAAGCTGAGAAGATAGTGTTTAAAACGATTAAGCCTTGGCGTTAATCATTATTGACACAAGATGCTAGAAATTCGCTAAATGCATGGCCGTTATTTTCTAGCATCTTTGGAAACATTGAAATTGGAGTCATTCCTGGAAACGTGTTTACTTCATTTAGGAAAATCTCACCACTTTCAGTTAAAAAGAAATCGATTCTCGACAAATGCCGTAAACGAAGATGATTAAATACTTTATGTACGTATTGATGGATGTCTGCTAGCTGCTGTTCAGTTAAGCCCTGTGCTTCAACCTCTGTCAACGAATGGCTGTTCTCACTGTACTTTTCATCATAAGTGTAAAATGCGCCTTTGGGAGCAATAATTTCTCCTGGCTTGGTAACAAACAATTCTCCGTTTAATTCGTAGGCTGCGACTTCTAATTCTCTAGGCTGAAGTGCCTTTTCAATAAGAACTTGATCTGAATACTCAAACGCAGCTCCAATGGATTCTTCTAGCTGCTCTAATTGAGTCACTTTATAGCAACCAACAGAAGAGCCTTGTCTTGCTGCCTTTACAAACACACTCCCCCAATTCTCAAATGCTTGCTTGGCTTCTTGGTATGCTTGTTCGCTGTTTGAGCTCAAGAACAGATACGGCGTATTTGGTATCCCTAATGTGTCATACCAGAGCTTAGACGTAATTTTATTGAAGCAATTGGAACTTGCTTCTGGGCCGCAACCTAAATAAGGAATTCCTGCTAGTTCAAGCATGGATTGAATATCACCCGTTTCACCTGGGTACCCATGAATACAAGGTACGACAAAATCTATTTCAACAGATGAGGTAGCGCTGTTTATAGAAGCAGTGTTGGTATCCAGATAAGAAAGTTGTTCTTTATCGTTAAACCAGCCATCAGTACGAATTTCAATACGAACGACGTCAAAGTCTCCGCTTTTTTCCAACTGGTCCTGAACGTAATTTGCAGAGACGAGGGAAACTTCGTGCTCGGCTGAACCTCCACCACACAGCAATAAAATGGTCTTTTTTGACATTAAAATCTTTCCTTGATGAATCTTTAGGAATAGATGCTTATGATAATCAAATTCACCTCAAGATCCATGCTTTTAAAAACTAGCTTTGATGAAGTGATGCTAAGTGGTGCAATAACACTCACTTTTGATGACTACACATAAAAAAAGAGCTCTTTCGAGCTCTTACAATTCAAATCAGTTGAGTTTGTTTAAAGTAGGATATTCAGAGTTTTTAATGGCATCGATACTTTTCACAAATGGTTTTAAGTTTTTAAACTCCATCGGTAATGTCGCTATCGCTTCTTTTGCTTCAACTCTAGTTGCATAATCTCCATATAATACTGTGTACCACTTAGTGCCATTTACAACTTTATAATTCTCCCAAATGGGCTCTCCTGCAGTGGGCAGTTTGCGTGCAAACTCATCAACTTTGGTTTGTGTACCAACCGCAACGACCTGAATGGTGAACCCAAACCTAGGATTTTTAGCTATCTGTTTTGCTGTAGGTGGAATGATAGCTACTGCGGGTTTGGCTTTCATTGGTTTAGAAGCCGCCGCTTTGCTAGGAACAATTTTGGATTGAGTCGCTGGAGTTACGTTTTTCTCTGTGATGCCATTCATCGAGCCATCTTGAGATACGACCGGCTGATCGACTTTAGCTACTGGGTATGCTTCACGATAACTTTCTGAGCTAACATCCATTGTATATGTGCCTGTTGAACACGCTGACAAAAGAACTGATATTCCTACTATCGCTATTTTCTTCATGAAATTCTAAATGCCCCGAAAATATAACCTACCATAAATCATGCCGTTAGCATGGCCTATAATCAACCCAACTGACTAACATTATATTGATACACTGTGACTTGAGACACAAAGTAATATCGTTAGTATGATTAATCGATCACAAGCTATAAATATTTGGCCAAAACATTACGCCAATTTGTATACCCTGACCCTGAAGTTAACTTTACGGATTTAACTATGAAAAACTTAGAACACTTTTTTAGACCTAAATCTGTTGCTGTAATTGGTGCTTCAACCAAACTGGGTAGAGCGGGAAATATCGTCATGAACAACCTCCTACAAGGTAGTTTTGAAGGTATTATTATTCCCGTCACACCATCCTACAAATCTGTATGTGGGGTGCTCGCTTATCCAAATATTGAATCAATGCCATTAGAGCCAGATATTGCCATTCTTTGCACCCACGCAACGCGTAATATTGATACTTTTAAAGCTCTTAGTAAAAAAGGCTGTAAGATTGTCATTGTTCTGTCTGCCGATATGGATGAGCTAGACAAAGACGGAACATCCATACAAGATCAATGTCTGTCAATCGCCAAGAAAGCCAAGATGAATGTACTAGGCCCTAATAGCTTAGGGCTGATTCTGCCTTGGGTAAATTTAAATGCCTCGTTCTCTCCTATACCAGCAGACAAAGGAAAAATAGCCTTCGTTTCTCAGTCGGCGGCAGTATGCACAACAGTCCTCGACTGGGCAAAAGATAATCAGATAGGTTTTTCAGCGGTTATTTCACTAGGAAACGCCAGTGATATTGGATTTCCTGAATTATTAGATTGGCTAAGTACAGACACTAAGACGAACGCCATAATGCTACATGTAGACTCGATACATGATGCTCGTCGTTTTCTGTCTGCCGCACGTGCAGCTTCTCGTAATAGGCGAATTCTGGTTCTAAAAAGCGGTCGAACAAAATTAGGGCAAGAAGCTGTCAAAATCCATACTGGTGGTGAAGACTCTTTAGATATCATTTATGACTCGGCAATACGTCGAGCAGGTATGCTTCGTGTAACGACCACACACGACTTATTTGCTGCATTCGAAACGCTTACACACTCAATTCCATTGCGCGGTGAACGAATCGCATTCATCACCAACGGTGGTGGACAAGCGATTATGGCAGTCGATACGCTCTCTGAACATGGTGGAAAACTTGCACAGCTCGACGTATCGCTCATCGATAAACTTTCAGAATTTCTGCCAAATAGTTGGAGTCATGCCAACCCGATTGATATTGCCGGAGACGCCGATATCAGACGATACACACAAACTCTTACGACCATTATGAATAGTGATGTCGCTGATACCATTGTTGTTATGCATAGCCCTTCGTCCATCGCTCCTGGAGTTGAAACTGCGCAAGCTATTATAGAAACGATCAAAACACACCCTAGAAAGCAGCATTTCAATATATTGACTAACTGGTGTGGCGACTATACCGCTAAACAAGCTAGGAGTTTATTTTCAGCAGCTGGTATCCCTACCTATAGGACTCCAGAAGCCGTTGCTACAGCATTTATGCACTTGGTAAGTTATCGACGCAACCAAAAACAATTGATGGAAACGCCTTCAACTGCGCAACAAATTGACACAGTTGAACTTGAAAAATCCCAAAAATGGTTAAAACAACAATTAAAAGGCAACAACACTGTTCAGCTTGATACCCACCAACTTGGTTATTTCTTTGAACATTTAGGCTTTAAGGTACTACCAACTTGGTTAGCCTCAAACTCGAATGAAGCAATTAGTGTTGCCAATAACATCGGCTATCCAGTCGCTGTCAAACTTCGCTCACCAGATATCTCACATAAATCTGACGTATATGGCGTAATGCTAAACCAACAAAATGATAGCGAAGTGGCCAGCGCAGCTCGCGGAATATTCAACCGAACTAAAAGACACTTTCCAAAAGCTAAAATCGATGGCTTAGTCATTCAGGCTATGGCCGAAACCTCAGGGGGTGATGAGTTACGAGTCAAGGTAAAAAACGACGCTATATTTGGTCCTGTTATCCTGATTGGCCAAGGAGGTTCAGAGTGGGATGAATCTCAAGATGCGGAAGCTGCCCTTCCTCCGTTAAACACAACCCTAGCGCGATATATGATTATTCGGGCAATCAAAACCGGCTGCATCACACCACAAAAACTGATTAAGCCGATCGATATAAAAGCACTATCTCAATTTTTAGTACGTCTATCACAGATGATTATTGCTTTTCCTCAAATCGTTGAATTAGATATCCATCCGCTTCTTATTCGAGGCAATGAGTTCACTATTCTCGATGCTCATTTGACCATACAAAAATACGACTTAGATCCTCAAAAGCGGTTAGCGATAAGACCTTACCCCGTCGAATTGGAAGAAAACACACAGTTGAAAGACAATACGCCAATTCTTTTACGTCCAGTCAGACCTGAAGACGAACCTATACATTCTGACTTTATCAAGCAAGTTTCAAAAGAAGATTTGTATAAACGGTTTTTTACTGAAGTTGGTGAGTTAAACCATGAAGCTTTAGCCAAGCTGACTCAAATTGATTATGACCGAGAGATGGCATTTGTAGCCGTTCAAGATAGTGAGCAGAGCCCCAAAATCCTAGGCGTCTCTAGGGCGCTCATTGATCCAGACAACGATGTAGCAGAGTTCGCTATTTTGATTCGTTCAGATTTAAAACGGAATGGATTAGGTAAAATTTTAATGGAGAAAATCATCCATTACTGCAAAGAAAAAGGCACCAGACAAATTCAGGGTATGACAATGCCAACTAATCAAGGCATGCTTAGGTTGGCCTCAAGTCTCGGTTTTGAATTAGAAGTTGAATTTGAAGATGGCATTGCCGACATGAAATTGACACTAAACCCTTGAGAAGTAGAACGATCCCATTCGATCTTCGTAGATCTTAAGCTAATTTCCAGTTTTTCTGCAAATATTGAATACACCAAGATTTAGCCTCGCCGATAGAGTTTCTCCTCCAAGAGAGAATGATATCGGCGAACTTTTCCTCACTGCCTTCAATTATCTTTAGTTCACCCGAATCAATCAGTGGAGACGCAACCTGACTAGGTAAAGTGCCGATACCTAACCCTACTCTCAAAGCTTCAATTTTGGCGTGAAAATTAGTCACAGTAACACGAGGTTGTTTTTGTAGAATATTTACACTGATTGCTGCCTGCTCTCTTGCAGTATCAGCGATTGCTATTACGCGATATTTTTCACGCGCCTCCTCATCAAATGGGCCTTTTCTTTTATGTATATAGTGATTGCTACTCGCCACCCATACCATTGAAAATTTCCCCAACGCAACTGACTTCACCTCTGGCGGTAAAGGTTCATCCCCTACTCTTGGACAAACCAATAAGTCTGCTCGCCCTTGTAATAGTGACTCCCAACTTCCGGCAAGAATTTCCTCTTGTAACTTAACTCTGGTCTTACTCACCTGACTGAACGCTTCAACAAGTGGGAAAAAGTTGCTGACAGGAATAATGCCATCAAATGCCAACGTTAAGTCAAGTTCCCAGCCGTTAGCAACCAAGCTTGCTTCATTTACCAAGTTTTTTGTTGCTGATAGTATTTGCCGCCCCTGATTTAAAATAAGCTTTCCCGCATCGGTAAAAGATGCTTTGTGTCCAGAACGATCGAATATCATGATATCGAGTTCTTGCTCGAGTTTTTGAATTTGATAACTCAATGATGAAGGCGCTCTTTCAAGCTCTACTGCTGCGGCTGCGAAGCTACCTCGCCTTTCAATAGCATCTAATATATGTAAAGCTTCTAACGTGACTGGGCTCTGCAAAACCTACTCCGTGGGATGACTATTATCTCTATACAATAGATGATTTTCGACATTCGACCATCAACCCAAAATAACATGTTGTCAATTTGAGCGTATAACTTTTTGAATAGGCTTATTAAAACAAAAAGCCAGCGATTACTCCACTGGCCTTAGCAGGAAAAGCTCAAATATCTCTTTAGATATTATCACTTAGAGTTGTTCATATCCTTTGACGATTTCATCTCTTTTACCACCATAACTGTTGCTGTGGCGATGAATACGACGATCAAAGCTAGCTCCATGGAGCACCTCTTTACTGTATTTTTCAAGGAATGTTGTATTAAATCGCGGCCATTCTAACAGGTTGTATAAATGTTAACAGGTTTTATTTTATTGATTATCAATTTATAGATATAGATCAAGGTGATTTTCTGTATGTTATTGATCAATATAAACAACGTATAAATCAGGTTGCTTACAATTCACCGTCTGGTTTAACCCAGACTTGACTAAAATCGAACCAACCAAGTGCATTACATTTCGCATTCTGAATTGAACCACAGTGGTCTTTACTTACTCCCAACCAACAATGAAACATTGGGATAATTTGCATTTTTTCAACGAGTGACTTTGCAAGTGATTGGCTCGGAAATACTTCTATTTCACCTGAACGCCAATCACTGATTTGTTGTGTCCAAAATTGATAGTCTTCTTCTAAACTAAACGTTTTTACATCACTGTAATTTAATAACCAACCAGCAAGCGCATCTTCTCGGTTATTGGTAATTCCCATCGGTTTTATCCAGATATCGACTTGCTCACTATTCGGAAGATCCATATCGTATTTAACCAGTTCGACAGATACCCCATCATTTTTTAGTACTTTCTGGATACTCTGAGCAAGTGTCGGAAACATCGGGTGCTGAGAATAATAAGCGATCTTTACCGTTCCGCTTTCAGGTGGAAAAGCATCTTTGTCTGCATATGGCTGATGATACCAGCCCGGCTTGATGCCGTGGGCTGGCAAAATACCGAGTTCCGTCACCTGAGTTTGAGAAATATGACCAAACAAATTCAGAGAGTTTAGCCTATTTAAAAAGTACATTGCCCACCTATCATCGGTTGCCAAACCCGATCTCCTGTTCAGCAATAGATAAGTACATCCGGGATCCAATTCAACTCCTTCCGTCATTGTGCCCCTTTTAGGCTTGGTAAGACTAGGAAATACTATAGAAGAATGAACTTTATCGATCACCCAAACTTCAACCCTATCTAAAAGAGGACGAAAGCCAAAATAATTGTCGTTCGCTTGCAAAACCAGTCGCTTATTGTCATTTTGAATCACTTTATATGGGCCTGTACCCACTGGTAACCTATCGAAGTTTTCAGAACGGGTAGATTGCTTAGGTAATATTTTCGCGCAAGACTCGGTGAGTAATAAAGGTAGGCGTATATCCGGCTGGCTCAATAGAATATCTACAACCCAGTTTGCAGGCGATTCTACTTTTGAAATATGGCTAAATAAATCTGTCGTTTTTAACGCTCTAATACTTTCGAGAATACAGTCAATCGTCAGTTGGTCTCCATTGTGAAAACGCACACCTGGACGGATGTAAAACCGCCAATGAAAAGGAGAGATCGCTTCCCATGAATGGGCCAAATCGGGTTGTATTGATTCACTTTCATCCAAACGGATTAATCCGCTAAACACTTGGCGTGCAATATGTAATTCAGAACGTCGCATGGGTTTAAAAGGATTGAGCATCGAAAGCGGTCGATAGTATGGCAACCTAATGACTTGTTCACCTTCTTGCTGTTGCAGCCCTAAATAACCCTCAACAACTTGAGAAAGCTTTACGGCATCATGTCCCAACACCGCCAACGCTTGTTCTATTTTTCCTTCATCTAGATAACGCTTAGCTAAGGTTTCGCTAATATCGTTTCTGCTTCGCTTGAAATTCAGCTGGGATAGTTTCCCTCGCCCTGGAGAAGGACGCCACTCTATCCATCCCTCTTCCTCTAATTTATTCAGTACAATTCTTGCGTTTCGACGTGTACAGAATAATATCTCTGTAATTTCGTCTAACTGAACTTCGCAGTTTTCTCCATTGTAATGTTCAAATAGCTTTTCAAATTGTGCTCTTAGCCTTGGGCTTACCATAAAGAGGAAATCTCATTTTTTTTGGGACCAAAATTAGTTTCCCTATTTTAGACGATATATCAAGGGATATTTAGAGCATGTTTTACTTTTGCGAGAATATAGTTACAAGATATCACAACCTAACTGCTGAGATATTTGCTGTATTTGTTCCTCTGAGTCCAGCTTTATAGACCATTTCATGTCGCCAATATTGGCTGATATCACGTTTGCTCCATTACCTATCAGAACAACATTTTCAGCACTAGCTTGCATTGTAATCATATTATCGCCACCTGCTTTAACCACAAGCTCATAGGGCGTAACAATAATTTTTCCATTCTTGAACTCAAGTACCACTGTTTAAACCTCACCTCTTATTGTTTTCTTTTTACAGCAACAGTAAGTCTGCTCGTGCAAACTAAGCGCTCTCTCTCGTCAGTAATGTTGATTTGCCACACTTGAGTAGTCACACCCAAATGTATCGGCTCAGCTTTGCCAATCACTGTCCCAGATCTCATTGACCGAATATGGTTTGCGTTTATATCTAATCCAACACAGTACGAGCCTTTTTCAACACAGAAATTTGCAGCAACGGAGCCCAGTGTTTCTGCTAGAACAACCGAAGCGCCCCCGTGGAGCATGCCAAGAGGTTGATGGGTAAACGAACAGACAGGCATTGTTGCGGATATTGAGTTTTCATTAAATTGTGTGTATTCAATTTGCAAATGTTCAATTAGGGTATTTTTTGACGTTTCATTCAAAACATCAAGGTCAATATCTCGTTTCCAAATTGCCATTTAATATTCTCCACCAACTATCATTAAGTGCATCTTTATATTCCTTGAGTATAATACCCGCGTTTTTATTGTTAACCCACAAGAGATACTTATGTCTATCGAAGCTTCGTTGCTCGAACGCAGTCAATCTAAGTGTGAGCTTTGCTCAAGTACCAAGCAACTAACGCCTTATGTCGTGCCGCCTTACAGTCAACTTACTGTTGATCATAGCATTTTACTATGTGAAAAATGTACGAGTGAAATTGAGGATCCAAAAGATATTAATCATTGGCGTTGCCTAAGTGATAGCATGTGGAGTCAGGTTGCTCCTGTCCAAGTCACCGCTTGGCGACAGCTCACTCGACTCAATACGGAAAGTTGGGCGCAAGACTTGTTAGACATGATGTACATAGAAGAAGAGCAACAGAATTGGGCAATGATTGGAATGTCTGAAGACGATAAGCCATTAGATTGCAACGGTGTTGAGCTTAAAAAAGGTGACGACGTAACGGTAATCAAGGATTTACCAATTAAAGGCAGTTCTCAGGTCATCAAACAAGGTACGGTGATTCGAGGCATTAGTCTTTCAGCAAATGACCCAACTCACATTCAAGGTAAAGCAAACGGTCAAGCAATGTTTGTGATTGCAGAGTACTGCCGCAAGAAATAGCTCTAATTGCTACAGCTAACTAGAAATGGCAAATCCCACTGCCATTTCTTTACATTAAGGTAAAAAATACCTCGTACTTCTTCCTCCAGAATCCGATTTAACTAAACACCCTAGCTCCAAAAGCGTTGCTAAATGTCGAGTAGCCGTTGCCCTACTCACTTTTGCGACCTTTTGGTATTGGCTGGTATTGATACCCTGTGCAAAATCTCCATCTAGCATTCGATTGATAACTTTAACCTGCTCTGCATTGAGTTGTGTTTGATCGATCCCACGCCAATAATTGGTTTTGTACACGGTTTGATCAATCTCGGCCAACACGCCAGAAAATGTTTCATCAAGGACATCTAAAAACCAGAGCAACCAAGCTGTGATATTTAAATCGCCTTTTTGTGTGTTTTCTAGGATTTGGTAATAGCTTTTTCTGTTCGCTAAGATGCCTACAGACATTGCGTAAAAGCGCACTGACTGTTTTTCTGCTTGTGCCAAAGCTAAATCGGTTAACAATCGAGTAATGCGGCCATTACCATCATCTAATGGATGAAGCGTCACAAACCATAAGTGAGTTATCGCGGCTCTCAACAATGGATCCAACGTATAGTCAACTATTGAAGAATTGAACCAATCAATAAAATCAGCCAGTTCCCCCTCAAGTATTTCTCTATTCGGGGCTTCAAAGTGAATAATTGGCTTATCTATTCGACCAGATACAACTTGCATTGGTGCGTTGCCACGCAACTGGCCCCCTATAACAGGGTTGAACATGGTATAGCCTTCCGGAAAAAGCTTTCTGTGCCACTCTAGGATACGCCCTAATGCCAAGGGCTCATCTAAATTTTCTACCGCGTCGAGCATTATTTCAGCTAAGCCGTCTGTTTGCTCTGTTGTAGGAAAAGGTCTTTCCTCACTCAGACCTAGCTTATTTGCCAACGAAGAGCGAACCGAGAACGCATTCAGCTTTTCTCCTTCAATTGCACTTGAATGAACAATGTTTGCGAGCAAAGTATCCAGCATGGTTTTTTGTTTATCCTGCGACTGCGCGCTCACTTTACCCAGCAAGATTCCTTGGTTGAGCCTAACTTGTCGCAAACGAGGCTCAATGCTTTGCTCATCCCATGAGAAATGGGGCCATTGCTTGCGTTGCCATATCCACATATAAACCTCAGTGAGTCGAATAACGTTATTATTTAAATCAAATTATGATTCAAATAAGTAAAACATTCAACTCACATAATGATTTGAATAAGCATTTAATTAGCTCAAGTAAAGAATCATTGAGAAAGCCAAAAAAAGCACCATGACTCAAAAGTCGATGGTGCTTTTACAAACATCCCAAAATGCAGCCATAGGATTCTATGTTTATCTCAATGAAATTGCTTACCAAAACGTAAATGACGTGCATTAGACATAAGTAACTGAAAAGTTTCTTTATCGACACAAATTAACGTCTCGTGATCGCCTGCTTCAATATAAACTTTGTCCAAATTGTCTAGTAGCTCATCACAAGCAACCATTAAATTATAAGGTTCACCGAGTGGTGGCACTGCACCTTTTTCGCAGTCCCAAAACATACTGTATACCGTAGGCTCTTTTATCAGAGAATATTTAGCATTAAAGTTATCGTTTAACACCGACAAACTTATCTTTTTATCAGCGGGCAATACCGCCATCAATCGACGACCCTCATGATCCTCTAATAAAACTGCCTTGGCTAAATGATGTAAAGGAACTTTAGAAGCAACAGCGCTATCCACTGAACTTGTACTTTGATAATGAGATATAATATCGTAATCAATCCCTTCGCTTTCAAGGTATCGATTTACTCTCGCTGAAATTGTCATATTTCTCTCCTCTTGGGTAAAACACCCTATGAGGTCAACTAAAATTCAATCACACATCGTTATCTACCTAACAGGGTTGTCAGCCTATAACTTAGCCCCAATACTCTGTGAGATAGTCAAGTCGTGTAATAAAAGTATATATGCAAGTGAAATGAGTGAACGGTATGTTGTGCAAGTTTTGAGCAAATAAACAAGCAATGTGCACATTGACACCTTTTGGAAGATGCAATAGCAAGGATGTAATTAGAAAGTCAATAACATACGCTGATATATGAATCAGTATATATCTCTAGATTTTGGGACCATAGCAAAGCATCATAAATAAAAACAATGATTACATTTATTGAACTACAAAAACTCGTTGTTATGTTGTTAACTAAATGTGAAACGAATTGTTTACCTTACTGTCCATGTTACAAATGTTGAGTGACATAAAAGTCACTTAATCCCCCTTCCCCCCATGTAACATGACAACGCCGCTTTTTAACGAGCGGCGCTTTTTTTGGGTATAAAAAAACCAGCAACTCATAGTGCTGGCTCTTTCTACGTCAGTAGCAACTGCTACGGACACTTATTGGCTGAACTCGCTTATCGGTTGATACCAATATCTCTTTGCATGTGACCAGACAAATCACTAGCGTTGTAACAACGAGAAGTATTGTTGTCTGTAAAGAGAACATCTAGAAGATGTTTGAACAGTCCTTTGAAGTCAACCGAGTAGCGTTTTTTGCCCAAGTCATTCGATGCAACGTTTTCTACATTGATTGCGTGTGCCATATGCGCCTCTCAGAAGTATGTAATTCAGATTTCCCGCGCATAATAAAAAATATCTTATACGATAAACAATGACATATTTTAAATTTTTCGATTAGTTTTTCTAATGAAACAATAGATTAACAAGTCGTTCGGTAAATATTCAAATTGTTTTATTTTTACGCATATAAATTCATCAAACATGAAAGTTAACTCAAGTACTCGATAGATAACTCCAAATGTTTACAAATTTTCAACATGAGACATTCATCACGCTTAACTAAACGATTCCAACCCCTATAAAATAGCTATATTTTACGAATTACTTTCTTGTTTTTCATTACTTTAGACTTTTCATGCCAAACAGATAACACGACTGCAATTAGCATCGCCAATACTAGCACCGTAAGCGAAATAGGAGTTGGTATGTGCCATGAGGTATGCACAAGTGCCATTTTAACGCCGATGAATATCATTATGAATGAAAGTGCCGGTTTAAGATAAATAAACTTATCGATCATCCCCTGCAATACAAAGTATAAAGAACGCAAACCTAGCAAAGCAAAAACATTGGCCGCTAAAACAAGAAATGGTTGGTGTGTGACTGCAAAAATAGCTGGGATTGAATCAAGAGCAAACATAACGTCAGCAAACGCTATAACAACAAGAATAATAGCAAAAGGAGTAAGGTGCCTCTTACCATTTAATGTTGTAGATAAGTGGGTGCCACGAAATTGTTCTGTAACGGGAAGTAATCTACGCAATATTTTCTCTGGCCAAGGGTTAAGCTCTTCTTCTCCTTTGTCCAAAGCCAAACTGAAGCCAGTCCAAATCAGAAATACCGCGAATACATAAAATAACCACTGGAACTGATCTAATAGATGGATTCCAATAACAATCATTATACTGCGCAGTATTAGAGCGCCTATCACTCCCAGCAACAAAGCACGAGGTCTTAAAGCATCGGGAACAGAATACTGGCTAAAAATAATAGCAAATATAAACAGATTATCGACACTAAGCGACTTTTCTAGCAAATACCCAGTCACAAAAGCCGTCGCTGCTTGAGGGGCTCTGTACGCACTGTTTGGGTCAATATATGACCAAAAATAGTGAATGAAGACTGCAAAACCTAATGCGAGTACAAACCAAAAAATGCTCCAAATAACCGCACTTCTCAGCGATACGCGACCATTACGGGTTAACCAGATATCGAATAAGACAAGAACAATAGTGAAAGCAAAAAAAGAAAAGTACATTGTTGGGGTCATAAATCCTCCAATTGCAGAAGGATTAGGTGTAATAACCTGAACGAAACCTTCCGCAAACAAAACAAAACCCTTCTCAACCCAAACAGGTACGAGAAGTGATAATTAAGTTGCGTTGGTCTCGTCGAAGCATTAGCTCTTGCTAACGCCCATACTCACCGGATAAGACAAAGCTTAACGAGATGACGATAAGTATGCTCTAGGCGACTACTCCCCAAAACGTGGTGATAATATATTTATAACTAGAATATGTCTACAATCAATTTCGGTTCCTAACTGTGCGACAACAATAATAATTTAAAGTCACACCCCAACATAAGGTAAAAAATACACCAGTGCCGACCAGACACCTATCCAAGCGGCCACCAGCATGAAATCGAACCAATCTTTATCCCACATAATTTACTCTCCAAGCACACTTACGTTCGAGTATGCTTTATGAATCAAATACAGTGGATAATTAGCAACCTTTATGCCAGTTAAAGTTTTTCGTTCCGTTTAATTTAGACTGATTAATGACTTCGGGGTGATCGGTCAAAAGTTCAATAAAACAATCGGCCATTGAGAAGGTTGTCACTCTACCCTCACCTTCCATGTCCAGTATCGCGTGGTAGCCTTCTTTACCTTTCATCGAGTAAGCTGAAGAGCTTCCTCTATATAGTTTATTCTTTTCAACAGCTTGCCACCCAGATTCAGCGGTAAATATTTCTAGATTAACTACTCTTTTCCCAAGCGCGTTATTAGCAAGATAACGATACCTAAGGTTATAAGTATATGGGTATGATCCAGTCCCGGTTCCATTTACACCATTATTCGTCGCATTATTGATTGCACCTTCCAAGATCAGTGCAATCGTCGTTCCTTTGACGCAATAACTCCCAACTGGGACGGCAAATGGCAACAGTTTCCCGGCAATATCTGCCACAGAGATATTACCTTCTGTAAGTGATGTCCTCACGCCACCCGCGTTATGGATAGCAAACTCAACATTATCGCCATGCTTATTCAACATGTATAAAAACGATTGAGCAACCAACGGGGCGATTTCACTCGCGCCTTGCTCATCTGGTACACGAACATGCCGCAGTGTGTTAGAAGCCTTAGCAATTTTTTTCTTTTGAAGCTTACGTACTCGAGGAATGTACTTGTCCTGCAACATTCCTTGTACTTGAGGATCTTTTTTACAGACAACAACATTTGGGTGCTGGCCAAGAAACTCACAGGCAGCAATGTGTGCGTCATCGCTGCCAGCAGTATCCATACTAGCGTTCAAAAACAATCGTCGTCCTAACAGAAGTTCATTTCGTCCAGAGAAGCGTGTGACTTCCCCCTCTGCACTAAATTCAATTTCGCAATGCCCAAGACAGAGCGCATTACATCCAGATTGAACAATATACGTATCATTAACTTTAATGCCGTATTCGTCGTGTTTGCCTAGGCCAATAGAGCTAAAGTCACCCTGTAACGTATGACTGTGTCCACCAACAATCAAACTTATGCCACTAACATGCTTAGTGAGTTCAATATCAGCTTCATAGCCTAAGTGACTCAACAGGATTATTTTATTAATACCGTTCGACTGAATTAACCGGACAGTGTTGGCCACAGTTTCCACTGCGTTAGTAAATGGCGTATCAGGATCAGGGTTTGCAATATCAGCCATTTTATCTATAGAGACACCAAAGATTGCCACTGGCTCATGATTAACTGTCTTACAAATCCACTGAGCACTTTGAGATTCAGGTAAGTAAGAAAATACTTTGGGGCTATTTGAAAGTCCATGATGTTTCTTACTGTCTTCGTTTGAAAGGTCCCAGTTCCCAGCCAACAATGGAAACTTAATTTTGTTAACAAACGCTGCAACAGGAGCATTTCCCATATCCAATTCGTGATTCCCTAATGCCATTGCATCAAGCTGAAGCTCGTTAAGCATATCGGCATTCGCTTTGCCTTTAAATAGGGAAAAATACAGTGTGCCTTGAAAACAATCGCCCGCATGCAAAAAGAGGAAACCTCGGCGCATACGTTCCGCATCATTCTTTAGTTGGTGAATTCGGGTCGCAATTCTTGCGAACCCACCCGCACTAACATAAGGCTTGAGCTGTTGGCCATCTTGTTCGAATGTAAGTTGAAGTGAAGTAGGTTCGAAGTAAGAGTGAGTATCATTGACGTGCGCTAAAGTAAGCCTCAGCGGCTTATTTATCATTACTTTGCCATTCATTTTATATTCTCTGTTCATCCTCGTTACACTAGCACATAAATCATGACAGAACCATGATATGCAAAATGACGGGTATTCGTGAATCACTTCATCAACAGGCATCCGAATTTGCGTTATGCTTATAAGTATTAAAGCAATTTTATTAGGAGCGCATTTGAGAAAATTTAAATGGAGTTTTTACTTTAGAGGTCCACTCTATGAGACTAGAGCGAATAGAAATATCTGGATTTAGAGGAATCAAGCGCCTTTCTCTTGCTTTCGATGATCTAACGACGCTCATTGGAGAAAACACATGGGGTAAATCTTCGCTTCTTGACGCTCTATCAATTGTATTACCCGCTGAAGGCAAGCTTTATCAATTCGAGATGAGTGACTTCCACGTCGATTACTCAATTTCGCATCCACAGACGCAGCATTTACAAATCGTATTAAGCTTAGTGGCCTCGGACAAAAAAGAGCTTCTTGCTGGCAGGTACCGAAAAATAAAGCCTATCTGGATTGAAGATGAAACTGGCACGAATAGAATTTACTACCGTATCAGCGGCTCCAGAGATGGTTACAACGTCACTACAAGCTATGCTTTTTTAAATGTAAAAGGCTCCCCACTGCCATTACATCACTCCGAGAAACTTGCCCACGAGTTAATGACACTTCATCCTGTTATTCGTTTAAGGGACTCAAGACGCTTTGAAAAATTTAATACTCAAACGAACGGTATCAACGCACGAATTGAAAAACGGATAAACAATACTTGTAGGCGACTTCTCGCCATTCCTGGACATGTCAATAAAGGGGAAATGCGGAGCAGTTTAAACTCGATGAATAGTTTAATTGAGCATTACTTCTCTTACAAAACCCCTCAACGTAAAAACCCAAGAAAACAGAGAGATGGCTTATTCTATTCCTCCAACCATAAAGAGAAGAGCCTAACTGAAGTCGTAGAAGAAACGAAAAGCCGTCAGACACAGTTACTTTTAATGGGGCTTTTAAACGCCTATTTACAAGCTAAGGGGCCCACTGAACTTCGTCGGTGTGCGAGGCCACTGCTAATATTGGAAGACCCAGAAAGTAGGCTCCATCCAACTCATCTAGCAAGAGCCTGGAGTCTGTTACAATTACTGCCTATGCAAAAAGTCCTGACGACCAATAGTTCAGAGCTACTTGCGCAAGTGCCACTCGGTACCATTCGGCGGCTTATCCGGCATTCTGATAAAACAATAGCCAGAACAATTCCACTTAAAGGCCTCAATAAGGATGAGTTGCGTCGAATTGGTTTTCATATCCGCTTTCATCGCTCCGCAGCATTATTCGCTCGTTGTTGGTTGCTAGTTGAAGGAGAAACCGAAGTTTGGTTATTTAACGAGCTTGCCAACCAATGTGGATACAATCTCGCGGCAGAAGGCGTACAAATTATCGAGTTTGCACAATCGGGTTTGAAGTCTTTGATAAAAGTTGCCAAAGCATTTGGCATTGATTGGCATGTAGTGACGGATGGCGATGCTGCAGGTAAGAAATACGCTGCGTCAGTGCGTGGACAACTAGATAACGAAATCGAAAATCACCGCTTAACTGAATTGCCCGACAGAGATATTGAACACTTTTTATATTCACATGGCTTTGAAGCATTTTTTAAAGACATGATTAGAATTCCACATGATCACCCTATACCAGCGAAAAAAGTCGTCGCACGAGTGCTGAAAAAGCATGCTAAACCCGACTTAGCGTTAGCTATTGTCTCTTACTGCGAAGAACAAGGAGTAGAGATTATACCAGTTGAACTTCGCTGGATTCTTAAAAGAGTAATTACAATGGCAAATGGTAACACCTAAAGAAAAAACGCGCACTAAGGTGCGCGCTTATCGGTAGCTTCAACTGCATTTACTGCTTGATACCTTCAACATACAACTCCATATCGACATAGCTTGTCGTACCCATCACTTTAATATCGAAATCAGCAAGCTCTATTCGAGTTAATCCAGAAAAACCTGCTCTTTGCCCACCCCATGGGTCTTTTCCTGCGCCGATAAAGTCAGCAACAATAGTAATCGGTTTGGTTTTTCCATGGAGTGTTAAATCTCCTTGAATGTCAAACAGTCCATTCCCTTTATCAACAACTTTAGTACTGACAAATTTTGCTTCAGGATATTTCTTAGCATCTAAGAAATCATCACTGCGTATATGTTTGTCTCGCTCAGCGTGGTTCGAATCTACGCTGCTTGTATCCACCGTTACAGACACAGTAGACGCTTCAATGTTTTTCGGATCATAGCTAAATTGACCTTTAAACTTATCAAACCGTCCGACTGTATAACTAAAACCAAGGTGGCTTACTTTAAAATTGACGGATGCGTGAGCACCTTTAGTGTCAATTAAATAATCCGCAGCATTTGCACCAATTGGAAGACTTATCCCTAAAGCAAGTCCTACTGCAAGTAAGTGTTTCTTCATTTTGACGTTCCTATCATCTTCCGTAACGTATTGTCTTTATTTAAAAAATGGTGTTTCAATGCCGCTATCACGTGTAAAGCAGCCAAGCTTATTAAAACCACCGCGCTATATAAATGAATATCTCCAGCAATATCAGCTTGATGTGAAAACAAAGCACCTGCACCCGGCACCGTAAACCAATCAAATACGTCGATTCCTCGACCGTCTTCTGTCGAGATTAAATAACCAGAGATAAATACAATCAATAAGAGAAGGTACATAACACAATGAGAAATTTTTGCTAGACTCACTTCCCAAGACTTACCTTCAATTTGTGGTGACGCCGTCACTGATTTCCAGAAAAAACGAAATACAGTCACAGCTAACAAAATGATTCCGATAGACTTATGCCAATGTGGTGCTAAGTTATACCACTTACTGTAGTACGTCAGATCAACCATCCACAGCCCCGCAATAAACATTCCAATAATAAAGATTGCTGACAACCAATGGATAATTCGAGTAAGTAGGTTGTAATTATTTATTGATTCCATCTGACCACTGTTCATTCTTGTTCATTGCTCCTGCAGCACAAGCTGTTACTTTGTATTGAGGTGACCCATAATCGGTTACAAAGTATTTACTATCCATCATGAAATGAAAATACAGTGAATTTGACCAATTTAATCAAATTATTTGATGAAGGTAGTGAAATTAGTTGTAAGTGTTCATTAATGCAAAATTAAGGTGGGCTCAAATTATATGTATTTCTGAGTAGAACTCGTTAAGTCTAACAAGCCATGCATAAAAGTGAATCCTTTTTCAAACCCAGTCAAATGCAGTGAACAAAGTTCCGTTACGAGAGTTTTGGTAGTGGCGTTGATCATGAACTTCCCATTTAAAAATCACAAATGTCAATTCTGTGTTAACCTTTTAACAATAACGAAAATACGGTTAGAGGCTTATCTAGGTGTTACTTGATGTTTTAGTTCAAAGTGTTAACGAGTTTCAGACTGATTGCATGGCGCTCTGTGAAAAGCATTATCCCACTATCCACAATCAAGGAATCAGCGGTAACCATTTAGGCGTTGCTTTTTCTCGTCGACTTTCTCGCACATTAGAAGAGTTCGGTCACCAATTTAATTATAGTGCGCTAGAACCCATCATTAAAAGAGAGGAGTCTGCGCATTTTAGAGTCAGCTCGGATGTAGGTACGGTTTGGATTATTACTTCTCATATGACAAGTGCTGGAAAAATATGCAGAGATAAACTCTTGCAACAAGTTGGAGTATGGCGACAAGAGCATGGGTACGCTATCCAGCCAAACGACTTACTTTTGTTGTTAACGGATCATTGGATAAGCCGCAGCAAACAAAGCCGAGAGTTGCTGCATTGGTGGACTGGGCAGCTACCAGATGAAATCGAAGAGTACAGCGCTCAAGGCATCAGCTTATTCACGAGTGATTCACTACTATCTAAGACATTGGACGATCATTACCAGTTAAGCCCCTACTACATTAAGTATTCGCATCCAATTAAACATTCAAAAAATCAACAACTCGTGCGTAAATATGTGCAGTTATATGCGGTAGTCCAACTTAGCTAACCTTTATTGAAGCCTCTGTTCGGGATAATAGAAGACCTCCATAGAAAAATCGTCAATTGTCCCGAATCAAACTTAATTCACTTCACCATATTGCTCTAAATACAACACTGTAGCAGCCGTTCTTGAGGGTACGCCTAGTTTTTTCAGTAAGCTCTTCATATGCACCTTTACCGTCGCTTCGGAAATAAACAACATTTCTGCTATTTGCTTATTTCGATACCCTTTAGCGACATGCTGCAAGATTTGTGTTTCGCGCTGAGTGAGTTGATCAAACATTGTTTTAACACCAGTTTTACCAACTAAGTAATCTTCCACTTCCTTGCTGTATACACGTTCCCCTTCTAAGACTTTTATTAGACCTTCAACTAATGCTTCTGGCTCTGTGTCTTTTAGTAAGTAACCGTCCGCTCCAGCACTTAATACGGCCTCAATATCAGAAGGGCTATCAGAGACAGTTAAAATAACAATAATTGCGTCTGAGCCATCTGTTCTTAACGACTTTAACGTATCAAGCCCAGACATCCCTCGCATGTTAAGATCTAAAACGATTAGCTCTGGCGATAGCTCTTTTGCCTTTGCTACCGCTTCAATACCGCTGCTTACATCCGCAACAACATTAAAGCGCTCTTCATCTTCCAGTAGCTGGTTTAATCCTTTTCTCATCAATGGATGATCGTCCACCAGCATGACGCTACACTGTAACATATTGTTCTTCATGATCATTTTTTGGGTACGTCAATACCACTTCACTCCCTTGATTAATCTTAGAATTTATTATAATCGAACCATTTAATCTAAGCGCACGTTCACGCATGATACTCATTCCATAATGGTTTTGTTTTTGATGTTTGACATCAAATCCAACACCATCATCTCGAATACTAATAATGACTTCTGTATCCACCTCGTTACAATCGATCCAAATATGCTTCGCCTTAGAGTGCTTGATTGCATTTAGGATTGCTTCTCGTATTAACTGTAAAAGGTGAACTTGTTGGTTTGCATTCAGATCAAGACTAGACAATTCGCTGTTAGAAGCAATTTGCGCGTCTGTCTGGCTACTCAGTTGATTGACAATTTCATTCAACGCTTGGCCAAAACTTCCTTCTTTGATGTTAAGCCTGAAAGTAGACAGTAGTTCGCGAAGTTGGGTGTAAGCAGAAGACAATCCAACATCAAGCTCAGTTATTACACTGAAAAGCTTTTCACTCTTGCTTTCTTCTGGTTGCACGTTTATCAATTTTTTGAGTCTAGATACTTGAATCTTAAGATATGATAAAGATTGAGCCAACGAATCATGTAATTCCCTCGCAATCGTAGCACGCTCTTCCATCAAAATAAGTTTCTCTATTTGTCTTTGAGAGCGGTAGTAAAACAAGGCTCTTGAAAGAAGTTGAACAAAACTATCGACAACAGCTTGATCTGGACGGATAAAATCAAACTCTAAGTATAAATAGCCAAGGTTTTCTCCCTCTAGGAACAGCTTGAACTCTTCAGACGATTCACGGGATAGATCCCCTTCTTCATATACTTGGCTATTCTCATGGGATTCATCGATTTGTAGCTGGACAGCTTTAATTCCCTCTATGCTGACGATATTTTCTAAAATATTAGCTAGGTTTTCAGGGTCAACCCTAGAGACACTTAATTGTTGAGAAGAATCATACAGTAGCTCCAATGAGCGGTTGAGCTTGCTAAGCTTGTCTGTTTTCTCATCAACAATTCTTTCTAAATTATGGTATTGGTTTCCTAGATCATACGCCATTTCGTTGAACGTTTTCGCTAAGGCGCCCATTTCACTTTGACTACTATCATCCAACTGTATATCGAACTGTTGATTTTGGATTTGTTCACTGGCAAGTAACAGCGACTCCATCGGTTTTACTACTTCTCGCCTAACAAACAGTACGACAAATAAACTGATGGTGAAAATCCCACTTAGCCCTAGCCCACCGACCCAAGCTAGTCGAGTAAGTGTATGCTCAGACATTTCTTGGAGTTTAAACACAAACGAATCTATCTGATCAACAAAGGGCGCGACCTGCTCTAAGTATAGCTGTCTATCGTTGCCACTTAATATGATTTTCATTTTTTGCCATTGTTCGACTAATCTTTGATAGTCCTGTTGAACCTCTTCAGAAATCATTTCTCTATCAAGATCCAACATTGCTTTGGAGTTCAAAGACTTCTCAAACATTAATACATGATGACTGAAGTTTTTCGAATCAGTTCGAATATCATTAGCCAAACGGTAGCTTTGCATACGCATCGAGCCTGCGACGTTGACCGCTTCAGCATCATTGATACTTGATAACAAGGTAATGATTGAAAAGCCCGTAATGACAATAGATAAAACAACGAGCGTTACCATAGAAACCGCTATCGTTTTTGTGACTGAGCGCTTGACACTTTCCAATGTGTTCTCCTAACTCAAGTGGCTTGATCTATGACCTTTAATGATATCGTGTAATTGATTAATAAATATGTGAACTATCTCGTTTACTTAATTTGATCTAAAACAAATTTAACATTTATTTACCACTTTAGGGTTATGTAACCACTTTTAGTTAACACTACACTTTGTCTATATATCATTACTCAGACATAGGTAGGTCTAACGGTGGACTATGCAAAAAGGAACTTACTAAGAGGGAACGTTCGTCCATCAATTGCTGAACCCACTCTACCCTGGTTAAAAGATCTTAATAATTTTTTTGATGCGTGTACTCAATGCGGTAAGTGTATTGAACGGTGTGAAACCAATATCATCCAAAGAGGCACCGGAGGGTTTCCTTCTGTCGATTTCTCATTAGGAGAGTGCACATTTTGCTATAACTGCGCGGACATTTGTCCTGAGCCTATATTCAAAACTCGTGATACAGAAGCGTGGAGCTATAAAGCCAATATAAGCAATGATTGCTTAGCAAACCAAAATGTCGAATGTCGGAGCTGCGCCGACACATGTGAAGCCATGGCGATTCAATTCCAACTACAGATTAGTCACGCAGCGATACCTTCAATCGATGTCAATCAATGCAATGGATGTGGGGCATGCGTTGCAAGCTGCCCTACTTCTGCGATTGTCGTAACCGTTTCTGAAAGGGAAGAACCAGAATATGGCGTTTAACAACGAAGTTCATATTTCTAGCTTAGTGGTCTATTCCGTAGCCACAGAAGTCAAACACACCATTGAACAAATAGAACAACTTAATGGTGCGGAAGTATATGGGCATAGCGAAGAAGGCAAAATTGTCGTCGTACTTGAAACAAGTAGCGAAGGTTTTGTAACCGACTTAATCGATGTAATAAACCAGCTACCTAGTGTTATCAATGCCGTACTGGTTTACCACCAAATTGAGCAAATACAAGAAAATAGCAAATATGATGGAACAAATTATTCCCAAGCAAAGGGGGAAGCATGAACTGGACTAGAAGAGCATTTATCAAAGCTAACGCTGCGGCATCAGCAGCAGCTGTTGCAGGTATTACATTGCCTACCTCTGCAACAAATCTTATCGTTAGTGAAGATAAAACAAAAATAACTTGGGACAAAGCACCTTGCCGTTTTTGCGGTACCGGATGCTCTGTTTTGGTTGGCACACAAAACGGAAGAGTTGTCGCCACACAAGGTGACCCTCAAGCTCCTGTCAACAAAGGGCTTAACTGTATCAAGGGTTATTTTCTATCCAAGATTATGTATGGTTCCGATCGCTTGCAACAGCCACTTTTGCGCATGAAAGATGGAAAATATAGCAAAGACGGTGAATTCACCCCTGTTTCTTGGGATACCGCTTTTGACATCATGGCTGAAAAATGGAAAGCGACAATTAAAGACAAAGGGCCAAATGGGCTTGGTATGTTTGGTTCTGGGCAGTGGACAGTTATGGAGGGCTATGCCGCTGTTAAAATGATGAAAGCAGGTTTCCGTTCCAATAACATTGACCCTAATGCTCGTCACTGTATGGCATCTGCCGTTGGTGCCTTTATGCGAGCGTTTGGAATCGATGAGCCGATGGGTTGTTACGACGATTTCGAGCATGCGGATGCATTTGTATTGTGGGGCTCTAATATGGCAGAGATGCACCCTGTCCTCTGGACTCGCCTGACCGATCGCAGACTCAGTCACTCACATGTAAAAGTTAATGTGCTCTCCACTTACTATCACCGTTCTTTTGAACTAGCAGATACAGGATATATTTTTAAGCCTCAAACCGACTTAGCTATAGCCAACTTTATAGCCAATTACATCATCCAAAATGATGCGGTAAATTGGGACTTTGTTAATAAACACACTAACTTTAAGCAAGCGACAACCGATATAGGTTATGGCTTGCGTGATGATGACCCACTGCAAGAAAAAGCGAAACACCCTAATTCAGGCAAAGTCTCCTCCATCACATTTGAAGAATATAAAAAATCTGTTGCTCCTTATACATTGGAAAAAGTCTCTGAGATGTCGGGAGTCGACAAAGACAAGTTGGTTGCGTTAGCCAAGCAATATGCCGATCCAAACATTAAAGTAATGTCGTTGTGGACGATGGGTATGAATCAACATACTCGAGGCGTCTGGATGAATGGCTTAATCTACAACATTCACCTTTTAACAGGCAAAATATCCACCCCAGGCAACAGCCCTTTCTCTCTAACAGGGCAACCTTCAGCATGTGGCACCGCCCGTGAAGTCGGCACTTTTGCACACAGACTGCCTGCGGACATGGTGGTTGCCAATCCCAAACACAGAAAGATAGCAGAAGAAACTTGGAAGCTACCTGAAGGCACTATCCCACCTAAACCCGGAGCTCACGCAGTATTGCAAAATCGCCTTCTAAAAGACGGAAAGATTAACGCCTACTGGGTGCAATGTAATAACAATATGCAAGCGGGTCCAAACCTTAATGATGAAGCACTACCGGGTTACCGAAACCCTGAAAACTTCATCGTCGTTTCGGATGTTTACCCAACTGTCACTGCTCAGGCTGCCGATCTAATCTTGCCAACAGCAATGTGGATTGAAAAAGAAGGAGCATATGGCAACGCGGAACGACGTACACAAGCTTGGTATCAGCAGGTTGAGACTGTGGGCGAAGCAAAATCTGACTCTTGGCAGGTCATGGAGTTTTCTAAACGCTTTAAAATGGAAGAAGTGTGGCCTGAAGAGCTATTAGCCAAAAAACCGGAGTATCGTGGCAAAACGATGTATGACGTTTTATTTAAAAATGGTGTTGTAGATAGATACCCTGCCTCTGAAGCAAAAGAAATGAATGATGATGCTCACCATTTTGGATTTTACGTGCAAAAAGGGTTATTTGAAGAATACGCTTCATTCGGACGTGGGCACGGACACGACTTAGCGCCATACGACACCTATCAACAAGTTAGAGGTCTACGATGGCCAGTGGTCGATGGTAAAGAAACTCGATGGCGCTACAAAGTAGGCTCAGACCCATACGCTAAAAGAGATGGCGGATGGGACTTTTACGGAAAACCAGATGGTAAAGCTTGGATAATATCAGCTCCGTATGAAGCACCACCAGAGTCACCCGACAAAGAATACGACCTGTGGCTATGTACTGGACGAGTACTTGAGCATTGGCACACGGGCACTATGACTCGACGCGTACCAGAGCTCTATAAAGCTGTACCTGACGCGCTCGTTTATATCCACCCAGCAGACGCAAAAGAGAGAGACTTAAGACGCGGTCAAGAGGTCCTTATTTCGAATAAAAGGGGGGAAGTACGCGCTAGGGTTGAAACCCGAGGCCGTAATCGCCCTCCTCAAGGGCTTATTTTCGTTCCATTTTTTGATGCGCGAATACTGGTCAATAAGTTAATTCTCGATGCAACTGATCCGCTATCGAAGCAGACGGACTTTAAAAAGTGCCCTGTAAAAATCACCAAAATTAGTTAACGGATCTCAGCAGCCTAGTCACTAGAGCTAGCAGTGTTTGCCAATTTGGCGGAGAAAACATGATGAAAAAATTAATTGCAGCGCTTTCAATAATCGGGATTACATTAACTGGTAGCGTTATAGCTGAAACAAAATATCCCGGAGGAATTGGCGGAGTAGAATCCTTACGCGGAATCACCATAATCGAAGAGACTCGTCCAGCAGACGAACTCAAACATGTGCCAAAAGATCAAGTTTTTGAAAGCGATTATGTTTATCAACCTCCTTTGATCCCACATAGCATCCGTGGCTACGAAGTGTCACTTAACGCCAACAAGTGCTTGGCATGCCACAGTTGGAAATATGCACAGGAAATGGGGGCAACAAAAATAAGCGTTACGCACTACGTCAACCGAGAGGATGCCGTGTTAGCTGACGTATCCCCAAGACGGTACTTCTGTCTACAGTGTCACGTTACACAAGCAGCAGCCAAACCATTAGTAGAGAACAACTTTGAGAGCGTCGATTCACTTCGTTGATTTCTCTGCGCACAATGAAAGAGGCTAACTATGAGATTACTCAAAACATTTTGGAAGAGACTTACAACGCCCAGTAAAGCTGCCGTCGGCGTCGTTCTCTTCATGGGGTTTATTGGCGGCCTGCTATTTTGGGGCGCATTTAACACAGGTATGGAAGCAACTAACTCTGAAGCATTTTGTGGTGGTTGTCATGCACCTATTGTGGCAGAAATTCAAGAAACGATTCACTACTCTAACCGCTCTGGAGTGAGAGCAATATGCTCAGACTGTCACGTTCCACATAATTGGACAGACAAAATTGTTCGGAAAGTTCAAGCTTCAAAAGAGCTGTATGCTGAGTTTATACTAGATTCAATTGGCACAGAGGAAAAATTCAAAGCTCGACGAGCTCATTTAGCAGAGCGTGAGTGGGCAAGGTTGAAGAAAAACGATTCATTGGAGTGCCGGAACTGCCACCAATTTGAGTACATGGACTTTTCGGAGCAAGGTCCTAGGAGTGCAAAACAGCATTCCACTGCCCTTGCTTCTGGCGAAAAAACGTGCGTTGACTGCCACAAAGGTATCGCCCATAAGCTGCCAGACATGCATGGCATTGAAGGTTGGCAATAAGGAGTATAACTATGAGCACAATGGAATCCGTTATCTGGCACATTTTAGGTTACTCAGCAATGCCAGTCATTATTCTTGGCGGTTTCGCAGCTGTTGCGGCAATTTGTATTTGGATTCTTTCTTTATGGAAAGATAAAGAAGTATGAATTTACCCTAGATGCTATTTATTTTAAGGCTCCTTTTAAGGAGCCTTAATTTTATGAGTACTGAAATATAGAACAACAAAAACACACACTTAACAATAAAGTTAGGCTATTATGAAATGGTTGCGCGTTGGAATATTGAACTAGTACCGCAAATGAAATGAGACCATCAATATGAATAAAAGCTCAATTACGCTGAACTGTGACATGGGTGAAAGCTTTGGCCAATGGAAAATGGGTAACGATGAACAAGTGATGCCCTACATTGACATGACAAACATTGCTTGTGGGTTTCACGCTTCCGATCCACACATTATGAGCAAAACCATTGAATTAGCTATATTACACAATGTTAAAATTGGTGCTCACCCTAGTTACCCAGATCTACAGGGATTTGGCCGACGCTCTATGTCCATCGATCCTATGGAGCTTTCTGAAATATTGATTTATCAGATTGGCGCATTGAAAGCACTATGTGAAAGCAAAAACACATCGCTTAGCTATGTAAAACCGCATGGTGCACTATATAACGATATGATGAAAAACCACCAAACGTTTGAAGCAGTCGTTGACGCTGTATCCTGTTTTGGGGTTCCATTGATGATGATGGCGACTATTGATAACCAAAGATTTCTCGACATTGCGGACAAATACGAAGTACCTCTATTGTTTGAAGCCTTTGCAGATCGGGCATATTTGGGGAATGGTTCTTTAGCTCCTCGAAATCAAGAAGGCGCGGTTTTAAAATATGAAGACGATATATTGGGCCAAGTTCAGCAAATAAGCCAATATGGAAAAGTAACCAGTATCGATGGATTTGTTGTACCCATTGAAGCCGACACCATTTGCGTGCATGGCGATAATGAAGACTCAATTCTACTGATCGAAAAAATCAAACATATACTGGAGAGATAAGTGCAATTTAGCTACGGCATTGAAGCCGTCTCTGAGTGTGCTTTAATAATACGGTTTGAAGAAAGTATTCACGAAGCTCTTTCACAGTTCATAGGAGAGGTGACACGGTCACTATTTATCCATTTAGAACCTTACTTGATGAGTATTACCCCGTCTTTCTGCACCATATTAGTGGAGTATTTTCCACACAGAATCCAATTTGAAAAAATATCTCAACTTATCGATGAAATATTACCGGAGACCACTCAACCGTCGAATATTATCGAGCAACTGATTGAGCTGCCAGTTTATTATGATTTAAGCACTGGGCCAGACTTAACTCTCTACCAAAACAAGGGCATATCTCAACAAGAGGTAATAGCCTTGCATACGAGCCAAACATATTCAGTGGCAGCCATCGGTTTTGCCCCTGGATTCGCATTTTTAACGGGCCTGCCATCCAAACTCAAACTGTTGAGAAAAGAGACGCCTAGAGTAATGGTACCAAAAGGAAGTGTTGCTATTGCAGCAAATCAGACTGGCGTTTATCCAAGTGACTCGCCTGGTGGATGGAATATCATTGGAAACTGTCCTGTTTCCCTTTATAACCCCACTCAACAACCCATGCTTTCATTTTCTATTGGAACAAAGGTTAGATTCCACTCAATCGGAAAGGACGAGTTTTTACAACTGGGTGGCAAAATTAGTAAGGATTGGAATTAATGCAAAGTGACAAGTTTGGTTTGCGAGTAATAAAACCGGGTGCGTTGACCTTAGCTCAAGATATTGGTCGTTATGGTTTTAGTCACATTGGCATCACCCAAGGAGGAGCTATTGATGACTATGCATTCAGTTGGGCCAATCACCTACTTGGCAACTTACCAAATTCAAGTTGTTTAGAAATCACATTAGGACAAGCCGAATTTGAAATATTACAAGACTGTATGCTTGCAATTTGTGGCGCCGACTTAGCCACCACGATAGACAATCAACCGTTACGTAATTGGAGTACTGTTTTCGCACGCAAAGGGCAAGTTTTACGTTTTAAATTACCAAAGAATGGCTTACGAGCTTACCTTGCCGTGAAAGGCGGATTTGATTTCCCTCTGCAACTTAACAGTGCAGCATGCGTAGCAAAAGATCAATTAGGCGGAGTACAGGCAAATGGCCAACCCATTAAGCAAGATGACTTGCTTAAATTTAACTTACATCAGCAAGCTGAGCAAAAACCCGTTCAACTAACCTTCCGTTATACGCCTGACTACAATTTACCATTAACCCTGAGAGTAATTGAAAGCTATCAAGCCAAACAGTTCTCAAAACAATATCTACGAAGTTTTTATGCAACGCAGTTTACCGTAAACAAAAATTCCAACAGGATGGGCTACAGGCTATCTTCAACCGTTGCCAAACCACCTATCGTCGACGCAATACTAAGCGAAGGAATAACACTAGGCGCAATACAACTTCCTCCTGATGGAGAGCCTATAGTACTACTAAACGACCGACAAACCATTGGAGGGTATCCAAAGTTAGGCTGTGTTGCGCGTATGGATCTTCCTCGACTTGCCCAAGCAAAACCGGGACAAACCGTTCGGTTTATTAAAGGTAACTTAAGCAAGCTACAAAGCACATGGTGCCAATGGGCCAATTTTTTTGGTTACTAATTCATCCCTTTACAAGATATCTGATATAAGACTCAAACAAGTTGAATTAGTGTTACGTCAAAGTATTACGTGAATAAAGTTTTATCGTTATTTAATCAAACAAAAACTCTTCTCCTTTAAAGACACTTTTAAGCCCATACGCATAATTACCAGCGCAAGACTATAATTCAGAGAAGTTTGTTCAAGGTCCAGCTTCAGTTTAGCGAAGGCAACTACGTTTTTTAAATTTTCGCTTTGTGTACGAAAAAGCCCTAACGCTTTAACCCACCCGCGTTCATTGCTTTGTTAGAAAGCAACGTTGTTATGACTGAAACTTCATTTGATACACTTGATATACCTCTCTGTATGAGGAGTTTTAGATGATAAGATTGACATTATTCAGAAAGTTCTTTTTTTCTCTACTTTTACTAAGTGCTCTTGTACTGACTGCGATGATGTATCTCGTTAATAGCAGCTTCAAACATGGCCTGCAAAATTACATTAATCAAGGCGAGCTGAATAAAGTCGAACAATTTGCCAATAACCTTTCAAACTACTACTCGATACAAAGCGGATGGAACAAACTAAAAGGGAACACAAAACAATGGCGGCTTTTATTCTTAGAGCTGGGTGAAGCCCCTCCACCTCTACTTAGTGTCATGCATGAATTTAAAAAGCTTAATCCCGAAAATGATCATCGAGTCAAGCCAATTAGTTTTCGAATGAGTTTATTCGACAAATCTGGACATCTCATCATTGGGCCACAGCTAAACTTAGTTAAGCCCAGTAAACCTTTAAAGATAACTCGTATCAAAGTGTTATATGATGGGCAAGTTGTGGGATGGCTATCTGTAGGCCAATATATGACTATCAGTGATGGGCTAGCGAATAGCTTTTACTTACAGCAAGAAAAAAACATTTATTGGATAACCTTTTTTGCCGCAATCTTCTCGTTCGGCGTTTCATTCTTCCTGTTAAGACTATTTTTAAAACCTTTAAAAGAGTTGCAAAGAGGCACTGAGGCATTGATGAATGGAGATTACAGTTACAGAGTCGCCCCAAGCGGAAATGATGAATTAACAGATTTATCTAAACGATTTAATCAGCTAGCCAGTGAACTGAATGACCAGAAAGAATTGAGAGAACAGTGGGTTGCTGACATTTCACACGAGTTAAGAACACCTGTCACTGTTTTACGTGCAGTAATAGAATCAGTCAAGGACGGAATTAGAACACCGACGAAAGCTATTTTTGACTCACTGCATGAGCAAGTCTTGGAGCTCGGCCAGCTAGTGACCGATCTGCACTCTTTATCGCTTTCAGATACAGAGAAATACCAACACACTAAAAAGCCCGTTGACCTTAATAGCATTGTTGAAAAAATATTACCTCGCCACAAAGATAGATTTTCTGAAAAAAATATTCTGTTAGCTTGTGAATCGCCAAAAGACGTCGAGTTTACGCTAGTTGCCGACAGTAAGTCTTTAAGTCAATTGATCACTAATTTATTAGAAAACAGTTTGAGGTATACGGATGAAAATGGAAAAGTGCGTGTAACACTTTCAAAAGATACAGAGAAAATAATATTGGTCGTCGAAGACACAGCTCCCACAGTCCCAGAAGCTTCACTCCCTAAATTATTTGAGCGTTTGTACAGAGTAGATCAATCAAGAAGTCGACTTTACGGCGGAAGTGGTTTGGGGCTATCTATTTGCAAAAACATTGTGAATGCACATCAAGGCGAAATACATGCGAAACGCTCCGAGTTGGGCGGCCTTTGCATTCAAATTGAATTTCCGGTGGATCAATAAGTGTCAAAAAACTATGAATAGTGCTTCCTACTCAGTCTGAGCTAAGCCTACCTGACTTTTCGAATGAATTTTCACGTTAATAATGCCAATCTAGGCGCAGAATTGTTGACATCAAATGACAACAGATTTACATTATCGTCATTCGACGATTATCTATTAAATACAGCTATGAATAACTCATGTATTCCTACTAACAAGCAAAGCTTTTCTGCGACAAACTCTGAGCTTGAGCTAGAACACGACTTAGCAGCAATGGCAAAAGCCATTTCACACCCGGCTAGAATTCGCATCCTTAAAATTTTACTCACCTTAGATAACAATAATGGCTGCCTAAATAGCGATTTAGTGTCCGAGCTTGGACTTGCGCAGTCCACTGTGTCCGAACATTTAAGGATTCTAAAGCAAGCTAACTTAATATCAGCAGAGCCTATTCCACCTAGAATGTGTTACAGAATTAATCGAGACACTCTGAACCTATTTAATATCTTGTTTAATCAAATCTTTATTTAATCATTTAGTACACTAAATTTTTTACTCTCATAAATCGTATTTCGACGATACACGAATAGGACAAGAAAAATGAACAACGAAACTGAAATACCTAAACTTGGCTTTCTGGATCGGTACCTCACCGTTTGGATATTGATCGCTATGGCCATAGGCGTTTTGCTTGGCGTAGCTTTCCCTAATATCGATCAAATCAACCAATCTATGTCCGTTGGTACAACTAACATCCCTTTAGCAATTGGCTTGATTTTGATGATGTACCCCCCACTCGCCAAAGTGAACTATCGATTAATGGGCCAAGTCGCTAGAGATAAAAAAGCCATCACGTTGTCACTTATTATGAACTGGGTGATTGGCCCGATTTTAATGTTCATCTTGGCTATCACATTTTTACACAACCATCCTGAGTACATGACTGGGATAATTCTGATTGGCTTAGCACGCTGCATCGCTATGGTTTTGGTATGGAACGACATAGGAGGTGGGAACAAAGAATATGGCGCTGCGCTCGTTGCCCTGAATAGTCTCTTTCAGATTATCACCTACAGCTTTATGGCGTGGCTATTTGTCACTGTTTTACCGCCGTATTTTGGCTTAAAAGGAATAGATATTAATATTTCCTTTATAGACGTAGCCAAAAGTGTATTGATTTACTTAGGCATACCATTTTTGGCTGGCTTTTTAAGTAGAGAGATATTAGTAAAAATAAAAGGTGAGCATTGGTACAACAATCAATTTATACCAAAGATCTCCCCTATCACCCTCGTTGCTTTGCTAGCAACTATCGTCATCATGTTTAGCTTAAAAGGGGAAATGATCATTGAACTACCAGTAGATGTGCTGAGAATAGCTATCCCGCTAACTATCTACTTCGTGCTTATGTTCTTTGCAAGTTTCTTAGTAGGCAAAAAACTAGCGATACCTTTCGACAAAAACGCATCCATAGCATACACCGCAACCGGCAATAACTTTGAGCTAGCTATTGCGGTTTCAATTGCAGTGTTTGGCATTAATTCCGGACAAGCTTTTGCTGGCGTTATAGGTCCTCTAATTGAAGTTCCAGTATTAATTGCCCTTGTGAACGTATGTACGAGATTAAAAAAGCAATATAAACCAGCGCAAGCCTAAATACTAAGAGCTTAGTGGCTTAACTGAATACCTCAGCTAATTCAACCGGATAGTTTCTTTTCTTCGCTAATTCTATTGCTAAACGCTCTATCTGCTCTTCAGTTTGTGACATTGTCACCGACTGGAGAGATTTGGTGTTTGAAGCTCCCATTACATTCCACTGCTCTATTATTTTCCTTGCCGCCTCTACAGCAGATGAACCTTTGACCACCTCTATACGCGCATAATTTCTACCAGCAAATGAAACATCTGCGGCTCTTAAAGTGACATTGTCACCTGGAATTTGTTGCGCTCCGTATAATGGTTTACTCAAACGCGTTGCTGAAATATAGCTGGGGATAAATTTACTCAAATGGGAAATCGCTTTGTTAGTGCGCTTTTCAACGATGTCATCACACCACCCATACTCAATTTTATCTTGTAGGCGCATAGGTAGGGCAGGCTGAGAAGAGTCTCTATCCGAGGCTGCAAGACCGTCTTCAAACAGGGTAATTTCTTCAGTCATGCCATGAACTTGAAAAACGCCATTAGGGTAAGGAGTCAGCTGAGCCATGCCATTTTTAGTTCCGCGGACACCGTGGAAAATAACTTCAGGCCATTTTTGGTGGCAATCAGGCCATTTCGTAACATATGCAGCTTTAAACTCCACTAAACGATTGCTGGAGTGGTTAACTAGATCGTCCACAATGCCAGTTTGATATCCACACGCATTTACAAGGTAATCCGCGTATAACTCAACAGTTTGACCAGAAAGCTTACGATATTCTAGCTTCCAGCCTTCATTACACTTGGTGACCTTTTTAAGCTCACTATCAAGATAAACTCGGCAATTCGAATAACTTTCTAATGTTATCGATACACTTGCAGCGACCCTAAATAAGCTCCAGCCATATTCTTGCACAGCAATAACGGGATACTTTATGTTATCCAAATCAGCATGTTGAGCGAAAGGAATAACCCATTCATCTGTACACATTGGCTTTGTTGGTTGCTGAGTATTCGCTAGCCTTTGCAAATCCGCTTTTGAATATAAGCGATAGTAGTCTTCAGGTTCGCCCAATACTTTGTTTCTAGGGTCTTGCTTCACTAGCTGCTCATAAGTCTGGGCAACAACATCTAACCGTTCAACAAGAGATTGTGCAGAACCAGTATCTTGCTTTGGCACCGCGATGAGCGTCGGTCTGATATTTAAGGTATATGGGAACAAACGAGCAGTATCAATAGATTGCTTAAGCAATTCTATACATTGCTCAATGGAGATTTCTCTATAGAGATTCCCACCAGCATGCAAATGGCATATTGGTGGACCATCGACCAAACTTGGCCCTTTTTCAAGTAGTACAACATCAGCCCCTAGACCAGCTAAATGCATCACGGCTGTAGATCCTGCTATCCCACCACCAATTACGGCATAGGTAGGTTTTTTTGTTTGAAAACAACTAGACAAATTATCAACTACACACAGTTACAATGCGAACATTGTATTAAAACCCATTAATGAAATAAATCTCATTTTTAATATGGATATAATCGGTTTTTTATATAAATTCAACTCGAAAAAATTAAATATTTTTCTTGACTGGCTATCTAGTCTGTAGCGTTAAACACAGGTTGTGATTAACAACTGTAGCAAAAGCTTTGTTACAACTGGGGTAGCTTTCAACCGATAGTTATCTACAGGGGAAGTTATCCCAAACTTTATCCACTGTTTTTGTGGATAACTGGATAAACTATTCAATAATCACTACAAAGCAAGCCAGTGAGATGGGGATTACTGTAAACTTAGGTATATAGACTATCAAAGAACACTGATAGTGAAATAACGCAAACGTTTAAATGAGATCGCCTGCAAAGTGACTAACTAAAGTTTTAAGTATAGACAACCCACATGCATTAATAGTGCTGTCGGAGGACAATAGAGATTGATCAGTTACAATAAAGTTTGTGCATTTTTAGGCGTGTTAGAACATTAAACTAACACGCTTATGCCCCTTTTTCATTTAACCTTCCCACTTCTCCTATCGCTTAGAAGTAGGAAGTAGACATAGAAATTGTAATGAATACTAGTTTTTAGCGTGAGTTAGAATCCAAGTTTTTCACGATACTTATAACGAGTCCGGCGTTATTTTTTGCGACCAGCTTGAAAAAATTCTGGAAATTAATATGCGCGTGTTGTTCTGCAGAATCAGATATGGATCGAATGATTAAGCATGGCACTTTATTTTTATAACTGACCTGAGCAACAGCAGCCCCTTCCATGTCAACAATATCTCCACCTAGCTTAATAAGCTCTTTTTTCTTAGACTCGTTTGCGACAAACAGATCACCTGTTGCCTCAGTGCCAGATTCATATAATTTCGGTTGGTACAGCTTGTTTCCCATTTTTATGTTCTGAAATAAGTGGCTGTAAGAGACAGCTTGCTTTTGAATAGTTTTAAGTTGCTGAGCGTCCCAATTTTCAGACAAGTCAAAGTAGGGACTAGCCTTCTCAGTACCGATACCAATTTCCGGAAGATTTCCAATAGCGTGTAATTTAAATTGACTACCTAAATAGCCGTAGTCGTATTGAAATGCTCGAGAGACGATAACAACATCACCAATTTTATATTTAGGGTTAAGTCCACCTGCGACCCCTGTAAAAAATATTTTTTGTACATGATATTTGGAAATAAGCATTTGCGCAGTTGCTGCGGCGTTAACTTTGCCCATTCCTGACAAAGTAACATAGACAGTGTTTGGGCCAATTTTCCCCTGTATTACTGTTGGAGTAACCTTATGATAGCCAACAATGCTTGATAGTATTGCAGACTGCTCTTGTGGAAGAGCCGACATGATACCTATTGTTTCTGCTTGACTGAACGTAGAAATCAGTAGAAGAACGGTACTAAGAATGATGTTCTGTTTCATTTGAGCGAACTTAATCTTGGTTTAAAACCGCATCTTAGTACAATAAATAGAGCTTTCCTATACAAAGAATTGCACTCGGAGATATAACTTGCCATAGATATATCCAAGTAGAATACTACTCACTTTATGCATTCAAAATAAATAACATTTGCCCCTTTTCGTGCCAGAAGATTCGACCGACGCGTTAGCTCTGTTCGCTTTTTGCCCTAAAAATCCTAATTCACGTAGACTATACAAGTGCCCTGAATTGGATGTGTAGTAAAGGTAAAGTGGGTTTATTTACTGCTCCAAACTACTGTGACTGGAGAGCTCCAAGAGTTGATGACAAAATGCCACGATACACGTTGGGGTAAAGTGGCATTATAAATCAGCTAGATAGCCTGATAGTTATGACTCATTTAGACTCAACAAAGCGGAGAAGTGCCTAGAATAAGTTATTTAAAGAGATCCAATGGAACTAATTTCCTTAGCGTACGTTTTCGTTCCATTGGACTTCGAGCCCCTTTAAGGCTTACGTCTAGACAACTACACAGAATTACGAACAGTCTCATGGTCTCTATCGCTGATTGTCAATACAATCCTTCATAGTTCTCACAGTACTATCTACTCTCCGACATACTACATTTTGATAGTCGGTTTCATACAAAATATCGTAAAATTCGCCTCCTAATATCTCCTTGATTATCTCTGTATTTTTTTTTCTAGATGAAAAAGTACTAATTTTCCTAATACTGCGAATAAAGTCTAACGACATACCTTGGATATTTTCAAAACTATATTGCTTTGTGGGAGTTACATTCATTTTACTCAACCCCTTTAGAGAAGTCGAAAGATATACATTTTTTGAGGTTAGTATTTGTGGCTTCTTTCCGTCTCTAATTAAAATGACTAAATTTAAAGAGTCATTTAGAATAGTTGCCAATAGGTTTGTATCTACGTCATAACGTTGTTTTCTAATCGTTTCCAGAATCTCTACTATTGACGTTATCTTATTTCTTTTGAAATCAGACTTTCGGTGGAAAATTGCATAGTTACCACTTGAACAGTTTTTTAATAATTTTAAGAACCTTATAAGATCTTCCACATACTTCATTTTCTGATCTAGCAAACGCTTATCTTCGTATTTAGAAACTTGAATAGTTCGGTTAGAAATTGACGACTTGCTAGAATAGATCGATTTCAGGTTTGGTTGAGAAAGACCTACAGATAATCCTGTAAGAGAACTTTTAGAGCCATTATAATCGATAGAAGATAAATTGGCTTTGGCAGGCATATTAACTGGTTCTTCATCGTCAATATTAGGTGGTGGAAGTCCTCGAAAGTTACTACGTGCTATGTTCTCATCTTTGGCAAAAAAACCATCCAAAGTAACACCTCCGGTGTAACTAGAGTATTGCCACTCTATCAATGCGTCTATAAAAGAGTACAAATTGTCACTATTTTTGAAATCAGCTTGACCGAAGTTTGGGTCAAAACATCTGTTGCTATAGGTATCGATAGCGATAGCATGTCCACTGCCTGTCTCTTGGTTATTTAGGCCTTGATTGAATATTCCAAGGATATAAAATCCGTTTTTTTCAGATAGTAGTTTTTTTATCACGCTAAAGTTGTAATTCTCTAGGTCATTAAATTCGGATGATGTGATACCAAAGAACTTAAAGTATTCCTTCAGGGCAGACTTTGGATCTTTGCTTTGATTAATCCTAAGCTGTATTACCTCTTCTCTGGCATCTTTAGTTTTCATCTCCTGCTTAAAGTTCAATCTGTCATTTAAGCTCAATTTAGGTTGCAATATAAGATGAGAGATCCACTTAGCCGATAGAGCGAAACATACCCCACCTACACCAAAGAATTGGTTTGCTAGAAATTTATTTTGGCTCCAGTCATGAGCTTTCCCATGAAACTTTTTTTTTACTACATACTTGAAATCAGATATTTTTGGCATCTAGAAACCTTTTACAAAAATTTTTATTGAAAGTTAGCGATATAATACTGAAACGATAGTTTACGCTGAAGATCGTTATACCTAATATATATATTGGGTTTGGCTTGATAAGATAGAAACACCTTATCCCTACACTACATTTTTTATGAGCAACTAATTGAATAGCTATGCTGGATCAATTTGAGTTAGAAAACATTCTTCTATGTATTTATATAAAGTTCGTTTATTATTTGTTGTGAGTAAAGACATATTTCACCTAAAACATATCTGTCTAAATTAATAATATTTTTATATTATATCTGTGTAAAAGTCTCTATATGGGAATAAGTAATATTTATTTAGGAATAACTGGAATGAAATTATGAAGTGGCACTTCTCCGCTTTGTTGAGTCTAAATGAGTCATGATTATCAGGTTATCTAGCTGATTTATAATGCCACTTTACCCTAACGTGTATCGTGGCATTCTGTTGAATTTACCCAATCAGCTCTTTGAGTTACCCACTCAGTCAATCCAGTCCATCAATCTAGACGAGCAAACACAATCTGTTGTTATCAAGTGTCGCCGTGATAGACGCTATAAAACCGTGAACCCAATCTCGGGTAATGCGTGCACTGTTGATCACTATGTACAAAGACGCATCCGAGATCTCCCTATCTCTGGTTATCCTTGCTGCATCGACATCGAATTAGCACAAGTCCGGACTTCTGATTCGGTTCGTCGACTAGAGCATTGCGACTTTGTCTCTAAAGGTGGCCGATATACTCACCGATTCTGCCAGATGATTAGCGGTCTCTGTCGGCATACCACCCCCGACACCTTGGTATTCGTTGGGAAACGGTCAAGAACATCGACAAACACATGCTGTCTCAGTCGCTACCTTCTCAGGATGTATCTGCGCTCACGCACCTTAAATACATTGGCGTCGACGAGGTGGCGAGAGCAAAGGGGCATGACTACATGACAGTGGTGTATAACATGGAGTCGGGTCAGCTGATTTGGGTTGAGCACGGTAGGACAACACAAGTACTGATGACCTTTTTAGAAAGCTTATCTAAGCGTACCGTACTCGGGATTCAAGCGGTCGCCATGGATATGGGTAAAGCCTACCAGAAAGCCATCAGGGCCTGTTTGCCTAATGCTGATATCGTATTCGACCGTTTTCATGTCATGCAAAACTTCAGCAAAGCCCTCCGTCGCCAACGTATGCACGAGTTCCGAAAAGCCAAGACTCGACATGAGAAAGGATTGATTAAGGGCTCGTTATTCTTGCTGCTGATGAACGCAGACAAACTAGATGAAAAACAATCCGATAAGCTTGATGACTTACTAGAAGTAAACAAAAACTTATGCACGATGTACATGATGAAAGAGCAGCTTCAAGCGTTATGGTCTGCGACATCCTATCAAGACATGAGTGACCGATTAGACACGTGGTGTCAGCTCGCTAGGCGTTCGAAGCTTTTTGTACTCCATGACTTTGCTGACTCGCTCCAAGCACATAAAGAAGGCATCTGTAACTATGCGAAATACGGGCTGACCAGTGCTCGAATCGAAGCAGGTAATGTGTCCATTGGCTTGTTAAGAAAGCGAGCAAGAGGCATCAGGGACACAGAATACTTCAAGTTAAAGATACGGCAAATATCAGTGAAAGAAACGCACTCACTGTTTTATCCAAAAATCAAGCTCACTTAACCGGAGAAGAACCGATATTGTATTGAAAACCGCAACTCGATTCAGTTTTAGAGATACGGTTTGAAACTTAAAAAGGGGCAAGAGCGTTTTATAGACGCTCAATAAAAGAATGTTGAGCGTCTATTTTTCACTATCGTTTTCTACTCAAAACAATTTTCTTAAATGCTTGTTCGTACTGCTTTAGTGGATAGATAAACATGCTAGGGTCTGCTTTTGACCGAATTAGTCCAGCTTTGATGTAAAACTCTTCTTTTCCCTCTACAGACTGAAGAAATAGAGCGTATACACCTACGTCTCGAGACGATAGAAATGCTTGCTTAATCGCTTTACCGAGTAGCCACTTTCCTAAGCCTTGACCACTCATGGATTTATCCACCGCAATCTTGCTCAGTAAGATACAAGAGACTGAACGATAGATCACTTTACGTCGTTCACTGCTCGGTAAGTGTTTTCTATCAAATGAGCTACTGGCTAAAGTAAAATAGCCGACGACTTTAGGTGGAGAGTTTGGCTCGTCTGCATCGAGTAGGCATAGGTAGGGTATGGATACTCTACGTTCAAATTCTTTATGCATGTTCTTGTGGAGAAAAGTATTGAACTCATCCATGCCAAAATCAAACTCAGTGACATCGTATTCGTTGGCAGGATCGAAGCGCTCAATACTTACTTGTTGGTTTTTACCGTCCAAGTGTCCTCCATCGACATATCTATGATTTCTTGCATGAGCTCAGTAGGTTCAGGCGGATTCTCTAACGCGTCCATCACTTCTTCCCACTGATCGGATTCAATCTGAAGCCTTTTATGCTGCTCAATAATTTGCTGAGCCTTATCTGTGGCAGACTCAGAAACAAACTTGCTCACCGTGGTATTCGATAGCAACGCAGCTTCTTCCAAGAGCTCTTTTTCAGTAGGAGAAAGCCGAAACTCAACTCGCTCTTTTTTTAGTGCGACCATATTTAACCATTCATGCTGTTTCCAGTATGAACCTCCATATCGATAAATAGAGACTGACTTGCGTCTCATTAAAAGTACGGTAAATAACCGTACGTAGTTATTTTGAATTAAAATTGCATACACGTCAATAAAGGTACGGTAATTTTCCGTACTTCAAGTATGACATTAGGGTACACTCTAATGTCATAACCAAAAAATGGACAAAAACATACATATGTCATAACCTAAATGACACACCCACTTAGATCATAACTTAAATGTCACCTAGGTAGAGAAATGTACATATTCGGTTATCTAAGAGCTTCAACAACTGAACAAAATGCAAAGCGCGCACAATCCACTTTATTGAAATTTGTTCAAGATAAAGGCCATCGTATAGCTGGATGGTATTATGAGAATGAATCGGGAGCATCTTTACATAGGCCAGAACTAATGCGATTACTTGATGAAGCAGCTCCTGGCGATTCAATTATCGTTGAGCAAATTGATCGACTTTCTCGTCTGGATGATGCTGGATGGCAAAAATTGAAGTTTATGCTCCACGAGAAGGATCTTAAAGTTGTCGCGTTAGATCTTCCAACTAGTCACTTAGCTCTTTCTCCCCATGTTTCCGATGACTTCACACGATCGATGCTCATAGCAGTAAACAGCATGATGATGGATATGCTTGCGGCAATAGCGCGGAAAGACTATGAAGATCGTCGTCGCCGGCAAAATGAAGGTATTAGTAAAGCGAAACAAGAAGGTAAATATAAAGGGAGAAGGCCAGATCTTGATTTACATGAAAAAATTTACCAATTGAGAGTAATAAACGGGTTGAGCATTGCAGACACAGCCAAGCTTACCAATGTCTCAAAAAGAACTGTTGTTCGAGTGGCCAACAATTTTAATCCTGATAGGGATAGAAGGCTTTAAAAAATATCAAAATAATACTTATATAACAGCGTATTACAGAATTCTATGGAACTTTTTCCCTAAATGGGCGCAAAACCCCATCTTGTCGTGCATTTCAGCCGATTTGAAGTAGTCGATTTAATCGCTTAATACGGGTTCGAAAGTTCAGGTTTTCCCGCTACGCTGAGTATATCGTTTACTGACAAGGTGTTTTTCCGACGGAAGTTCGTCATAGGCGTGGTAACCATCCGTGCAGAACACCTTCTTGCAAGTCGAAATTTTGGTCTGGTGTACTGATTCTGGCATAACCGATCAACATACGAGCTCAAATAGTTCAATAAACTGATGAACAAAGTATTGATGTGAACTTTGATTTCATCAACCACAAAATTGAACTCATTTTCGGCCTATGGAGAAGAAAGTCACACTTTCTTTGAGAGTTCAGAAAAACGGACGTTTATCTGAACTATTCAAGCTGTTTTGCAAGCCATTGATATGCTGTAACCAAAGAGTTTGATTAACTGGTTCAAAAAATGAGTTCGCTTTTTCAATGAGTTTTTTAGACTAATTTCAGTCTTAACTAATTTGAGCCGAGCAGGATGAAATCAAGCTCGTTCTTAACCAGAGTGAGCCAAGCTAAATTTATATTCCGAACTAATGTGAGCCAACCTTCACGGATAAAATCAAGCCGAGACGATTATGAAAAAGAGCAAGCAGTGTTTTTCTGCATTACGGCAATAGTGTAGGCTAGTGCCCGATACTTTGCAGAGACAATTCATTCGAATAGTGAGCTATTGATTGTTACACCCCACCTAACTTAGGGATATTGGCCACTGAATCAACTTTGTAGTATTTCAGTGGCTTCCTATCAAACAGTTTGCCCTAGAAATAATAATTCGACTATTTAGGAAATAATTGTAATTCCTGAGAAGCTTTTGTCCATAACCTTCTTAGAAAACACGGTAATGACAATGGCAATTTCTCGTGTGTGATCACCGAGCGATTCTGTCGCACTTCACGATGATAAAAAGCTTCAATGTAATTCTTAAATAAAATGGGCCCAAGCTTCTTGTTCTTGAGCCCATTCTTACAAAGCGTGGGGCCAAATGCACTGTTCGTGGGTCGAACCTTAGATTAATTCTTATTTATTGTCGGCCCAAAACTTGGATGTAATCGGGTCCAAATGCTTTTGTTTGCGGACCGCTACAAATACCAATGCGCTCATACATATAAGGCCCACAAACAGCGGGCCTCTTTTTAATTACGGTATTGCTGTGCGTTATTTTTGAATAACCCCAAGAATCAATGCTTCTTCTTGAGGGTTAACATCAATGGTTGTAAGCGTAGCGTCACCGTTGATGGAAAGTTTATCCTTGCTGAATTCGAATGATTCACTATCCGCATACTTTCCAGATACGAAATATTCTTCTCCGGACACAGTATATTGTCTTGCTGTTAGATCAAGTTGCAAAGTGTAGCCGCTAACCAAATTGAGTCGAAAGTTCATCACAGATCCTTGTGTTGATATACATATAGTAGTTATGAAACCACTATACTAAGACGCAATCCGACTGCAAGCTTATTTGAGATCGAATACTGTATAAATTGTAAGAAATATTACATTCTCCGCTTGATGAGCAAACCTTACTTACGAATGGGCTTCAACATCCGCTTGATGAGACCATTAACCACTAGCATCAAAGTGAATAAAGTTAAAATCGGTAACACCAGCCATAGCTTATAATGCAGTGACGTTGTCACCTCAAAGCCGAATTTCATGATTCCTTTTACCACGAGCTCTGCAGCTAGCGTTGCAATAAAACCAGAAACAAGTGCCATTAAGCCAAATTCTGCCCAGAGCGTTCTCACTACTCTATTCTTGCTCGCGCCAAGTGTACGATAAAGTTGGATCTCTTGTTGACGCATTTCCACGCTAAGTTTTAATAAGGTGAAAATGAGTAGAAGCCCAGCGATAACACCAAGCGCTGCCAAACCAGAAATCGCCAAAATGATTTGTGTCAGCAAGTCGCGAATTTTTTCCCCCATTAATCTGATATCCATTAAGCTAACGGTTGGATAATCGCGGGACAAATCCCGAATTAGTGGATTATGAGAATCATCAAGCCTAAAGCTCACCAGCCAAGACATTGGAATATCTTTAAGTACATCTGGAGTAAATATAAAATAAAAGTTTGGCTTCATATCTCTCCATTCAACTTCTCGAATGCTGTTTATCTTGGCATTAAAGTTCTGCCCGCTAATCGAAAAGGTTAACGTATCGCCTATTTTTAGTCCTAGTGCTTCGGCCACTTCTGATTCAACCGATACACCATTATCTTTAGTCCAACTCCCAGCTAGCAGCTTATTATAAGACGGTAATTGCTTCGCCCAAGTAAAGTTCAACTCGCGACGTAACGCATCCGTATCTTCTTTGCCGTGAGTGATCTCTTTGGCATCCACCCCATTAATTTGGGTTAATCTTCCACGTATAATAGGAAATGCTTCAGAACGCTCGACGTTTTCAGTATCCAAAACGCCAAGATATGCATCTTTCTCGTAAGGTGCGATGTTAAAGGCGAAAGCGTTCGGTGCATTTTCTGGAAGCACTCGGTTCCAATCTGAAAGTAAATCAGTACGAACTAACCATATAATTCCTAGCATCATCAGCGAGACAGCTAAAGCGCCGAATTGTATTCCACTCGTTAACTTTGAGCGATTAATACGACTGACTGCTAACTTGAATGCTATGGATAACGGTAACTTTGTGATGGCTTTAGTTAGCAGCAAACTCAGTACGGCTAAAATAGCGAATAGCGCAACAATCCCACCAAACACTAACCAAACCAATATATTGCTGTGGTAAGCAATAAGCATAGGCACCACAGGTACCGCTATAAGAACGACATTTAGTAACTTATAATTGGTTTTGTGCTGCGGTTGAATAACTTCAAGTGCACTCACGTTGAGTAACCGATTTAGAGGAATACCTAGTGCGGGAACCGCTATAAGTACGCTCGTGGAGATAGCGACTAACGCTGGTTTAATACCATAGCCTGGTAATGGCTTAGGCAACATATCTGATATCGGTATACGCAGTAAATACTCGATAAGAATCCCAAAAGAAACCCCGAGTACGATCGCCACAACCAGTAAAATGAAGACTTGAGTCGAAAGCCACATCGCCACCCATTTTTTGCTCGCTCCGAGGCTCTTTAACATCGCTATAGTTTTAAGCCTAGATGCAACGTAGTGTTGGCAGGTTAGGACTAAGGTCGTTGCAGCCATAATAACAACAATGGCAACAGTCAAAGAAAGGTATTGTTCTGTTCGTTGAAAGATTTCATTGGTCCGGCTACGACTACTTGTGTCTCGCCAGCGATCACTTGGCCCCAATTGCACAGATTGGCGTAAGCTTTCTAATTGCGAATCGCTACCCGTTAAAAACAGGCTATATCTTACCCTACTTCCTGTTTGTATCGCTCCCGTTGAGTCGACATCACTAAGATGGATGAGTACAGTAGGCATTTGCTGAAAAGGATTAAAGCTTAATCCTGGTTCATCAACAATCTTCCCCGATAATATAAAATCGGCATCACCGATTGAGATAGTATCACCGGGTTTCACCTTTAATTGTTCTATTAACCTCTCTTCCATCCATAATTGATTTTGATTCACATGGACTTGCTGATTCTTCCCATCCGTTAACAATAGCTTTCCCATTAATGGGTATTTAGAGTCGACAGCTTTAACAGTCACTAACTGCATTTGCTCATCGCTAAACGCCATCGTATTAAACCGAGTCATTTTTGAACTTGATAAACCATTGGTGGATACAGAGTTCAGTAACTGATCAGTTAACGGATTTGCCGAAAGAAATATGCTATCTGCAGAGAGTGCCTCTTTTCCTTTTTTAACGACTACCTGCTCTAGTCTTTCTGCCAAAGCCGTCAACGCAAAAATGGACGCAATAATTAAGATAAGTGATACGGATATTGGCCAAAGTTGGCCATGTATAATCTCCTTCCAACTCCAAGCAATCATCCGGTTCATACTACTTTGACGTTTAGCACTCTCCATCAGCGTGTCTCCAACTGGCCAGCACTCATGTGAAAGACTCGATCACATCGGTTAGCTAGCTCTAAGTCATGAGTTACCATCACCAAAGTAGTATCGTGTTGTTTGTTTAAGTCAAAAAACTGATCGATAACTTTTTGAGCAGTTTGCTGATCCAAATTACCTGTAGGCTCATCGGCAAATAATACTTTGGGTTCAATCATAAAGGCTCTAGCCAAGGCTACCCGTTGCTGCTCTCCTCCTGATAGCTGAGACGGCAAGTGCTCTAGCCGATGTGACAAACCGACGGATGACAATAACTCCTTTGCTCGTGTTACGTTTTCTTTCTCTCCTTTTAGTAAGCAAGGTAAAGTCACGTTTTCAAGAGCAGTTAGGCTAGGAATCAACATAAAGCTTTGAAATACAAAACCAACTGAATGACTGCGTATATATGCTCTCGCCTCCTCGTCAAGCAACGATAGGTTTTTACCCAACAAGAAGACTTCTCCACTAGTCGGCGTATCAAGGCCTGCTAACAAAGTCATCAAAGTGGACTTTCCTGCACCAGAAGCACCTACGATGGCCACGCTTTCACCTTTACCTATCTCTAAATTTACACCTTGTAAGATTGTTAATTCTTCTCGACTGGTAGACACTATTTTGGACAGTGATTTTGCCTGAATAATGGATGTTTGCATGATTCGACTACTTTCCTTTGTACTAATTGTCATCTTCTCAAGCTACGCAAATAGCTCCACACTACTTATATTAGGAGATAGCTTGAGCGCGGGTTACCAAATGCCGATAGAAAAAGCGTGGCCTAGTCTTTTAGGTCAATCCTTAAAAGAAAAAGGAAAAAATATCACGGTTATTAACGCCAGCATATCAGGTGATACATCCGGCAATGGCTTAATGCGCTTACCTTCTTTGTTGAAAGAACACAAACCCGACGTGGTCCTTATTGAACTCGGAGCAAACGATGGCTTGCGCGGCTTTCCCATCAAAGTATTGCAATCTAATTTAACAACTATTATACGGAAGATCCGAGAAGAAGGTTCAAAACCAATATTAATGCAGATTCGCATTCTTCCTAATTATGGAAAACGATATACGCAAACATTTTCAAATACTTACCCAGAAGTAGCGAAAGATTTAAACGTACCTTTAATTCCATTTTTTTTGGAACAAGTTGTAACAAAACCAGACTGGATGATGAATGATGGCTTACACCCGACTGCGCAAGCTCAGCCATGGATCGCTGACTTTGTTGCAGAACAGATCAACGGATATCTGTAATTTTAATGCCGTAGCTCAATAAATGAGTCCTATTGATACGCTACTGTGTAACATCACGGTAACTAAAGGTACTAGATATGATCGTTGAACCAGTGATTAATGGTGTCGTCGCCAAAACTGCGCATCCTATCGGCTGTGAAAAGTCCCTGGCGGATCAGATACAATTTGTAAAGTCGCAACCAATCATTCCTCGAGCCCCTAAAAGAGTCCTCATTTTAGGTTCGTCCTCAGGATTTGGATTAAGCTCTCGCATAGCACTCACTTTCTCTGGCCAAGCAGACACTATTGGCGTCTCGTTCGAAAGAGGACCATCTGAAGGGAAAACTGGCTCTGCAGGATGGTACAACAATGCTGCCTTTAAAAAATATGCAGAACAAGATGGCAGAGTCGCAATTAATATACAAGGTGATGCATTTTCTCAAGAAGTAAGAGAGCAAGTCGTTGAAGCTATCGAAACGTATTTTGAAGGCGAAGTCGATCTTGTTATTTATAGCTTAGCGAGTGGTGTTCGTCCAAAACCAAATGATGAGGGCATGTGGCGATCAGCAATTAAACCAATTAACGGCCCTTACCGCGCGAACTCAATATCGTTTGAAAATAACGATTGGCATTCAGAAACTCTGCAGCCCGCCTCCAGCAATGAAATTGAAGATACTATCAAGATCATGGGTGGTGAAGATTGGGAAAGCTGGATTGATACTCTCATTAATTCCGAATCTATTGCAGAAGGCTTTCAAACTGTCGCGTTCTCTTATATTGGCCCTAAATCGACACACCCAATTTATCTAGATGGTACTTTAGGTAGAGCGAAAATCGACCTCCAGCAGACTAGCCACGCTCTCAACCTCAAACTCGCTAACTTTTCTGGTCACGCCTACACCACTGTTTGTAAAGCACTTGTGACCAAAGCAAGTGTGTTTATCCCTGGATTAACACCATACTTAGCAGCTCTGTACAGAGTCATGAAGGAAGAGGGAAACCACGAAGGTTGTATACAACAAATGTATCGCTTGTTTGCTACGAAACTCTATTCGGGAAGCCAGAAAGTTCCCGTTGATGCAGAAAGGTTAATAAGAATTGATGATTGGGAAATGCTGCCAAGCATTCAAGCAAAAGTTGACAACTTGTTAGCCAAAATAAACCAACATAACTTCACCGAGATCGCGGATTACGTCGGAGTGAAAAGTGATTTTATGCAACTAAATGGCTTTGGTCATGAAGGAATCGACTACACTAAAGACGTTGACATAAACGTATAAGAAAGTCAGGAATTTCCTTTACTCTGGGGCAGCTGATTTTTATAATCGCTGCCCTATTTATATACACGTGATGCTAGCCATGGATCAGTTGATTGCTAAGCTAAAAAAGCTTGAAAAACAAAATTATCGCTCTTACCAAAAAGTCAAAGGACAATATGATTTCAAAGATTTCACTTTGTTTATTGACCAGGTCCAGGCTGATCCATACTCACCCGCATCTAGGTTTAGAGCCATTAGAAACTGGTCCCTCACCGAGTTGCAATGGCTAAAAGAAGCGTCATCTGATTATCAAGTTGCCGCTAGAGACTATATCGCTCGCGAATTTCATCAGTTAACATCTAACGAAAACGCCATCAATATCTTTGTTGGTGAACAAACGGTGTTGGATACGACTTCAGTTCAGTTTACTGAGCAAGGCATAGAGCTACGTTTCAAAGTTGACCTCCCCGCAGATGGCCGCAGTATACTGGCGAAGAAAGCAATTAACCTCATCACCTTCCATCTGCCTAAATTCATTCGCCGCGCCACCATTGCACGTGAGCTAGATATAGAAGAACTCAAACACCACTGTGAAATCTATGAAGACCAACAAAGTTTACGCAATCAACTAGCAGAACAAAATCTTGTTGCTTTTGTTGCCAATGGTAGTATTTTGCCACGAGCCTCTGGCGCATCTGACAAACCAATGGTAAACGCAATTCCATTTGAAGCACCAGCATCTTTGCAAGTAGAACTTACCGCGCCAAATCAGGGTAAAATTCAAGGTTTAGGGATCAAGAAAGGTGTTACGCTCATTGTCGGTGGTGGTTTTCATGGCAAATCAACATTGCTGCATGCTATAGAAAAGTCGATTTACAACCACGTACCCGGCGATGGCAGAGAAAAAGTCGTCTGCGATCAGAGTGCGATGAAAATTAGAGCCGAAGATGGAAGGTGCGTTCACAATTTAAACCTGTCGAACTACATCAATCATTTACCAAATAGAATGAGTACTGAAGACTTCTCTACACAAGATGCTTCTGGCTCCACTTCTCAAGCCGCTTGGTTGCAAGAATCTATCGAGTCAAACGCTTCAAGCCTTCTCATTGATGAAGACACCTCTGCTACTAACTTCATGATTCGAGACGAAAGAATGCAGCTACTGGTAGATAAAACTGCTGAGCCAATCACGCCACTAGTTGACCGAGTTAAACAGCTTAGTGATACGTTAAACATTTCAACGCTTCTCGTAATGGGTGGTTCTGGCGATTATTTGGACGTTGCAGATACCGTGATACAGATGCATGATTATCAAGCGTTAGACGTTACAGATAAAGCCAAACAAGTTGTCGCAACCCATCCAAACCAGCGTAATTTTGAGGGCGAAACAACCCTTCAATCTATCGAGCCTCGTTCATTTGACCGAACTTGCCTACAAAAAATACTTTCTGAAGGTAAATTTCGCATTACAGCCAAAGATAAAAACTCACTTCGTTTTGGCAAAGAATCCATTGATACCTCCGCACTTGAACAACTCGAATCCAGTACCGAGCTAGCCGCAATTGGATGGCTCTGGTTTCAATTTGCCCAATTAAACGGATGGGCAAGCAATTCTGCAGAAGAGTTTCATTCTTCAATCAATAAAAATTGGAGCGCCCATATTCCTAACCACGTGGACGCCAGCAAACCAAGAGTACTTGACGTCATGGCAGTGTTAAACCGAATGCGCAAAGCTCGATTTAAGAGGAGCTAGTGCCTAAGCACATGCCATGCTTCACAGAGAACACGGAACTTTTCGCTGTTTCCGTTTTCTCTGTCTGGATGCCATTTAAGCGCTAACTTACGCCATGTTTTTCGAATTTGAGACGATGTCGCATCATGTGGCAGCTTAAAGAGGCGTAACGCTTTTGTTCTGTCCATGTCTGCGCCGTTGCTACCGCCAACATGTTTGCGATACTTAGTCCAAAACTCATTAAGTAACCGCTTCACCTCTCCTTCCTCTGCTTCATAGTTGTGCCAATGAATGTAGTAATCGCGTAATGGATCATCGACATCGATCTCGCAGCCTTGAAGAGAGGTCATCGGCAGTAACACGATATCCATTGCTTGCACTTGAAGCCATTTGTCAGGATATAAAGTTTCTTGAAGCTGGTACAAGGCATTCATTATGAGGAAGTTACGTTTGAAGAGGTCTTTTTGCGGAGAGGAATCAAGGATGGGGATGTAACCTAAGGAGCTGAGATGAGAAGCGAGTGTGTGAACTTTCCACCCTGAGGGCCTCTGTCGCAATACTTCCAATATTGGCCAAACAAGTGGATTTTCCATATAACTCTGAAATGTTGCAGTGAGTTCTTGTTGCTCTGACATTGTATTACTTTTCAGTAGTGGATAATTAATCATTCAAATAGAACAAGTCTGATTTGTCGAGAAGTTGCTTAATTATCTTCACTAGTTCATGATCTCGTCTACAAAAAAGCCGATGTTCTACACATCGGCTAGATCTTTCGTGGATCATTTTAGATCACAACACGCCAAGCTCTCTCAAGCGCTCTTTCAAATAGCTATCAGCCGTGTATTTTTCTGACAGTACCACTTCAGGTTTTGGATGCAAGAACAGTGGTAACGAGATTCTTGAATTCTCTTGTCTCTTACCTGTTGGGTTAATAACACGGTGAGTCGTACTCGGGAAATAACCGTCAGAAGCTTCTTGCAGCATATCACCGATATTGATGATTAGGTTGCCAAAGTCACATGGGACGTCTAACCAATCACCCTCTTGAGTTTTAACTTGCAGGCCAGGCTCATTCGCCGCTGGAAGTACTGTCAGTAAGTTGATGTCTTCATGAGCTGCAGCTCGGATCGCTCCTGGCTCTTCATCACCGGTCATAGGTGGATAGTGCAATACACGTAACAAGGTCATTTCGCTTTCTTCAATCATTTTAGACAGTGAAATAGAGAATTTCTCTTGAATTTCTTTTGGCGCGTATTCCTCTACCCAACCTAACAGCTCAGAAGCAAAATTGTTGGCTTGACGGTAGTAATCCAAAATCTGATCTTTTAGCTCAGGTGGAATTTGCCCCCAAGGATAAACATGGTAGTACTCTTTAATATCTTTATGCGTGTGCCCTTTCGCTACCTCGGAAATTTCTGCTGGAAAGAATCCATCTTGAGTTTCCACATTGTAGTGGTAGTTGTTCTTTGGACCAGAAGTAAAAAATTCGTACCAATTTTTATAGATAGATTCTACTAGGTCTTGCGAGATAGGGTGATTTTTTAAAACACCAAAGCCAGTTTCACGTAAGGATTTTACAAATTGCTCAGCAGCATCGGGAGCGCGATAATCAACAGTTTCCAATTTCATAGCATTACTTTCTTGTATGTATAGTTTGGCGCTGATTCTAAAAGCCACATAAGGTTAAATCAAACTATTATGAAATTAATGTGAAACTGATTACTCGGATAGCGATCTCATCTACATATTCAGGACCTGACGAAAGCCTAAAACAGGCTTTCGTCTGAGTAGCTGGTTAACACCACTAACCAATTTTCGGAGGAACAAACGCCGTTAGTTTGAGGTCTGGCCCGGTATATTTTTCAATTCGAACGAGTGAAGAATTGGCAGCGCAACCGTTAGATAACCTTGAAGTAGGGATATCCAAAGTCAGCACATTGGCTCCACCATTTTTACAAATACCTGATTTATCATCCATATCAGGCCATGCTCCTTCGTGTATACAAACCGAACCTTGCTTAATTCTGTCAGTAACATAAGCCCCAACAAGTACTTGGCCCCGTTTATTATACGCGCGCACTAGATCGCCGTGATTGATGCCCCTTTTCTTCGCGTCAGCGATATTGATCCAAATAGGTTCGCGGTTAGCAATTGCATAATCTTCTCTGATCTTCGCGTAGTTAAATTGACTATGTAATCGATCAGCCGCATGCGAGGTCATTAACTGAAGTTCATCGTCTTTCGCATTCCCGAGGAATTCATCTGGCGCAAGCCATGTCGGATGTGGAGGGCAATCTTTAAGTTTGTAGCCTTCAATTGTTTTTGAATAGATTTCTATTTTACCGCTTGGTGTTCCTAACGGATTTAACACGGGATCCTTTCTAAATTCATCATAACGAACAAATTTAGCGGCTTTGTCGTTGTACTTCATTTCAATCAATTGATTTTCGCGCCAAAACTCAGAGAAGTTAGGCATAGCAACTCGCAAATTACGGCCACTCTTTTGTGCGGCAGTATAAAACTGATACAACCATTCCATTTCATTTTTGCCTTCGGTGTATACACCTCGACCACCGGGTTTTAATAGCTCAGCCATATCTGAAAATACTTGGAAATCGCTTCGCGATTCACCTTCAGGCTCCACCACTTTTTTCATTGGCACTAAATGCTGATTGGAATAGTCCCCTGTCATCGTTAAATCATTACGCTCAAATGAGGTCGTAATGGGCAAAACGATATCAGCGTGTTTGGCCGCGCCAGTCCAATAAATTTCTGAAATAACCACTAGCTCCGGCTTCTGCCAAGCTTTAATGAGTCTGTTTGTATCTTGATGATGGGTGAAGTTACTTCCCCCCGCCCACCAGATCATTTTGATATTTGGGTAAGTAATTTCATGTCCGTTGTGGAAAATAGTTTTACCGGGGTTTTCTAACGCATCAACAATCCGTGCGACAGGAAACGCGGCCACGGAGCCTTTTGATGGCCAAGCTGGGTCGCTGATAGAAGCGGTCATCGACGGTAATACACCAGCAGTTCTGGCTGGATTACCACCATTAGAATAGTGATAAGAGAAACCAAACCCGCCACCGGGCAATCCGATTTGACCTAGCATAGAAGCAAGGGTCACCAGCATCCAATGGCGCTGTTCTCCAAATTGCTGACGCTGTAAACCCCATCCTGCCATCAACATGGTTCGATTTTTACTAAAAATATCCGCCAGTATTTCAAGCTGCTTAGCTGGAACACCACAAACAGAAGAAGCCCATTCTGGTGTTTTTTCCACACCATCTTCTTTACCCAATAAGTAAGCTTCAAATTTATCGAAACCAACTGTGTATTTTTTTAAAAACTCTTTGTCATGCTGCTTCTTAGAAATCAGTGAGTGAGCAATACCCATCATCATAGCAACATCAGTAAACGGATTTGGCGCTATCCATTGCGCTTTATCACCAAAAAATTCAGCCGTTTCAGACTTAATAGGATCAATGACAATGATAGTTTTTCCAGACTTTTCTAGCTGATGAAAAAACTCAAGCCCCGAGCAATCTGTCGAACTCCAAGCAATTCGAAGGGTGTTAATTGGGTTTAGCCCCCAAATTACAACGACGTCACTATGCTCCATCACCATAGGGAAAGTGGTTTGCTGCTCGTAGACTTCAATTGAACCGACAACATGAGGCATAATAATTTGTGCCGCTCCCGTCGAATAATCGCCCATTCGATCAGTATAACCACCAGCCATACTCATATAGCGCTGTAATAGCGTTTGAGCTTTGTGCAAAACTCCACTCGAACGCCACCCATAAGAACCCGCATATACGGCAGATGGCTCATTTTCTTTTCGTATCCTCATATGCTGCTCATGGATAAGCTGATAGGCTTTCTCCCATGACACACGCACATATTCATCTTTCCCACGCACACCTTGTGGTTTGCTTGGGTTGGCTAAGAAGCCTTTCCGCACATATGGATACTTTACTCTTGCTTTCGTATAAACTTGGTCTGGTCCAGTAACTTGTAAGGTATTCGGCACAGTTTGAGCCAGTGCGTTAGTACTTGATATCAACTTCCCACCCTGAACCTTACATAGTAATGGCCCCATACGACCTGCAGTGAGCACACCAAACCCTCGACCTGACTTAGAGCTATTAGCATAAGTAGGTGAAACTGAAGTAATCGCCAACGCACCAGCGGCTAGACCCGTTCCTTTAAGAAATCTGCGACGAGAAATATCTTTCATGACTCTGCTCTCCATTAGTGCTTGGCGTTAGTAATGTCTTTGGCATGATTTTGGAAAAACTTAGTCAACAGCTCTAAGTTTTCTGGACTGATATCGGTTCTCGACCCCATAGTCTTAGCCACAGGCCCCCACGCATTTACGGTAAAGTGTTTAGGTGGGATCTTAGAGTGACACGTCGAACAATAAACATTATCTAACTCCTCTGCGTAGTTCCAAATTGGCTCTAGAGAATCAACAACAGGCTTATCTGTTTCTGCGGTTAAGCTAACAGGCCGCCACTGGTTTCCATAGGCATCTGTTTTGTAAGTACCTACATCGAGAGATTTTTGCCCCTTTGCACTCAATTTAGCTAACACCGCGCGTTGCCCTTCGCCCATATAAAGTACTTGTTCAGCACCTTTCATTTGGTAAGCATGAAGAACAAATTTCCTTTCTTTGCCCTTTGTAGAAATCACTTCTAACGGAGCGGTTGGGGAAACAGTACCTAAATCACCAATAGCGATGGTTTCTACTGGATATACTACCTTCGCTGATTCAGACGTGTTATCCGTTAAAGCGATAAGCTTTTTATAGGCTCCATCATCCAACTTCACCTCTGGTGTTAGGTGGGCAACACCTTTATGACAATCGATACAGGTTTGGTTGTTTGCTTCTGCGTATGAATGCATTTTTTGTGCATCTTTGCTTTGCGCGTAAATTTCCATCGCATCAAACGTATGGCATGAACGACAAGTGGCAGAATCATTCGCTTTTAACTGAGCCCACACCATTTCGGCTAACTCTTTACGGTGCGCCTCGTATTTTTCTGGCGTGCTAATTTTGCCAGTTATGAATTCGTGATAGATATCCTTGGTTGCACGGATTTTTGTAATCACATAACCAATTGGATCAGATGGGATGTGGCAATCGGCACATTCGGCACGTATACCGTAAACGTTACTATAGTGGACAGAGCCTTGATATTCCTTAAATGGGGTCTCCATTGTATGACAAGAAATACAGAATTTTTCACTCGAGGTATAGTGCAAAACCGCTGCAGTACCTCCTAATGTTAGCCAACCAATGCCAATTCCTAGAATGGCAATCAGCAGGACATACCGCTTTTTGATAGCCATGGTGAATATATCCTCTTATTCCGAAAACTTACTAAACTGACAGTTGTATCAGTTTAGTAAGGATTATGATTTTTGCTCGGCAGTATAGATGAGCAAAATCGTTCAGCAGTTTGATCGGAATCATTCATTAGTTTTATACCTAAATGAAAGGTTCATTTATGAGACTTTGATCGTATACGGTAAAGTAGTAATCGGTGATATGAAAAATAAATAAGAACGTATGGTATCCACGAACCATTTTCTAGTACTTTTTACTACAAAGTATCGGATAACACTATAAATAAATAACTTAGAGAAATGTGTATTAACACATGAATGTAAATTAATTATCTCTACGTGCTTTATACAGTAAATTTTCAACTATTGAGCAAATCTTAACTTGCCTGTAATAATCTTACTGCTAATATTCGCATTTAATTTAAATCACTAATTTTGTTAGTTATGGCCACAGCTAATAATCATAAGAAAATTATATTAATTTCAAGTGTTGGAGGGACGCTGGAATTTTTTGACTTTGCCATTTATGCGTTATTTTCTAACTATATAAGTATTACTTTTTTTCCAGATGATACGCATATTACATCTCTACTCTATACATTTGGTGTTTTTGCCATTGGTTATCTAGCTCGCCCTATCGGTGGCTTAATATTTGGTACTATTGGCGACAGATTTGGGAGAAGGTATTGTTTTAGTAGTAGCATAATAATAATGGCGTTAAGCACCTTATTTATTGCTTTGCTTCCTGGGTACGTTCATATTGGCGCTGCAGCCCCTATACTGCTCACGATACTTAGAATCATTCAAGGAATATCCTTAGGAGGTGAAATTCCCGGTTCAACTGTATTCACCGCAGAGCATTTGTTTGGGCGTGAAAGACGTGGTTTAGCTATTGGCGTTATTTTTATGTGTATTACGCTTGGAAATGTCTTCGGTGGATTATGTGGCGCAACATTGACACACTACTTAAGCCACGAACAAATGCAATCTTGGGGTTGGAGAATTCCGTTTATCGTAGGTTCTATCATTGGGCTTCTAAGCTTTAATTTACGCAAAAGTATATTGGAAACCCCAGTATTCCAATCACTAGTACATAAAACCAATGGATTATCGAACAGAGAACTGCTAAAAAAGCTTATTTTCGGCAAGCCGAAGCTCGTAGTAATAGGATTTCTTTTGACGGCACTATCTGCTGTTACTGTTTCGTTATTGCTCTATCTACCTAGTTACTATTTACTCATTGCAGGTCATAAAAATCAGATCGTTCAACAAAGTTATATTTCAACATCTAGTAGTTTTATTTTACTCGCTGTTCTATCTGCTTTTTTCGGATGGGTATCAGACTTTACCAACCGCCGTATTTTGTTAATTATTGGCACATTTATGAGTATATTATCTGCTGGGGTTGTATCTTCACTCATATATATAAACTCGCCATATTACACAACAGCGTTTCTTCTTATCCCTATTTCAGTCAGTATTGTAAATGGCGTGTACGCAATTAGTATCATCGAGCTATTTCCAGCAGATATTCGAAGTTCCGGAATGGGTCTGAGCTACAATTTAGGGTTTGCGATCATCGGAGGTATCTCCCCACTTTTATTTACATACCTTATTAAAACATCGGGCTCTATCATTGCACCATTTGCCATTTTTATAGTATGTGCTGTATTGACCTTTATAGGGGCTCTAGGATGGCAAACCAGTTTTCATACGGCCTCGAATTCAAATGACAAATCTCGCCCAAACTTCAAAAGCAGCTTGGCAGATTAATTTTTTCAGAATGTATGTGTAAAGCCTAACAGCTTAAAATAGAAAGCATTGGCAGTTCAATTATCACAAACATTTAATAACAAACTCTTACATTATAAATAGCAAGGCAATTTGGTAACCAATATGTCAAATTACGAAAAGTATGGAGCGTTAGTCGCCACAGGGATTGTAGGCTTAGCATTAGGAATTGACTTTAGCGTCGTATCAACAATATTACCCGTACTGCAACGGGAATTATCTGCAAGCATGGCTCAGTTGCAATGGATGATTGCTGGCTTCAGCTTGCTATTTTGCACTTGCATGGTTGCAGCAGGAAAGCTTGGAGATAACTATGGTCACCGCCGTTTGATGTACTTTGGTATCGTCGGTTTTGGTGTTGCCTCATTTCTTGCTGGGCTTTCATCCTCGGCTGAACAACTTATTGTATGGCGTTTTGTACAAGGCTTTTTCGCCGCTGCTATTTTTCCCTGTGCAATGGGGATTATCGCTCGCTGTTTCCCACCAGAGCAACAAGGCCGAGCGATTGGTTCATTTAGTGCTATCGTGGGGATAGGTCTAGCCGTGGGACCAGTCTTTGGCGGACTGATCACTAGCATTCTAAGCTGGCGTTGGGTGTTCTTCTTCAATATACCAACGGTTATCATCAGCCTAATTTGTTGCATTATTTGGGTTCATGAAGACAAAGATAAGTCTCATGAGTCAATTGACTGGGCTGGTATGTTTACTTTAATGGCCTCACTCGCGTTATTAATTTTTGGCATAACTCAAGGACCAGTTAATGGTTGGAGCAGCATTACAATCATTTCAACATTGGTTTTAGGTTTAGTCGGTTTAGTTATGTTCGCCTTGTTCGAAAAACGGGCAACCACGCCGCTAATCCCAACAAAGTTGGTAGCAAACTCCAATTTTCTATTAGGACTATTCCTAAACATCAGCGCGGTTGGATTCTCTTATATTGTCCTCTTTATTCTGTCAATTTATCTCCATTTAGTCCTTGGTTTAAGCTCTAGTAAAATCGGGATGGTGATGTTTCCTATGACTGCATTAACCTTCGTAATGCCTTATGTTGCGGGTCATTACTTAGATAAATACGGTCCAAAAGGTGTTTCACTGACTATTATGCTGTGCGCGATCGTCGGTTTTGTTATGTTTAGCCAATACACGCAGCATACAACTATAGCTTTCATCATACTAAGCTCTGCGTTTTTTGGTTTAGCTTGGGGCCTAGCAAATGGAAGCGCCACTCCAATTTCATTAACTAACCTTACTGCAGATCAAGTGTCGGTAACCGCTGGCGCACAAATTACGGTGCTGAATATATTTGGAATTTTGTCCGTCAGTGTTGGAGGAGCGATAATTAATCATATGATGCTTAGCCAAGTACAACAATACATCAGCCAAGTAGGTGGCAAGTTATCGTTTATCCAGGTCAATGTACTGGTACAAAAGGCGCTATCTGGTAGCGCAAACAATGCCCTGAACCCGCATGTTTACAACCTCTCTCATGTTCTCCAATCTAGTTTCATGAGCGGCTTCAAAATTACTTCTCTATTTTTTGCGGCGGCTATTTTTGTCATGTTGCTTGGTATTGTGAAATCACTTCGACACAAAACTCGTAAGCTACTAGCTGAGCACGCATAAAGCTGATAATGGCTGACCTTCAGCCCTTCAATTCAAGAAGAAGTTGATATGGTGAACAGCATATTCTTGCTATCATAAATCCAATTTTTGCAACGGATTATCATTTTATGAAGACAAAGCTAGCGATTATCGCCCTATCTTCTCTCGCTCTATTTGGCTGTGACAACAGTGAAGTTGGCGACGTGAGTTTAGGGCTCTTTACCATGAAAGATATCAAACTGAATCACTTTCAGGACCCAGTTGTTACAGGAGTGACGTGCCATGTTGCTTCTATTGATGCAAAAATGAGCCTTTCGGATCCTAGTGATAGCTCTATATCTTGCCGTCAGACTGGGCCTATTACCCATCAAATGATTTCGAAAATCGACAAATCGAAATCTGGTGAAGTGATATTCAAAAAATCGAAAAGCATATTTTTTAAAAATATGAAAGTAAGGCGAATTTACGACCCTGAGACACAGACTTTGATGTATTTATCCTATTCAACCAAAGAGACATCTGGCAGTTTCAAACATAGTCTTTCAACCGTGCCTTTGTGGGGTACTCAGGCTTACACTCCCCCTGTCCCAAAAGTTGATAATTCATAACAATAATAGGCTGTGTTCAAATTTATACTTTGCCACGGCCTATACGTTCGAGTTGTCTGAGCTGTTGTAGGAAAACATCCGAACTTCATCTCTAGGGTACCAACCAGAATTTTGATAGAACTCTTGAGCAGCAGCATTTTCATTAAATACAAATAGATGAGTTTTAAAAATACCAATATCTGATAGGGCCATTACGGCGTGACCGAGTAACTGCTTCCCGATGCTGTTCTCTATGATGCTTAGATACAGCTAGGTGTTGTAGGTAGCCTCTACGTCCATCAGAACCCACTAGCACAGCACCAATAATTTCGTTATGTTTTAGAGCTACAAAACTTAGCCCTGGTTTTTTTATTGAGATAAGGTTCGATGCTGTCATACGAATCAGAATCTCTCATTGTTAAGTTTTCAGTACTTCTCCATAACTGTGCCACCGAGTCATAATCTGACATTTTCATTTCTCGAATGATCAATTTACTAAGTCCATTCAAAATACAGATTACTTGTCTCCTTGAACATACTCTTGGCCAACATCTACGATTGCAATGTCTTTAAAGAAGTTTCGTCCGAGGATCACTGGAAATTCCATTTGCGTTCTGTCAGTTAGAGTAAACTCGGTTTTCTCACGCAGCTCACCAAGCTCGACCCAAGAAATCACAACTGGCCTAACTTCTTCTTTTGAATTTGCTTGTCGAACTTTAGCCCAACGCTCAACAGGAAGCGCCATTTCTTTTGATTTAACAGAATCATGCACCACGGTAAACTTAACCCAGTCCTTGCCATCACGTTCAAACAGAACCACGTCCAGAGCACTGATAGAGGAAGTTTTTGCTCCAGAATCAACCCTAGCCTTAAAGTTCTCTTCCAACCCTGGTATATGAACCCACTCTTTTGAGCCTAAGATAACCTTCCCATCACTAGTGTGTGTCGTTTTGGCTACTTTTTTCTTTGGTTTAGGTGCAACTTCTGGCTTAGGTTTAGCTTTAGGTGTTTCCAAAGAAGGCGGGACATGCCCATAGCTCGGGTTTTTATCAGATGTTTCTGTCGCCTTTGTCGATGAATGCTTGGTATCTGGTGCCGGCGGCTTTTTAGTGGCTGTACAAGCCATCAAACTGCTGCTGAGGATTAAAATACCTATTGCTTTCCATGTCTGCTTCATTCCCGGCACCTAACTAGTTTTGTGTTATGAGACTTCTACAATAGCATTTGCAACGTAAGGAATGTGCTTTTCAGTTAAGCCTGCAATATTAATTCTGCCATCCCCTACTCCGTAAACACCATACTTTTCACGTAGTTGAGTCATTTGATTCTCAGTAAAGCCTAGCACGGAAAACATCCCTTTGTGACTTTCTATAAAATCAAATTGTTCTGTTTTGTGAGTGTTGCGCATCTCTTCACAAAGCGCTTTACGTAGGTTGACTAAGCGGCTCTGCATCTCATTGAGTTCTGTTTTCCAATTTTCAGTTAAACCATTGTCCTGCAAAATTGTTTTTACAATTGCTGCTCCATGATCAGGTGGCATTGTATACGTTGCTCTCGCAAGGTTTAGTATTTTTCCTTTGGCATTTGCAGCTTCCGTTAAAGATTTGCCTACAACAATCGCCGCTCCAGTGCGCTCTCGATACAGTCCAAAGTTTTTTGAACAAGAAGTCGTGATTAGCATCTCTTCAACGTTGTCTGCCAGAAATTGCAGCCCTTTGGCATCTTCTTCCAATCCATCACCAAAGCCTTGATAAGCAATATCAACAAATGGTGTAAAGCCATTCTTCGCGGCTAAACTGGCGACTTCTTGCCAAACGTTAAAATCAATATCAGCGCCAGTTGGGTTATGGCAGCAACCATGTAGTAATACGATATCCTCAGAACCTGCTGCCGCTAATTCCTCTAGCATTCTTGAAGCATTCACTTGTTTAGTCGCCGGGTCGAAATAAGTATATTGCTTCACTTTTAGACCAGCAGCTTCCATCACGGGCCTGTGATTGACATAACTTGGATTCGAGATCCAAACAGTACTATTTGGCTGAGCAACTTTCATTAGATCGCCCAACATTCTCAATGCACCACTTGCGCCCGGTGTTTGGACCGCAGTACATCTATCGTAAGCACTTGTACCTTTTAGTAGCAGATCAATCATAGATTGGTTAAATTCTTCACAGCCCGCTAATCCTACATACGCTTTAGTGGTTTGCGTTTCAGCTAACTTCTCTTGCGCTGCTTGAACCGCATTCATGATGGGTGTCTCACCAAAACTGTTGCGGTAAACGCCGATTCCTAAATCAACTTTATTAGGTCTAGTATCACCTCGAAATGCGACAGATAAGGATAAAATGGGGTCTAGTGAAGGGGTGGGTAATTTTGAAAACATGAAAGCCACAACTGTTTGAATTAGAATAGTGGCTCTCAAGTTACCATTAGATTTAACAAAATCGAAGTATATTTTTTAGAAAGTCGACTTAAAACGTATCGACCTTTTGACGATGAATAATTTGGTTCGAACTACCCCGCCATACTAAGCTGGGGTCGGCATTTTCCTGTTCAAATTTACCGTCAATAAGCACATCGACCATATCAACGATTTGTTTTTGTTTATCGGTCAACTTAGCAAATGTGTACCCTGTCCACATCCAAATATCTTTCCCTTGGCACGCTTGCTTAACTCGAGTGACAAGCTTCAAGATAGAGTCTAGGTTTTTAGGGTGAAGCGGATCGCCGCCTGAAAGCGACAACCCTTTTCTCTGAATTCTAGTATCCTGAAGATCTTTGATTATTTGGTCTTCTAATGCTTGAGTGTAAGGACTTCCAGAGTCAGGCGACCAAGTCGCTTGATTATAGCAACCTCGGCATTGGTGCTCACATCCTGACACAAACAGTGTACAACGTGTACCTTCCCCATTAACGACATCAACTGGATAATATTTATGGTAATTCATAAGCTTACATATGCTTCACACGTCGCTTAACTTCTTCTTGCTTACCAGAGTTGAACGGTCTTGCGTCTGGAGAACCAAGATAACCACATACTCTTCGTGTCACCGACACTTTCTTGGAATCATGGTTACCACATTTAGGACATTCGAACCCTTTACTGGTACAGGAAAACTCTCCTGTATATCCGCACTCGTAGCACTCATCTATAGGCGTGTTGGTACCGTAATAAGGCACTCTTGAATAGGAGTAATCCCATACATTCTCTAATGCTTCCAAATTGTGCTGAATGTTTGGATACTCTCCGTAACAAATGAATCCGCCGTTGGCTAACGCTGGATAAGGCATCTCAAAGTCTATTTTGTCGTACGGGTTAACCTTCTTCTCTACATCTAAGTGAAAGCTATTGGTGTAATAACCTTTGTCAGTCACTTTTTCTATGACACCAAACTCTTTGGTATCTAGAGCACAGAAACGCGTACACAGGTTCTCGGATGGAGTGCTATATAAACTATACCCCCAACCCGTTTCTTCTTTCCATTGCAACACCGCTTTCTTAAGGTGTTCAACAATTGCTAGCCCTTTCTGGCGCAACTCTTCGCTATCAAAAATATGTTCGCTATTTTCTACGTACAGTGCATTAATGGTTTCATGAATACCGATGTATCCCATTGAAATAGAAGCGCGACCATCTTTAAAAATATCAATGACGTCGTCTTCTGGCAGTAGGCGCACACCCAATGCCCCCTCAGTATACAAAATCGGAGCTACTCTGGCTTTAACGCCACGCAGACGATCTATCCGAGTATCTAGAGCTTTTCTGACTAACTGAATGCGTTTATCGAGCAACTTATAGAATTGCTCTTCATTACCATTAGCTTCTAATGCGATTCTCGGTAAGTTTAAGCTCACAACACCAAGGTTATTTCTTCCTTCATGGACTTCCCGGCCATTTTCATCAACAAAGCGGCTTAAAAAGCTACGACACCCCATTGGCGCTTTAAATGAGCCTGTTACTTCGACCACTTTGTCGTAATTCAAAATATCTGGATACATGCGCTTTGACGCACATTTAAGCGCAAGCTGCTTTATGTCGTAGTTAGGATCTTCCGCTTTATGGTTAACGCCTTCTTTAATACTGAATATCAGTTTCGGGAATACCGCTGTTTTCTTGTTTTTGCCTAGGCCAGCAATACGATTGTCAAAAATAGCTTTTTGAATCAGACGCGCCTCCCAGCTCGTTCCTAAGCCTATGCCAATAGACAAAAATGGCGTTTGTCCATTGCTGGAGAATAGCGTGTTAACTTCATATTCTAATGACTGAAATGCGTCAAATACCTCTTTCTCAGTCAACTTAACAGCATACTCTTTCGCCTGAGGAACCTGCCACTCCTCCGCTACTGACAAGTGTTTCTCATAGCTTGCAGTCACATAAGGTGCAAGCACTTCATCTAGTCGATTTAACGTCGTGCCACCGTAAGTATGGCTAGCCACTTGCGCAACAATCTGAGCGGTAACTGCCGTTGCTGTTTGGATAGATTTAGGCGTTTCTATCTCAGCATTCCCCATACGGAAGCCGTTGGTAAGCATATTTTCCAGATCAACAATCATGCAGTTGAACATTGGGAAAAAAGGTGAATAGTCTAAGTCATGATAGTGAATCTGTCCGGTTTCGTGTGCCTGTACGATATCACGTGACAGCATATGATTCTTTGCGTAATGCTTGGAGACAATACCCGCTAGCAAATCTCGTTGTGTTGGAATCACTTTCGAGTCTTTATTCGCATTCTCATTAAGTAAATCAGCATTGCTTTGCTCAACTAAACCTGCGATCTCCGAACTTAATGCACTGATTTTTTCTCGCTCTATATCTCTGTCATGACGATATTCTATGTAAGCGCGCGCAACATCCTCTTCAAGGTGCATGAGTTCAGATTCAACCTTGCGCTGAATTTCCTGAATACTAATTTCTGAGCGACTTAACAAGATCTCGTTGACGTTAGACGCAACGATATCGCCCAAGTTATCTACTTTTGAACTCTGTATGCTAACTGCAGCAGCATTAACTGCGACTCTAATTAAATCGGCATCAAATGGTACCTTAGCGCCATCCCGCTTTACTACGACACGATCGTTTATTTTTTTGATATTCATTGTTCGTACCTTAACCTAAGTCTTTGTATTTCTAATTCGAATCGCACTATGTCTCAGCAGCATGGTTTACATCGGCGTAGCTGGGCTTAGCACACTCCTCACTAAAGTGAATTTGATTCAATATGTCGGTTAGATATGGAGAAAGGGATCATTGAATGTTATGCGACACTACAAGCCTCACACAAAGATCATCAAAATCTAAGTGATTGATATGAAGTGTTATAACGACAATCTGTAGTACTAGTACAAATCCTTCTGAATAGCCTACTCCAAGCCAATAACACTATATAGTGATAAAAATTTAACCACAGCACTATATGTTGTGTGTATTAGAGGTTATTCACGCTTTAAAAGTATTGATTTCGATCAACTAAACCTTGTCATTGGACAAGATCAAATCGACGTTTTGACTAAAAACAAATGGCTAAATTTCCTAACAAATTTGAAAATAATTGAAGAAATTATGCGGTATGTTGAACATACCTGCGAAAAGGTACCACTATAAATGACAGTTTTTCTTCGTACACTATTCACTCTGCTACTAGCCTCTTTTTCAAGTTTGGCTTTGGCCAAAGAGCTAACACTAGCAACTTGGAATTTAGAATGGCTGAGCAGCACTCCTTATTATAAGTTTCCTTCATCAAAACGAAGTCACCAAGATTTCAATGAACTGGCTAAATATCTAAAGGGTGTTGAACCAGACATTCTGGCATTTCAAGAGGTCAACGATTTACAAGCAATAAGACGTGTAGTTGGTGGAAGGTATAATCTCTATCTGTCTAACCGTTCAAAATCACGTTATTCAGCCAACCAGTTTAAGGATATTAACCAATACACTGGTTTTGCTATTAGAAAAACGATAAACGCCGACAACAAGCCTGACATTAGACTGGAAACAAGCAAAACTAGCAGGCTTAGATTCGCCAGCTACGTAGTGATTAAACAGCCACATAAAAAACCTATTCACTTGCTCTCTGTTCATTTAAAAGCGGGTTGTACAGGCAAGTATTACAATAGTCACAACTGTGTAACGCTAAAGCGTGAAGGTAAGTCACTGAATGAATGGATACAACAACGAAATCACATGAAGCAACCATACATCATTATGGGTGATTTTAATCACCAACTGAATCGCGCTAACGACTGGTTATGGAACCTGATAGTAAAAGATGTGACACCCATACCAAAACTAGCAACAAAACATGTTAAGGCGGACTGCATAGTGAAATTAAACAAAGACCCGAGTAAAACCCACCGATACCGTTCTCTAATAGACCACATCGTTGTGAGCCCAAACGTAAAATATAGAAATGCTGGCCAGCTCGTATATAGCAAAAACGATGTATTGAAGTATAACTTGAGCGACCATTGTCCAGTAAAACTAAACCTAATGTAATTTCTTTACCAATCAACAGATATAACAAAGCCCAACCTGTTGGCTGGGCTTTCAAACTACGTTTAAAACTTTATTCTTTAATAGGTAGAACTTGTTTAACGTATTCACCAGGTGCAGCACCAATTACTGGGTTCTGCTCAGAGCCTTGAGTGAATGGCTCAATTTGCTCTTTAGGGTTGAACCCTGCTAGCCATTCATTCCAGTGTGTCCACCAAGAGCCTTCATTGTGCTTGGCATTTGCGAACCACTCATCAGCAGATTCGTCAAGGTTCTCGTTTGTCCAGAATCCATATTTATTCTTAGCAGGATGGTTAACGATACCTGCGATATGGCCTGATTCACCAAGAACAAATGTTTTGTTACCACCTGCTTTCAGTGCACCACGATATGTGCCTTGCCAAAGTGCAATATGATCTTCTTTAGTCGAGATGAAGTAGCATGGAACTTTGATCTTATTGAGATCAATCCAAACACCACCAATCTTAACGCCTTTATCTTCAACAAGTTTGTTTTCTAGATATAGGTTTCTTAGCAAGAAGTTGTGAGTCGCTGCAGCAACGTTTGTACTGTCGCTGTTCCAGTACAGTAGGTCGAAATCTACAGGGCTATTGCCTTTCAAGTAGTTATCAACGTAGTAGTTCCAGTACAAGCTATTTTCACGCAATAGGCTGAATGTTACGCTCAATGAACGTCCATCCATGTAGCCTTTCATATTGTTCTGCAATTCGATAGCATCAATCAATGTTTCATTGACGTATGCACCAACTTCACCCGGCTGACCGAAGTCTAGAAGCGTAGTAAAGAAAGTTGCAGACTTGATGCGTTTCTTCATACGCTTAGCAGCGTAATATGCAACGGTAGACGCTAGAACAGTACCACCGATGCAGTAGCCAGCAGCGTTTACTTGGTCTTGACCCGTGATGTCTTCAATAGCATTAACCGCTTTAACCACGCCTTCAGTAACATAGTCACCAAATTCTAGTTTAGCTTGCTCTTTGCCTGGGTTACGCCAAGACATCAAGAATACGCTATGACCTTGCTCAAGCAACCAACGTACCATTGAGTTCTTCTCACGAAGATCAAGGATATAGTATTTGTTGATGAACGGAGGAACAATCAATAGCGGAGTTGCATTAACTTTCTTAGTTAAAGGCTTATATTGGATCAATTCGAACAATTCGTTCTTAAATACAACATCACCTGCTGTATTTGCAACGTCTTCACCAATGCGGAAAGCATTGTTGTTAGTCATTCGAATTTTTAGGATATCAGCACTGGACTCTAAGTCCTCTTTAAGCGTATCCAAGCCAGCCATCAAGTTTTCGCCATTTTTTTCTAACGTAAGTTTTAATAACTCAGGGTTAGTCGCGATAAAGTTACTTGGTGACATTGCGTTGATCATCTGACGAGAGAAGAACGATACACGTTCTTTAGTTTTCTCATCCAAGCCTTCAACGCTTTCAATTGTTTCTAGATAAGTTTTGCTAAATAGCAAATACGACTGTTTGATGAAGCTGTAGAACGCATCGTTCTTCCAAGATTCATCAGCAAATCGTTTATCACCTTTTTCAGCCTCAACATAGCATTTACTGTTACCAGCAAGTGCAATGTTCTGCCAAATTTGCAGTTGTTGCTCCCACCATTTAGTCTGAATTTGAAGAAGGTTCGCAGGCTGATTTGCTGCCTTTTCAAATAGCTTTGCAGTATCTTCAATATTGAGTTCGTGCATTGCTTTGTTCAGAGGGGAGTTAACGGCTGCCTTGCCTAGTTCAAGATCTTGCCACCACTGTTGATTGGTTTCTTGGAGCTTAACAAGGTAGTCCGAAAAGAAGTGTTGAAACATTTTAGTACTCCTATACTCGGAAAAATTGCCGCCTATGAAAGGCGGCAGATATGCAGTGTTATGCAGGAGTCACTGTCTTAAGGTTTTCCGTAGTAAGCTTTTCAACGTCATCTTTGAACTCTTTCGCGATGTTTTGAAGCTTGTTGCTGTCATCCATCATTTGTTGAGAAAGTTTTGTAAGAACAGACAGTTGTTGGCTGTTGAAAGAAGTAAATGAAGTTACGTCTTTGATTTCGCTTGCAGCTTTCATTTGAGCTAGGCCCATTTCGCTGTAAGTGCGGATAGCGTTTAGTTGAAGTTCAGTTAGAACTTCTACGTTCTTAGTTACAAGCTTGTTGAACTTGATGAACGGTTCTAGGTTTTTTTCAGTTTGATCTGCGTAAGTTTTGAAGAAATCAGTGTACATAATAATGCTCCTAACGATTGACGATAAAATTCTTTAATAAATTAATTTACAGACTTAACAACTACAGCAGTACCCATGCCACCGCCCACACACAATGAAGCGACGCCATAGTTACCATTTTGTTTAGCCAGTTCGTGAATGAGGGTAACTAGGATTCGGTTACCTGATGCACCTAAAGGATGTCCTAGAGCAATTGCACCACCATTCAAATTCGCTTTGTCCAGAATGGACTCTTTTGTTACGTCATGCTCTTTAGCCAAACCGTACACAACGCCTAGCGCTTGTGCTGCAAACGCTTCGTTCAGCTCAAATACATCAACATCTTGAATTGACATATCTGCTTTGCTCAGAGCTTGAGTAACCGATTGTACAGGACCTAAACCCATCACTTTTGGATCTAGACCAGTTTGCGCATAGCTTACAATCTCTACAATAGGAGTAAGATTGTGCTCTTTTACTGCACTTTCAGAAGCTAGGATAATTGCGCTAGCTCCATCATTAATACCTGACGCATTACCTGCTGTTACCGTACCTTCTCTATCGAAAGCAGGACGAAGTTTTTGCAGACCTTCCAAAGTAGCATTTGCTTTTGGATACTCATCAGTATCAAAAGTTACTGTTTCACGGCGCTTTTTAACTTCTACAGGAACGATTTCGTCTTTAAATTTACCCGCTTCGACAGCAGCTACTGCTTTTTGTTGGCTGCTTAAAGCGAATGCGTCTTGCTCTTCACGAGTAAGACCGAATTCTTTTGCTACGTTTTCAGCAGTTACACCCATGTGGTAACCGTTGAACACGTCTGTCAGACCATCGGCAACGAGCAGGTCAACAAGGTTCATGTTGCCCATCTTATTCCCATCACGGATTGTAGCAGGAGCCGCAAATGGGATTTGTGACATAACTTCAACACCAGCGGCAACAACAACATTTGCATCACCAGCGCGAATATGAGAAACAGCATCCATCACGGTTTTCATACCACTACCACAAACCATGTTTAGTGTGTAAGCAGGTACAGTTTCAGGAATACCAGCGTAGATAGATGCCTGGCGACCAACGCTCATGCCTTGATTAGCGCCAACTACGTTACCAACAATAACTTCGTCGATACACTCTGGAGAAACATTGCCAGATTCAAGCGCACCCTTAATTGCAACTGAGCCAAGTTTGCCCGCAGTTTCACCTTTTAATGAACCGCCAAATGAGCCAAGAGGGGTACGTTTTGCAGCAACAACAAATACTTTTTCCATTTTAGCGTTTCCTTAGTGCATGTGTAGGCCGCCGTTAACCGACAGCGTAGAACCAGTAATATAAGCACCAGAATCACTTACTAAGAAGCTTACTGTGCTCGCAATCTCTTCAGGAGTCGCTAGACGCTTCATCGGGATCTGACCTTTGATTGCATCCAATACTTCTGGTTTCATCTTTTCAACCATAGGAGTGCCAGTGTAACCAGGAGCCACAACGTTAACCGTCACACCACTCTTAGCACCTTCAAAAGCAAGAGCTTTAGAGAAACCAATCATGCCAGCTTTAGCTGCAGAGTAGTTAGTTTGACCAAACTGACCTTTTAGCCCGTTTACAGAAGAGATGTTTACGATACGACCGTTGCCTTTTTCGCACATCGCACCAAAAAGAGGTTGAGTAACGTTGAAGAGACTATTTAGGTTAGTGTCAATGACATCACGCCAAGCTTGAACTGACATTTTTTTGAATACACCATCACGCGTAATACCAGCATTATTTACGAGTACATCAACGGTGCCTTCTTCCTGAACTAAAGTACACAGGCGATCTGCACACTCTTCAGCGTTAGTAACGTCAAGTTCAAACAAACGAACTTGCTCATTAGTGAATTCTTTTTCATTGAACCAGTCTTGAGCTGACTGTAGGTTACCAGTTGAGTATGTAGCAATTACTCGATAACCATCATTCACTAGTTGAGAGGTAATAGCAGAACCGATTCCGCCTTTTGATCCCGTGATCAAAGCGACTTTTTTCATTAAGAGACTCCATCTTAACAGCAATTAAAACAACCGCACAATATACCAATTGTGCTTTTGCAAATGGTGTTCCTAATAACAAGTAACACCAACTAACGTAATAAATTATTTCTCTTGGTTTTTATTTCCAAGCTCTTTTCTAGGGGTATAAATTAAACGTTAGGTGTTACATTTCAAACATTATTTGAAAAAACCTTTATAAAGGTGATCAAGATCTCATATAAAATGTAATGTTACAACATTGTAAATAAATTCTATCTAATTGTTTTTATTGGTTTTTATTTAATTTTATAAATTTATCATTAGACAATAAACAACTGATATAAAATAGTTTTTTTCAACTGAAACAAAATTACATATGATACATTTAGCAAATAAATACAAAAACATAAGTAAAATAAATGTGTTCTACTAGTGAACAAGTCACTCCTTACCCAAACCTTGCCAAGCTTCAACTGGTTAACTAACTTATAATTTTTCAACTACTTAACCATGTGCACTTAATTTTACATTGTGTAATTTTTTTACATATTGTAACAATAAGAAAACAATCGATAGTTTTTTGCTCCAAGATGCGCTTTTTATTGCAAATATTAATTCTTCTTCCCTATTCATTTTAAATAAATATATTTAAACCCAATCCACAAGCATTGAGATATAAGATTTTATTCTAGTATTTATTTATCAAACACTCTTCTTTTTTAATTTAATCTACAAACCAATCAATAAAGCCAGAACCAAAGATATTCACCTAGACAAGTTATTTACACTTTACCGAATATATCCAAAACCAGAACTCCTGTACTAGGCTCACATCGTTTTACTGATTGATGCTGTCATCTAAGAACTCGAGTATCTTCATGCTGATTTGTGGGTTCTTTATTGGATTTTATTACACATTTGGATAATAATTCACTGTAGTGTGAATCGAATAAAGAACTTCAATTACATGATGCTAGAGAAGAAACCGGGCCGAAGAAGTGCGGAAGATGCAGAGAAGACCAAGCATGAGATTATGCATGTTGCAATGGGGCTTTTCTGTGAAGAGGGTTACGATAAAGTGTCGCTTAGAAATATTAGTGAAAAAGCCCAAGTTTCACATAGTTTGATACGCCACCATTTCGGCAGCAAAGAAAAAATATGGCATAGCATTAGCGACGCATTACACAGTTACATGGCTACTTACGTCACGTTAATCTTAAATAGGATAGAAAAAAGTAGCCTGCCTAATGTAAAACTGTATATTTTTACCACTCACTTGCTCGCTCACATGCTCGTTTACAACCGTCCTATTCAGCTTTTAGCTGATGCTGTAAGGCAAGGAGACTCACTGATCGAAAGATTTATCAATAACGCTGGCAACTTACAATCGCTCCTGAGCGGCCTAGCCTTAGATTTCAACCATCAATTTCCTGAAGCTTCGCTAAACATAAATGAAGTGAAGTGGCAAATACTGCTTTTTGCACATGGTCCTGCAAGCCTAACACCTTTCTTAGAAGAAACTTGGCCTGATAAGAACATAAGTTACGATACGCGGCTGTTAAAACACTGGAAACTTTTTAACGAAATCATGGTGAACACACTTAAAATCTCAAAAGAAGATCGGTTGTCCCCAAACAGCATTCGTGAACTAGTTTATGATTTACCATCACCTTTATCGTAGAGTTTGATAGCGATGACTTTCGGTGCGGGCAATAGAAAGTATTTGTGGATACAACTCGTCAAATGCTTCGGATAAAGGCTGATATTTATGATTCAAGGTTGTAAAACACTCTGACAAAAGGTTTAACCTAGGGGAGCGCTGCGAGATACGACCCAGTACATACTCAATATTCTCTATATACTGATAGGACTCTAGCCAACGGTTCTGCCACATCATTTTACTCACTTGAGTAAATCTTTCAGGGAGAGGTACTTCAGGTAATGTTGAAAACTCTAGCTCAGCAAACTGACAAAACTGAGATAGGGATTTTTCATGATAATCTTCCCATTTACAGGCGAGACAATGATCCCAAAAAATATCTAAAGCTATAGGCGAGTAGCGGACCAATTGAGTGGGAAAGTATTTTTTTGCATTTCGAACTAGCTCATGCCTATCGACATAAGAGTCGATGAATCTATGTAATCTGATCCCTTGTAAGAGCTCTTTTTGCTCAAACCACTTACTTGGGTCCCCTTTTACAAAATCACCAAGAAAATTACCAACTAAGCTAGCGCCACAATGACTGGCAATATGCAAGTGAGCCAAATAGTTCATCACTCACCCTCTTTACTAGTTAACACTACCAATAAGTGTAGTGTGTCCACGGTAAAGAAAATCAACAAGCTTCTGTTGGGTCTTCGCTATTTTCTTTCAATTCACTTAAATAATAAGAAAGATACAAGCCAGCTTCCAAAGCATCTAAGGTTTCAAGGCTCTCATCAGCTTCTAAATACTCACTCATAAACTACTCCTTAGAGCTTCACTAATTTGTGTTTGCAACAGTTGTAACTCATCTATGTTACATTTTCTTTATATCATGATATTTCCCGTAAACAAATTTATCCTTCATTTTGTGTGAGGCTAGAATTCACGTTCTTCACCAGTTTGATTTCTCATTGCCACATTGTGTTCATAATTATTTACATATAAGGAAGTTTTTGTATACAGAGCACTTGCATTCATGTACGACATACTGCAAAATCTGCACCAAAATAGGCTTTTGACAAATTTCTTGCCCTATTCCTTATTACTAACTTCATTTATTGTAAAGATTATTATACATGTCTAATTCAAAGGTATTCGGTAGTACTTTGATAATCGCAGGTACAACTATTGGTGCTGGGATGCTTGCGCTGCCGCTTGCTTCAGCTGGTATGGGCTTTTTATCCTCTATTGTTGTTATGTTAGTTCTATGGGCTCTAATGTCATTTACTGCATTGTTAATGCTAGAGCTTCACCAATATGCTGACAGCACTGCAACACTCCATTCTTTAGCAAAGCAAATTTTAGGTGATAAAGGTAAATGGGTTGCGAGCTTCGCAATGCTATTTCTTTTCTATTCTTTGTGCGCAGCGTACATCGCTGGAGGGGGAGCACAATTTGGCGACAGACTTCAGCAGTGGTTTAATCTTGATATTAGCTCACATTTTGCAACAATCATCTTTACTGTAATTGTTGCCCTTGTAGTCACTATCGGGACAAGTACTGTAGATAAAGTGAATCGCGTCCTATTCTTGATTAAGGTCATAACAATGGCCTTAGTACTCACATTCCTTGCGCCTAATGTTTCGGAACCTTACCTTTTAAGTATGCCACTCCACCAAGGACTTGTTGTGGCTGCTATACCGGTTATCTTCACATCTTTTGGCTTTCACGGAAGTATTCCGGCTATCGTAAATTACCTCGATGGCGATACTCGATCACTGAAGAAAGCGATTATATTTGGCTCTTCTATCCCACTTATTATTTACATTATCTGGCAGGTGGTGACCTTAGGCGTGGTAAGTCAGAGTCAACTCATCGCTAATTCAGGCCTGAGCGCGCTAGTTTCGTCGCTAGCACAAACCGTTCATCACTCATCATTAGGACAAGCCGTGGGTGTATTTGCAGATTTGGCGTTACTCACTTCTTTCTTGGGCGTTAGCTTAGGGCTTTTTGAGTACCTTGGCGACGTGATTAAAGACAAAAGTGGCGCCTCTGGCCGAGTGCTACCTTCGCTAATTACGTTCTTACCACCTCTTGGTTTTGCACTGTACTACCCAAAAGGATTTATTCTGGCACTAGGCTATGCAGCGATCGCTCTAGCCATCCTAGCGATATTCCTTCCAATAGCAATGGTTCACAAAATACGCAAAACCAATTCGAACGCTGAGTTTTATCAAGTAAAAGGTGGAAAGCTCGCTCTCTCTATTGCTGGTATAGCAGGCATCGGAATTGTTGCAACACAAATACTGATAACTTTTGGATCACTACCTGCTTTAGGTTAATTACGTGCGAAATCTTGAACGATTAAAGGTGGGTCAATTGACCCACCTTTATTTTATAAAAAGTAAATTCTTTTCGGCATAATTCTACAAAAACCCTATCTAACAATGCCATAGGTAATCATTCTCTTAGTCAGCATTAACAATTTACTCAAAAACTGTTAGAGATCAAATTATTAAATTGTCTCAGTTTATCAATCATTGCGAAGTTGCAACTATACTAAGATAGATACGGATATTGATTGGTGGTGTATGAGTAATCCAGATGAATTGTTAACTAGCAAAAACTCCTCTAGCACAGACAATTTTAGCAACGAAGAGCTTTCTTCTAGTTCATATAATCGACGACGAAATAATCCAATATATGGAAAAATTGGCCGTCGTATTATCCTGATTATGATCTTACTAAGTAGTACCATTACTTTGGTTACAACCATTGTTCAACTTTACTGGGACTACGAGCAACAATTTAACAGCGTCGAGCAAAGGCACCACGAAATTAAAACAATTCATGCTAACCTACTCGCCTCTTCTCTTTGGAACTTTGACCTAATTCTTTTGCAAGAACGTTTAGATGGCCTTGTCCACTTACCTTCAATCGATTATCTACAAGTGAATTCTGGTCAGTATGAATTTAAAGCGGGAAAGAAAGTAAACAATGATTTTATCGCTGACACCTACCCTTTAATGCATTACAACGCCGATACTGACAAATTTGAGGAAATAGGAAGCTTATACGTTGAGACTAATACACAAGAGATATATGACTATTTAATTCATCAATTTATCGTAACATTAGCGCTCAATGCTTTTAAAACAGCACTCGTTTGTTACCTTATATTGATCGTTTTTCACAAAAGCATCAATCAGCGTATCTTTGCAATAGCAACATATTTGGGGAATTACGATCCAGCCAGCCCATCAAAACCGTTAGTCTTACCACACAAAAAGTTTATTTCAGAGAAAGGAGATGAACTTTACTGGTTAGGCGATGAAACCAATAAAATCACTGCAAATGTTACCAAACTATATAAAAGCATTAAATATCAACAGGATAGATTAACAGATTTTACACATGTCTCTTCGGATTGGTTGTGGGAGACTGACGAATATGGTCACCTAATATACTGCTCCGATATTATGTTAGAGGCCCTAAACATTGATACGACCAAGCGACCTCTTATTACTGATGTGCCTATGCTGTCTCAAGCAGAAAAATTAGCCGTGTGCTTGGCAAAACACGCTGATTTTTCTATGTGCGAAGAAACAATCGATATCAACGGTATCACTCATCACTTTATGTTTCAGGGAATGGCACGATACGTAGACGACCAATTCGTTGGATTTAGAGGTACCACGATTGATATTACTGATCTCAAAATTGCTCAGCTGAAACTAGAAGAGCTTAATACGGGATTAGAACGCACTGTGGCCGAGCGGACGCTCGACTTGAAACAAAGTATGCAGCAACTGCAAGCTGCGCAAAACCAGCTAATAGAATCTGAAAAACTTGCGGCTCTGGGTGGATTAGTAGCTGGAGTTGCACATGAAGTTAACACTCCATTAGGTATTTCAGTTACCGCAACTTCTGTTGTAAGAGACTCTGTTGGCGAACTGAACAATGCGTTTGAGGCAAAAACATTAACTACTGATCAATTCGAAACTTTGATGTCTTCATTGAATGAAGGCGTAACAATGCTTGAGCATAATTTGGATCGCGCTGCCAAGTTAGTCAAAGACTTTAAACAAACAGCCGTCGATCAGGTGTCGGAGAGTCGAAGCGAGTTTAAGATAAAACAGGTATTGGAAGCTCTAATAGCGAGCCTACACCCAGAAACACGAACAGTTCCTGTTACTCCATCTATTGATGGTGACGAAATGCTTACCATGAATAGCTTACCTGGTGTTCTAACTCAAATAATATCCAACTTAGTGTTGAATAGCGTAATACATGCGTTTAAGGAGCAAAACAACCCCACTATTAGCATCGAGTTTCACAAAAGAGAAGACAATATAGTTTTCGAATATCGTGATAACGGTGCTGGCGTCGAAGATGCACTACACCAAAAAATCTTCGAGCCATTCTTTACCAGCCGACGTGGTCGAGGTGGTTCTGGCCTCGGGCTAAACCTAGTGTTTAACTTAGTTAAACAAAAATTACAGGGTCACTTAGAGTTCGAATCTGAATTAGGAAAAGGAGTTCATTTCACCATATCCATTCCTCAAGAGTTGAAAATGGACATAGTGAAATCAGTACCAAATAGTAAAACGGGTTAATTAAAACTGACTGATGCGCTCTAATCAGGGAGTGCATCTCTTATTGCGATAAAATCTTCCCAATGCTCTACCATGAGATCAACGAGCTCCGGCTCGAAATGCTTACCCCTCTGAGCAACGATTTCCTGCATAATTTCATCATCAGGCCAAGGTTCTTTATACGAACGTTTTGCCCCCAATGCATCGAAAACATCTGCTAATGCGGTGATGCGACCGGAAATAGGAATATCTTTACCAGAAAGTTTATTAGGATAGCCAGAACCATCCCACTTTTCATGGTGAGTAGCTGCAATCTCTTTCGCCACCAAAATCAACTTTCTCTTTGATTTACTCAAGATTTCGACGCCATATTCCACATGCTTTTGCATGATATCCCACTCTTCAGCCGTCAGTTTTCCAGGCTTATGAAGAATACTATCCGGAATAGCGACTTTTCCTACATCATGTAAAGGGGAAGCAGACTTTATCAAGTGAACATCTGACTCAGGTAAACCATACAACTCCGCGAGCCTTTCACAAATTAGCGAAACACGTTCAACGTGTGCACCCGTTTCTTTGCTTCTCGCTTCTACTGCATTTGCTAGGTTATAAACCAACTCTCGAGAAGTTTCTTTTAAGTCAACTAACAGATTTAGGTTTTCAAACGTCAAACCTATATTTTGCATATAAATTTCAAGCAGCTGCTTGTCTAGTTCTGAAAGCTCCTGATTGACATTTACGTACAATAAGTTGTCTAGTCCGCGCTCATCACTAGTGAACAACACAAATGCATCACCAAAATCGTGAGTGCGACGATCCAGCAACACTTCTTTGCACCTATCTGAAACTTGATCAGGTAATAAATCAAATGAGCATTCTGAGTAAAAGTTGACATAGCCCCCTGTCGCAGCAAGAGTCAACGCTCGGCTTTCCTCACCTTCCGGTCTTGGTTGTACAACACAGTAAAATGCAGATGTGCTTAATCCCAAAAGAGAAGTCAACTGATTGAGCACACTGGTGGCGTATGTTTGTAGAGAGGAAGTATTTTGCACATTGGCGGATGCCTGGATTACTCGACTGAGTCCTTGTTTCTGTTCTTCGATTAAACAAAGATCTCGATAAGAGCGTAACATCGAATAAAGTAACGTTTTAAGTTTCTGAGTCGTCAGCTCTGTTTTTTCTTTGTAGTCGTCTATTTCATAGTTTTGGATAACGACATCTTCGGGGGCTTGGCCCGCTTGGCCAGTTCGAAGCACTAAACGAATTTTCTGATTTTGGCACTTTTCTCTTATGTATTTAACGAGATCGAGTCCTGCATGTTCTGTTTCCATGACAACATCAATCAATGCCAACGCGATGTCATCATGGCTTTCAATTATCCCTTGTGCTTCCTTACCTGATAACGCACATAACAGTTCTAAGCGCCTGTTCTGAAATTTGAATGCACTCAGGGCAAGCTTAGTGACTTGGTGAACCTGTTCGTCGTCGTCAACAACCAGTACTTTCCACGGCTTTTCTGGAACTTCTATTGTCTGATGGGATGCTGTTTGTTCGTTAGCATCTCTTTGGTCAGCAAACAAATCCATTTGGCCTCCTAAAATGAATATCCCTATTAATAAGGTTTAGCACACTAACTTCCTCATTGATAAATAATTTTGAATAAACTAAGTTCAAAAATACGTGCTTAATCGACTTTTTATCTCCAAACCAGAATGTGGTGGTTGAGCGCAAATCAACTTTCTAATATTACGACACTAATTACTTTGTTTTCCATCGAAACAGACATAGGTTTCTCACATCTTTGACAATAAACTTTATACAGAATTAAATTCTGTATATATAAGTAATAGTAGCTAAAGCAGTCAACGCTAGACTTTAATAGTTACTATAGCCATTTTTACAGTGTAAACCACGAATTGTAGGTATATACACCAATGTCTTACCAATATTTGTATTATTGAGCATTTATTTTTAATTGAAGAGTGTTGACGACATTGTTCGTGACATTAGTATAGAAATGGTGATCTCAAAAGCTTGTCCAAAGATCCGTAATTCCGAAGTTCCAATTAAGTCTGTTGCTAAAGCAAACAGCGACTAAAAACGGAGACGTAATTTATGCCCCTTCATGAGAAAGATACTGTCCGAGATAACCTACTTGATGACATATACTCTTCTAAAGACCTTTCTATCGCACTCCCAAAATTTAAAATTCCAGAAAACGAACAGCTTCCCAGTCATGCGTATCAAGTCATTCATGATGAGCTAATGATGGATGGTAATTCAAGACAGAATCTAGCGACATTTTGTCAGACTTGGCTGGAAGACGAAGTGCATAAGCTGATGGACGAAAGTATCGACATCAACATGATCGACAAGGACGAGTACCCACAGACAGCAGAAATTGAATCTCGCTGTGTACATATGTTGGCTGAATTATGGCACTCTCCTGATCTTGATAATCCAATGGGTTGTTCAACCACGGGTTCCAGTGAAGCTGCGATGCTGGGAGGGATGGCATTAAAATGGGCTTGGCGAGAAAAAATGAAGCGCCAAGGTAAACCAACTGATAAGCCAAATTTAATTTGTGGACCTGTTCAGGTATGCTGGCATAAATTTGCTCGTTACTGGGATATAGAGCTGCGCGAAATTCCAATGGAAGGTGATCGACTAATAATGACGCCTGAAGAAGTAATAAAACGTTGTGATGAAAACACCATTGGGGTTGTTCCAACATTAGGCGTTACGTTCACCTGCCAGTACGAACCAGTAAAAGAAGTCCATGATGCATTAGATGAATTAGAAAAAACTACCGGCTTAGATATTCCGATGCACATTGATGCAGCAAGTGGAGGCTTTATCGCCCCTTTCTGCGAACCAGACCTAGTTTGGGATTTTCGGTTACCAAGAGTCAAATCCATCAATGCCTCTGGACATAAATTTGGCTTATCTCCACTGGGGGTTGGTTGGATTCTATGGCGTGATAAATCAGCTTTGCATGAAGACTTAGTTTTTGATGTTAACTATTTAGGCGGCAACATGCCGACGTTTGCACTTAACTTTTCACGCCCCGGAGGACAAGTTGTAGCACAATACTATAACTTCCTTCGCTTAGGTAAGGAAGGATATAGAAAAATTCACGAAGCTTGTTATGCAAACGCTAGATATATCGCCAAAGAAATTGAAAAAATGGGAATGTTCGATGTCATTTACGATGGTGACGGTGGCATTCCGGGGTTGAGTTGGTGCATCAAATCAGGAACTAGCCCAGGTTTTAACCTCTATGATTTATCCGATAGGATTCGCTCACGAGGTTGGCAAATAGCAGCTTATTCAATGCCAAGCCATAGAGAAGATCTTGTTATTATGCGGATTTTAGTAAGACATGGTTTTAGTCGCGATCAAGCTGACATTCTTGTTGCTGATTTACAGCGTTGTATAGACTTCTATGCAACTCACCCGATTACACATGGAAGTGACGCTGAAGAGTCCGCGGGCTTTAATCATGGCTAATCATTAGCTCTAATCTACTAAAAACGACACCACCTATGGTTTGACCAAAGGTGGTGTTTTGTTAGCCGCTTTGTTTATCATCATCTCCTGATTATCTGATACACACTCCAGCAAATATTCGATAAGTACCTTGAGCCTTTTCGGTATGAGCTTCCTATGTGGATAGACTAAGCTCACTGGTAAAGCCTGCATTTTATATTCTGGAAGAAGCCTTACTAAACGGCCATCACTTAAATGCTCCAAGCAAATGAACTCAGGTATCAATGAAATACCGAGTCCGTCAAGGCTTGCTTGCAGCGAAGCGGTAATCGTGTTGACTTGCAGTTGATGCGGTAAGTCGATGATTGAGCTGATTCCGTCATGTGTAGACACCAACCAAGGTATCGGTTTGACCGCTTTACTCACAATTTTTATCTTCCTGTGAGGCGGTTTGATGTCTTCGAGTGAGTTTATCTGACCAAATTGATTTAAGTATTCAGGACTAGCTACAAGAGCTCGCTTTGACGTTGTTATTGGCCTCGATATTAAGTTGGAATCTGTTAATTCACCAACTTGAATGTACAAGTCAACGCCTTCTCCAATGATATCTACTTCTCTGTTTGTCAGCTCTAAATTAATATTAACTTCAGGGTAAAGTTTCAAAAACGTATTTAAAAAAGGTCCCACAAATAAATGCCCTACTTCAACTGGCAATACTATATTGAGTTTCCCACGAATTAGATCCTGATTGGCAGACACTTCAAGCTCTGCTTGTTCTATCACTTCCAGCATCTGAATAGCGGACTGATAGAACCGCTCTCCTTCGGGAGTTAATATTAAACTCCGAGTAGAACGAGTGATCAGCCTCACACCTAAATATTTTTCAAGCTCATCAATTTTTCGGCTTACCGTTGATTTAGTCATATCTAATGCCTTAGCAGCTTGAGTAAAGCTTGCATATTCAACGACATTGCTGAAAACCCAAACAGCATTTAGGTCCATTGATGATGGATTTTTAGTAGTATTAGGCATATTTTTGCAACAGTGTTTCCCTTTTTTCCTATCTTATCATCCAATCAAATTCATTTACAATTCACCCTAATATATTTACAAGTTTTCTGGCCAGATATTATGAGCGATGCAAAATCTGACAATTTAACCGAAAGTACTGGCAAAATAAGCAATACAGTCCAGCCTAAAGCCAGTAAGAAAAAGGCCCCTCTAATTGCGACTGCAATTATTGCTGTGGCTGCTATTGCGGCTACTATATACTGGTTTGGTTATGCCCAGTATTATCAGTCTACTGATAACGCCTACCTTCAAAGCAATGTAACGACTATTAGCCCTAAAGTATCCGGCTACATTGTAAAATCGTACGTGAAAGACAACGAACATGTAGAAGCCGGCCAATTATTAGTCCAAATCGATGATAAAGACTATGTGCAAGCTTTGAATAAAGCGCAAGGTAACTTAGCTGAAAGCGAAGCTAACGTGCAAAACCTAGTCGCGGAAAAAAACCTTCAAAATAGCAAGATAAATCAAGCCGCCAGCCAGATAGCCGCTGCACAAGCACAATATAAACTGGCTACTCAAGAGGTCAATCGAGTACGTAGTTTGAAAAAGAAAAACTACGCTTCACAAAATGAACTTGATACTGACATTTCCCAACAAAAAGTTACTCTTGCCAACGTAAATGAAGCAGAAGCAAACTACAAAGCTGCAACCGACGAAATTGCGGTCATTAACACTCAAATTGTAGAAGCTCAAGCAACCGTTGAAGAAGCGAAAGCGGAAGTAAATCAAGCGAAGCTAAACCTTAGCTACACAAAAGTATATGCCCCCGTAAGTGGTGTTGTTGGTAATCGCAGTCTCCGAATTGGTATGCTAGTTCAAGCGGGTACTCCACTCCTCAGTTTAGTGCCAACACAAAACATTTGGTTAGTCGCTAACTTCAAAGAGACACAAATCAGCAATATGAAAAAAGGCCAGAAGGTAAAAATCGTTCTCGATGCGTATCCTGACCAGCCTTTGCAAGGCGTTGTCGATAGTTTCTCTCCAGGTACAGGTGCCCAATTTGCACTTCTTCCACCAGAAAACGCGACTGGCAATTTCACTAAAATCGTGCAAAGAGTTCCTGTCAAAATAGATATCGTTAATCCAGAAAAACTTAAAGGTCACCTTGTCCCAGGCCTTTCTGTAACTGCCACTGTAGATACTAGAGGCTAACAGTATGGAAGCTGTCATCCCGGTTAGTGACGATAACCCGAATAAAGTTGTGACCACACGAGATTGGATTGCACTTTTCGGTGGGTTGTTGGGTGCCTTTATGGCAATCTTGGACATCCAAATCACCAACTCGTCCTTAAGTGCTATCCAAGGTGCTTTATCGGCAACATTAGATCAAAGCTCTTGGATATCAACATCTTACTTAGTTGCAGAGATGATAGCAATCCCACTGAGTGCGTGGTTTGCAAAGTCACTTGGGGAAAGACGTTATCTGGCTTGGACTACCGCCTTTTTCGCGCTTTCTTCGTTTTTGTGTTCACTATCTTGGAACCTAAATTCCATTATCGTGTTTCGTGCAATTCAAGGTTTTAGTGGTGGTGCACTCATTCCATTGGCATTTTCACTGATTACACAGATTCTACCACTAGAAAGGCGAGCTACGGGAATGGCGCTTTTCGGTGTTGCTGCAACATTTGCCCCGTCGATCGGTCCAACTTTGGGTGGGTGGTTAACGGAGGTTCTCTCTTGGCACTATATTTTCTATATCAATATCCCTCCAGCCTTCGCTGTAATCGCAATGGTCACTTATGGGCTAGATAAAAAAGAGATTGATTTTAAGCTATTAAAATCAGGGGACTGGTTCGGTATTTTGACAATGGCACTTGGTCTGGGTTGTTTAGAAGTTGTTTTAGAACAGGGTAACGATGATCAGTGGTTTAGCTCTAGTTTCATTGTTGCGCTAAGTATTATTTCAGCAGTTAGTTTAATCTATTTCGTCATTGTGGAGCTGCAACGTGAAAAACCGTTGGTCAACCTCAGATTAATGCGAGACCCACAATTTGCAGCCTCGTGTGTTGCTTTCCTTATTCTTGGAATGGCTATGTACGGCTCCATTTACGTCATCCCGTTGTATCTCACACAGATACAAAATTATGACTCGCTGCAAATAGGTACAGTACTGATGTGGATGGGCTTTCCCCAACTACTTATCTTTCCGCTACTACCGAAGTTAACCAAGTATATCAAGTCAACGTATTTAGTTGCTTTTGGGTTTGTTGTGTTCGGTATCAGTTGCTATGTCAACACACATATGACGGCTGATTACGCTGGCCAACAAATGGTCGTATCTATGGTTCTGAGAGCGATGGGACAACCATTTATCATTGTACCTATTTCGCTGCTGTCACTTAAAAATATAAAATTGGTTGATAGCCCAGATGCTTCTTCAATAACTAATGTGATGAGAAATTTAGGCGGAGCAATCGGTATCGCGGTCATTGCAACACTAGTCCAGAATAGGACAACGTTACACCTTGATAGAATCGAGTCTACATTGACGTCAACAAGTCCCGCGGGTTGGGCAAAATTAAACCAATTGCAAAGCTTTTTCATGCATGCAGGTAGTCCAGCGGCAACGGCGTCACTTCAGGCAAAAGCTGACTTGCTTAATACAATGCAAACCAATGCCGCTATCATGGCATACAATGATGTTTTCTTTATCATGTATGTACTGTTAGTCTTCGCGGCTCTTCTTATCTTGTTGCTGAAAAACTAACGACTTACATACCACCTGAAGAAAATAAATCGATTATTTGGTTTATTTCTTCAGGTTTTTCTACAACCGCATTAAGACTGTAAGCTAAGAACAAAGTAAGACTTAGTGCTCGATGAGCTCAATGCGATTCCCAAATGGATCTCTAAAGTGACAACGGATTGAGTTGCCATTCTGTGAGTCTGGCGTAATGACTTCGACGTTGGCAGAGCTCAACTTTTCCACCCAAGCCATCACATCTTCCACACGAAGAGCAAAGTGCGCTTTACTCTTTTCTCTATAACAATTGTCTTCGCAACTTATATGCAACTGAGTGTCCGGCAACCGCAACCAAATTCCCCCATTACCTTTTAGAGCTTTAGGTTTCTCGATTTCCGATAGTCCCATTAACTGGCAGTAAAACTCTCTAGCTTCAGCTTCACTTCCAACTGGCATAGTAATATTTATATGGTCAATTCCTAATATCATTAGATCTCAATACTCTACAAGCCGTTTAATCACTACAACGGTACGCTAGGACAACTCAAGTAGCAACCAATTATGTTTATTAAAACCAATAACTTGTTAGTAGAAAGATCAACTTTCCCTAGAACAACGATAAACGAACTGTTTTGAATTGTGCCTCAATTCTAAAGCGCTATCCGTTAAGCTTAAAATCTTATAGTTTTCCTGCGATGGACTTCTTAACATACGATTAATATCGAAGTTTTCATAGCTTGTTTTGCTTGATTCCATCGTCTGCATATCGACAACATTAAGAGAAAGCTGATCGCCATTTAAATGCCATAATGCCTCACCAGAAAACGAATACTCGTTGCTGGGAGGAGATGCTGAGGTGCGGGTAGTTTTTACTATACCCATTGTGCTAGCAGTACCATCTAATCGAAATACATCATGAGAATGCACTGAAACTTTTTGGTCATTTTGCCAGAATGAATAATCGCATTTCCAAGCACCAACGATATCACCAGAATGATAGGTTACTGGAGTTGCACAGCCTGCTAGCAGACTCAGTGAAGCGAATATTGTGGTTAGACTTTTCATTTCCATTATTGCTTTGACTCAATCGCGATTTTAACAGCATGTTTTGCATGACACTCAGTACTATCATAAAGGCACATTTTAGTGTGCTCAGCATTTATCAACATCCCTATTTCCGTACAGCCCAAAATCACACCTTGAACTCCTTTACGTTTTAGCTCATCAAGAACTTGAACATAGCCTACTCTAGATGATTCGAGCACCTTGCCTTTACATAACTCATCATAAATCACATTGTGGATGAGTTGACGACTTTCCTCAGAAGGAACGACAACGTTTAAACCAAAGTTTTCTTTCAGCCTATTCTTGTAAAATGGCTGTTCCATCGTGAATTGCGTTCCCAGTAAACCAACCGTCGTAATCTCGTCACGCAACAATTGATGCGCGACGCTATCAGCAATATGTATTATAGGGATTCCAATAGTAGATTGGATTTCATCGGCAACGATGTGCATTGTGTTTGTGCATATCAGTAGAAAATCGGCACCAGCTTTCTCTAACGATGTCGCTGCTTGAGATAATATTGCCGCAGCCTCTTGCCATTTATGTTCTCTCTGCAGGCTTTCGATTTCAGCAAAGTCTACGCTATACATAACAATCTTTGCTGAGTTTAGTCCCCCTAACTGAGTATTAACCGCCCTATTTATCAGGGCATAATACAGTGCTGTCGACTCCCAGCTCATTCCACCTAACAAACCGATTGTTTTCATTAAATCCCCTTACATCCAAACAACCTTAAGAAACACTTTTCGAGTGTTTAAGATGCTCAATTTCCAACCTCTGCTTTTGATTTTTCTTAACGGAATCCCACTCAATACCATTTTCTATCGCAGACACTCTTTCATCATACTTTTGACAAGCTCGTCGCATGACAGAACTGATGTCGACATCAAGTTCTTTTTCTAAAGCAATTAATGCATTGACGTAATCCCAAAGCACATCAGCTAATTCATCTTCTAAGTAACATAAACGCTGTTTTTCTACTTCTTCCACGACTTCATCAACTTCATTCTTGATCTCATTTAAGTACGTTTTTGCTCCAGCACTCCAATCAGAGCGTTGGTCAAGAATGGATTTGCGCCGCGCTATTGCTATTAATTGATTCAATTCATCCATAAACAATCCTATTAAACCATTGAAACATTGAGTAAAAACCTGTAATTGCTGTTCTTCTCCAAGTTAATTAAGAGTCGTTACTAAAAGTGTTCTGTATTACTTATGAGTTTGCAATTCCAACTTTAGCTTTAAGGATGAAGTATGTTGCAGATTGATACGTAAACCACCCTGTGTCTCGACATCTACCATCAAGACATTATTTCGGGCCAAAGGCAAGCACAAGAAATTATAAATTTTTCAAATAAAACACTTAGCGCTATTGCACTCACTGGAGGTGAGTAACGAGAGGCTTTAACTATTATAGATTGCCTACAAAGGCTCTGTTTACTATGCTTTAAGATGCAGTAGTGCTATCTCACTAATAAATAACTAAACCGATAGCACAAAACAACGAATTATAAACGCTTTCTGGCTAAGTGACTAATTAGGCTCCGTTTATCTTTGTTCAGGAGTGCCTTCATGGATGGAAGTAACATTGAACTAGTGTTGAATTCCCCTCTGTATCAGGAATTTGAAATTCCTGAGGAACTGTTAAAACGCTGGCATGCTGTAATAGATAGTCTCGTTGAAGTTTGTGGGGTAACCAGCGGTTTTATCAATCAGGTTCACGGTCCAGATGCCCCCAAAATCACTATTTTAGTCAAAAACTCCAGTGACCCTAATGGCGACAAACTGCCTGTTGGTCTGAGTATGATTCTGCAAGGTTCCGATGTATATTGTGAAGAAGCGGTAAAAACCAACTCAATTTATAAAGTTGAAGACGCATTGAGTGAAGTCCGGTGGGCAAACAGTCCAGAATTGGAGTTTGGGTATTACTCCTACGTAGGTCTACCTATTCTGTATCCTAATGGTTCTGTTTTTGGCACCATTTGTATACTTGATATGAAAGCACGCAAATTCACCACTTCAATTGAAAAGGTGCTCCAGAGCTATCGTGACCATATATGCGCAGATATCGAACTACAGCTCAAAGTGACAGAATTAGAAAAAGCTAACCAGCAGCTAGTAAAGTTAGCAGGGAAATTAGAAATCTCCTCTTACATTGACCCACTGACCAACATATATAACCGACGTTTTCTCACGAAGCACATAGATGATCATATCCAAAGGGTAGACTCTAGAGTTTCTAGTGATATAAACACTCCTGATATTGGATTCTTGCTTGTTGACATTGACTTCTTTAAACATGTTAACGATATGCATGGCCACAAAGCTGGAGATGGCGTTTTAAAACAGGTGGCTAGCTGTATTAAGCAAAATTGCAGAGAAAGTGACTGGCTAATTCGTTGGGGCGGAGAAGAGTTTCTAATAGTTGGTCACTTTTCAAATATTGAGGACTTGCACCGTTTCGCAGAAAGAATACGTTTACGAGTTTCCCAACACCCATTCCAAATTGGCCATGAGCCGAACATTACTATCACATGTTCGATAGGTATGGCACTGTATCCATTTGACTATCAGCATCCAACTGACTTGAATTGGGAACAGGTGATTAACCTTGCGGACTTTGCCCTGTATTACTCGAAACATTTAGGCCGGGATTCATGGACTCACTTTAAGTCAAACGGTGATGCCCCTTTGAAATCTATCTATCAAGACTGCTGTGAAGATATTGAGTCTGTCTTGTCGACTGGAAAAATCAAGGTTGTGACTAACGATGGCTAATCTATTTTTAGCGTCAAATGCCTCCTAGTAAAAGTCTGCTAACCTATAAAGTTGGCAGGCTCCTTGTTCCTGTCTATTACTTATCCACATTTCCTTTTATTAGTAAAACCAACGCAATCAGCACCAAATACATAATTAACAAAGGCTCTGCAGAAGTCGATGGCAATGAAGAAGCCACAAAAGATATCGCTGCCGTCGCCAACCAACTACCAGAAAATACCGTTGCATTCGCTATACCTGCGATGTGGTTAAACGGAGCCAAAGCTCTTCCTAAATACAAGGGAAATAACATTCCCAAAGAAAATATTATAACTGCTACAGGAACAACAAAAACCACTAAATTCAATCCAGAAACGGCCAAGTAGCATACGCTTACTAGAGTCACAACTAACGACGTCCATAACGATACTCTTGTTTTGGTAGCCGCAGATATCTTAAATAAGACAATATTCATAGAATTACCTAGCAACCAGCACGCTGCCAGAAATAGTGCTATGTAGCCATAAAATACCGGGCTGTATCCTAGCTGGCTTTGAACCAAGAATGGCGAGACGGTATTAAATGCAGGCAAAATACTATAGAAAATTCCACAGATTATTGCCGAACGTAAGAAGCGACTGTCTGAAAACATTTCCGTCAAGTTGTTGCTAATCGACTTATATCGAATGGGCTGTGGGTTGGTATGGGTTTCTTTATACGCAATGAGCAATAGACAGGTGCCAATCAATACACAAGTTGCCAGCGCCTTAAATACCATTTTCCAACCAAACATTGCTAAAATATATGCTCCAACGAATGGTGACAGGGTAATACCCATGGCAAAAGAAATCGTTATCCAGTTAACCGCCTTTAAGTAAGCATCACCATGATAAATGTCTTTTATAACGGCTCTGCCACCTACACATACTAACGATACTGCTAACCCTTGAATTAAACGCAGCAAAATAACCAACTGTATACTAGGAACTAATACTGTCAGAAATAAAGATATAGTAAGCAGAACACCACCGATTAACATTGGCTTCTTACGACCAAAAGCATCGACAATAAAACCAGCGAAAAACTGCCCTATTCCAAAGCCAACCATCGCTGCAGCAAACGCCCACTGAGTGAGCACTTCTGTAGAGGAAAATGCTTTCTGGATAGATGGTAATGAAGGAACAACAATATCGACAACAACGCCACCAAAAGCAATAAGGAAATACATGAGAGGTGGAATAAAACGGCGACTCTTTGACATATCAATACTCACTTATGTTATAACTACAATATACTGACATAATTGAGAGATCAGATCTTTGGATATGTATTTCAGTAGTCTGAAATTACGTAGTTCAAGCACCACAGACTATTCAACCACAACGCTACCTTTAACATAATGTTGATTTCTGTTGTCACAATCTACAGCGGATAAACATGCCCTTAACTGTTGTAATAAACCCTCAGTAGGATCGTTGAGTTCATGCTTAAGTCGAAACAATAACGCTCTTAGCTTTAATGCGTTAGCTCCAGATGTTTTTGCAAGTAGTATGGCTTCATCTGTTTTCTGTTTCGCCTTATCCACGTCGCCTTTATCCAACAAATAACTCGCTTGAAGCTCCAAAAAAATCGTCGATGCCCAATACTGTTGAATTGAGCTATCAAATGACAATACTTCATTGTCATTGACTGCTCCAGTACTTTGCCAAATTTCAGCTAACACATTTGTATACGACCAATGCAATTCACATACAGAAATAGATTCAAGTTTCTTTGCTACTAAACCTGCCTTCGTCCTATTTGGTTCCTGCTTTACTTCTCCCCACAGTAAATACAAATCCGCATATGACTTCCAAAAAAGCAGATTTGAATCGGTTGCGGTTTTTCGCAGCTCAGTTGCAGCGCTATGTAAGTTCTGAATGTCATGATTAAGTGCAGCGATCGCACACTCCCCTTCAGCCAACGCGCAACAAAGGGAACTAATGTGATCGAGCCTGCGTGCAGCTGCAACTGCTTCTGAAGCCATTACTCGAGCTTCAACGGTCTCACCGACTACCCAAAGTGCTCTTGAAAGGAACGCTTTAGCGGCGACCAGTTGATCAAGCCCAAACCGATAAGGCGAAGCGGAGTTGCTTAATGAAAAGTATTTAATAGAGCCTCGCAATAAGCGTTTGGCTTCTTCATAATGACCTAAAAAAAATAGCGAAGAACCCTGAATTCTTTGCGCCGTTTCAAGCCCCTCATCATCATTAAATTGCTTAGATTTCTCAATCATTAGATGGGCAAATTTTAATGACTCCTCAACATCTCCCGAACGTAAATAATATAACCAAAGCCCGTAACACGCTTGGAGTTGAATTTCTTTATGTTCGTTGTTATTGGCTAGCTCCAAAGCTTGATGCCAACTTTGCCCAGTTTTACTAATAGGGCCCTTACTCCAAGATAGTGCCTTTCCTAGAGACGCATACAGGTGCATTGCTTGACGCTCGGATACGCTAAAATCTTTTTCCAACAGTGGCTCAATATAATGACGACATTCGTCGTATAGAGAATAGGTTATCCAAAAAGGAGTCGAGTTCTCGAGGATCTGTATACCTAGCTTAAAGTGCCCATCTGAATTAAGTGTCCAATCTAATGCCAAGCGAATATCATCGGTTAATACGTTATATTTACCTTTCCAAGCGTTCGTCGGAAGATTTAACGATTCGGCCAAGGCTTTTTCCGTTTCAGCGCAGCATAGGGTTGCGTGTTCCCGCTTGAGCGCTTCAAACTCATTTCTTTCCTTTAGTCTATCAATTGAATAACAGCGTACGCTTTCTAAAAAATAGTATCGAGTTTGACCATTTACTATTTCTGTCTGTAGTAGCGATTTTTCCACCAAGCTAAGCAGATGATCTGAAGTTTGCCACTTTGGCATACCCAACTTTGAAAGCAATCCGACAAGCATACTTTTAGTAAATTTTTTAGCGAACACCGACAGTCGATCGAAGAACAACTTTTCCTGCTCATTTAACAAACCATATGACCAATCAATAGCACCAAGTAAAGTTCGATGCCTTGGTAAGGCGGTTCGTTTTCCTGAGGTAAGGCTATTAAAGCGGTCAGATATTCCTTCAAGAATTTCATATACCGTTTCAGAAGCGATCCGAGATGCAGCAAGTTCTATCGCTAAAGGTAATCCATCGAGGCGGCAGCATATTTGTGCTATTACGGAAAGGTCTGAATCACTGGGCTCGAAGTCATAGCGTTTAGAGCGACACTTACTTACAAACAAAGCCACCGATGGGTTGTCGATTAATCGTAGATCTTGTGTGTCATGTATGTTTAAAGGGACAGAGAGAGGGGCTAACTTAAATAGTTGCTCACTTTGCACTTTCAGCGCATCTTGGCTTGTTGTGAGTATTTTTAAGTTTGGTGCAAACAACCTTAATTTATCTATAACCTTTGCTACAGCATCGATGATATGCTCGCAGTTATCGACAATCAATACACCTTGCATTTGTCTTAAAACTTGCAAGTCATCGTTTGATGCTTGGTCGATGCCGTTATTCAGGTTGAGGTAATTTGCTAGTAATAGATTCAAAAGCCTTTCGTCACTTACGGTAGCCAGTTCGATAAGCCGAACTTGAGAAGTATTTTTATACTTTCGCACCAACCTGCTTTTTATTGCCATGGCTAAGCTTGTTTTTCCGATACCTCCCGCACCGGTCACTGTCACCAAATTATTTGACTCTATGAGAGTTTCTAGCTCGACGAGCTCCCGCTCTCGACCTATTAACGTTAACTCAGGTTCATTTGAAAAAGAAAGATGGGAAGTATTAACGCTCGTGGCATCAATTGTTGCCACTTCTCCGAGAAAGCGATAGCCTCGACCAAACTCAGTTACAAGTAGATTCCTATCAGTTTTCAGAGCTTTACGTATCGCTGAGATCTGCGCTTGCAGGCTATTTTCTTCAACAATCACATTCTGCCATACACTTTCTAACAACGTGTCTTTGGTAACTAAATTACCCTTGGCAGAGACTAGCTGGTATAAAACATCAAAAGCCCGCTCAGTCAACGTGACTGGCAACTCCCCCTGAAACAGAGTTTTCCTATTTGGATCAACCCTCCACTGGCCGAAGGTATAGGTTTGTTTTTCAGGTAAGGCCATAACTAAGTAATCACTAGAAACATATGTGCTTCAGTAAGAGTATCACATTGCTATAAAAACAGTCTAAGCTACGAAGGCATTCATATTTGTTCAAAATAGGCTGGAATGAAAACAGCCCAAACGACAAAATTTGGGCTGTAAACCAGGGTTTAATTTTTGTTATTATTATAGACGTTCAACACACTCGCGAGCAATGACGAGCTCCTCGTTGGTTGGCACAACAAGCGCAACTGCGCCAAGTAATTCAGAGCGTGCAATAATACCTTCGTTACCAAAACGAGCCTTATCGTTTCCTTCTGAGTCTACAACAAAGCCTAGCAATGAAAGATTTTTAAGAATCTCTTCACGAATGATATTTGAGTTCTCACCAATACCACCAGTAAATACAATAGCATCGAGGCTAGTCAAAGGAATCAGGTAAGAGGCAATATACTTCGCGACGCGATAAGTAAACACCTCAAATGCTAATTTTGCATCTTCGTGGCCATTCTCCATTGCTTCTAATATTCCTCTAGCATCAGAAGTAATGTGAGATACGCCAAGGAACCCTGACTTTTTATATAGCATTTCAAAGACTTGGTCTTGGCTCCAGCCTTTCTTCATCAAAAATTCTAGAATGCCTGGATCAATATCTCCTGAACGGGTTCCCATCATCAACCCAGCAAGTGGAGTGAAACCCATAGACGTATCTTTTGATTCACCGTTTTGCACTGCGCAAACCGACGCTCCGTTGCCAAGGTGGACAGTAATAAAACCAGAGTCTTCGATTGAAATGCCAAGAATTTTGGCTGCTTCACGACTTACATAGTAGTGGCTTGTACCGTGAAAACCATAGCGGCGTATGCCGTACTCGGTATACAGATCCTTGTCGATACCAGCTGTAAACGCTTTCGTTGGCATAGTTTGGTGGAAAGCAGTATCAAATACAGCAAACTGAGGTAAATTGGGAAATGCTTCCATTGACGCTTCAATACCTTTTGCTCCAGCTGGGTTATGTAAAGGAGCCAAATCAGATAAGCGTTCAATCTCAGCAAGTACTTGTTGGTCTATTTTTACTGTTGATGTGAATTTCTCGCCGCCATGCACAACACGATGGCCAACAGCAACGATATTATTTGTGAAACCCAACGACTCGATTAACGTGACTAATCGTTTAATCGCAAATTGATGGGGGTTTCCCTGTTCGGTAATCGCCTCTTGCGTCTTTTCTCCATTGAATTTCCAACTAATCGTCGCCTCAGGCAAACCAAAGCACTCTCCTAAACCAGTGACAATTGCATCGCCTGAAGCAGAATCTATAATGGCGAATTTTAAAGAAGAGCTACCTGAATTGATGACTAAAACATAAGAGTTAGACATAAGATGTGTATCCTCAATTTGAGTTGAACGACGGTTCAGCAAGGCTTAACCGTATGTAAGAACATTATTCAATAATATTTGAATCTTTCAATAATATTTTATGGAAATTTATGTTGCTATACACTCTTCGTTGATCTGCAACAAATATGAATTTTTTTAGCAACTAGAAAATAATCATTATTCATTTTTATAGGTGTCTCGCGGACCCGTTATTGAATCATATTTACGTACAACTACACTTTTTTGATTAACAGGTTACAATGGCCTTATTAGTTACATCAAAGTTGAGGTCAAACATGAATATTGGTACAGCCTCCAAATTGACAGGCCTTTCCAGCAAATCAATTCGGCTTTATGAAGAGAAAGGGGTCATTACTCCCCCATACCGTTCGGATTCTGGTTACAGGGAATATAACGAATCTCATATCCAGGAACTGAACCTTGTTGCTAGAGCAAAAAGCGCTGGCTTTTCACTCGCGGAATGTAAAGAGTTTGTCCAACTTGCTAACAACCCAAGTAGAAGAAGCAGCGATGTAAAGCAGCGCGCAAAAGAAAAATTGCAAGAAATTGATGTCAAGCTACGCCAGTTGACAGAGATCAGGCAGCAGTTAAGTCAATGGGTCGATGCTTGCCCAGGAGATACACACTCCGATTGCCCGATCATCGACGAATTAACAAAATAAATTGATAAGGCGATACACTTGTCTCAGATTTGCCCAAGTTCGCCAAAAACACTCCACCTAGCTTCTTTAACCTAAGAAATCTAAGTTGCGACGTTTTTTGGGTTTATTGCTAGCTTCTTGTTTTTCTTTATCAGCTTCATCTTTTGTCTCGCTCAGCTTGTCGACTGGAGCCGATACTGAGTCATCGTGTTCTTCTTCTATTTCTATAGACTCGCTAAGCACTACCACATAGTATTCTTGATTAAATTCGAAAAAATCTCCGTCGTACATTTTCCGCCGCTTTCTTTTTTCTAACTCCCCATTGACTGCAATATAACCGTCTGCAATTAATAGCTTTGCTTCGCCTCCACCACTCACTAGATTAGCTACCTTAAGCAACTTATATAGCTCTACAGGCTCGCTGTGAACTTCTATCGCTACCGCTTCAATTTCGATTTCTTGCTCTTCAGTGGGTAAGCTATTCTTTTCTTCGTTATTCATCATTCTGTTACACTAATCATCTGATTAAACTTACTTTTAACCTCTTTCAATAAGGCTAGAGCCTCTTCTTTCTCATTATTTCTTAAACTAATTGAGTGGATAACTAACTGCTCACTATTTGTTATCACTCGACGAAGAGACGTACGAGATACATCTTTCGGAAAATAGTCATGCATTAATTCGATTGCTAGTAAGGCACTAGGGACACAAAACGGCCTACTTTCCGACAATTCTATTGCCGATAAGACAGCTTGATATGTGCTTTGACTTTTTAGTTTTCGTATATCGTTCAAATTTGATTCTAACAGCATTGCGCGTTTTTCTATTTTTTTTCTAAAGTTAGTAACGCGAATACATTCACATACATCAGCTAGGCGAGCTTTGTTGGTTTCTAACAGCAAAGTGTAGTGAGCCGAAACTTTGTCAAACCAGTAATCATCATGAGTGAGATACAGTAGGTATAGTAAGTACCAGCAATAATTAGGCTTAAGTTTATCGAGACTTTTTAAAAGTAAACTCAGCTGCGGCCTTAGCGTTCGATGGTTATGTTCTAGAATCGCAATGTGTGTGTTAACAAGTGTTGGCGCTAACTTATCTTGCTCATCGCAGATACTTTTTCCGATCAACTTAGCACCTTTTTCTAAAATAGATAAGTTAGACTCGCCGGATTCTAAACATAAGTTACCTTGAAGTCGCAAAATATCTAGCTGTGATTCCAACTTATGCCTGTCTCCACTGACATGCACACGTGAATACTCTCGGTAATCTTCTAAAGCACGACTTGATAAACCTAGCGCCTCATTCAATAAACCCAAGCAGTGCAATCTAGTTGAATTACCTTTGGCAAATTCACTTGCTTTGGTCAAACATAGAAGACCACCCTCATGATTACCCTTCAGCAAGCGAACATGAGCCAGTTTGTCTAAAATTACTGGATTTGGCGAACCCTTGCTATCAATTAGTGCATTTAGATAACCTTCTGCTCTATCGTAGTCCTCCAAATGAATAAGGCAGGTAGCTAATCCAACGGTTGCCCACGAAGATTCATATTTGAGACTATTTTTCTTAAAATGCACTAAAGCTGAGCGATAGTCTTTAGACGTGACAAAATATTCACCCTTAAGGATGTCTATTTCCTCGGTAAGATCAGGGAATTGCTGATAAGATTTAGTGAAGATCTGCTCTATTTCATTTGCTGGCTTGGTCTTATCTAGTTCATACAGGTTACTCAGAGACATTTTCTTGTGACAAATGTCCTTCAGTTGACGTTTCAAACCAAAAAGTGAGTATGGTTTTACAACATAACCATCAACACCAAAGTCAATGATAGAACGCACTCTCTCGGCATCTATTTCACTCGTCAACAAGAATAATATGCATGAATCGTCGACCAGTCCCCGCTGTCTCGCTTCACAGGCTACTGACACAGCGTCAGGACTGCCACCGAATTTAGAATCAAATATAAACAAATCAATAGAATACTTTCTCAAAGCCGCGAATACATTGCTACGATTTTTGGCAACACAAACTAGTCGATCGCTAAAACCCATCTCTCTCAGCAAGATCTTAAGATTTGCTATAACAAGTGGGGATTCCTCTGCGATAAGAACTTGAGCTTTACTAACTTTACGAGGCAAGGCGGACATTTGTTGCTTCATTAAATAAAAACGAAAGGCCTAGATCATACAAAAATATCAACCGATTATAAATGCGTATTCGGTGTAACTTGAGTCACTCCAAGAAAATTTATACTTCGTTACCGTAAACTGTATCAATAAGTAACTTGAAGACTCGTCTCAATTTAATTTACAGCAGCTCGACAAAGCAATACAATTGCCCGCCTTGCAACAAACAGATTTCATTCCGATATGATAACCCCCATAGCAATACGCCTTACTAAGGGTGCTGACCTTAAGAAAGAGATTCAAAAACTGGTCAATCAACATAATATCCAAGCAGGGAGCATCGCATCTTGCGTTGGTTGCGTATCGACTATTTCTCTTCGCTTGGCTGGTGCAACCAAAATGCTTTCTATTACTGCACCTTTTGAAATTGTTTCAGTCATGGGAACTTTAACGCCACGTCACCAACATATTCACGTGTCGGTATCTGATGAGCAAGGAAAAGTCATTGGTGGTCACTTGCTTGAGGGAACTATCATAGATACCACAGCAGAACTCATTTTATTTCATTATGAGAATTTTCGGTTTGATCGTACAATGGATAAATTAACTGGGTATAGTGAGTTAGATATTCATAATAAATTTCAATGAATATAAATACATTCATTCTCGCTTAGACGATCATCGTTCTCTATATAAGTAGTAAATGTTTTGAAGACCATTGTTCCTGTAACTCCAAATTAAAAAGTCATGATTTAAAAATAAATAGACATAATCATTCACAGAACTTATAGTTCAACAGTTTTGAATAACTTAATTACATAGTGCAAGACATGAACTCTTTGATAGCCAAGTAGCTTAATCGATGAGACTAGGGATATTGACGAAATGTATTGTGTAAATCGATAGCAGATGAATAGTAACTCCATGTCAGAGATAACCAGACCCACAAACATAAATATCAATCACGTTCGCTACTTTATTAAAGTCTATGAAACACAAAGCTTATCCCAAGCTGCAAAAGCGTGTGGCGTCTCTCAGCCGACTATTACAAAAAGCATTCAAGCTCTAGAAAAAAACTTTGGTATCCCGCTGTTTCATAGAGATACCCAAAACGTTCACCCAAGTGAGCCTGCTAAACTACTATACTGTGAATGCTTAGATCTTTGCCAATCTGCTGAATCGCTAGAAAAGCGCGTAAAAAATATTAAATCGGCTGAACTCGGTGAAGTTAGAATTGGTATGGGGAAAATACTATCAACTCAGTTCGGATACTTTTTGACTAGAGTATTTCCGGAACACTTTCCTAATTTAAGGCTATCCGTAACTGACGGTACGGTCTTTGAGTTGAATTCGTTGTTATTGAACAGAGATGTAGACTTTCTACTCTGCTTCTCTGAAGCACAAAGCTTTTTCCCAAACATAGACAAAATCTGTGTAAAGGAATTCTTTAAAATCCCCCTTGCACATGTAGTCTCTCCAAACGCCCCATTTTACAAAGAGAATCAAGATATTTTTTCATTTCCTTGGGCTATAGCTAGTGAGGTTATGAATGATGCAAAAAATACCACATGGGAAAGTTTTTATTTAAAGTTGGTGGAAAAAGGCTGTATCACCTACAAAATTAATAGTACCGAGGTTCGACTGCAACTTGCAAGGCAAGGAGGCGCTGCAACTGTGGTCCCTAGATATTTCGTTAGTGAGGAAATAGCCAATGGAAGCCTTATAGACGTTACTCCCCCAGGACTGGATATGTTCCCAGTTGCCGTATACACACTCAATAACAATCCGCTGTCAATCAGTAGTACAAAAATACTATCGTCATTAAAGGTACTATCTAAAAACTTTTATACAAAGCACATTATTGATAAGTAGTATTTTAAATATATAGAAATCATCATCCAAAACGTGTATATAATAAAGAGTGTATGGCTAGTAATCATACACTCACCAATCTAAATTTCTCTATCTCACTGTAAAATAACATTTATTCCAAACAGTAATAGATTTATAACTCTGTCTCTACAATAATCAGTGATATGATTTATTAAAAGTAAAATCTTCATAAATATATTTTATATGAACAGTAGAGTTATTGATAATCTCGCTATGAGGCACCTTGAGTCCTTTATTTCTATTTACGAGTTAAAGAGTATTTCGAACGCAGCTGAGCGTTGTCATATATCCCAATCGGCAATGACAAAGCATCTACAAAAACTAGAAAACTATCTTGGTCTCACACTCTTTTATCGTCATACGCGTGAACTAAAACCGAGTCCTGCTGCTACTAACTTATACTCGTATGCAGTAGATCTATTTTCGTCGGCGATGAAATTTCAAGAACGTGCAGAAAATATCTATAAAATCAATAACCAAGAGGTCAAGATCGGTATTGATTCACTAGTACCACAATGGCTTTGCAGCAAATTAACTAAAGAAGCTTATACGAAGATCCCTGATCTTTCTTTATTCTTGACTTCTGGTGGATGCGAAGCCCTGAATGATATGACCAATAAGAATGAAATCGACTTCTTCATAAGCAGTGTTTCTGGCCGTGAGCAGACGATTAACTGCGACAGTTTGATCTCAACGCCTTTAACTAGCATACCTTTAGTTTGTGTACGGTCTGCAAAACAAGAAGTAGAAAAGCATTGCAACTGGGCAATACCAAGCACTTTAAAATGGCATCTACAAAAAACCATTACGCAATTTTCAGATCCGACTACCCATGCAATACAAGAAATTGATAACATCCAATGTTGTATCGACCTTGTCTTAGAACAATTGGCATTCACTATTGCACCGAAAGAATTCGTTGAACCGTATCTGGAAAGTGGGGAGCTAGTAAAGCTGCCTGTTAGTGATGTATTTTACCAGCTGTCTATATTTCGATCCCAATCAACACCACTTTCGACAACCTCTCACAAACTTGTTGAGTTGTTGCCAAACTTAGTTAAGAGTTGATTTGCCACCCTTACATTGAGAGACTTACCAGCTCTTTTGTGTAATCGTGCTTTGGCGACTGAAATAGAGATTGTGTTTCACCTTGCTCTATAATTTCTCCATGTTTCATCACAATCGTATAGTGGCAAAGGGATTTGACTACGTTTAAATCGTGGCTAATGAACAAGTATGTTAATTGATGTTTAACCTGCAGCTCTTTGAGCAAGTCGAGTACCTGTGATTGAACAGTGCGGTCTAATGAGGATGTAGGCTCATCCAACAGTATAAATTCCGGTTTTAGCACCAAAGCCCGTGCTATTGCAATTCTTTGCCTCTGCCCCCCAGAGAATTCATTCGGATACCGATGACGTGTTTCGGGATCTAATTCCACTTCTCTCATTGCGTCACATATCATGGTGTCAATTGTGTGTTCATCATGATCGAAATGAACCCTTAGCCCCTCCCCTATTACTTGTGCGACAGACATGCGCGGGTTTAAAGCAGAAAATGGGTCTTGAAATACAACCTGCATTTTGCTCCTGTATGGTAGCATTCCTTTTCTATCAAGTGACTGCAGAGCTTGCCCTTGATAGTGTATTTCTCCTGTTGATGCCACCAATTTCAATATAGCCATGCCTGTAGTCGATTTTCCAGAGCCACTCTCGCCTACTAACCCTATTGAATAACCCTTTTTAAGCACAAAGTTCATATTTGTCACAGCTTTAATATGATCGATGGTTCTTTTAAATATTCCACCAGTGATAGGGAACCAGACTCTAAGTTTGTCGACACGCAATAGATCTTGGGCCTCACTAAGCGTAGGTACAGGAGTCCCTTTGGGGTCTGAATCGATTAGCTGCTTAGTGTAAGGGTGTGAAGGATTATGAAAAACTTGCTGGCAATCCCCTACTTCAACAAGGCTGCCTTTTTGCATAACAGCAACTCGGTCTGCAATCCGTTTAACGATACTCAAATCATGGGTAATAAATAACATTGCCATACCGAGTTCTTGCTGGAGATCTTTTAACAAACTGAGTATTTGGGCTTGTACTGATACATCAAGCGCAGTCGTGGGCTCATCAGCAATAAGAAGTTCTGGCTCATTAATTAAAGCCATTGCGATCATAACTCTTTGCCTTTCACCACCAGAAAGCTCATGTGGGTATGCGGCAATTTTTTTATCTGGAAACCTTATCCCTACTTTTTTCATCCAGTCTAATGCTAGAACTTCTGCTTTGGACTGACGCATCCCTCTATGAATCGAAAGTGTTTCCACGAGCTGTTTACCAACGCGATGTAGAGGATTAAGTGATACCATCGGTTCTTGGAAAATCATACCGATACGGCCACCACGTATACCGCGTAACCTCCGCTCAGAGCAAGTCAGCATATCGTTACCATCAAACTCAATACGACCATTCATGTAGTGAGCTGAATTACGGGGTAAAAGCTTTAATACTGAATTCGCTGTGACGGACTTACCCGAACCACTTTCACCTACTAACGCTAGTGTTTCCCCCTGATTAATTGACAAGGTTACTCTGTCAGTCACTTGTTCGACGTTTCCTTGCCTACCAAAGCCAACTGAGAGTTCGTTGATGGTTAAAACTGTTTTCGTCATAGATATATTCTACTAGCCTTACTTGCCGTGATGGTGCGGGTCAAAAGCGTCACGAACAGCTTCGCCAATAAACACCAATAGCGTTAACATGAGTGATAAAACAATAAATGCCGAAATACCTAACCAAGGAGCTTGTAAGTTCGCCTTACCTTGCGCAAGCAACTCACCCAAAGATGGCGATCCTGCAGGTAAACCAAAACCAAGGAAATCAAGCGAAGTCAGTGTCGTCACCGATCCAGATAGTATAAAAGGCATCATAGTTAAAGAAGCCACCATCGCATTTGGCAACATATGGCGTAGCATAATGCGAGTGTCATTAACGCCCATTGCTTGTGCCGCACGAACATAATCAAAATTTCGGCAGCGCAAAAACTCTGCCCTTACCACCCCAACTAAGCTCATCCAACTAAATAGCACCATAATGCCTAATAACCACCAAAAATTGGGTTCGACAAAGCTCGACAATATAATCAGTAAGAATAAGGTAGGCATTCCCGACCAAACTTCAATAAAGCGCTGACCAAATAAATCGAGCCATCCACCATAATACCCCTGCGTGGCCCCTACAACCACGCCGATAACACTCGAAACAATCGTGAGCACAAAACCGAATAACACTGAAATTCTAAACCCATAAATAATGCGAGCGAGTACGTCACGACCTTTGTCATCCGTGCCCAACCAGTTTGTCGCATCAGGGGGAGATGGGACAGAGCCTACTACATCTAAATTGATCGTATCGTAGCTAAAATGAATGATTGGCCAAACTATAAAGCCGTGTTCTTTTATTAAGTCTTCGACATACGGATCGGTATAGTCTGCTTCAGTTTGAAATTCTCCTCCAAACTGAGTTTCAGGATATTGGTGAAAAATTGGAAAGTACCATTCTTGCTTGTATTCAACGAAAAGTGGTTTGTCGTTAGCAATAAACTCAGCGAATAAGCTGATTAAAAACAATACAGCAAATATCCATAAAGACCACCATCCCCTTTTATTCGCTTTAAACCTTAGCCAGCGAGCTTCATTGAGGGGGTTACCTCGCCTCTGTTTTAGTTTTTTTGGCATTATCCTTTTGAACGCAAGCAACATAAATTAACGAGCCTCAAAATCAATACGAGGATCAACCCAAGTATAGGTAAGATCGGAAATAATACTCAGAATCAACCCTAGTAACGTCATGATATACAAGGAGCTAAATACGACTGGATAATCGCGTTGAATCGTGGATTCAAATCCAAGCAGCCCTATTCCTTCGAGTGAAAACATCACCTCAATTAGCATCGAACCAGTAAAAAAGATGCTTATAAATGCGCTAGGGAAACCAGCGATAATGATAAGCATCGCATTACGGAAAACGTGCTTGTATAGAATGCTTCTCTCATCCAGCCCTTTAGCTCGAGCGGTCACCACATATTGCTTATTGATTTCGTCTAAGAATGAGTTCTTGGTTAGCATACTGAGTGTCGCAAAACCACCAATCACCATCGCTAATATTGGAAGAGTAAGATGCCAAAAATAGTCACCAATTTGCTGATACCAATTGAGCTGGTCAAAATTGTTCGACACCAAACCTCTTAAGGGAAACCAACTGAAGTAGTTCCCACTAGCAAAAAATATAATCAGGATAATGGCGAATAAAAAACCTGGAATCGCGTATCCAACAATGACAACCGCACTGGACCAAATATCAAACCTTGAGCCATGATGAATAGCCTTCAGCACGCCAAGAGGAATTGATATGAAATAGATAATGAGTGTACTCCAAAGACCCAACGATATCGAAACGGGCAGCCTATCCACAATCAAATCGATAACGTTGCCACCTTTAAACAAGCTTTCACCGAAATTAAAAGTGGCATAGTTTTTTAGCATGTCCCAATAGCGCTCTAAAATAGGCTTATCGAACCCAAATTGTTTTTTTATTTCAGCTACCACTTCTGGGTCTAGACCGCGAGATCCTTTGTAACCTGCTTTGTTATCGTCAGGTTTACTGGTATCAACTTCACTACCTCCACCGGCAAAACGCTCCATAATGCCAGAGTTTTTGCCTTCTATTTGGGCGATAGCTTGCTCTACAGGTCCTCCCGGAGCAATTTGAATAATAAAGAAATTGATAGTGATAATTGCCCAAAGTGTTGGTATCACCAGCAATAATCGCCTAAAAATATAAGCCGCCATAACAACCTCTTATTGACGTTTTTCAGGTAATTTCTTAGCTTTCTCTTTTGAAACCCACCATGTATCTATACCTAAATCATATTTTGGCATGACGGCTGGTCGCTCAAATTTATCCCAAGTTGCTACACGGTAATTATTTATGTACCACTGGGGAATCATATAGAAATTCCACTGTAAGACCCGATCTAAAGCTCGTCCAAGTGCTAGCAACTTTTTAGGGTTTTGTTGGCTATCAGCAATGTCTTGAGTGAGCTGATCGACAACTGGATCTGTTACACCAGCTTGGTTGTACGAAGAGTCTAAATAGTGCGAATTCCACACAATCATAAGATCGGGTCTTGGGTAATTCATTGCTGAATAGCGAGACGAAATCATATCGTAATCTCTATCTCTCCAGCGCTTGGTGTATTGTGTGGTATCTATGGTACGAATCTTCATATCAATACCAAGGCGCTTTAAGTTCTTTTGCAGAGGTATAGCGTAGCGCTCGGTCGAAGGGCTATAAATCAACAACTCGAATGTAAAAGGCTGACCCGTTTTTTTATTGGTCAAGACACCATCTTTAAGCTCCCAACCCGCTTCTTTCAAAAGTTTGAAAGCGACGCGCATTTGCTTTCTTATTCTTCCTGTGCCATCGGTCTTAGGTGGTTGATACTCTTCTGTAAATACTCGCTCAGGTATCTTTCCTTTAAATGGCGTTAAAATTGCCAGTTCGTCTTCTGACGGTAACCCTCGCGCTTCGTACTCAGAATTTTCAAAATAGCTTCTAGTCCTTACATAGGAGTTGTAGAACATATTTTTGTTCATCCACTCAAAATCAAACGCATAGTTAAGTGCTTCTCGGACTTTAGGGTCACTAAAAATTGGTCGCTTAATATTGAAGATAAATCCCTGAGTAGAGACAGGCTTGTGATGCGGTATCTCTTCTTTTTTGATATAACCTTTATCGAAGTTAACGCCTGTATAAGACTTAGCCCAAAACTTCGCTGAGCTTTCTTGACGAACATCGAACTCCCCTGCCTTGAAAGCCTCCAACATAACGGTCTCATCACGGTAATAATCGTACTCGACCTGTTTAAAATTGTTACGACCGACGTTGACCGGTAAATTCGCAGCCCAATAGTTGTCAACTAATTCATATGTCACACTTTGCCCCGGCTTAAAATCGACAACCTTATAAGCAGAACTTCCTACCGGTGGTTTATCCAGCGGCTCTGAGAAATTTTTATCTTTCCAAAAGTGCTCAGGTAATACAGGTATCCCCTGAACAAAACTGAATAGCTTCTCTCTATTTGGCGCAGACATTTCTATTCGAACCGTTTTATCATTGAATGCGGTTACTGACTTAATGTCTTTATAGTAAACACGGAATTGAGGGACACCTTCCTTCATAAATTTACTGAAGGTAAATGCCACGTCGTGCGCCGTAATTGGAACGCCATCGTGAAAGCGTGCTTTAGGGTTGATATCGACCTCCATCCATTTGAAGTCATCGGAATAACGAATTTTTTCAGCTATCAATGGATAGTAGGAATCAACTTCATCTGCTGGGCCAAACATCAAAGTGTCGTACAATTCACCCGATGCCGCTGCGGGAACCCCTCGCGAAGCATAACGGTTAAAGTTGTCATACGTTCCAATTCGACCAAACGTCACCTTTCCATATTTTGGCGCGTTAGGGTTCACATAATCGAAATGAGTGAAGTTTTCGGGGTACTTAGCCTGGCCAAAACCAACAAGTCTGGTTGATTCAATAGTTTTCGCGTTAGCAACCAAACTGATCATGGATAAAGTGACGACAGCTAACAAACACTTTAGCGCTCTCATTTTAGACTCCCTTCTAAATTTCACGATAGCTCGCATATTCAGTTGTATACCCAAGTAAACTGAATATGTATAGTGAAATTTGTCGCAATCAGATGGTGCTCACTGTTATGACAATTCATTCGAACTATTTTTCTACTTAACTATCGAAAAGCGCATCAACACTAGGAATATGCTGCATGATTATTACCACAACACCTCACATCGAAGGTAAGACAATCAAACAATACAAAGGCGTTATAGCTGGTGAAGCCATATTGGGTGCGAATATGTTTAAAGACATGTTTGCAGGGATCCGCGATTTAGTCGGAGGAAGGTCTGGGACCTATGAAAAAGAATTAGAGAAGGCGCGCAATATAGCGTTTCAAGAAATAGAGCAAAAAGCTCGTGAACTTGGAGCCAATGCAATTGTTGGCGTAGATATCGATTACGAAGTACTTGGTAATAAAAACGGAATGCTAATGGTTTCAGCTAGTGGCACTGCAGTTGTGATTGAATAGAGTGCGCAACAAATAAGGTGACTGCACACTTTTCGGCTTCGCCTGCACTAAAATGGTTAGGTTAATATGTGTAGGTTATTGAATATAATGTAAATAATCATTAAAAACTAGCCAGCAACCAATAGTCATTACTTATACATCTCATGCTAGTAAAGGCATTCTTGTCTATTTCTAAATTGTCATAAGTTTAGGATAAATTTTGGCACGAGCCATGCATTGAGCTAAACAAGGTTCGGTGGCATGAAAAAAGTTGGCCCAAGTTTAGTTCAATCTGCCGCTACAGTAGTACATTTGTGAGGTATAAAATGAGAGTAGACCTATCCGCACCAAGTGCTTTACTAGATGCAATATTGCCGGGAACGCTCGATCTGGCTGAGCACAGACAAGACAGCGATGTATCGAACGCATCCACAAGGCATATTACTAACAAGCCTTCAATACGCAGAGAAGATGATTTACTAGCAAAAAACTCTATGCTTGTTCAAGCAGACACGTTTATAAATGCCTAAGCATGTTGAGATCTGCTAACTTCATTTCAATTGAGAGACAGTGAATTCAAGTTCGGTAAAGAACTTTAACGACATGCCAACCAAACTTGGTTTTCACTAAGTGGGGTGTAAGTGTTTCGCCGCTAAAACAAACTTTATCGAACTGCGGTACCATTTGTCCACGACGAAACTCACCAAGATCGCCGCCTTTTTTCCCAGAAGGACAAGTTGAGTATTTTTTTGCTAGCGTTTGAAATTTAGCGCCTTTTTTCAATTGCTTAATAATATCTTCGGCTTGTTCTTTATGCTTAACTAATATGTGCAATGCTGCGGCGGTTTGTGCCATGATTTTTACCTACTTATAAATTTTTCGCTATTCTACTGAAGATTTCCATAAACGTCACAAAATCATAGGGTGTATATTCACACCATAATAATCCAATTACGTTCAGACACATTTGAGTTATTATTACAATTAGTAAAGGTAAAGAATTGGGAAAAACCATGGCAAAAGTAACCAGCAAAGCGAACCAATCACAAGGTATGCTGATGTTTACGCTCAACTTGCAAAAGCAGTTGTTTGCTATTGGTACTCTAAAAGTACGTGAAATAGTCCCATATATGCCAACAACTCAGATCCCCTACTCGCACCATCACGTCATTGGTACGGTCACAATTAGAGGGATGACCATTCCTGTTATTGATATGTCTGCTGCAATAGGCTTCCGTGCAATTCAGCCAGAAGAATATCAAAGCTGCTATCTTATTGTGACGGACTGCCTACGAACCATCGTAGCGTTTATGGTGCGCACTATTGATAAAATTATTGAGTGTAACTGGCGCTCCATAGAACCCGCTCCCGATACTGCGGGCAAGAACATCTTTGTAACTGGTATAACTCGACATAAAGATAAAATAGTCCAAATGCTTGACGTTGAGTTACTTCTATCCAAAATATATCCACAATTCGAATCTGGCAATATTCCAATGCTCACTGATATCGAGCGTGAAAGATTAAAAGTCCTCAATATACTCCTCGTTGACGATTCTAGTATTGCGAGAAAACAGTTGTCAGACGCGTTAGATGGGATCAACATTCCTTATCAAATTTGCAACAATGGAGTTGAAGCGCTGCAGTTAATGAAAGACCAAGCGTCAACGGATAAAGCTATCCATTTACTGGTGAGTGATATTGAAATGCCCGGTTTAGATGGTTACGAGCTAGCGTTTGAGGTACAGAATTCTCCCGAGCTAAAAGGTGTATATTGCATTTTACATACTTCATTATCCAGCGAAATATGCGTTGACCGAGCACATCAAGTTGGCGCTCATGAAGCCCTAGAGAAGTTCAACGCTGCTGAGTTAATTCAAGCAATGCTAAAGGGTGCAATCAAGCTTGAACACATAAATACCGATGTGTAGGCACGCTATTTCAATTTTGACTCTAGCTCGACCCTGTCTGATTTCTTCAACTGACCAATTACTAACTTATAAGATTGTTCAATTAGTTCATGAATCAAGCTTGGCTCCACATCAGTTTGGTCGGTATAAACAGTAATCCAATGTCGCTTGTTCATATGATAACCGGGAATAATCCCATCAAACTGACTCGCTAAAACTTCTCCATCTTCTGGTTTGCATTTTAAGTTAACGTATGGACGACCATCAAGGGTTGAGACCAGCGCAAACATTTTCTCTTTAACTTTATATACTGCCACTTGGGGACCAAATGGAAAGTCTAATTCGCTAGCGGGAAACTGCTCTAAGTAATCATGTAATTGCTCCATAACCCTTCACCCATATCATCAGCTACACGTAAACAAAATAACCAAAAACACTCTTTAAACCCAGCAAAAATACAGTGCGCAATTGAAGCGTACTCTAGATATAGTAGCGAAATGCAATATCCGCTTTCAGTTTTTTGATATTTATTAGGAAAGCCGCTCTAATTTCCACTAATCTTATTGTATTCAAAGTGTGAGTATCAATCATGACAGATAACGACTATAAAAAGGCAACCGCAAATCTAAAAAAAGCCGTTCCGTTAATGATGAAAAATCATGTTCCTGTAACGCCGGCAAATTACGCTCTTTGGTACACTTACGTCGACAAAGCAATACCCAGTCTTAATATCGAGTTAGATGCCGCAATAGACAAATATGGCGTGTGTCCACCAGCAACAGGCTCTGCTCTATATTCAAATTACATTGCGAGTAGAGCGGAAGCGGACAATCAAGAGCTCAAAGCTAGCTTAGAGCTGCTATTATCTGAAGCCGGTAGTTCAATGAGGGATACATTAAAGGACACGACACAATTTTCAAAAGTCATTGACGAAAGCTTCTCTAACCTTGAACGAGCCAACGATGATGGCATGACAATAGAAGAAATAATGAATGTCGTACAAGAGCTATTGTCAGAATCCAAAGAAATTCAAAATTCAACTCGCCATCTGAGTAATTATCTACAAGATGCAAGCCACGAAATTAGTCGTCTAAAAACGAAACTATCTGAAATGCAAAAAGATGTTTTGTTTGACAGCCTATCGGGCTTGTATAACCGAAAAGCGTTTGACGACGATTTATTTACACTTTGTCATGCCAAACAAAAACTATGCTTAATTTTACTAGACATCGATCACTTTAAAAATTTTAATGACGAATATGGCCACTTGTTTGGTGACACTGTCATTCAAAATGTTGCTAAGCGACTACAAGCGACAAGTAAAGAAGGCATATCAGCTTATCGCTTCGGCGGTGAAGAATTTGCTCTTATTGTACCGAATAAGCCACTCAGTGTGGCGAGACAATTAGCCGAAACTGTAAGAAAGCTGATCGAAAACCTTTCCATTAAAGACAAAAAGACCGGACAACAGATTCGCAGTGTGACCGCTTCTTTTGGCGTGGCTGAGATGGAAGAATCTGAAAGTGTGTCAGAACTTATTGATCGAGCAGACAGGTTAATGTATGAGGCAAAAGAAGCAGGTCGAAATCGAGTTCATCCAGAATAAAACCGCTTATCAGTAACCCCATATTATATGTTAGAGTATCTCCTGTTTATCTGGCATATACTCTAACCATCTAAAGTAATTTTCTTGATCAACTCCGATTGAACCTGACTTGCATCGTCTATTTCTACTTGGCAAGTTCCTGCAGCTTTATGTCCTCCACCTCCGTACTTAAGCATCAATTTACCAATATTTGTTTTCGAGCTTCGATCAAAAATGGATTTCCCTGTAGCAAAAACGATTTTCTTTTTCTGAAAGCCCCATATCTTATGGATAGATATATTACATTGTGGAAAAAGAGCATAAATAATAAAACGATTACCAGCGTATATTGTTTCTTCACCAGTGAGATCCAGCAAAACCAAGTTATCGTAGACAGAAGCACACCTTTGAATCTGCTGTTTGAACATGTTTTCATGCTCTCTGTACAACTCAATGCGCTCTTTCACATCAGGCAAGGACAAGATTTCTTCAATAGTATGATTTTTGCAATAGTCTATTAAATCCATCATTAACTTGTAATTCGATATCTTGAATTCTTTAAAGCGCCCGAGTCCGGTTCTCGCATCCATGAGAAAGTTGAGCAGATTCCAACCTGTTGAGTCCAATACTTCATCACGGCTGAATTGCGCAGAGTCCCCCTTATCAACTGCCTCCATCATATCCTCCCAGTCCTGCGGAAATTTGGATTGACCACCATAATAGTTCCATACTACTCTGGCCGCTGACGGCGTATCTGGCTCAATAATATGATTTGGGTGCTGGCCCGGATTTCTTAATTTCTCAGATAGATGATGATCAAACACTAAGTGTGCATGAGGAACATACGGCAAGTTAGTCACTATATCCCTATTTGTTATTTCTACTATGCCATCCTGCATATCCTTAGGATGGACAAATTGGATTTCGTCGATCAAATCAATTTGTTTAAGAAGAACAGCGCAGACTAACCCATCAAAATCACTACGAGTCACTAAGCGATACTTGCTATCTGACATATAAAGTTCCTTTTTTCTGTACAGACACTCGTCTTGCTATACAGTTTTTGCTGTTAATTAGATAATGATAAAATTCACTTTTGTTTTAATTTTAGACACCATCGATCTTTTAACAAACTTAAGGCAATGTTTTTTAGAGCTTCTTATATAATTCGATACATGCATACGGATTAATTGCTACGGAGAGCCAATGAAAAAAGTCTATGTTTTTACAGGGTTAGCTATAAGTTTCCTCATCACTGGGTGTGAAAGCCAAAGTGGTCGGTATCACGTAGCTGATGAACTTGCAGTAACAGAGCCTGCAACAATTTACTGCGTTCAAGAAGGTGGGGCGCTTGAATTCGACACAGAGCACGGTGAACGCATGACTTACTGCGATTTCGGTGATAAGCGAGTCGAGCAATGGGCCTACTATAACCAACATCATTAATTTTATTGCTGGTGATTACCTAAGAAAGGTTTTTGCCAGCCCACTCTGCATATGCAACTAAAACCTCATTGACTTTACTGACATTTAGGGTATTTTGTCACCAAATTATTGCCTCGATCGAGTCCTGACATTATGTACCAGTACTCAAATCTCTATTCGTCATAGTAGCAAAATGAAGTCAAATATCAGAGTGAACTCAAATCATTCAAGTATTACCAACAGTAATGCTTCTAAAGCTCTAAGTAAAAACTCGTTGAGTGCCTACGCTCTAAGCATTGTAGGCATACTTCTAGTATTAAACTTGTGTCTTCACTTCGATAGTTCACACTCACACCTTTTACTAAAAGGTGCGTCATTTACTAGTTTTACTCAGAAAATCATGTTGCTTGCTTGTGCTTTTATTTTTTTCAACCTTCGCCGGTGGAGAAAAGACCTCAGAAATGCACTCGTTTTTATTTCTGCAATGTTTATGCTTATTTTTCTTTATAAGTCAAATTATTGGATTGAAACCATTTTTAACATCCCTTGGTACATACCCGGACTCAAGTTTTTTGCCGCTGCAGCCATTGTAGCTTGCCGAGGTGGAACAGGACTGTTGAAAGAACTGAACATTGTATTTTCTAGCCACAATGCCAAACTCATTCTTTGTACATCCTCCATACTGATAGTTGCGATAACTTTATTTCGCTTGCCAGAATTTTGGCATCTGGTTTTGGGCTCTCACTCTTCGATAGAACAGATAAAATCTATCAGCGAAGGGACACAACTTGCAGCATTTATTTTTATCGCCATTGAATCGATAAAAGTTCGTATACGCTTACAACGACAGCTGTAAGTCAAGCTAAGCGCTCTATACTGCTTACTATTTCACAAAAGCTATCCCAACCGTCTAAAATTTAATGTATTACACAGAGGTCATTTGACCTAGCATAAGGTGCGCTTAATGTTGTCGATATTTGATATCTATAAGATTGGTGTAGGCCCTTCGAGCTCACACACAAATGGTCCAATGCTGATTGGCTATAACTTTTTGCAACTTATTCACTCGAAACTAATAAAAATCAAACGAATTCAAATAGATTTGTATGGTTCGCTTTCTCTTACCGGAAAAGGCCACCATACAGACAAAGCTGTCATTCTTGGTTTACTTGGCAACAAACCGGATGCGATCAAGATGACAAGTGCAAAAGCAGCGCTGGAAAAAGTTCTTACAGACGAAAAGTTAGAACTCAACCAAAGTCACGCCATTCCTTTTCATTATTCGTCAGACATGATATTCCATACTGATAGCCTTCCATTGCACGAAAATGGCATGTCTATATCAGCATTTGATTCTGAGGGGCGTAAAATTGAATCGGAAATCTATTACTCCACCGGGGGCGGTTTTATTGCCACAGAAGCTGAGTTAACGTCTCCGAGCAATCTTTCCGAAGTGACGGTCAAGTATCCTTTCAGCTCTGCAGAAGAAATGCTAGAACAAGCAGAAAGTCATGGACTCAGTTTAGGCGGAATGATTCTACAAAATGAACTTTCTTTTACCTCCTCGAATGATATTGAAGCCCAGTCAGATAAAATCTGGAAAGTCATGTCCTTGTGCATGAAAAGAGGATTCGAAACTGAAGGTATTCTAGAGGGTGGACTCAGCGTTGTCCGCAGAGCCCCAAACTTACTAAAAAAACTAGAATCAAATTCATCTGCGAATAATGATCCAATGGAAATCTTGGATTGGGTTAACTTGTTCGCTTTTGCCATCAGTGAAGAAAACGCCGCTGGAGGCCAAGTTGTTACTTCTCCCACCAATGGTGCGGCAGGCGTTATCCCTGCTGTGCTGATGTACTACAACAAGTTTATACAGCCGCTCGATACCAAGCAGTTAAAAGACTTTCTCGCGGTTTCTGGTGCTATTGGTATTCTCTACAAAACTAATGCCTCCATAAGCGGTGCAGAAGTGGGTTGCCAAGGCGAAATTGGTGTTTCCTCATCAATGGCTGCCGCTGGGTTAGCGTCTCTATGTGGTGGAAGCAACGAACAAATTTGCATCGCTGCAGAAATTGCCATGGAACACTCTTTAGGAATGACATGTGATCCTATTGGAGGGTTAGTGCAGGTCCCTTGTATTGAGCGAAATGCTATGGGAGCAATGAAGGCAATCAATGCATGTAGAATGGCATTAAAAAGAAACAGCAAATGTTTAATTTCTTTAGACAAAGTTATCGAAACCATGTATCAAACTGGTAAGGATATGAACAAAAAATATCGTGAAACATCATTAGGTGGCCTTGCTACAATCCATATTGGCCCCCCTTGTGAATAAATAACTTTACCTATTAGCGAGTTTTTTTCGAACCTGACACTGTTGAACGATCTCCACCTTTCTTTTCGGTGGAGATGAGGACCAGTTAAGAATCTCATCCAGCGTTCGATAGCAACCCAGACATACATCTTTTTCATTTAAACAACACTGTCTTACACATGGAGACTCTACTGTAATATCAGTTCTCTGCCTTAGCTTTGATTCCACGTTACGCCCTCAGTAATGGGTTACCCCTAAATTATAGCCTTTCGAGGCTCACAAAAATGAATATTGAAATTGATAGGCTTATCTAGTTAAAAACTTTTTGTACTCTATACCTATTCGACATTAATTACTGTATATATAGGTTGACCCGAGTCTTAGCGAAATGGCCGTATCGGCACTTTATTTAAAGCTCATGTTAAATTAGGCCAAGTCCGCCTTTCAACTGCACCGTGAGTATTCATAGCATATGAAATTGCACTATCCCCATTTTGATAAAAAATATAGACACCACGAACACAAACGATTTCACAGTTTTCATGTAGAACTCAAACTATTCGCAGGTGAAAAACTCAAGATTTGGAATGCTCGCCGCCATAGGAAAGGGTTTAATTTAATTGGTAATGAACACCATGAAACGGCTAACCCGCTGGTACTGCTAAACCTACCTATTGCACTGTTATTTATACTCGGCGCAGCCCACTTTATTTTTGCTAGCCTACTACAACTAGAGTGGATTTCCTTTCAAACCCACTTCGATATCAATACTATTTTCTTCTACGGCTCGATATTTTTCACATTAGCCGCTTATACTCAATACTTACAAGCCATCAATGGCACAGAAAGTATTGACACCCCACCAAGTTGGACCGATTGGAAATGGTTCGCTATTCAACCGCATAGAATTGGATTTTGGTCTACTTTTACTCAGTTTATAGGCACATTACTGTTCAACCTATCGACTTTCTCTGCGATATTTCCTGTATCAGCCCATACTGCTTGGCTATTCATCTGGAGTCCAGATTTCATTGGCTCTATATTGTTCTTAGTTTCAGGCTACTTAGCGGTCATTGAAAGTGACACGCACGTACACTACTGGCCCAAATTAACGTTATCTTCAGTCATTACCGTCTTCAATTTATGGGGATGTCTATTTTTTATGGTGTCTGCTTTTATGGCAGTACCATCTATTGTTTCAATACATTTATTACTAGAAGGATCATTAGCAACCACTGCCTTTGGGGGAATTTGCTTCATGATGTCTTCTTTTTTCTTGGCAATAGAAAAATAGCGACGAGCTAGGATTTTGTTAATTTTGACACTCGAATCAGACACTTAAGGCAACTAATTGAAAATCCACACAAGCGTTTTACGATTCATTGTTAAGCAAGATAAGATTATGCTGTCTTTTTTAATACTAGCTCTGATAAGTAGCTGCTGGGTTAGTCCTAGGCTTGATAGTATAAATTGGCCAGTCATTGTTACACTATTCGCTCTCATAACGACCATAAACTATTGGCAATACTTTGGGTTGTTAGAGCGTGCAATCGTGACACTTACAAACCGCTTTTCTACCACAAGAGCCTTGCAAACGTCCTTTGTATGCTTGTCTTTTTTCTCGTCAATGCTGATAACCAACGACGTCGCAATAATCGTCTTGCTAGCACTGTTTCTTCCACTTTCTAAACGAGTGGCTATTAATCCAATTCCAACCACAATTCTCATTATAATTTCAGCAAACTTAGGAAGCTCTCTCACTCCTTTAGGTAATCCGCAGAACATGTTTCTGTATTTCTTTTCTAAGTTAACTTTATTGCAATTTCTCTCAATCACAGCACCTGTTGTAATAGCTAGTGGTATCATCTTGCTAGCGTTATGCCGCAACCTGCCAAATAAGCCCATTGATGTAACGCTATCGCCTAATCACAGGCTTTCAGTAGCTGGCAGCGCTACTTTCTTCTTGGTATTTCTATCGATCTTATTCGGGCTGTTCCATTTAATATCCATTTACTTAGTCTTAGCCGTCACACTCCTTTCCTCATTACTGTGTGGCTACAAGCAACTAAAAGAGCAAAACTATAGTTTACTTTTCACTTTTATTTTCGCTTTTATTTTCATTGGAAACGTTGCTCAATGGCCACAATTAACAAGCACCTTAACAAAAGCGATCTATGAGCCTACGAGTTTATTCTTATCGTCAATTATAATTAGCCAAATGATTAGCAATGTGCCAACCGCAATACTACTTGGACACTTCACCCAGAGCTGGCATCCACTAATAGTTGGGGTGAATATAGGAGGCTTGGGAACGTTAATTGCTTCTATGGCGAGCCTAATTGGCTATAAAGCCTTATGCGCACACTATCCAAATCTTGCGCGTAACTTTCTATACAAATTCACTGTATATAATATCGCAATAGCGATTATTTTAACTATTCCATATTTCATTTACTATTTTTATTCTTATTAGATATTTGATATATATTGTCCATTTAAAAACTCTATTAACATACTGTATTCTCTTCTTACCAAGAAAACCTAACAGTTAAACAACACGAATGAATATAAAATCATTTATTACACTTTGGCTTCTTCTCGTAACACCGGCGGTATTTGCACAAGGAGTTGATTCAACTCTATTTAACAACATTAATACTAGGCTTGGTTATATGAAAGATGTCGCTCTCTACAAAGCTCAAAACCACCTTCAAATAGAAGATACAGCGCGGGAAGCCATCGTATTGGAGAAAGCCCAAGCTCAAGCTGAACGAATTGGCTTGAATCCTAGAACGGTCAAAGCATTTTTTGTAGCACAGATTAGCGCTGCAAAAGCCATTCAATATAGGTATAGGGCTGACTGGTTGTCTCATCCACATCAGCTAAAAGCCAAACCACTTAATTTAAAAACACAAGTTAGGCCAGCATTAATAACATTGGGCAATGCCATTTTGGTTGAGATGAAAGCCCACATAGAAAAATATGGACCGTTCAAACCTTCTGAGCGTGACAGATTTATTCGCCACATTAAGGTAGCAAACTTAACTGAAGCAGATAAAAACAAGCTTTATGACGGTTTAATGAGAGTTCGGCTAGCAAAAAGCTGATTCACCGAACATTTGTTCTAAACTAAGCAAAAGACTTACACTTTCGTGTAAGTCTTTTAAAGTTGGATGTTGTAATAGTTATAAAAGAAAAAACCAATTAATAATATTTGACAACTTTTCCCTGCCCTCATTCGTTAGAGACCAAGCAAATAGTGCTATGTTTCCAACTAACATGGACCAAAATATTGGTGTGTAGCTAGCAGAGTTCGGCTTATACCTTAAGAAAGACTGAGCTAATATTGCCCCTGGCCAACCTCCTACAAAACTAAACAAGTGGAATATCACTTCTGGTACTTGCCAGTCCTCTCGAGAGGAAATCGATTTATCTACAGCATACAAAAGGTATGTGAACCCGCTGATTAACAGCAAATAATCAATGACAATAACGGGATAACTAAACATATAAACGCTGCCAAGAACCATAGTAGCAAACCAAATGACAACAGCGATTGAAAAATTAAATACGATGGGTCGTTTAATATCTATGGCTCGGAGGTTTCCGTTGGGGTCTTTCGTCAAGCTAAAAATGACATTTTCACTCACTTGAGGTCTTAGACTATGTCCTGCAAAGTCTGATATATGAAATAAAATTTTTATCGGCTGGTCATTAACAGAAATATAACCATAACCTTTATGTTCATTCCATTCAGTTACCGTCCCTGTAATAGACATTGTCGCCCCTCATCCAAATAAACTAGCCACTTCCAAGACATGTGCACCCAAGAGCAGTGCACTCGTATTTTAAAAGTGTAAGCAAGTATTTAGACTAAGGCTATGTGGAGATCACAATATAAAACATCGATAAGGTAAATGTGTTATAAACCACTGATTTACATATTTTAATTAACTAAAAATTAAGCGAGTAAAATCTTGTTTATCTCACTTAGAGAGTTTATCGAATAACTAGGTTTGATTTCTTCATTGTCAGCTGTATTTCGAGTATTTAACCAACAAGTATCTACTCCATAGTTATTTCCACCTAAAATATCTGATTGTAAGCTATCTCCTACCATCAATACTCGGTCTTTTTTCGGCTGGCCCATTTTTTCCATTGCATAGTCAAATATCCCGACATCTGGTTTAGCAATCCCTACTTGTTCCGATATCACTACATGCTCAAAACAATGAGTTAAACCCATTTTTTCGAGGCGAATTGCCTGCAACTCTACAAAGCCATTGGTGATGATAACCAATTTCACTCGCCCAAATAGCGTCTTAATCAGCTCTTTTGCGCCAGGTAACATAGTACAAACATCAGCCATTGCTAACATAAACGCGCTATTCAGCTCCAAAGTTGAGGTTTCTAGCTTATCCGCCCAATATTGAAATCTCGTTTGCTTTATCTCATGAGCTGTAATCAAGCCTTTTTGATATTGATCCCATAAAGGTTTATTAACCTGCTGATAATACCTGTAATCATCTTCTGTGAAGTCAACGCCCCTTCGCTGGAGCATCAACTGCATTCCTTTAAACGCGTCAAAATGGAATAACGTTTCGTCTGCATCAAACAAAATCCAATCGTACTTCATCACGGCCCTTTATAGTTGGTATCTTTTCTTCGGTCGCTTGTCATTCATGACTGCTGACAAGCGAAGCTTACCTTAGTTCTGCTGGCCTTTGAGTTCAGCAAAACTTGGAGGTGAAGGATGGTAACCGTCTCACCTCAAAATGTCATACCTATTCATTATCTAAGCTATGGATATAGCTCTCAATCACCTTAATTACACCTTTTTCAGCGTTGCTAGGGGCAATTTTACGTGCAAATTGTTTGACGCCAGGATGCGCATTTTCCATGGCATATGAATGATAGCTAGATTTGAGCATCTCAACATCATTAAAATAATCGCCAAAGCTCATGGTTTGTTGGTAACTAAAGCCTAAGGTATTTTGCAAATACTCTATTGCATCACCCTTAGAAGCCGATGCATTCATCACATCAACCCAAATATTGGAACTGACAACCACTTGATAATCTAGACCAAAAGCTTTGTGAATAGGTGGATAGATGTACTCTTCAGATCCACCGAAGTGCAGTATTGCAACCTTTACAAACTCATCCTCTACAGCAAGTACGTCTTCAACCATTTTACATTCATGGTAATACTTTCTGATTTCTTTCATCGCATCCTGACAAGGTGTATCTATGTATGCAGACTTCTTACCACATAAAACGACGTGCGAATTGTCTATCAATTTCGCTGACTGAATAATATCTCGTATCGAATTCTTAGGGATTGTAGAACTGTATACTTCATTTCCTTTATGGACAACGTAAGTGCCATTTTCAGCGATAAACAACATCTCGTCCGCTATGGGGGCGAACAGGCTTTTTAAACTAAAGTATTGACGGCCAGACGCAGCGGCAAAAATAATGCCTTGCTCCGTTAGTTTCTTGTATAGCTCAAAGAAAGCTGGGTCTAACTCCCCTCTCTCGTCGAGAAGTGTACCATCCATGTCAGCGGCAATAAATTTGACTCTGTCTTGATTCATAAGTAGTTAAGCTATATGGTCTTTAAATTATTTGAAGCACGCAGTATATACCTAAATGCTTATAACGTGCGAACTTTGATAATATAAACACTAAAATATGCAAAACTTATGGCATCACCTATGACACTTAACCTATTAATTGTAGCCAAACTTGAATTAGAACATTATCCAACACACCCGCTTAACTATAAATATATAAACCACCATTCTTTATAAATTGTAGAATAAAATTTCTTGCATATATAATCCATTTTATACCAACATCTATCAGCAGTATTAATTCATAAAAAATACGATTAGTAAATAATTCAAAACTGGAATCAACGTTAATAATTAATTAACACTTATTAAGTTGACCAAAATAAAACTAAAAGATAAGGTAGTAGCACATGAAACCGACAAACTTTATATAAAATTTATATCAATGGCTATTATAAAAATGAAAAGAATTATAAGAAAAATACTATTACTATCTGTATCTGCATACTCCTTCTCTACATTTGCTTCAGGATACAACGGGCCTATTTCTCATGGTTTTAACCAAGAAAACTACTATACGAAGTCGGTTACATTAGATGGCCATATTGATTCAAGAAATGGAAAAAGTAACTATTATACGTTTACGACTAAAAATACTTCTGAGAAGTATATTTTAAAAATTACCAATAATGTTTGGAATGGCTTAGCGATCTCAGATAAAAATAATGTGGAAATACATGGATTTTTAGAAGTATCTAGAGCATTCGACTATATCAATGTTGATAGTTTAAAAATCATAAAATAAACAAAAATCGTTAACAACAGGTTGCGTTAAAGTTAATATATTTTACAACCTCTTGCTTATTTTTTATCAACCAAGCCTGATGTAAAACCCTATATCGTATATTTTTTGTACATACTAAATGCAATACTGATAGCAACTACAACAATTAATTCCATTATTGAGTGTTAGTATGATGCTTCTTTAAGTAGTAGGTCACATTTTTTATATGTGAAAACCGTTTAATATCAAGATATTGAAATTTTTAAATCTTAACTTCGCTAATCATTTTATAGAGGATACACTTAATGAAAAAAGTAGCAGTTATATTAAGCGGTTCAGGTGTTTTTGACGGCTCTGAAATCCACGAATCCGTACTCGCACTGCATGCCATAGAAAAACAAGGAGCCACTTGGCATTGCTACGCACCAAATAAAAACCAATCTAATGTAGTAAACCACCTTACTGGCGACGTGATGGAAGATCAGTCTAGAAATATCTTGGTTGAGTCCGCGAGGATCGCTAGAGGTAATGTACTTGACTTGGAAGAGCTAAATGTCGAAGACTACGATGCTCTGTTAGTTCCTGGAGGCTTCGGCGCCGCTAAAAACTTTACCGACTTTGCTAATTCAGGTAGTGATTGCAGTATCGATCCTCTCATCGCTTCTGTATGTCGTTCCTTCGCCGTCGCTAAAAAGCCAGCTGGATACGTGTGTATTGCACCTGTTATTATTCCTATGGTCTACGACAAAGGAGTTAAGGGTACATTAGGCACACATCCTGAGATGATTCAAGCATTTACCGACCTAGGTGGCGAGCACGTTGAATGCTCGGTCGGAGAAGTTGCATTCGATCAAGAACATAAAGTACTTTCAACGCCTTCCTACATGCTTGCAGAAAACATTACCCAAGCAGCCTTAGGAATTGAAAAGCTTGTTCAAACTCTTGTTGAAGTTGCTTAAAAAACTGTAATTGCACTACCCATCCGCCCGAGCAACGTTCGCTCGGGCAAACACTTTTTTACAAAGATAATTCAATTGCATATCACAACTCTATTCTATAAGTTTCTCGCAATACACCAACTATCCTAAACTTTTTCTGCTATCGCCAAAACTAACAGTTGGAGGTTTTATGAAAAAATGGCTTGCATGGATAGTGATATGTTTTTCAGCACAAGTTTTTGCAGGAGACGACGTTGTATACACAATCAACGGAGAAGATTATGAAGGTTACTGGTCAAAAGTCGATGACAAGGCCCCTCTTGTTCTGCTTGTACATGACTGGGATGGTCTAACAGACTATGAAAAAACGCGCGTAGAAATGCTCAACCAAAAAGGCTACAACGTATTTGCTGCAGATTTATTTGGCAAAGGCGTTCGCCCAACCAAGGTAGAAGACAAGCGCCAACACACAGGTGAACTATATAAAGACAGAGAAAAGCTAAGAGCCCTTATGCAAGGTAGCCTCGATCAAGCAGGTGCACTTGGTGGTAACCTGAATAACGTCGTAGTGATGGGGTATTGTTTTGGGGGCGCTGCGGTGTTGGAGTCTGCCCGCGCAGGTATGGATGCGAAAGGGTTTGTAACGTTTCACGGTGGTTTAAAGACGCCTGATGGACAGTCTTATAGCAATACCAAAGCCCCGATTCTTGTCTTACATGGCACAGCAGATACTGCCATCCCTATGGAGCAATTCGCCGCATTAGCAGCCGAATTAGAACAAGCTAAAGTTCCTCATGAAATGATTACCTACAGCGGTGCACCACATGCCTTCACTGTATTTGGTTCGAACCGTTATCGTGAAGATGCAGATAGAAAATCTTGGTTCGCTTTCAACGAGTTCTTAGTTGAAACAACACGCTAACACTATTCTAAGTAAGAGTGTGAACTAAGTGAATAAGCTTACTCAAACCGCTCAAGACATCCTGTGCGCTTAAACATGGGCATCCAGGCCCATGTATGTTTGTTCCAGCTCATTTCACTTCGCAGACTAACGATTTTCCCAGATTGGTATAAATCACCTGACGCACATTAAAAAAATAAAGCCTCTAGCGAAACGACGCTAGAGGCTTTTGAATTTCTATAAGGTAAATCGCTTACTAAGGTGCAGCGTCAACTTCTACTGGCAAGTAGTGCTTAGGCTCCAACTTAAACCACTCTGGCAATACAGTACCAATAGAGATAGAAGACCAAGTACCGGATAAAATGCCGATAAACATAGCCGTGGAGAAACCTTGCAGTGCCTGACCCCCCATAATCCATAGTGCAGCAACAGTGAGTAGTGTTGTACCAGATGTCACCATTGTACGTGAGAAAGTCGCAATAACCGCATCATCATTGATCGTCTCAATCTTATCGCGTTGCCTCGCAACAAGAAGCTCACGAATACGGTCCGATACAATGATTGAGTCGTTGAGTGAGTAACCCAGTATTGCTAACACGGCAGCAAATGTTGTTAGGTCAAATTGCATTTGTGTAATAGCGAAGAAACCTAGAACAAGAATGACATCGTGCAATAACGCTAGCAGTGAGCCTGTTGCCAAGCGCCATTCAAAACGGAAACACAAGTAGCCAAGTATACATAGCAACGATGTAATAAGAGCCAAACCACCTTGGTTTACCATACTCTTACCAACTTGTGAGCCCACCATACTAGTACTCACTATTTTCACATTGTTAGATACTTTAGATAAAGTTTGCATCATTGAAGGCTCTTTGCTTCCCTTCTTAGGGATAGCATAACGAATTAACCAACGGCCTTCTTGCCCTGCATGAGTCACACTAGCAGACTCACCATAGACAGGCTTGATAACCTTCAATAATTCAACGTTAGTTAGGCTTTGATCAACAGAAACTTCTGTCAGCATACCGCCAGTAAAATCTAAGCCCCAGTTTAACCCTCTGATAGCAAACGCCGCCAGAGAGATAACGATTAAAGTCACCGACACAACACCTGTGATGTAACGGACTTTACGAATGTTTTTCTTAAAGAATTTAGACATAACTTAAACCTTCAGACCTCGACGACCGTCACGACCCCAAACCAAGTTGATAATTGCACGTGAAGCAAATACCCCAGTAAACATACTCGTCAGTAGACCTAGGCCTAGAGTCATTGCAAAGCCAGCAATTGGGCCATTACCAATTGAGTACAAAATAACAGCGGTAATCATTGTTGTTACGTTCGCATCAAGAATTGTGCTGAATGCTGTACTGAAACCTTGATCGATCGCTTGTGCAAGTGAGCGCCCTTCTCGGAGCTTGTCCCGTATCCTTTCAAATATCAGTACGTTGGTATCCACCGCCATACCGACCGTCAGTACCAGACCAGCAATACCAGGTAATGTCAAAACTGCTCCCGGTAACAAAGCTATAAGACCAATCAGCGAAACCATGTTGATAAGTAGTGCAACATCTGCAACCCAACCTAAGCGGCGGTACCACAACGCCATAAAGGTTAGCGTTAAGCCCATACCTAGTGCCAATGCAGCAAAACCATTGTGAATGTTTTCTGCACCTAGCGACGCACCAATAGTTTGCTCTGCCACAATAGTTACAGGAGCGGTTAGAGAGCCTGCACGTAGCAATAGAGCAAGCTGCTGAGCTTGTTGCAAGCTACCTGCTCCAGTAATACGGAATTGGCTGCCTAACTTCGATTGAATAGTCGCAACACTAATTACGCGTTCTTTACGTTCAGTCTGCCCTTTGGCATTGCTTTGATATTCACGATAAACCGTTGCCATTGGTTTGCCGATATGAGTACCAGAGAATTGGCTCATTAGCTTACCACCAGCGTGGTCAAGCGAGATATCAACTTCAGCCATACCCATTTTATCTGTACTAGCACGCGCATTGATAATGTGTTCACCAGTCAGTACTGGACGACGGTTAAGAACGACATTTTGACCTTGGTTATCCTTAAGCACGATGTCATCAGCAGTAATAGGCTGCGTAGACGGGATAACTTCATGGAATGCTAAGCTTGCTGTTGCACCGATGATTTTTTTCGCTTTGGTCGGGTCTTGTACCCCAGGCAGATCAATCAGTATCTTGTTAGCGCCTTGTCTTTGAACCAACGCTTCGGTAATGCCAAGCTGTTCAATACGATCACGCATAATCTTTAAGTTTTGCGTTACCGTTGCATTTTGGAACTCTTCACGGTTTGCTTTTGTTGGTTCAACAGTCAGTTTGTCTGAGTAATGTTTTACAGACCAACCTGAATAATTGCTTTGAACGTAGTTCTGAACTTTATCTAGCGCAGAGGCACTGTTACTTGTTACATCAAAACCGACAGTCGTATCGTTCTTAAACCTAACACCATAAACGCTAGCTTTGCTTAACATATCTCTGATGTCGTCGACCATAGTGTCTCTCTGTTCAGAGAACGCTTTGTCTACATCTACGTTTAACAAGAACTGTACACCGCCGCGCAAGTCTAGACCGAGCTTAATAGGCGCAAAACCTAAGTCAGTGAGCCATTGTGGAGCAACAGAAACGAAAGAATACGTAATGGTATCTTTCTTATTCACTAGTGGGTTAAGCGCTTGGCGAGCTAACGTTTGATCATTTTCGTTATTAAAAATAATCGTCGTTTTCTCACCTTTCTGAGTGATCTTGTCGACATTAATATTCTTTTGCTTTAGGTAACCCGCTAACTTAGCGACCGAATTAATCTGTTCATTCGGGTGAGCCATTGTAAGCTGAATTGAAGGCTGGTCCCCATAATACGTTGGGATTGCACTGAGGCCCAGAATGACCACTACAACTATCAAAAACACATATTTCCATTTGGAATAGTGATTTATAATACGTTTATTGTTCTTCATATACGTCCTATTTCCTCAAACACAAAGTTTGAGTATTCGTAGTATGTTTTAATGTAAGAAAGTAACAGCAAGATAATTGCAGCAACCACTGCATCTCGCCAAATAGCTGACATCAGCACAAATCGCACTCAACCTGCGATTACCTAGAGCACGGCAAAGCGTAAAGCACAAAAAAGCACTGACAAAGAAAATTAGGAGTTTTGACTATTTAGCGCCACATAATGGGCGTTAGTATCCTTCCATCCGGATATTCGGTGGCTAGAAGTGTACTCTGCACTCGTTTTTGTCGTCGAAACCTGAAGAGTATTCTGCGTCGGCTGATTATTTTGAGTGTTGAGCTTATTGCTGTTCGGGTGAACAGGGTGAGTAGTATCAGACTCAGTTCTTGAGGAATTCCAGCGACTCGTACCAAGATTCTCAAATGTTGAAGACTTATCTTGAGTTGCAGAAGGCGTCGTCGCAGGTGAACATTGAGTTGTCTCGTTTTTACTGCACTCTCCAAATGCTTCATCCAGATTCACTTGGGAGGTAGTTTGAAGGGTTAAACGAGAAGAAGAACTATTTGCATCATTTTGTAGCAGGGTCGCCATCGCCTGCGAAGGCAAAATTGTCGCAAGGATTGAGATAACAAAATATCTTAAGAAGCGAATCGGCATTTACAAAACAATAGCTGCATAAAATCTAGCGTGAATACTATGGCATTCGACCGTCAATCTGCAACTAAAATTTTCTAAAAGCTCTATTACTAAGATTAATCGGTCGAAAATCAATAGATTTTTGAGCACGTTTCAATCACTCAAACGTATCTCCAGTCTCTACATCAAGATAAATCTTATTTATCAGCTCTATTCCCCCACAATAGACGAAATATACCTTCCGATTCTTATACTTTACCGATTTAACCCAGCCTCTTAACTCTTGAAAGTCACTTGGCCGACACTTATCTTGCTTTAGTAACGTATCGGTAGCTTTAAGAAAAGCGTCTTCATGCAATTTAAAGTCATCTGACTTGCCCACAAAAGAAACCAGAGTATCTCGACGCTCTTCTTCAGAAACAACTGGCGGTGACGTCACAAGACCCGCCATCGGTAACCAGTCAGCTTCTTCTTTGCCGCCTTCGGAATAAACGTAATAGCGGGAGATTCTCCCCCAATCGCCTTTTCGCTCTAGAATCGTCACCTTTTCGCCTCTATACATACGGTCATTGATGAAAGCGTCGTAACTTGCTCCATCTCGAACACCTAGCTCTTCTGTACCGACAAAATATTCTGTGATCGGTGCTGGAGGTGGGGCTTTCTTTTCTACTTTTTCTGGCTCTGGCTCTGGCTCTTTCACTTTTTTAGGCTTTTGCACCTTTTTTGCGTCTTGTTCTGGCTTTAAAACGAAAATGTAATACCCCCCACCAGCACACGCGAGCCCCAGAACAAGCAGTAACACCATCAAAAGTTTCTTCATGAAATGCTTCTCCAAAATATCGAGAGGTAAGCCTGATATTTTTCCCTATACTTACAGTTATCACATTAACAGCGTGCGTTGGATCACCTTATGACTTGGCGACACTTCACTCTTACTATAGCGGCCATTGTCGCATTAGCTTTACCCTCATGGGTAAAGGGTGAACATTGCCAAGAAAATAGCTGGAATCAAGCATTAGAGAAACAGCAACAGCTTGATGAGTGGTATAATAAACACGCTTCATCATTCAATCAGATGCTTTATTTGCACAGACAAAAAAATTTTCTCCATCAAGAGTTTTCCTTAGACGAATTAGAACAATTTTGGCTACCCCACAATGGCAGCTTAAAGCTGAAAGTTAACCAACAAATATACAATGCCAATATGGTTGTGTCTCAACTGGCTGCAGAAGAAAAACATTTGCGTTCAAATCTACCCGGGGTTCAGAATATGCAGCAACAATGGGAAGAAATTTCTACTCACTGCGATGAAGCGAAATTGGTGAGAAATGCAATCACTAGTACACATTATGCGCTTAGCAATTATAAACTAGAAAAAGATCTCAATGTATTGATAAACAAAGTGGGTTACTTACGATCTCTTTACGAACAAGAAGCAAAGCTCCTTCAAGAGCTCCTAACAAATCAATAAATAACCCGACCAAATATTCTTAGACACAAACTCTAGTGATGCAGCTGTTGGTCAACGGCAACAGCGAGTTCAACTGTGGCTCCGACCATAGGATTGTTACCCATGCCAACAAATCCCATCATAGCAACATGCGCTGGCACCGAAGAGCTACCTGCAAATTGCGCATCTGCATGCATTCTTCCCATTGTGTCTGTCATTCCGTAAGAAGCTGGCCCTGCTCCTACATTATCAGGATGAAGCGTACGCCCTGTACCACCTCCAGAAGCAACGGAGAAGTAATTTTTCCCTTGAGCATTTCTCTCGTTTTTGTAAATCCCAGCAACTGGGTGTTGGAATCGAGCTGGATTGGTTGAATTCCCTGTAATGCTTACGTCAACACCTTCACTATGCATAATAGCGACACCCTCTCTAACATCATCCGCGCCGTAACATAAAATGTCACCTCTTAGTTTTTTGGAAAATCGGTGTCGGTTTAGTTCAATTAATTCATCGGTATCATAGTCATAACTGGTTCTTACGTAGGTAAAACCGTTGAGTCGTGCAATTAAATAAGCAGCATCTTTACCCAAACCATTCAGAATAACTCTGAGCTCAGTTTCCCGAGACTTGTTCGCATTTAAAGCAATACGAATAGCACCCTCCGCAGCTGCAAAAGACTCGTGACCAGCAAGAAACGCAAAACAGTGCGTATCTTCACTTAACAACCTCGCAGCCAAAGCGCCATGACCCAAGCCGACTTGTCGTTGAAACGCGACACTGCCTGGTTTACAAAATGCTTGTAGCCCTTCACCAATCGCCATGGCCGCTGTACCAGCATTCTCACAACCACGATGTAATGCGATTGCAGCCCCTAGTGTGTATGCATTACATGCGTCATCAAATGCAATTGGCTGAGTTTCCAACACGACTTTTTTAGCATCAACACCAAATGTCATACAGTATTTATGCGCCTCTTCTATTGACGACATGTTCATATCATTGAGTAGCAAGCAAACTTGACTATTGTCTTGAAATTGAGTTTCCATTTTGCTAGCTCCTTATTAGCAGTTTCTTGGGTTTATAGTGGTGATGGCTTCTTCATATCTACCATACGTCCCAGTGGATTTATTGATAGCAGCGTCTGGCGTCATACCATCTTCAATATGAGAAAGCATCTGACCAATGTTTAAATATTGATAGCCAATGATTTCACTGTTTTCGTCTAGAGCGAGCTTAGTCACATATCCTTCTGCTAACTCCATATACCTTGGTCCCTTTGCCAATGTTGAGTAGCTGGTACCTACTTGACTTCTTTTGCTGTTTCCCAAATCTTCTAAAGCAGAACCTATGTCCAATCCTTGCTCAGAAAATGCTGTCTGTGTTCTTCCATAAACAAACTGGAGAAATATTTCTCTCATTGCCACGTTGATAGCATCGCAGGCGAGATCGGTATTCAGAGCTTCAAGAATCGTTTTCCCAGTTAATATTTCACTCGCCATCGCGGCTGAATGCGTCATACCTGAGCAACCAATAGTTTCGATAAGAACCTCTTCTACAACACCTTGCTTTACATTCAGAGTGAGCTTAGCTGCACCTTGCTGGGGAGCGCAGGCTCCCACGCCATAGCTCAACCCAGAGATTGCTATCACGTCTTTTGGACGTAACATTTGACCTTCTATTGGAATCGGAGCGGAATGGTGTAAATCGCCCTTTTGAATTGAGCACATGGATTTAATTTCGGAAGAGTATTGCATAGTGTTTCCCTAAGTTATGGAAAACAGGTGAATTTAGATAGCGCCCCACAAAAACAGACTGCCAGCACCAACACCAGTTCTCATTTCTGTAGGAGTCAATAGGGCCTGTTAACCTTTTGAGATTATTTTTGCAGCACATTGTCGTGCTTTATGCTAGGCAGCACTTGTGCCGTGTAGCTATCTCCACAAACAAGGGCTAACACAGCAGAAAGCACGACAATGTGTTGCCCAAAGGGTTCAATTCCAAGCTTTTTACTCTTTGTTTCAGGCCACTTACTTAGAATGTGCTAAGTTTCATAGCCTGTGCCGCGATTAAAAAGCTTGGAATTCGAACAAAAATCGACCTCAAAAGGTCAACAGGCCCTTACCAAACTGGCGGTTCACTCGGTGGAACTCCATCACCATCGGACAATGATAGTTCTAACACACAAAACAATGCAATCAGTTTCTTATAGTGTTTGTTTCTATAAAAATTTAGTTATATATCTATCTGTTAATAAGGTTTATCTTAAATGGAGAGAATATAAATGTAGTTTGTTACTTCAGAAAAGAAAAAACAGCCTGACACCCGGGTTGAAAGGGGATTCTGTGTCAGACTGTTTAAACTGTAAATTCTTTACACTTTGCTTGTTACTTAGCTATCCAAAAATTCGTCGCATTTAGCGGCACAAATAAAATCGTTCTTGTGTAAGCCCTTGATCGAGTGACTCCACCAGGTGACCGTTACTTTGCCCCACTCTAATAATATAGATGGGTGATGGAATTCTTGCTCAGCTAATTCTGATACTTTGTTTGAAAAGCTCCAAGCCAGCTTGTAGTTTTTAAAACGGTATGCTTTTTCTAACTGCGGGATACCATCGCGCTCAACAAGTGTCCAATCATTAAGTTCTAGCAACAATGACCGACTTTCCTCTTCTGAAAGCGCGACGGACTCTTTACTACATGCTTCACATTGCAATTCATTCAGCATTTGTGACTTCCTTTGCTTCAAATAGTGGTGGCAGTAAACCTGCCTTCATTGCCACATCGACTTGATCAATCAGATTGACCTGACTCAGTCGGTAAAGCTCTTTCAGGTTATCTAATAGATAGTAGATGGGCTGCATAATATCAATTCGGTATGGCGTTCTTAATACCGTTTGTAGATCAAAGCTTGCTCTTTTCGGGACATCACTATCAAGCGAATACACTGTTTCACCCGGAGAGGAAAGAATACCTCCACCATAAATTTTGGTTTCGCCATTCTCTTTCACCAAACCAAACTCGACTGTGAACCAATACAAACGTGCGAGATATACGCGCCTCTTAGCATCTGCACTTAGTCCTAACTTTCCATAGGTGTGTGTGAACATTGCAAAATCAGGGTTAGTCAACATTGCACAATGACCAAAGATTTCGTGGAAAAAATCAGGCTCTTGCAAATAATCAAACTCGTCACGTGAACGTAAAAAGGTTGCTACAGGAAACTTGCGCTCTGATAGTAGCGCGAAAAATTTATCAAAACTGATTAATGCTGGTACTGGTTCTACCTTCCAACCCGTTTCTCTAACAAGTATTTTATTGATGTCTGGTAGTTGTGGGACTTGATTGATCGGTAAATCAAGCATGTCGAGGCCGTCTAAATAGGCTTGGCACGCTCTGTTAGGTAATACTTTTTGCTGCCTTACTACAAGATCATGCCAAATTCGATTTTCATCGTCATTCCAAGAGACATAGCCTTTTTGATTTAATGGTTTGGAATGGTACTGAGTCATCAACCCTCTCCTATCCTTATCCGATACTTTAAGCCTAACTTTTTGAATAAACTGCGCCAATATCTGAAACGATTTATACCCGAACACCTATGTAACAAATATTTTACATTATAGTTTTTTGCTATTAATTTCATAAAGATATTAATACGAAACCAGTTTGACTTTCTTGCAAATTGCAATAACACTTATAACAAATATAACATCTCGCTTTTTTAATATAATTAGAACAAACAAAGCATAGGAATGAATAAGCCATGTCTCCCTCAGATCCTATATGGACGCCAAGTCGTGAGCGGATAGAAAGCTCGAACCTAACCCAATTTATCAAACATATTAATATGCAAGGTGAAGCGATATCAGATTACCCCTCGCTACACCATTGGTCCGTAAAAGATAAAAAACGCTTCTGGCTGGAAGTATGGCAATACTGCGATGTGATTGGTTTTATGGGCGATTGCATTCATGGAGAAGGGATCGCTAAATGGGATAGTTTTTATCCAAGTCGGGATACAATATGGTTTCCCCAAGCTCAACTCAACTACGCAGAAAACTTACTCTCCTACGCTTTTCAACAGCCCAACGAAATCGCGATACATTTTAAAAATGAAAGTGGTCAAAGCCGAAAATTCACTTGGCAAGAGTTAAGCGATCAAGTATCAATTATGCAGCAATGGCTGAAACAGAACGGTGTGGAAAAAGGTGACGTTGTAGCGGGTTACTTACCCTATATCCCCGAATCGGTTATCGCAATGCTTGCAACAACAAGTCTAGGCGCGATCTGGACCTCTACCTCACCAGATTTTGGTGTGGAAAGTGTTGTTGAGCGGTTTGGGCAAGTAAAACCTAAAATTCTATTTTGCTGTAATGGATACCATTTCAATGGTAAATCCTATGAAATGCATAAGAAAAACGCTGAAATCGTTTCTTCTATATCAAGTGTCCAGAATATATGCCAAATAGAGTACTTAGTTAGCAACAGGCATAATGAAGAAACAAATAGCCAGTTTTCTGACTGGGAAGCAATATTAGCCAGCTATATTCCCAGAGGTATTCGCTACAAACGCGTCGCATTTAACGACCCACTCTATGTACTCTACTCGTCAGGTACAACGGGTAAACCTAAATGCATTGTGCACAGTGTTGGAGGCACGATATTAAACCATCTTAAAGAACACCAACTTCATTGCGATGTGCAGCCAAGGGACAAGGTTTTCTATTACACTACCTGCGGCTGGATGATGTGGAATTGGCACGTTTCTTCTTTGGCTAGTGGGGCTACATTAGTTATTTATGATGGCAGTCCTGTTTACCCTATTCCAAGCGTTTTGTGGCAACTAGCCCAAGAGCTGGGCGTTACGCTTTTCGGCACTTCAGCAAAATATCTAGAAGCCATGCAAAAGCAACATGTGAGCCCCAGCTTAAACTATGACCTACCGAAATTGAGGACACTTTGCTCAACAGGCTCCGTACTTTACCCAGAACAATTTGAATTTGTATATTCACATATTAAATCCGATCTACACCTCGCGTCGATATCTGGCGGAACCGATATATGCGGATGCTTTGTATTAGGTAACCCTATCTCCCCTGTCTATAAGGGAGAATGCCAGTCGGCTGGGCTTGGTTTAGATATAGCTGCATTGAGTGAAGAGGGTAAAAAAGTGACCAATGAACGTGGCGAGCTTGTATGCCAAAATAGCTTCCCAAATCAACCTCTCGGTTTTTGGCAAGACGACGGTGAAAAATATCACAACGCATATTGGAGTAAATATCCAAATACTTGGCACCACGGCGACGATATAAGAATGACTGCAAGCAGCGGCTTTGTCATTTACGGCAGAAGCGATACTACTCTGAACCCCGGTGGAGTCAGAATAGGAACTGGCGAAATCTACCGCCAAATCAATCAAATGGAGTCAATACTTGACTCGGTAGCCGTTGGTCAATTAGTACATGGCGACGAACAAATCGTTCTATTTTTAAAGCTCGCCCCTGATCATATTTTAGATAGTGAATTAGCAGAAAACATAAAAACCACGTTGAGAACAAACTGTAGCCCTCGTCATATACCGTCAAAAATAATTGCCATCAGTGACATTCCCAGAACTAAGTCTGGAAAAATTGTTGAGCTCGCGGTTAAACAAGTCGTGAATGGTCAGAAAGTAAATAACATTGGTGCAATAGAAAACCCAGATGTATTAGAGGAAATTGCCGAAAAAATTAACTCATAAAAAGCAAAGAGCTCTTGTTTTAAACAAGAGCTCACTTTTTATTATCAAGCAAATTAGGCTTTCTTAGCCACACCCATCAAAACTTGTTTTACACCAGATTGGGTGTTTATTTCAAATGGTACGGAGACCTCAACCGACTCAAATCCAACACTAGTCAATACTTGTTCTGCTTTATGTCTTGTCATGCCCACACCCGTTTCATCATCTTCTAGCAACCAGTCAAAATGAACAAAAGCCCCACCGTTATCCAGTATGGCATAGATGATATCGGCTGCTTCTGAGAAACTTTTTAAAAATCCACAGACAGAAGAGGCAACGACCAAATCAAACTGCTTACGAAAAGCGGGGTGTTGTGCCACTAGCCCTCTGGTCAGCATGTCTACGACTGGTTCGACATTTCCTAGCATTTTTTTATCGAGCTGTTCAATCATTGATTCGGAACTATCTAAAGCGACGATATTTTTTACAAGTGGTGACAACCTTTGGCTTAGCAACCCTGTGCCACATCCGAAATCAAGTACCTCTATGTCCGTTATTTCTACAACTTTACTCAGCTCTTTAAATGCATGATCTGCAAAGTGTATCGTCGATTCATCAAGCTCCCATTTTTCAGCGCAGTCATCCCATTCACTCGCCATAATGCTCTCCCAATTTACATTCTGCTTGGTTTCTGTGCCAAGCGACTACCAATGTTATATCACCTTAAAAGACAATTTGGAAAAATTTGTTTATTATTCAGGTACTCTTAGGGTTAATCACTTAGAATGCTAAGCTTCTTAACCTACGCCGCGATTAAAAGGCTAAGAGTTCGAACAAAATTCAATCTCACAAGATAAACAGACCCTAGCTAAGAGCATGTTATGAATCTTTCTCAAGTCGAAGCCTTTTGTGCAATTGCCGATACGGGCTCAGTTTCTCAAGCTGCTCGACAACTCAATTGTAACCGAACCAAACTCAGTATGGCTATAAAAGCGTTAGAAAAAGAGCTAGATACTGAACTTTTTACTCGAAGTGGCAACAAATTAACCTTATCTGAAGCAGGAAAAGCCATTTACAAAGACTGTGAAAGTTTGCTGTTTACCTCAGCTCGTATCAAACAAACTTGTATTCAAGTCTCTGGGGAGTTCAATGCCGAAGTGTGGATTGCTCGTGATGACTCACTACCTGATGAACTTTGGCAAGATTTAACGCACAAACTCAACAATAAGTTTCCCGCCACTTCGTTTAATATTGTTTTGGCCTCAACTGGCGACCTTGCAAATTTAGTGGCAACTCAACAAGTAGACTTTGCATATGGTGTCGATTACGAACGAGCTGACGACCCTAAAATCACATATAATCCTCTCGGTAAAATTCGCATGATGTCCGTTTGCAATGGTGAACATTCCTTGTGCAAGTTACGGCGCGTGTCGGATGAAGTACTGCGCGAAGAAATGCAAGCTGTCATGGTGTATTTAAATGAGAAAGACAACCCAGAATTACAACCCTTCTCTACGCGGTATATAGGCTTTTCCAGCTTCGACTACATGTTAAACACTATCTTGACTGAAGATGCTTGGGGCGTATTACCAGAGCCTTTGATACGCCATCATTTACGGCAGCAAAACTTGGCAGTAATCCGACACACCTATGGCCTAACTCAAGAAGATTATTGCATGTTTACGGCATCCGGAATGCAGGAGCACCCAGGAATGACTTGGCTTGCAGATAAATTGAATGAATTTTTATTTGATTTTTAAACCAATTTACGCATAAAACAACTAAATCTCTCCATAAGGCACTGTTTAATAATCACTCACCGCCAATATAATTGACACTAAATTTTAGCTTTATCTAGTTGTTTTTGTTGAATATATGATAAATTTTCAAATTAGTTATCAATAGATACTCAGAAGTTATTTGTATATTTGACCATATAAGCAAACAATAACAGTGTGTTCATTGTGTGGTTGATTATATGTGTGCTAAAACAAGCTTAAACGAAAAAAGAATCCTTACTTTCTCAGCACTTGGGGCTGCAGGCTTCGCTTTTGGAGGACTCGTTTTAGGTTTGCTTGCTAGCTCAATCGTCATCATGTTTGATGGCGTCTATTCATTAGTCAGCTTACTGTTAACATTATTGTCACTTGCCGTCGCTCGCTATATTCAATCTCCAGCAAAAAACCATTTTCCCTTTGGTAAAGCCATGCTGGAACCAGTCGTCATTGCCGTCAAAGGTGCTGTTATCTTAATGGTTGTCGGCTCTTCGATATATTCCGCTGTCATCGCAATGCTAAGCGGTGGCCGCCCTGTTGATACTTCCATTGCAACGCTATTTGGTTTTGTTAGTACACTTGCTTGCGGCTATGTTTGGTGGTCTATTAAACAAAAGAGTAAGCTCTATTCCTCTGGCCTGATCGAAGCTGAAGTAAAGCAGTGGAAAATGGATACACTACTAAGCTTTGTCGTCATGACTGGGTTTGTCGCGGCATGGTTAATATCAAAATCGTCATGGGCTCATCTCGCCGTTTACGCTGATCCTGCGATGATGCTATTGATGGCTGGTTACTTTATAAAAGTACCGTTTGATATGCTTAGAGAAGCATTTAGAGAACTGTTGATGATGTCGCCTGACAGGGAGCTCGTACTATCAGTCAGCAAAGGACTCGCTGATGCGAATAAGGAAACTAAACAACATATAAAACTCGCTGGCGTGACCAAAATCGGCCGTGAGCTGCGAGTAAACGTAGACATACATTCCACTAGTAATAACTTAGCCGTTGCAGAAGTGGCAAAAACTCGCTCGGCAATTAAAAGAAAGCTGTCTAAAATTCAGTTAGATCTGCAACTTACGATGAATATCGCAAGCTAAAATCGGCTCTGTCCGCTTTTTCGGTTCTACAATAAAGCCTCAAGCATCTTTCCTTTATTTCTCTTTCCATTTCTGGCTTGCCCCTTAACCGTAGAGAAACCAAATAATAGTGATAATAAAACCAACAAACTCATTCACTATTTAAAATTTATCAATGCAACACACCCTTCATTCAACACCAAACCGCAGGTTTTGGTTTTCTTCTTATATGCTTTGCTCCATAGGCTTATCAATCATCTATATATTGGCTATTTTTGTGATTCTTCACAATTTAACGGGACCAGATAGCACGATTAACAGCGCCTTAACCTTAGATAATGAGCTATTACGAAAAGTACTCTCTCTTTCATTAGGGACACTCATAAACCTGGTGCTAGCAATACAAGTAATAAATCTTGTTGCCATATCCGGTACTTGGAATTGGAAAAAGTGGGGAGTATATTTAAAATTTGCAATTCTGATTGTAAGCATAGTGCCAACAGTAATACCCAAAGTTCAATATACAAGCTTATTATTTGAAGCAGCTGATTTGGCTATTTTCTATCTGTTTGTCAGTAATCGCTGGGAAAAATTTACGTAAAATACTTTTATAACAGAACAGATAGCCGCTCGTTCACCTGTTATATTTAATGCAGATTAACCTAGTAATTAGAACCTTCCTAATTACTGGGTTTTACGTTGGTTTGTAAAACACTAAAAGCAAAGTTCGTTACTTCATTTCCTTTCTTCTTACTCATACCTACCCCGCCCATGCGCAAAATCTAGTCCATTTATTGGATACAATATTATCTGACTCGATAACTGTTAAGCAGTTAACAAACTTATCAATTCCCACCCAACCATTAACCCACCCTTAACCCAGATCATTTTCGTCATTCACTTGCTCCCTATACTCGAAAGGCACTGACCCTATAAAAAGAAGTGAAAGATATGATTGAACATTCACGTCAGAATGAACGCTCCTTAAGCGAAAAGCTAAACAACGCAGAACGCGAAGCGCATCGTTGTTTACTCTGTCACGATGCGCCATGTAACCAACATTGCCCAGCAGAGACAGAGCCTGCTCAGTTCATTCGCTCATTAAGGTTTCGTAATATTAAAGGCGCTGTAGAAACAATTCGTGAGCGCAACCCACTAGGGGGTATCTGTTCTCGCATTTGCCCAACCGAGAAGCTCTGTGAAAGAGGGTGCAGTCGCTCTGGACTCGACAAACCCATCGATATCGCAATGATTCAAAAAGTGTTAACAGACTATGAGCACGAGTGCCAAATCAAAGTCTGCAAAGCAACGAAGCAGAATAAACAGCCCGTTGCAATTGTCGGTGCTGGACCTGCGGGTTTAAGTGCTGCGCGATCACTGGCGTTAGCAGGACATCCTGTGACTGTATTTGAAGCTCAACAAGAAGCTGGTGGTTGGGCCCGCTATGGTATCCCTGAATCCCGACTACCTCTGGAGGTCATTGAAAAAGAAGTGGAGCTCATCGTCAATTGCGGTGTTGAGATTCGCTATGGTTGTCGAGTTGGCACCAATATCAACTTAGATACACTACAGTCGGACTACTCCGCTGTTATCGTATCTTGTGGCTTATGGAAACCCAAACGATCTATTAAGTCGGATCTTCCTCAAGTCATAGCTGGGGTCGAGTTCCTATATCAACAACGGACTTCGGCTAATCCAGACTTTTCTGCAAAGCACGTTGTCGTCATTGGTGGTGGAGACGTAGCGATGGACTGCGCTAACGAAGCTAAACGTCTAAATGCCGATACGACCATACTGTATCGTCGCAGTATTAATGAAATGCCCGCAACGCTCGCTGAGAAAGCGCATATTCATCGACTTGGCGTCCCCATTATCCCGAATGTGATCGTGACAGAACTCATCGAGCAAAACGGAAAATTAACTGGTGTTAAAGGTCAATTTATAGAATGGCAAGAGCGTCATACTCACCACGAAATAGATGGAGCGGAGTTAAAACTAAATTGCGATTTACTCATTGACGCGACAGGGCAGACTACGCACCTAAATATCACTGATGATAAAAATCAGCATCTATTTATGGCTGGTGATGTAGTGTATGGCGGCCGTACCGTTGTTGACGCTGTCGCTGATGGCCATCGTGTCGCTCAGCAAATTATACAATGCCTCACTAATGGTGAATGTTTAGAATTGGAAGTGGAGAAATAATTTATGCCATTACGAAAAGACTTATCGATTGAGATAAATGGTGTTCATTGTGAAAATCCATTTTTCCTTTCTTCATCCCCTGTAAGTAGCAGCTATGAAATGTGTGCGCGTGCCTTTGACGCAGGTTGGGCTGGTGTCGTGTACAAAACGGTTGGATTTTTTATCGCCAATGAAGTGTCGCCACGCTTCGATCACGTTCGAGATAACAGTGGTTGGAGCGGCTTTAAAAACATGGAGCAAATATCCGACAAACCGTTGGAACGCAACTTAGAAATGATGGCTCGTTTGAAAAAAGATTACCCAAACAAAGTGGTTATCGCCTCGATCATGGGATCCAATGAACAAGAATGGGAGCAACTCGCTAGGTTATGCGAAGAAGCTGGGGTTGATATTCTTGAATGTAACTTTTCATGCCCGCAAATGACCAACGATGCGATGGGTTCAGACGTTGGTCAAAATGAAGACTTAGTCGCGCGTTATACCGCAGCGGTGAAAAGAGGCAGCTCTTTACCTGTATGGGCAAAAATGACACCGAATATCGGTAATATGGAAATTCCAGCTCTTGCTGCACAAAGTGCTGGCGCAGATGGTATCGCGGCTATTAATACCGTGAAATCACTGACCAACGTAGATTTGGATAACTTTACACCACAACCACAAATTAAAGGAAAGTCATCAATTTCTGGTTATTCTGGCCGTGCCATTAAGCCCATAGCCTTACGCTTTATTGCACAGCTCATGCAACACCCAGAATTTAAACTCCCAATTAGTGGTCAAGGCGGTATTTACACTTGGGAAGACGCGGTTCATTTCATGTTGCTTGGTTCTAGAACCGTTCAGGTAACAACCTCCGTCATGGAGCATGGTTATCGCATTGTCGAAGATCTGATTTCTGGGCTAAGCCACTATATGGAAGACAAGGGCTTTGATCGTGTAGAACAATTGGTTGGTCTTTCACTACAAAATACCGTTTCAGCCGAAGAATTAAGCCGAGATCATATTATTTACCCAAGCTTTGATAAGCAGTTGTGTATTGGCTGTGGCCAATGCTACGTATCCTGCCAAGATGGGGCTCACCAAGCTATATTGTGGGACAAAGAAAACCGTAAACCTTCATTAGACAAAGCAAAATGTCCGGGTTGCCATTTATGTTTAAATGTTTGCCCAGTGGCGGGTTGTATTACTCCAGGAGAAGTCGTCAGCAAACAAGCTTGCTAAAGATAAAACAACGCCCCTATCAAAGGGGCGTTTCTAACTTATTCCCAATCAAGAATAACTTTGCCAGATGCGCCGCTGCGCATCACGTCAAAACCCTTTTGGAAGTCGTCAATTTTGTAGTGGTGAGTGATGATTGGCGTGAGATCTAAGCCAGATTGAATCAGTGAAGCCATCTTGTACCAAGTTTCGAACATCTCACGTCCGTAGATACCTTTAATGACCAACCCCTTAAAGATAACTTGGTTCCAATCGATACCCATGTCTGATGGCGGAATACCTAGCAGTGCAATGCGACCACCGTGGTTCATTGCTTTAAGCATTGAGCCAAACGCTGATTGGTTGCCAGACATTTCTAAGCCAACATCAAAGCCTTCTGTCATGCCTAACTCGGCCATGACATCATCGATGTTTTCTTTGGCTACGTTCACCGCGCGCGTCACACCCATTTCTCTCGCAAGGTTAAGGCGATATTCGTTTACGTCAGTGATTACAACGTGGCGAGCCCCTACATGTTTGGCAACCGCAGCAGCCATAATGCCAATTGGGCCTGTGCCAGTGATAAGTACATCTTCACCAACGAGGTCAAAAGACAATGCGGTGTGAACAGCATTACCAAATGGGTCGAAAATCGATGCTAAATCATCAGAAATTTCTTCTGGGATTTTAAATGCATTGAAAGCTGGAATCACTAAGTACTCTGAGAATGCACCAGTACGGTTAACGCCAACACCAATCGTGTTACGGCAAAGATGCGTGCGGCCGCCACGGCAGTTACGGCAGTGACCACAGGTAATGTGCCCTTCACCAGATACACGGTCACCAATTTCAAAACCGCGAACTTCTTGGCCAATACCAACCACTTCACCGACATATTCATGCCCGACAACCATAGGAACAGGAATCGTGTTTTGTGACCACTCATCCCAGTTGTAGATGTGCACGTCAGTACCACAAATTGCCGTTTTCTTAATTTTAATTAGAAGATCGTTGTGGCCAAGCTCTGGCTTGTCCACTTCGGTCATCCAAATGCCTTCTTCAGGCTTTAATTTCGCCAGTGCTTTGATTTTCATTAGTCGATGATCCCCATATCACGACCAACTTGAATAAACGCATCAATCGCTTTATCTAGTTGCTCGCGGCTATGTGCAGCTGACATTTGGGTACGAATACGTGCTTGACCTTTTGGTACCACTGGGAAAGAGAAACCAATGACATAAATGCCTTTTTCAAGTGATCGCTCTGCAAACTCAGCTGCAACTTTTGCATCTCCTAACATAATAGGAATAATTGCGTGATCTGCGCCAGCCATTGTGAAGCCAGCATTGGTCATGCGAGTGCGGAAGTGGTTCGCGTTTTCCCAAAGACGCTTACGTAGGTCACCGCTCTCTTGTAGTAAATCAAGCACACGGATAGAAGCATTTACAATCGCAGGAGCAACAGAGTTAGAGAACAAGTAAGGGCGTGAACGTTGACGTAGCCAGTCAATCACTTCTTTTTTACCAGAAGTGTAACCGCCTGAAGCACCGCCCATCGCTTTACCTAAAGTACCCGTAATGATGTCGATACGATCAACAACATCGTGGAATTCGTGTGTACCGGCGCCAGTCTCACCCATGAAGCCAACAGCGTGCGAGTCATCAACCATCACAAGAGCGCCGTATTTATCGGCTAAATCACAGATAGCTGGCAAGTTTGCAACCACACCATCCATAGAGAATACCCCGTCAGTCACGATCAACGTGTTACGAGCACCCGCTTCTTTTGCGGCAATAAGTTGTTGCTCAAGCTCTTCCATGTTGTTGTTTGAATAGCGGAAGCGCATCGCCTTACATAAGCGAACACCATCAATAATCGATGCATGGTTTAGAGCATCTGAGATAATTGCGTCTTCTTTGCCTAGAATCGTTTCAAACAAACCTGTGTTTGCGTCAAAGCAAGAGGTATAAAGAATGGTATCTTCTTTGCCTAGGAACTTAGAAAGCTTTTGCTCTAGCTCTTTATGGATATCTTGAGTACCACAGATAAAGCGTACAGAAGCCATGCCAAATCCATGCTCATCCATCCCTTGTTTACCCGCTTCGATAAGCTCAGGGTGGTTTGCCAAACCTAAGTAGTTATTTGCGCAAAAGTTCAGTACTTCTTGGCCAGTAGAGATTGACACGCTCGCTTGCTGCTGAGAGGTAATCACACGCTCAGATTTGTACAAACCTTCTGCTTTCACTTCTTCAATTTGGTTTTGAATTTGCTCATAGAATGAAGATGACATACTTAATTCCTTGCTTAAATGTTATCTGTGTACACTAAGAGTTGCCAAAGGTCACAGGTAGGGTTTATTTGGCCTCAGTGTAATCCAAACTCTACTCTGGCATTATCCCCCAAGGTGGAAAAACATTAGTGAATTTAAGGCAACAATCAATATTACTCGTACTCTCCCATTTTATATTACGATTAACAACTAGTTATGACTTATGAAAAATAATTTGCTCATCTAAATGACGATAAGATTTACATCACACTTTCAGTTATTGATGATTCTTGTCGTAAATTGAGCGATAATTATCAGCATAACTTTATGGCTTCAGGCGACATTTATGCCCAATACAAAATTGGTCTCCCTCCTACCCGATTTGGCAAGTTTCATTTTGGTCGTCAATGAAGGAAGCTTTACTGCGGCTGCAAAGAAGCTAGACGTCACCCCGTCAGCATTGAGTAAGTTGATTACACGCTTGGAAAATGCACTGTCCGTAAAGTTACTTGAGCGAACCACACGTAAACTCAATATCACTCAAGCTGGACAAAAAGTGTATGACCAAGCCAATATCATGCTGAATGCGGCCCAACAAGCGGTTGAAGTGTCAAAGCAAGATCATACCGTGCCATCAGGCTCAATAACCGTCGCCGCACCTGAAGCCTTTCTAAACTCGGTATTACAGCCGCTTATCACCCCTTTCCTACGCCTTCATCCAAAAATAAGTCTAATTCTTCGGGCGGTAGATGGAGATATCCATGTATTGAAGGAAGATATCGATATCGCGTTTAAGTTAACGGATAAACCCGATGAAAACTTGGTTTTACGGGAGATAGGTAAAACGGATTTAGTTCTATGTGCAAGTCCAGAGTACCTCAGAAAAAGAGGCACCCCAGCCCACCCTATCGAGCTTGTCGAGCACGACTGCCTTTATCTAGGTGAAACTTCCAATGACAATACTTGGGACTTTCTAAAAGGCGATGAATTTCATACCGTGGTTGTTTCAGGTTGCTACGCAGTCAACCAGTCACAAATGCGTTTGCAAGGCGTAAAAGAAAGCTTGGGTATCGGTATTTTTCATGATTTTGTTGTTACTGAAGCACTAAAAAATAAAACGGTAGTCCGGGTCTTACCAGATTGGACCATTAAAAGTAACTATCATGGTGGAGTCGCTATGCAGTACGCCCAAACCAAGTACATGCCAGCAAGGTTAAGAGTATTCATTGACTACATGCACCAGCACTTAACACCGCAATTCCCTTCTCAACTTTAACAAGGATCATCATGTTTCAACGCATCCATCACGTCGCCATCATTTGTTCTAATTATCAAGAATCTAAGCACTTCTATACTCAAGTATTAGGCTTTGAAATCATCGCAGAGAATTATCGAGCAGAACGCGATTCTTATAAGCTCGATCTCTCACTGCCGGACGGCTCCCAAGTTGAGCTATTTAGTTTTCCCAATCCACCAGCACGCCCCAACTCACCAGAGGCACAGGGTTTGAGGCACTTGGCCTTACAAGTCAAGAATGTTGAAGAAGCGAAGAAACAACTGGAAGCAAAAGGGTTAGACGTTGAGCCCATTCGTGTTGACGAATTTACAGGCAAATCCTTTACATTTTTTAAAGACCCAGACGGTTTACCGCTAGAGATTTATGGTGAGTAGATAAATGCCCACAATTCATTACTAGATGACATGTGGGCGTTATTTTTAAATGACTGTTTTGTTTTAGCCGAAAATCTTTTGCCAAATACTTGGGTTTCGACGCTTATGATAATCGACCCTCAGGTTGTCGACTTGTTGAAGTGCTAGCTGAGCCCCCTCAAAATTGTCATTATCAATATTCAACTGAACCTTATCTAACGCTATAGTAAGCTTTTCAAAGCCCTCTAAATAGAGGGTCTGCTTCTCTTTCGGATAGGTTCCAGACTCACTAACTAAAACCAACTCACGCAAGTTTTCAATTGGTAGTTTCATCTCTTCGATCGTTTGCGCTTGAGCCGCTTTTTTAAACTCAAACTTCATTTTCTTCATCGTCGCAGAGAGATCCACTTCTTGCGCTTGTATGGCCAATGCTACACAAAGCCCAACGACCAATATGGCTAACTTTTTCATTTTTTACACAATCCATGTTTATCGAGAGAAGCAGTAGTCTAACTTCTTCCCATCTTTCAGTGAGAACTAAAAACTGTTACGAGTTATATACGCTGGGGCGTGTTGGCCTTTTGAGAACAATACGTCCTAACTCTTAAGTCTTCCTTAAGTTTTCTTATTTAAATTATTTATAACCAAACAAATGGGGAGAGGAAACCGATGGCTCAAGTACATAAATGGGACATTTTAGTCAAACTTACGCATTGGACAGTTGCGATACTATTTTTAAGCAATTACTTTCTAACTGAAGAAGGTAGCCAAATTCACCAATGGGTTGGCTATGGCGTAGCTGCCGCAGTAGTCATTCGACTTCTATGGGGGCTGGTGGCTCGTTCTCCGTCAAGGCTAAGCTCATTCAAGCCATCCATTCCATCGGCGATCGCACATGTAAAAGAAGTGTTTACGACCAAAAAAGATGACCATGTAGGGCACAACCCAGCAGGGGCAATCATGATATGGACTATGTGGACGTTATTATTGGGTACAGCTTTTACTGGTTGGTCGATTGAACAAAATTTATTTGGTGCCGGTGAGACTTTCGAAGGTATTCATGAAGTGTTTGCAAACTTGACACTGATCGCAGTAGGAATTCACGTTAGTGCGATAATTCTAATGACAAAAATCACCAAAAAATCATACATCTCAGGCATGACTTTTTGGCAGAGAAAGTCTGACAAATCGCTGAAGAAAGCTTAACCAATTTGTCATCACAAGGATTTTAAAATAACTCGTGACTTGTTGAAATGTTATGGAGGCCTAACATGCATATTGACACTCAAATCACTGACGCTTTGGTTCAAACATACTCTAACGGCAGATATGGAAAAGCTCGATACTTAAAGCCGCTTCAAAGCACGAATAAAAGTGCTAGGCAACAAACAAGCTCGAACTCCCTATCAACTAAAAGAAGATAACTGGATAAAAGGATGGATACAGCCATCCTTTTTTATTTATTGCCCCCTCTAAATATAAAAACTCACATAAGTTTCGTCTTCGAATCATTTTCCGTCGCTATGAATAGGTAACATGGACTGTCTGCAGTAAACTCAATATCACGAACTGAGGTTATCCCTCCGCTTTTTATAAGTTGTGAGTTTACTCTTCCCTCGCCTTTAACCAAATACAACACACCCGACCCTTTTAGTACGAATACTTGCTTAGGCTGCGCAAGTACAACGATGCCGTGAGTATCGCTGTTAAATGCATCCTGCTTTTCACCACCAATTATCGAATACTGGTTACCCCATTCAAAAGAGTAATACTTAGCCTCTGGCGTTAACGATCTTTGTGGGGGCAAAAACCAAATTTGTACGTCCTCTACTTCTCGATTAGTCATATTCCATTCAGCGTGTTCCATACCTGTACCGGACCGTTGAACAATACCACCTGGGCCTTTAAACGTTTCTTGGTGAGATAGTGTCCCTTCGTGGTAAACACTTCCTTCAACCAATAGTGTAATCACATCTAGGTCTTGATGTGGATGGATTGGTACACCGTTATTTGGCAATAAAATGCCATGGGAAAGATAGACGAAATCTTTAAACCCCTGTGCATATGGCGTGTTGTGACGTCGGCTAATTTTGCTGTCAAGTACGACTTGATTCGACCGTATACCAGCGAAAGATTCTTTGGGAAAGTCAGCTTTATACCGAATATTTAAAGGCTGCATAAGTCTTACCTGAATACCTTATTTATTTTAGATGTAGAGATACCTTTGTCTGTATCTCCACGAACTGCAGATAATGTGAATTGGTAGAGGTAAGAGTTACCTTACAATTGTTTCACTTGAAAGGAGATCAAGAACACCTTCGTATGCATAGGCTTCAAAGAAAGGCCCTGCCACTGGGCTGGTCCAGTTATCTACGATTTTAGACAGTTCAGCGATTGTGGTGCCAAGCTTTACACCCGCAGCTGTCATTTGCTGATATGCCACTTCTTCTGCTAAACGGCCACAACCTCCCGATGCATCCACAAGAGCCATCACATCAAACCCTTCTTCTTTCGCACTGATCGCTGGTGGTACCAAGCAAACATCTGTTGTAACGCCAGCCATAAATAGCTTTCTTCTACCTGTTTGGCGGATTGCATCAACAAATTTGGGATCGTCCCAAGCATTAACAATACCCTCACGGATGATTCGAGCGTCATATTCTTCTTTTGCTAGATCTCTTAGTTCAGGTATTAATGGGCCATTTGCTTCCTTTTCCATACTTGACGTAAAGATAAGAGGAATACTTGCCCCTTTTGCAAAACGAACAATTAACTTAACCCACTTAACAATTTGCTCCTTTTCTTCTTTACTAGCGGCACCTATCCAATTGAGCGTACCGACTTGATGGTCGACTAATACAATAGCTGTGTTACTTGCATCAAATTTTTGCATGGTTTTATCCTCCGGTTTGATTCCAAGAAACACTATCACGTTCCATATATTGGATTAATACTACCAATTGGAAATGTTTGTTCCATTAATAAAACAATAATAGAGCTGAAGACTCGCTATCTTAGGTTAAGGCTTGACCGATTTTACATTCGATAAATTCAATGAAAGCTCGCAGCTTCGGAGTAACTCCTCTGCGACTAGGATAGACTGCGTGTAATTCGGATAGTGGCGGAGAACTATCTGGGATTAGGTTCACTAGCTGAGAATTATTATCTCCCATAAATCTAGGAAGTGTTGCAACTCCAGTATCAGCCAGAGCCAAATCATACAGCACACTAAAGTCGTCAGCTTCAAACAAAACGGGAAGCGCAAATTTTGACATGTCAGCATCTCCCCAATAAGCCCAATACCCTTCACGAGTAAAACGACTCATGATTAATAAATCATGTTTTGCCAAGGACTTTAAAGTCTTCGGCGTACCATACTTACTTAAATAGCCAGAGCTCGCGTACAAAGATATTTGGCTCTTTCCCAATAGTTTGGAAACCAATGTCGAATCTTCAAGCTCTCCAAACCGTATAACGACATCAAACCCCTCCTCTATTAAATCGACTTGCCTATTCGTCATCATTAACTGAACTTGGACATCTGGATTAAGTGCAAAAAACTCTGCTAGGTAAGGGGCGAGTAAATATTGAGCTGCGTTTGTTGTCGCACTCACGCGCAAACGTCCACGCGGTTTTTCCAATATTTGATCAACCGAAGAATCAGCGAGAGCAGCCTCTTCAAGCATCTGTCTACAGTGGTGGTAATAAACCTCTCCAATCTCAGTTAAACTGATTTTTCGTGTTGTTCTTTCAAGCAATCGAACCCCAAGACGCTCTTCTAATTGAGACACTCTGCGACTTATTGTAGATTTTGGCAAATTACCCGACTTACTCGCAGCGGAAAAGCCCCCTTGCATCACTACTTGAGCGAAAATTGCCATATCGTTGAGGTTTTGCATCCAGATTGTTCCATTTATAAGATAGTGATTTCCAATATAGGTTATTTACCCATCAAATGAAACAGTTTAGCGTTTTAGTCAAGTATTTAACTCTGTGAGACGGGCTATGACGAAGAATCAATCGAGACTTTTTACTTTAATTATTGCAACTGGAATGTCTGCGATTATGTCTTTTGCGATGACATTAATTAATGTCGGATTCAACGAAGAATTTCTAGGGGCATGGGCATCGAGTGGGCTAGTGAGCTTAATTGTTGCTCTACCCGCTATTTCCATTGTTCAAACTTTTGCACGGCATGTCGTAAAACTTATATTACCGTGAATATAGCTATGATGCAGAGCGGAGTTAGTTGAATTTCTATGTAAAGAAAAAGATGCTCAGATTAGATATAAAAGAAGGGATGACAGTTAGCCATCTCTTCATTTATTTGCTGTCAAAGCAGCACTAGTTCATGAATAAAAGTTCACTGACTTAAACTGTGTAGTTGCTGTACCATCGCTTTGCAGGTAAACACCGGCTTTAAAATAGACTGGCGTATTAGCCCAAGATTTCACGTCAAAATGATCAACCTTTTCCTTACCGTTAACCCAAACGGATAACTTGTCTTTCTTAACACGAACCCTATAAGACTGCACATGATTAGGCTTCTTACCCAAATCTATCCACTTATAATGCCCTTCTACACCTTTGGATTCACGAATTGCAGCCCACAAATGGTCTTTCTCCCCGTGATTCTCTTTTTTCCATACCATTCTTAATAGAGGCTTATTCACGTACTTATTCAAACCATGAATTTGTAAAAAGGTAAATTCTTTCATTTTTTTATCAATGTGATTTGGTAATAGAACTTGAGCTGTTAGCTCATGCGGTGTGATATCAGAAACATACCAATTATCCATTTCGCGAAGTTCAGAACGGTGATGATCCCCTGTCGCGGTAAACGTCATCCAAAACGGTGGAGTCTCTGGAATATAGAAGAAATCATTGAACGCGTTGGGGGACGCAAAGCCTCCCATATCTATTGATGTCTCACTAAAAGGGGCTTGTAACTTAGACATTGATAGTACTTGTTGGTAAACATTTCCTTGGAAATACGGTGCACTTTTAGCCATGGCTACCCCACTGAGACACACCGATACACCGACAACAGCAAGTTTTAGAAAATCGGGTTTTATATATAACGACATTGCAACACCTCAATACAATTGATAAGAAACTCCAATTGCTTTGACCTTCGGCTGAGGCAAAAGTTTTACAGAAGAGTCTTCACTTTGCAGCCCAGTTTAACCTTAGCTAGAGATATACTGAGGTTAAATTGAAGACATCAATGTTTCTAATAAAGACTGATTAGATAAACGTAAAAGGATCAGCACCAAACTGACCCTTTATTTCGATAAAAGCCTTGAAGGTGATTTAAACCCTACGATAAGGTAGATAAACTGGCTCCCACATGTGGGAAGCGAGTTCGTGGTGAATATCTTTGTCTCGTAGGCTACTGTTTGCGTCTGTTTCTCTTAAGCGCTCTAGAATTTCAGTTGCAACTTTCAGCGTTACCTCTTTTAATTCGCTTATTTTCGGATACACGCAGCCCATCGCTAAGTCTTCTTCACTCACGTGCTCTGCCAATGCGAAAGAAGCGGTGGTAAACATATCCATAGTGATTTTTTGCACTTCGCCAGTAATCGCAGCCAAGCCGACACCAGGGAAGATAAACACATTGTTACCCTGACCAATACGATATGTATTCCCTTCAAATTCAATATCATCAAATGGGCTGCCGGTTGCCACAATAGCCTTACCGTTAGTCCAACGATAGATATCTTCAGGAAGCGCCTCACAATTAGACGTTGGGTTTGATAGTGGGAAAACAATCGGTCTTTCAGTATGCGTATGCATTTTCTCTATATGCTGTTGAGTAAATGCACCGCCTACACCACTACAACCGAGCAATACCGTAACAGGCACGTTGTTGAGTAGATCTTGAAGGCTGACTTTTCCTTCCCCTTCTAACTGCCAATCTTTTGTCAATTCCCAAGACTTCGCATAACGTTTCTTGTATTCGTCCAACCCTTCACGATTGTCAAACACTACACCACGAGAATCTAAAGTAAAGATGCGCGCTCGTGCTTCTTCATGAGAAAGACCTTCTTTAAGCAAACCTGCAAAGATTTGATCAGCAACGCCAACGCCACCTGCTCCAGCACCATACACCGCGTAAACTTGATCAGCTAAGTTTTCATGTTTGATTTTTGTAGCGTTAATAATGCCTGCCAATACAACCGAGCCAGTACCTTGAATATCATCGTTGAATGAAGGAATAACATCTTCATATTCCGTCAAATTGTCGAACGCATTCGCTTTACTAAAGTCTTCCCATTGCAACACAGCTTTCGGGAAATGACGCTTAGTTTGTTCAACAAATTTCGCAATGAATGCGCGATACTCTTCGCCACGAATACGCTTCTTCGGTACGCCTAAGTACATAGGGTCAGACAGAAGATCTGCATTGTCAGTACCAATATCTAAAGCAACAGGTAAACATTGTGTCGGGTGAATACCGGCACCTAAAGTATATAGCGACAACTTACCAATTGGGATACCCATGCCCCCTACTCCTTGGTCACCTAGGCCTAAGATGCCTTGACTATCTGTCACTACAATGATCTTAATATCTTGGTTAGCAAAATGACGTGCCATTTCACCCATATTTTCTACGTTTTCTTCTGTCACATAGAGGCCACGTGCTTTTTGATAGCGGTGACTAAATTCCTGACAAGCTTTTCCTACAGTGGGTGTGTAAATAATCGGTGTCATTTCCTCGACATAACGATTAACTAACGCATAGAACAAAGTCTCGTTTCTGTCTTGCAACGATCTTAAAAAAAGATATTTTTCAATATCTGTTGAAGCATTTTTAAAGCCTTGGTAAACACGTTTAATCTGATCTTCAAAGGTTTGAACTCTAGGAGGGAGAAGGCCGTTTAAGTTAAACAGTTCTCTTTCTTCATAGCTAAAAGCTGTACTTTTATTTAGATTTCTATCGTTCAGCAAATCGGTTCCGGAAAGTGATACAGGACGAAATTCGTTACCTTTAGAGTCTTTCCAACGCAAGTATTTTCCTACAGTCATAACATCTCCACAGACGTATTTTTATAGCCCTTAGGGCGTGTTTCAAATCGCATGTAGTCTAATGAGGAATAAGGACAAATGTTGTGATCAAAAGCAGTGAATAGGGATTTTTCGAACTACTATAAAGAAGTGTTTTAATGACAAATATCAGAAGCACTAATAATTGGGAGGAATCTTTATACAATAAGCAATGCGCGAGGGAATAAGGACCGCCCTTCGATATTAAATTCGGCCCAAAGTGATGTTAACTTTCAAAGAAAATTAGAAAAACTCTGCGAAGTGAGTATGACCACCTTTTTCTAATGACGACTCAGCAAAAACACCTTGCACTTTTTCATCTTCTTCATACCAACTGCATTGCAGTTTATCTTGCCCTTCTTGGTAGGACTCCACCACCATATCGGGGCCACCTGTTTTCAAACGAACAATGTCACCGATTTCGAACATACTTACCATCCTTTGCCATCTAACTGATTACGTTATTGTTACTAAAATAGTAGCACAGCTATCAAACCGTTTCATTTATGCTCAATTACTACCTATGTGGAATAGAGCAGTGGAAACACATTCCAAGTTAAATCGATAATAAAATGTTTTCACTGCTATTAATGTGATTGGAAAGCGCCGAACTAGCCTATTTTGGTCATCTCATTAACGGTAAATGACTCTACGGCACCTTCTGTCGCGTCTAAAAACCTTGCGATATGCTGACTTTGCATGTGATCTTGCCATAGATCGCGTGTCGTCCAGTTTTCAAAAAATAAGAAATGTTTTGGGTTTTCATTGTCCTGATGCAAGTCGTAATTTACACAACCTTTTTCAGCGCGAGTATCATCAATAAGCTTTAGTAACTCAGATTTCACCAGTTCGATTTTGTTTTCGTTGGCGATAATGTTCGCAACAATCGTGAGATCGGCCATGACGTATCCTTTATGTTTTCAAAATACAATTTAAGGACACTAGATATAGCAAAACATCCCACTAAGAACTAGTGGAATGTTAATACAATATCGTGGAATATTATATCTCAGTCATACAGTTAAGCTGATGCTTTGGCGCATTTAGCCTCTTTGTAGGCGCTTCTTTGAGCAAACATAATAGTAACAACAAATGTTACAGCGAATGAAATGCCCATACCTATGACGTAATAAACAATTTTATCGGGACTAATTGAAATTATGCCTGGTATACCAGCCGCCCCTAAAGCTTGAGCTTTTACTTGGAAGAAAGTGATGAATGCACTCGACGTTGCCGCCCCAATCATGGCCGCTACAAAAGGGTAACGCAACTTTAAGTTCACACCAAACATCGCTGGCTCTGTTATGCCTAATAAACCAGTCACCCCAGAAGGGATAGCGATGCCTTTCAATTTAACGTCTTTTGTGATCGTCCCTACAGCTAATGAAGCTGCACCTTGGGCGACATTAGACATAGCAGCAATCGGGAAGATAAAGCTACCACCTGTCGTAACAATATTCGCAAGAAGTTGGGTTTCAATAGCGATAAAACTATGGTGCATACCAGTAATAACGAAAGGCGCGTAAATTAAACCAAAAACTGCACCACCAATGACACCAGCAGATTCATATAGCCAATTTAGGCCATCACCCAATAAAAATCCTAGATCCCTTGTTACAGGACCAACAAATGCAAAGGTCACAAACCCAGCGATTAGAATGGCTAAAAGTGGAGTTAATAAGTTGTCCAAGACAGAAGGAATAATCTTCCTTAGTCCCAGCTCTAACTTAGCTAAAATATAGGTAGAAACAAGAACAGGTAGCACAGAACCTTGATATCCAACTTTTTGAATTTCAAAGCCCATAATATTCCAAGATGGCACCGCTCCTGATACAGATGCGCTACCAAAGCCCCAACCATTCAGCAAATCTGGATGGACCATCAGCATACCAAGCGCTGCACCGAGAAAAGCGTTACCCCCAAACTTTTTCGCTGCAGAAAAACCTAACAGAACAGGCAAGAAAACAAAAGGAGCATTGGCGAACGTATTAATCATGCTCGCAAAATCAACCAAACCAGGATTAGCATCGATGACGGACTTACCATCGATAAACAAACCGGGAGCCGTCAAGACATTATATATTCCCATCAACAAGCCACCCGCTACAATAGCTGGAATAATGGGAACGAAGATATCCGATAGTCCTTTGATTAACTGTTGAAAAATATTTTGTTTTTTTGCTCCTGCACTCGCGACATCCTTGGTAGACATTTCGCTTAGTCCAGTTAGCTTGGCAAGCTCAGCATATACCGAGTTAACCGTTCCAGAACCCAAAATTATCTGGTATTGCCCAGCAACTTTAAATTGCCCTTTCACGCCATCAATCTCAGCGACTACCGCTTCATCAACCACACTCTCATCCACCAAAGCAAGCCTGAGCCGAGTAGCGCAATGTGCTAAAGCCTGTATGTTCTCCTTCCCTCCCAAGCTTGCGAGAAGTTGTGTTGCAATCTTTTGATAGTCCATATGTCACCTTCTTTTAGATGATGTAGTTCGTTAATTTAGGGAACGTTTGCAATTTATACACATATTTTTCTACGTTAAAACCAAAACGAAATATTTATGTGATCATCGTAGTCAAAAACAGCGATAGCCTGAGGATAATTCATATTTAATTAGAAATATTTACAGGAAAGCTTGCGACCAGGTTTCTTTCTCGATAAATTAGACAACGTTCCCATAAAGGAAGGAGAATTAGATGTCACTACTACAATTGATTGATGTTGTTGGCGGCTTAGACAATATTCAACGAGTATTAATTGACGGTGATAAGTTTTTAACTCTGTCTCTTACGAAGCCTGTTGAGTCAACATTGCTGCCAAATGACGCGACAATGAAGAAAGTTCACCTAGAGTGGCAATTGAAATCACCTTTAGAACGTAATTTGGATCTGCCATTACTCAATCATATAGGTCGAGATCTATCAAAGAGGTATGCTGAGAACATCAGCAAGATTAAAGCAAAACCATGTAACTTCAGGCCAAGTTGGCATATATCTCCACCGCAAGGTTTGCTCAACGACCCCAACGGGTTCATATTTCACGACACAAAATATCACCTATTTTACCAATGGAGCCCATTTTCGTGCAGTCATAAAGACAAGTTTTGGGCGCACCTTACAAGCGTAGATTTAATCAATTGGCGATGGCACGAACCCGCACTAACACCCTCAGATTGGTACGATAGCCATGGTGCTTTTTCAGGGCATGCGATAAGCGATGGCAAGGATCTTTACCTATTTTATACTGGCAACAGTCGACTAGGTGAAGAACGCCGCAGACAAACAACCCAATGCGTAGCTAAATCCATTGATGGAGTCAGATTTGAAAAGCTTGGGCCGATAATTAACAACATACCCTCAAATTTCACGCCTCACATTCGTGATCCAAAAATCTATTTTCGAAATGGATATTGGAATATGCTGCTTGGCGCTCAAACTAAGCAACTCAAAGGTAGGCTTGCCCTTTATCAGTCAGTCGATATGAAAAATTGGGACTATAAAGGAGTGCTCGGTGAAGAACTAAGTGATTTCGGCTACATGTGGGAATGTCCTGATTTCTTTGAACTACAGGATCAGTTATTTGTTGCATTTGGCCCACAAGGTATATCAGCTGATAGTGAATATGATTCTAATATTCATCGAAATGCTGTCTTCTTAATCAATGAACACGACAACGGGTCGTTTACATTCGAAAAGCAATGGACACTCGATCACGGCTTTGATTTTTATGCCCCTCAAACAGCGACCGCAAAAGATGGTAGAAAAGTGATGATTGGGTGGATGGGGCTACCTGACGATATTGAACACCCCACGGTGGAAAATGGTTGGATACATCAACTTACCGCGGTCCGTGAGCTGACTTTTAAAGATGGTGATATCTATCAGTGGCCAACACGTGAAATCGACAAACTTAAAGAGAAACCTCAAATTTTGCATTTAGACGCAAGCTTTACAGACCTAGGAACCAAAAGCTTTGAGCTTTCGCTCTGCTTAGACCAAGATTGCACTTTGCGTTTAATGGATAATGGCGAACAATATGTAGACCTTGTGTACAACTCTACTAAACAAAGCCTTATTTTTGATCGTAGCCAAACCTCTATTAGGCAAGGAGACACAATAAGAGAGCTCACCGATATAGGGGATAAAATAGACCTAACAATATTTGCCGATAATTCGTCACTGGAAATTTTTGTTAATCAAGGCAAGCAAGTGATGAGTGGTAGAGTCTTCACGCCGTCGAATGCAACCAAGGTGTCACTGATTGGAGGCGAAGCCGCAGCGACTTTCAGAAAAATAACTCCGTTTTCGACACCATTCATTTAGGATCAATACTAGGGACTGATCAGCTAAAGAATAAATAAATTCGCTTCGATGATTTTCGAACCAATAGTACAAGTTAATCTTTAAAGTAGTCATCAATTAGTTTTTGATATTGACCATTTTGTTTGATTTCGTTGATTCCCTTGTTGAAAATAACCAATTGAGTTTGCGAGTTTTTTATTTCCTTCGACATTAACAAGTACAAACTGATAATTTTCTTGTTAATATCAAACACTTTAAAGTCATCAATAGAATCAGAGTTTCCCTTAATGGCCCAGAGCGCAGATTCCTCCAGCGCTCCGACTATATCCGCTCGCCCGATAATGACCATATTAAAACAGTCCTTTAATGTTTTAGGGCTTACCCTTTTTAACTGACCACTCGTTACCATCGATTCAATTTCTTTACTATTTGACCAGCCTAGAGGATTGCATAAAGTGATATTTTTACCAGCTAAGTCTTTAATAATGTTCAATTGATGAGGAAAGTCCTTACGTGTGAAAAACTTCGATTTTGTAATAATGATTGGATCGGAATACAGAAAGTCCTTTTGTCGTTCCTGCGTTTTTATCAAAGGGAATGTGCCTGTGTATAAACCCACTTTAGCATCACGATAGGCACGAGCCCAAGGCTGATATTCAACTTTAACATCTGTCCCTTGTGCTCGGTAAACGTGTTCGATAATACTGGTTGCAATGCCTCCACCGGGTATAGAGCTATCACTAAATGGTTCAAAGCCATTACCCGTTGATAACTTTATCTCACCCGCGAATGCGGTCGTCGACAGAAATAGACAGAAGAATAAGGCACATTTATTCATAAGAAACCAATCATCTTAAAAAATTATGAATAAGCATAGGCAAGCGATTGGAGCATACTAAGAAATTAATGATATTTAGCTATCGCATGTTTCTCTAATGACACTATCAAAAGTTAGCACTACTTTACTCATTTCTCGACCTTTTCCTTCGATACGATCCAGTAGCATTTTAGCTGCATTTTCCCCTGCTTTATCAAAAGCATAGTTGAACGTGGACAAACTTGGGCTACTTATATGAGCAAGTTCATCATTGCCAATTCCTAATACTTTCACCTGTTTTCCCACCTCAACGCCAGACTCTCGAAGCGCTTTAATGGCACCAACGGCGATACGATCCGTAGCACAAAAAATACCATCTAAATCTGGTGTTTGACCAAATTGCTGGTTAGCTAATTCATAACCAGAGTCTATAGAAAAATCACCGTGAACATGAAAAACCAAAGTTAATGCATTTAGAGATAAGGCTTTCTCTAACCCGTTACAACGCTCTACGTCGACAGCAACATCATCACTTTGCACACCGATAAAGCCCACTTTTTTACAACCAGCTTTGATTAAACGATTACCGGCTTCAAAGCCCACTCGAGTATCGTCATGAATCACACTAGGGATATCAAACAACGACCCATCCTGCCCAACCAACACAACTGGCGCTGCAGATTGCTTAATTGCTTTAACTAAGCGGTCATCTAAATGAGTAGCAAAAAGTACAATGCCTTCTACTCGTTTCTGGTTAAAGACTTGTATGTATTCCAGCTCTTTGTTGTGATCTTGGTTCGTATTAGCCAACAGTACGTGCTTACCCGCTTGATCAAAAATCCCGCTAAGTCCATCGACACCTTGAGAAACAGCATTTGAAGACACTCTAGGGACAATTATTCCCACCAAGTTGGTCTTACGGCTCTTCAAATCTTTGGCTACCTGATTAACAACATAGCCGCACTCTTCAATCGCTTTGCGAACCTTTACTTTGGTAGAGTCCTTTACTCCATACTCATCATTAACCACACGCGAAACGGTAGATTTTGATACACCTGCCAATCGAGCTACATCATGTAAGCTAGCCATATTTGTCCTAAACTTCTCTTTATCAAGCATTATTAAGCTAATATGCTATAGCAAATTAGCTACTAGGTATACCTACCTAATATTGCGGAGCACTGGCAGTTGAAGGTTTTTGATTGGCTCGTTTAGCTCGTAATAAATTCCCCTTTTTCATTACTACCGTATTGACGAACGCTATCGATATCCCCAAGACCATCCAGCCACCTAAAATGTCGGCAAAGTAGTGCCAACCTAACAGAAAAGTCGAGCACCAAAGCCCAAAGTTTAAAGCAAGCAATGGATAAAAAATGAGTTTAATTTTGCGAAACGTATAAATAAGCAATGTAGACCAAATGACATGAAATGAAGGGAAACTGATCAAACCTTTACCTATAACTTCCGGCGTGATGCCTTCTCGAATCTGAGTAAAGTTAAGCGCGAGGTTAATCTGACCAGAAAACAAATGCTGGTGGTTCAAAATACTTGCGGGTGAAGCTGTTGGAAAGAAATAGTAAATGGCTGCACCAAAGACATTTACAAAAGATAAAATCAAAAGGAAGCGGACTTTTTCTTTATCACAAAAAAACAAAGCCATAAAAGCCTGAAGGCTCATAAATTGGTATAGCAAAGAGCCATAAGCAAAGTCCAAGGCTTGCTTTAGCCACTGATATTGAGCAACCCAATCGAGCACTTTATTTTGGTTTATACCAAGTAACTGATCAATCGCATACAAATGAATGTCAATTGGAGAAAACGGAGTTTGTCGGATACTGGTTGCTACATAGACTTCGACTAACCAGACGGCTAAGCAGAATGACACAAAGCTGACTACAGACCAAACTGCCTTAGGAAACTTTAGCTTTGACCAGGCTTTCAAAAATGCTGAAACATAGCTTAAGACTGCAAAAAAAAACATATATTTGACTGTTTGTTCTTCTATCTGAATCGGAGTGATTACTAGATAATGAGTAATATATGTATTCACATGTTTTGCGTATAAACCAAACAGTATTGTAGTCAATAATATACCCAACAACACCACACCTTCCTTTAGCGGTAAGTGTCCACTTGAGTAACATCTCGAAGGAAATACTGGGCCTAGCTTGTCTAAAAGATCATTGGCTAAGTTTGGCCAAGTCTTATTGCTATTGTTGACTGCAACATCAATAGATCGGTTGCGTTTTATTAATAGTTTCATAGCATTTAATATTAAGGTAAAATGAAATTACGCCGTTAGAAATACTGTTAAAAACCTTTGTTTTAAAGTTTGGTTTTTAGAACTTACTTACAAAAGGCGAAATCTTTAATTCGAGTAATATTGGATATTAAACTAGAGTTCAAGCGAACCCGATGATCTACTAAGTAGACGAGAATAACTACTAAAACCCAACCACCAACAATGTCGACAAAATAATGCCAACCAAGTAAAAATGTTGCGAAACATAAAATGCTATTAACAAATAGTAGAGGATAAAATATAAACTTTCTATTCCTCATTTCATAAGTTAATAAACTAGACCATATAATGTGGAAAGATGGGAAGCTTATAAGTCCATTACCACTCACATTAGGCATAATGCCTGCGTGAAGCTGTGCGAATTCTAGCGCAAGATTTATCTGCCCAGGAACTAGATATTGATGACTTAATACACTTGCTGGTGATGCAGTTGGGAAAAAATAATATATTGACATCCCAATAAAATCGGCGAGTAGAATCTTTAGTAAAAATCGATATCGAGTATCGGTGCTAAATGAGACTAAAATATACATCGGTATGATTATCAGCTGAAACTTTAAAGATATATATGCGAATGCGAGTATAACTACTAAGATTTCACTTTGATGTACCCATGCTAATATGGCGTTTTGATTTATCCCTAAGAGTTGATCTACAGCATATAAGCTGGAATCAATTGCTGGAAACGGAGTTAACCTGACGCTCAAACAATAGTAGACAGCCAACCATGACAAAAAATAATACGAATAATATCGCAATATTGGCATCGATACTTTCATAGAGTTCTCAAATCGCTTTGACAATAGTATCATCACAATTATAATGCCGATAAAGAGGAAATATAGTGTTGGAAAAACATCATCCATTGGTTGAGGAAAGTTAGTGTAGATTGAATTATAAATCTTACTATAAAACCCCAATAAGAATATCATTCCGATTACGGAAAACATTACAATATCTTGCATATCAAGGAGATGATATCGAGGTTTAGACTCCTTACTATTTATAAAATTCATTATTAAAAACTTCTAACTAAACATTATAACCAAGAAAAAAAGCCACTCTCAACATGCCAAAAAGAGTGGCCGTAGGTAAATAACTAACTATAACGATATAATAGTATTCTGTTTAGGGTTAACTACGGGTTAACAATTTAACCAATTGATTAATATAAATAACATCATTAATAGAGCAATGAAAGGTATGTAATAACAACGAAACCTATTCAAATGTAAAGGTTATTAACCATAATTACACAACCTAAAGAGAACAGTTACAACATAGATCTGAACATAAATATCAGAACAAAAGTTAACTCAGGGTTAAATACGTACAAATAACTAAATTTTTTTATGAAAAATTTAATACCAAAAATAATAAGAAAAAAAATTCAATATAAATTCTCATTCCATTTCATATACTTATTACAGTAAATCACTCCTCTTTAAATTAATCCAGCCTGTTACCTATTGATCTAGCAATGTTAAAAAAATAGAATTCATTCCGTCAATGAGTTGTAATAGTTACGTATTACCTTTTAATATATAATTAATTTCCACTCATACAAAAACATATTAATCTTATATTTAACATATTTATCAATTCGTAATAGGTAATTTAAAATGCTTACAAAAGTATATACGCATGCAAACATCACTTTAATGAAAGCAAAAGATTCTTTCAAAAAATTCAAAAATGATGAACGTGGTGTTACAGCCATTGAATATACTCTAATTGCTGCAGTAATGGCCACCGCAGTATATGTGGGGATGTACACTACGGGTATGCAATCTAACATTGAAAGTACTCTAACAGCGATCTCTGGTTATATTTCTTCAGCAGCTACTATTGCTACTGGCAGCTAATATTACTAAAAATTTAACTTAATCATATACATCATGATTAGCTCAATAGATCTTTGGTGGCTGGCTTTAGCCACCATATCTATATATATAATAGATCAAGATATAAAACATAGAAAAATAAGTAATAGCTCATGCCTTGCCGTTATGGCTGTATCAATCATAATTTCATTGCAGAGCCATAATAATTTCAATATAGGCTATGTCATATTCTTACTTTTGGCTGGGTATGTTTTATTTTTGATGGGCATCATAGCGGCAGGTGATATAAAGCTTATTACCGCTTTCTTTATTGCAATTAGCCCAAACCACTCATTAACAACATTATATATCATTATTTTGTTGGGTGGCTTTTTGGGGATCTTTCAATATATTTTAGCGAAAATAAAGAAAGACAGAAAACTAATAAGCAATGGCGTACCCTTTGGGGTTCCAATATGCATTGGTTGTCTTGTTGGCATTGCTGCATCGCTTTAAATAAGGTATTACTCGTGAAATCTAAAATTCTTATTGTAGTGGCTTTTGCCGCTATTATTATTGGGATATACGGTGCCGTTGGCTCTTTTTCTCCCAAGCCACAGAAAAAACCTGAAGTATTGATTCAAGTTTGGCGATTGAATCAGGATGTCAAACCTGGTGAGCCAGCAACTCGACACATGTTGCTCACCCAGAAATTATCCCAAGCCGAAGCAAGCAGTCTAGGATTTGCTACAAGTGTTCAACTTCGCTTGCAACAAGGCACTGTTTTTCGCCATGAACTAACTAAAGGCAGTTACATTGTTGCTAGCGATTTAGTTCAACCAAATCAAGACGATTACGTAAACTACATCATTGCAAAAAACCACGTTCCATTCGCAATTAATGTAGATAAAAAGCTCGTTGCTGATAGTGGTATTACCAACGGTAGTTTTGTCGATATTCTGTCTGTTACAGGCAAGAAGGCGAATTCAAGTGGTTTTGCTAAATCAAAATCTGACAGCAATTCAGTTTATGTTACGCCCCTATTTACTGCGATTAAAGTCTTACAGGTTAAAAATCAAAAAGCCGAAAAGTCAGATAAAAAAGAACAAAAAGCCACATTGGTTCTTGAGCTCACTAGAAAGCAGGCCACCACTATGGCTGTTGCCCAACAAGTCTCCGCAATCGAAGTCAATAAAGCCGTGGGTCAATACTCGGATTATGACTTACAAGCAGACTCTGGCGATGTATTACCCCACTTCAACGCAGTTGCAGAATACCGCGCAGACAAAATGAAAATTCAATAGGTCAACATCATGTCTATTAAGGTTAAACAAATATTACTTACGCTTGCGCTAACAACTGTGTCGTTTATCTCAGTTGCTGGTGGCGTAATCAATTTGGCGGAGGGAGACGCTAAAACAATTTCACTTAAGGATGACGCATACTCAGTATTTATAGCAGCTCCTAAAGTTGCCAACTATCAGATCATGACAAAACGAAAAGTAGTCGTCTATGGCAATAAAATGGGAAGCACCACGATCTTAGTTTTTAACAAAGAAGGCAAAACTATTGCTAGTGAAAAACTTATCGTACATAAAAGCTTAAGCAACATTCAGCAATACATCGCAGTTAAATACCCAAATACGAATGTCAGTGTATTCAATGTCGGTGATCAAGTCGTATTGAGTGGTACAGTCTCAACCGATACAGAAAAAGAAAACATTGAGCGTCTAGTCGGTAATTTCATGAAGAAAAATTACGACAAAACTGAGTACTCCCTCAAAAGCACAGACTCTTCAGACAAGTATGACCTTGATTACATGACTAAAAGGCACTACAAGGACATCATCAATAATATTGAGGTTGCGTCGACCAAACAGGTAAATGTGAAGCTTTCGATTGTTGAAGTCTCTCAATCCTTTATGGAAGAGTTAGGCTTTAAATACGGTACAAGTACTGACAATGCTGGCCAATTCATCAATCCAATCAATGGATTCAACGCTTCAAATATTCTATCGGTCATCAATGCTAGCCACACTGATAGCGTAGGTAAGGTTCTTGCAGAGCCAAACTTATCCGTTATCTCTGGAGAAACCGCCAGCTTCTTGGTGGGTGGACAATTACCTGTTGTTTATACAACGAACAACACCACTAATGTCACCTATAAAGACTATGGTATTCAGCTCGTTTTGGCGGCCAAAGTAAAGAAAGACAACAAGATCACTCTGACGCTTGCGCCTGAAGTGAGCTCACTTGATACCGAATACAGTAACACACAGTATAACCTTCCAGCTCTAAAAACGCGCCGCGAAAAAACCACGGTTCAACTTGGAGACGGCCAAAGCTTTGTTTTAGGTGGACTTTTAAGCTCCGAAGATGTGGAGAGCTTAAGTAAGGTTCCACTGCTCGGCGATCTACCAATTCTAGGTACGTTGTTTCGTGATGCCGCTACACAAAGAAAGAAAACAGAGTTAGTCATCGTTGCCACTGTAAACTTGGTGAAGCCTGTGAAACCTTCACAGATTCAACTACCTAACATGCAGAAAACGACAACATTGAGCCGCTTCTTCGGCCTAGATAGCGACAAAAAGTCATACCCAGAGTCCAGTAAGAAATGGGCAAAAGAGTTGTTGGCTACTGGAGGATTCAAAAATGACTAATTGGAAGTTACTTTCACTCATTCCGCTCATTGCTTTGTCAGGATGTGCGGAGCATGTCAGTGACGATAATGGTAGCAGCGTTGATGTTTACCCTGTGACTTATTCTTTAGAAGTGACTAAACCGTCTCCGTTTTTGGATCAGTTTATTAGCAGTCACTTTCAAGTCATCTTAAACCATGGTGTGACATTGCAGTGGTATACACATAAAGGTAAAAAGTGGGCAGATGAAGTACGCCGTAATCTTATAAAGAAAGGTGTTAGCTCTGAATCTATTAAGGTACTGCCTGGCATCAGTAAAGATGACAATCAATTTGACATCTCTATCTCTACCACAAACTTTACTACCCAAGTTTCAACTTGTAACTACTACGCGGTAGACAAAATTGAAGACGTTTCGACAGGCTGTGCTGTCGAAGGTAATCGCTGGAAATCGATGGTGAATCCGCAAAATATGTTGATTAAAACACCAACGAGCACAAATGCGGGGGGCAACTGATATGTTTGAGCTATCAGATATTATTAAAAGTAAAGCGGATTCCACAGAATCTAAACCAGCTAATTCTTTGACATATTTTTATCAAACTAAAGAGTGCAAAGAGTTTATTGAAGAAGCCTGCAAATTTGAGGGGCTTGCGCTACCGAATACCCAAAAAAACAATGATGTAAATATTACTCAAAGTGGTCGTGAAGATACCACTGACACCATTATCATTGAGCTCAACGAGAGTGAAAATATTGTTGTCGATATGCAGAGGATCTCGAACCTGATTCCAAACAATACTTCTATCATTGTTATCGGTAAAGAAGGAACGATCGAAACTTGGCGCGATCTCAAAGCGATGGGTTTCCACTATCTTTATTGGCCTTGTTGCCAAGAAGAATTTTTGGAACTTCTGCTCGTAGTCAACCCGAATACTCGTAAACTAAAGCCTGTTGATACAGTGAGAAAAGCGAAGCGTGTCTCGGTTATTGGTGTGAAAGGAGGTGTTGGAACGTCGTTCTTTACTTCTCAGTTAGCGATAAGTTTGTCCGAGCAACATGGCAGTTCATGTTTGATTACCGACTACAGATTCGCTGGTGGCAATCTGGACATTATGCTTGGCTTAGAAAATTTCAATCGACACAACGTAACGTCCTCAGAAATATCTAGCGAACTTGATGCCGCATACTCTTTAAGTATGACTCACCGAGTAAACGACTTACTTTCTTTGCTTAGTCTCGAGTCTGATTTTCTTACAGAAAGCGAAATGAAAGACATAGCTCGCACATTAATCGAGCCGCTTTCTACACAATTTAACTTCCTGATGGAAGACTATTCTGGTGTCTGCCTAACCCGCAAAGAGCTCGACTATGTTGCAAATAATAGTGATATCGTTTTGCTCGTCGTTGATCGAACAGTGTCAGGAATACGTGAAGCCAAAAGAGTGATGGAAGCGTTAGATGAACTGAGCTCCGACGTAAGACGCATAGTTGTGGTTAACAACAATCAACCAGTCAAGAACGCAACGGTATCGCACGACGACATTAAGTCGCTGCTGAATTTCGAACCTGACGTACTTTGCACCTATCAGCCAAATCTGAATCAAGCTCTAGTAGATGAAAAACCGCTCAGCAAACAAAAGCTAATCATCAACCATACGATTAACCAGCTCACCGCTATTTTATTGGGTAAACCATTTAATAAGTCGAAAAAAGATAAGCTGAAACAACTGTTTGTGAAGGTGTAAGTTTATGTTGACCAATAAATCTATATTTATCGATCTGCGAGAAAAAATCTTTGACGCGCTGACACCAGAATCAATTAACTCTCTTTCTGAAGAGCAACTCAGAAAGCAACTTGCCAAAGCAGTTGATCTATTGATTGAAAGAGAATCTTATTCGGTGGCAATGGTCATACGCAACCAATTTGTCAACGATCTCGTTAATGAATTACATGGCCTAGGTCCACTTCAAGTCCTGCTCGATGACGAGTCAATTAGCGATATCATGATAAACGGACACGACAATATTTTTGTTGAACGTAATGGCTTATTGGAAGAGTCGAACGTTAAATTTATCGACGAAAAACAACTTCTGCATATCGCGAAACGCATAGTCACTAATATTGGGCGTCGCGTAGATGAATCGAGTCCAACTTGTGATGCTAGATTGCCAGATGGTAGTCGTGTAAACGTGGTTATTCCACCAATTGCCGTAGATGGCACTTACATTTCGATCCGAAAATTCAAAAAGCATGCTATCGGTTTGGACAAACTTGTGGAATTTGGCTCTATTAGTAGTGAAATTGCACAAGTATTAAAAATTGCGTCTAGATGCCGACTCAACATCATTATTTCCGGTGGTACTGGTTCTGGTAAAACGACCCTTTTGAATGCCCTATCTCAATACATTTCAGAGAAAGAGCGTGTAATCACGATTGAAGATGCGGCGGAATTGAATTTAATTCAGCCACATGTTGCACGTCTGGAAACACGTACAGAAGGAATAGAAGGAAGCGGTGTTGTTGATCAGCGAGATCTTGTTATCAATGCGTTACGTATGCGTCCAGATCGTATAATCGTTGGCGAATGCCGCGGACCAGAAGCGTTTGAAATGCTCCAAGCCATGAATACAGGCCACGATGGTTCCATGTCAACACTGCACGCCAATACACCACGCGATGCATTAGGTCGTATTGAGTCAATGGTAATGATGGCAACATCTAATTTACCGCTAAGCGCTATTCGACGTTCTATTGTGAGTGCCGTCGATATTGTTGTTCAAATTAGTCGCCTGCACGATGGTAGTCGTAAAATCATGAGTATCTCTGAAGTCGTGAGCTTAGAAGGTGACGCGGTAGTTTTGGAAGAGCTTTTTAGATTCCAACAGAAACCTGGCTATAACGGAAACGGTAAAGTCGAAGGCAACTATATTTCTGCCGGTTTACCACGACGCTCCATCCTTTCTGAAAAGGCTCAGTTCTACGGACTCGAAAAGCAACTATCTTCGGTCTTTAATAGAACGGAGGCGGTCTAATGTTCTCTTGGTTATTACTCGTTTTTGGTGCTGCAATTGTTTTATACATTCAGCTTAGCACCAAAGCTTCCAACCGATATGTCAAGGAGTTAACGAAACAGAGCATCGCAGCGAAACTTCTTGATGAATCCCAAATCGTTAACTTAAAAGCGTTAACGACTCAAACTGTAACAGAGAAAATATCGAGTTATGCGAAAAGAAGCTATGAGCAGCTTGGTAAGCTCCCTGCGCTCAAAGTCATCATTTTCTTAAGCTTGTCTGCATTTATCACTGTATATCTTGGGCATAGTTTTCTCGGCATGACACCTATCAAGCTAGTCTTCACTTTTCTAGTGATTACTGTTGTGGGAACAATTGTCATTTTTTCTTGGCTGCGTAAACGCGCTTATAAAAGGTTTAGTGAAGCATTTCCCGAAGCCCTCAACGTTCTAGCAGGAGCTGTCACCACAGGTGAGAGTATCATGCATGCCATTGCTTACGTTGGTAAGACATTAGATGGTGAAGTTGGCCAAGAATTTAAATTAATGGGCGAGCGTTTATTGTTAGGAGAAGAAGCAGACAACGTATTTCGTAAATCTTGTCAGCGATTCCCCTACCCTGCGTTTCTGTTTTTTGTGATTGTACTTAATGCGAACATAAAACGTGGCGGGCCTTTGAAAGAAGTATTATCGAGGCTAAACAGAATCATATTCAATGAGAAAAGCATTGAAAAGAAGAAGTTATCGTTGACATCTGAAGCCAGAATGTCAATAAAAATAGTCACGATCATACCACTGTTATTCTTATTGGCGTGTCACTGGGTCGTTCCACAAAATGTTGATTACATATTGCATAATCCACATGGCCATATCATTTTGTACTATCTAATTGGCAGTAACCTTCTTGGTTTCTTTATTAGCCATATGTTTATGAAGGGGGCAACAAGATGATGTCCGATCCTAAAACTACCCTTCTTGTCTTTATACTCTTGGCGTTTATTGGGTTAGCTATTCTCATCCGTTTAGCAAACACAAAAAACACCAAACGAAAGACATTTAAGAAATATATTGATAGTAGCAAGTACAGCGACGAGCTATTAGACGGTATTGAATCTCGTATACCAAAGTATTTTTCATCAAATAGTGAAGATGTGAACAAGTTGTTTGCCTCTGCTGGGATATACAAATCTAAACACTCGTACTTGTATATGCCGATAAAGTATTTATTGGCTGCAATTGGCAGTGCAACAATCTTCTTTTTGACGAGAAACAGTTGGGCTGGAATTGTTATTTTTCTAGCCTGCGGTGTGCTATCCATTGTCTTTATTATTGTTCCAGATATTTATCTTCAACGTAGAGCAAAAGATATCCGGGCGAAGATCACTGGTCAGCTACCATATATGATTGATCTGCTCGCAATGTGTGTCAGAACGGGTATGACTATCGAAGCTTCTCTATCCTATATCGTTGAAGAAATAGCCGCATTTGACAAACATCTCGCTCACATTCTAGGTGAAACTAATGCTCGAGCAAGAGTGATGGGATTGGAAGTGGCTCTGGATGAAATGTACGAGAGAGTACCTTCGAACTCTATGAGAAGCTTTGTTATGACTATCAAGCAAAGCCTTCATTACGGTAGTTCCATTTACGACATATTAACGACATTGGCGAATGACATTCGTGAAATTCATTTATTGGATCTAGAGGAAAAAATGGGCTCTTTAGCTTCAAAACTCTCGGTACCTTTAATTTTATGCCATATGTTCCCTATTGTTCCGATAGCAATAGCTCCGCCAATTATGAAGATGTTTTTATCTTAGCGAAAAATTAACATGAAGATTTATCAAAATATACTGCTGCTTTTAGCGGCAGTGCTTACTGTGTCTGGCTGTACAAGCCTGCCTAAAAAAAACGACACCTCAACTGTTGAGACTGCCTATTCTGCGACTAAAAACTATCGTGGTTTAATCGAAATATATAAAAGAAAACTCAAAGATCATGAGTCTATTTCCACACGAGAAAAATTAGCTCAAGCTTATTTAGATTATGGCGATCCTAATTCTGCCTTATTTACGATCAGTAAAATAAACAAGTCTGATTTTGACGTGACAGGATATATCATAGAGTCTAACTCTGAGCTCCAATTAGGTAATACTGATAAAGCGCTTAATGCTGCTCTTCAAGCAAAAAAAATAGACGACAGAAACGGGCAAGTCGATAACCTAATCGGGGTTATTTATGGGACTCAAGGGAAGTACCCACTTGCTAGAAAGTACTTAAACTTAGCAAGAACAAACCTCTATGACGATTTAACGGTAACGAATAACCTCGTTGTTATCGACATTCTGCAAGGCAAATATAAATCTGCTGTCGACCGAGTCATGCCAATGTATATCAATAAACAGGCAGACAAAAAAATGATGGCGAACTTTATTTTGGCGATTGCGAAATCGCAAGATCTGCAACTTATGCAGAAGGTTCTTGAGCAAAACCATAGTGACAGAGATATTTCTAAGCTGTATCTAACACTTCAAACCGTCAAGGAAGTACCTCTAGGATCTAGCCTAAAGACAATAAATACTAAGGAAACTGCAAATAATAAGCAGAACGTAACTGATTCAACTCAATCAAAGCCGAGCAAGGATTCAAAAAACACCTCTTCTAGAGGCTCAAAATGAGAATACGTAAATCGAATCAAAAAGGTGTGACTTCTATAGAGTTCGTTTTAGGCTTCTTAGCGTTTTGGACATTTATGATGCTACTCGCTGAAGCAAGTTATATGTCGTATGTCTCGTCGGTTACCGATCTAATAATGACTCAAGCAGCTCGTGATGCAAAAGTTGTCTCGACAGCAGACGGGGGATCTTACAGCTCTTCTAATGGTTCTTACTATTTGCAAGAGTTTAATAAGGTAATAAGTAGCAGTGAGTCTTATTGGTCAAGCATTATCGATCCAAGCAAATTCACTGTTTCTATTCAGTATTTTTCTGACCTCTCTGATCTAGAGAATAATTCTGGTTCTTGCCCAGTACCTTCAGGCAAAACTGTTGCTGAGTGCGGAAATTCAACAGGAAACCCTGCTTCGGGAAGGCCTATTGCGCTTTACCATGTGAATTACGACTTTGCCACGATGACCAAATACTTCAATTTCACGTCAGGAATTTTCAGTCGGGAAATGATTGTCGTACAGGAGTATCAGCGTGATTAATTATCGAAAGAATCAAAAAGGCTCTTTTGCCGTTGAGATCGCTCTCGTCATGATGATGGCGTGTTGGATCATAATATTTTGCGAACAAGTCGTCGCTCAAATTGGCGTTAAAGGCCAACTTGATCGTGTTTCTTTCTCGCTCGTCAGTCTCCTTAGAGAAAGAACGTATTTTTACGATTCTGAAGACGATATCAACCAAAGCGAATATGACGTTTTAAAGAAAATTGCACAGGATTCCCTTGCCAGAACATTACCAAGCTTTGATAAGTCCAAATTTGGTATGACGCTTGAATCTGTGACTTATTCAGGGGATAGGAGTACTGGAAGTGAAACACAAATTCCAAATTCAAATAGCCCGAGTCTTGGCGGGTGCGATATCTCGGAGACATTGAAACAAATCGACGATTCCAATCACCTTACGGTAGAAACGAGTTGGAGTCGTATAGCGCCTTTATATCGCGTTACCCTTTGTTATAAAGGTGCTAATTTTTATGGTGCTATTGATGGCAAAGATTACAGCGCGGCTAAATCAGACTCGGTATCAATAGGTAGGTAAACATGTATCGCTCAAGAAACAAACAACAAGGTGTTGCCTCCATAATATTCGTTTTGCTGATGATTGGATTTCTCGGTTTTCTTGCTTTAGCTGCCGATGGAGCAAGAGCACTGCAAACTAGAGCAAGATTAGATAACGCTTCAGAAGTGGCATCGATCGCGGTTGCAGCATTAAATGATGAAAATAAAGACTCTCAAGGGTCAGGCTCTGGTAGTCAAGCAAATAGAACTCTGGTTGAAAACTATGTTAGGCAATACGTCCCAGATTACAACTCTGTCTCAGCACTGAGTATCATTAAAACCGATTGTACCGAGAACCCTTCAGAGTGCTTAGCCGATCAAAACAATGGATATCAGTACAACATTGACGTATCAGCGAATTCAAAATCTTGGTTCTCACATAAAGAACAAGGCCCGAGTTTTGGTGATACGTTTACGACCTCAAGTGCTGCTATATCGCAAAAATCAGTATCACCCGCCGATGTTGTGATTGTGGCTGACTTTTCTGGCTCGATGGGTAACTGCCCGGATAGTGACACAAGCAAAAACTGCAAATCAAAGATCGAAATACTGAAAGATGTCATTAACGAGGTAGCAAACGATTTGGAGAATAGTGATCCCGAAGATACTCTCGGTTTTACTGCCTTCAGTAGCTATACGCGAAGAACACTAGCAGATGGAAAGGTTGCTGCCATCGACAATTTGCTCTATTTCAACACTGATAAAACTGAATTGGATGCAGTAAGTACTGCAAGTGAAAAAAATATATTCAATGAAGACAGAGCATTACAAGGTACAGACGGCAACGGTGAGTATTGGGATATAGCCTCATCATACGAACCCACTTCTATATACGATGACATAAAAGACTTTTCAGTCGACCGATCTACCGCTTCATTTCAAGGTGTAATTCGAGGGGCTCAACTTCTAAACGATATCGAGCACAATAAACGCAAAATTATGATTGTTATATCAGATGGCGATGACTGCGGCTCAAACAATGGATCGGGTGGATGTACAGAATACAAAAACTGGGGGCTAAGCCTCATGGGAACGGGCTCTGGCCAACAGAACATGTGTAGCACTATACGTACTAAATTCCAAAATGATGGTTACGAAGCGACAATTGCATATATCGGATTTAGTACAGAAGCGGATGCAACAAAAGCGCTAGGACAATGCGCGGGTGAAGGCAATATCTATGAAGCACAAGACGGCGACCAAATGGTAAAACAAATCCTAGGAATAATTAACGAAGAAACTGGCCACCTAAGAAATACCGATCCTGATCCGGTTGGATCATAACGAACAAGTGAAAACTATGAAGAAAATAACCCTAACTTTGGCTGTGATACTGTGTTTACCACTATTTGCACAAGCCGATACATTACCAACATTAAAGCAAGCGAACACACAAACAGAACTAAACAATGTTTTCAGTCTCTATTGTGGTTCCAAACACGGTGAGTTTAAAACAAAAGTAGTTGTCGGTGATGGCACACGCGTCATGACTAATCAAGGCAGTTATGAACAAGTCCAATTGCTAGACAAAATACCACCAAATCAATACTTGGTTCAAAGCGTCATGCTAAACGATACATTTAGCAAGGCGAACACGGATAAAAGTTGCCAAGAATATTTGCTGAAAAATATTTTACTCGACAGCAATGGCGTTAACATTTCGAGCAAAGGAAAGATATTGGCAAGAGTATACTTTAAGTTCGATCAGTCAACACTTACAGCTCGTTCAAAATATGTACTTCAACAACTTGTCAAAGACAACAATAGCCACTTAGAGCAAATGACTATTGCTGGCAATACTGATTCAATTGGCTCAGAAGGCTACAACAAAACGTTAGGAATGAAACGCTCGAAAAGTGTTGCAGATTACCTAGTTACGTTAGGCATCAAACCTAACCAGTTGACTTCAAAGAGCAACGGAGAATCTCAGCCTATTGCAACCAATAAAACAGCAGAAGGTCGACAAAAAAACCGTCGTACGGACATCATCTCAGATCAATAAGTAATTCAAACCAGCAGGGCGATCTTTATGCCCTGCTCTACTAGAGCACATACCTATTCCTAAAATCTGCTCACTCATAACCCAACAAAACTGCTCTTCACGCCTAAATATCAATTTATAATCCACATGAATATGTCGAATTAACAACCAAATTATTACTAGCTGGCATAAATTTTTTTAACACCTTTACTCTCTTTACTACGCAGATTCACGTTTCTTTACTCTATAACTTTCAGCCATATAGTGTTAAGGATATTAAACAGTGGACACAAACCTATTCTATTTATTTATAACTTTATAACCCGATCGATTATTGACCAGATGAATAATGGAAAATAGAATCCTCCTCGTTCCCAGTTAGCAAGAACGGATTAGATCGAGAATAAGATCTCAAGTAAGTTTTTAAAAGTAGCTTAGATGTAGAAAATACATATTGATATAGATGTCTCAGAATAGAATATTTTTGATTAACATGGTTTTGTCAAGCAGATGTAAAGCCCAATTATTATGCTACCAGTATATTATTTTATACAAATTAGATGCAGTTATTTCTTTATAGAAAAAAAGTCTAAAACACCCTTAATATAATGTGGGTTTAGGAAGTGACAGAATAAGGTTTACTCACTTGGTTGAATACATATTCCAACGTGTTTGAGATTTATTCCTTTCAAGAAATCCGCAATTAAGTAACTATTATTACATAAATAAAAACAACTATACGCAAATGAAGCAACAACAAGAAAGCTACACCACGCTATTAGATTTTTTTGTTGGCAATCAAACTTTATTCATATGCTTCATCTAAAGTTATGACAACATTTATTGCTAGTAAGGGAATAAAATGCTTAATTTATTGACAAAGACACAAGTCTCTATCGGAGCTATCAAGGGAAAATGACGTACCCACTTTGAATATTAGCATGATGCTTATGCATATCTATATGGGAAACTCAACTAAATTGGGTTATTTATTCACTATTACTCAAAACTAATAAACCTACTGTAGTGAAATATTAACCCCCATCTGATTAATTATTAATCAAATTAATCGTTAGTATTAGGAATACGTATATAAAACTAGTACAAAAGTTTTAGTTTAATAAATCATCCTATATATAGAATGTCATATTGTTATTCCTGCAACATATGGAATAAAGTAATATATTACAGTTTTATTAAATTATGTGGTTGGATGAGTTAAGACTGTTCAACTCAAAAATTGTGCATTATTTGTTCAATAACATTAGTTTACCGTATTTGTAACTACAATACTGAGCAGAAAATGAGCAATCATATTCCTTTTAGGAATATGTTATATCATTTGTAACTATTGACCGAAACAATATATACAAATAAAATCACCTCGCTCTTAACAATTAGATAAAGAATAAATGACAACTTGGTTCATTTATTTACTTTAAGGGCGAGATTAAATGGAACTTAATAAGAATTGAATAGCATAGAGTAAATACTCTTATGCATACAGCAGTGTAAGATAAAAACTAAACTATCGAACTACAGTGCAGCTCCATTTAACTTCGCTAAAGCTTTTTAAGCTTTAAATGTTAAAGCTGTTGCTAAAAATTTGATTAGCGGATTCATGCCAAGTGTTTGGGTTCAATTGTACTTTGGAACTGACTAAGTCTTTGCCAACTTTATTAATTGAACATTTAACACTCCTGCTACTAGTTTCTATTCTCCTGTGACACACCGTCATTCTTATTTCAGTTCTTAAATTATAAATATCGAAACATTAAAATTTAAGGTACTAAAATGCTAACTAACCTAGTAGTTAAAGCTCAAACATCTCTAGATTTCGCAAAAGATAAACTATCTAAATTCACTAAAGACGAGAACGGTGTTACTGCAATTGAATACTCAATCATTGCTGCAATTATGGGAGGCGCGATCTACGTTGGTCTGTCACAATCAGGTCTATCTAAAAATATCGCAACTGCTCTAAGCACAATTGCCTCTTATATCACAGTTTACACTGGATAATGGACAATTGGATATTCTTATGGTGGCTGTCACTAGCCACCATTTCCATATATATAGGATATCTTGATTTATTTTATAGAAAAATACCTAACTACTTATCATTACTCGTATTTTTGATTTGTATTGCGATATCAATACAAATAGGAAATTACGGAAATACTGAGTTTGTTCTGATGGTTTTTTTCTCTGGATTCATATTATTTTTGTTAAATATTATTGCAGCAGGTGACGTAAAACTGCTTAGCTCTTTTTTTATTGCTATCAGTCCGAAGTATTCATCAATGACCTTATTTATAGTTTTGGTACTTGGTGGTCTCATTGGCTTAGTTCAATTAATTGGATTGAAAATTAATAAAAAGAGCTTAAAGGAAAGCTCAGGCGTTCCTTATGGTATACCCATTTGTATTGGTTGTTTATTTGGTATTGCTGCGTCAATAATTTAGTGTAGGGCTTTATTGTGAAATCAAAAATATTATTGGCCGTTGCTGTTATTGCCGTGTTAATCGGACTATATGGCGTAGCTGGCTCGTTGGTGCATAAGCCACGATCTGAGCAAAAAGAAGACGCGAAAGTCCAAGTGTGGCGGCTTAATCAAAATGTTCATTCTGGTGAAATTATTACCCGCCGAATGTTAAGTGTTGAGCAGCTAACAAAGGTGAAAGCGAATAAATTAGGTTTTACCCAAAATGTAAACCTCACGTGGAAACAAGGCGCTGTATTCCGTCAAAACCTCGATCGCGGTAGCTACTTATCTAACGAAGACTTAGTACAACCAGATGATGCCAAATATATCGACTATGTAATTGCAGAAAACCGAGTAGCATTCCCTATCGCCATTGCGCCAAATAGCGTGGTCGGCGGTGTATTAACAAACGGCAGCAAAGTTGATGTGCTATCCATTATTGGTACGAAGAAATCTTCAAGCGGATTCGCAGGAAGTAGAAGTAAAGGTGAAGAATCTGTTTATGTAAAACCAATTTTTATTGGGGTCAAAGTGTTACAAGTAAAACAACATAAAACCAAAAGTGACATTGAAGGCTCGGATAAATCTAAAAATCAAACAATCGTTGTGCTAGAGCTAACTAGAAAACAAGCTGTGACTTTAACCGTCGCCCAGCAAGTTTCTCAAATAAAAGTAGATAAATCAGTGGGTAAATATACGGCTACTGATCTTCAAGCTGACTCTGGTGATATTTTGCCACACTTCCAAGGTGTAGCTGAATATCGCGGAGACAAGATGCAAATTAACTAGGTTTTTGTCATGTTTAAATTCGCAAAACAAATACTCGCTGTGCTAGCTCTCACATCGATATCATTTTATTCAGCTGCTCAAGGCGTGATAAATCTTGCGCAAGGAAACGCAACTACAATCAATGTAAAAGAAGACGTTTCTTCTGTTTTTATTGCGACTCCAAATGTAGCTGACTATCAGGTTATTGATAAGAAAAAAGTTGTCGTATATGGCAAGTCAATTGGTCAAACTTCAATCATGGTGTTTGGTAAGTCAGGTAATACGCTTGCAAACAGAACTGTGGTTGTAAATAAAAGCTTAATCTCTATTCAGCGATACATTGCCATCAAATTTCCAAATGTGAACGTCAACGTATTTAACGTAGACGACCAAGTGGTGTTAAGTGGTACTGTCGCGACAGAAATTGAGAAAAGAAAGATTGAAGAAATCGTTGGTAACTTGCTCAAGCGTAAAGCAAAAGAAACCGTTTATGAGTACAAGGATCCAAAAACTGGCAGCAAAGAGCCGATTGATTACATGACCAAAAAAGACTACGAAGGGATTGTAAACAACCTTGAAGTAGCGACCACAAAACAGGTCAATGTAAAGCTGTCAATTGCCGAGGTCTCTCAGTCATTTATGGAAGAGATTGGCTTCAAATATGGTAGTGCCTCAGATACCCCTGGGCAATTCATTAGTCCAATTAACGGATTTAATGCATCGAACCTTTTAGCAATTATAAACGCGAACCATGACGATACAGTCGGTAAAATTCTTGCTGAACCTAACTTGTCTGTAATTTCTGGAGAGTCAGCTAGCTTCTTGGTTGGTGGTCAGTTACCAGTAATCTACACGGTAAACAACTCTACCAGCGTCGAATATAAAGACTATGGCATTCAGCTAAACATGATGGCTAAAGTTAAAAGTGACAACAAAATTCGTTTAACTCTAGCACCAGAAGTTAGCTCGTTAGATACCACTTATGAGAATCAAACATATAGTCTACCTGCGTTAAAAACTCGTCGTGAAAAGACGACAGTAGAACTTGGTGATGGACAAAGCTTCGTACTTGGTGGCCTATTAAGTACCGAAGAAATTGAAAGCTTAAGTAAGGTGCCAATTCTAGGTGACATTCCAATTCTAGGAGCATTATTCCGGGATGCGGCAACCCAGAAAAAGAAAACAGAGCTCGTGATTGTAGCAACAGTTAACTTGGTAAAACCAATTAAACCATCGCAAGTTCAACTGCCTGAAATGCAAAAAACAACAACCTTAAGCCGTTTCTTTGGCCTTAACGATAAAAAGGGTTCGTACCCAAAAGCCAGCGAAACTAAAGCAAAAGAGCTACTGGCGACTGGAGGATTTAAACAATGATTAATTGGAAATTATTTATTCTAATCCCGTTCGTTGCCTTAGCAGGATGTGCAGATCATGTGTCGGAACGCTCTGGAAGTAACGTCGACGTATTTCCAGTGACTTACAAGTTAGCTCTGAGTAAACCGTCGCCGTTTTTAGGCAAGTTTATTGACTCGCACATGAATGTCATTTTGGAGCATGGTGTCACCCTTGAAACTTACTCATATATCGGCAAAAGTTGGGCAAAAAACGTTCGCAAAGACTTAATCAAGCGAGGCGTAAAAGCAGATTTAATTAAAATAAAGCCGGGCGTAAGTAAAGACGATGATCGCTTCGATCTATCCATATCTACCACCGATTACACGACTCAAGTTGAGATGTGCGGTTATTACGCGGTTGATAATGTTGCTGATACTTCAGAGGGTTGTTACGTAGAAAACAGCCGCTGGCAGTCAATGGTTAATCCTCAAAAAATGCTGATTAAAACATCACCAGATAAAACTGGAGAGTAAATATTATGTTTGATTTAGTCGATATCATCAAAAACCACTCTGATAGCTCAGAAGCAGAGAACCAGCATGGCATAGTGCTGTTTCATCAAACTGACGAGTGTAAAAGCTTCATTGAAGAAGCTAATCGTTTTGAAGGAATAGAGCTTCCTAAAGCAATTTCAAACAACGATAAAAATATTCAGCAATATGCGAGAGAAAACCAATCTAGTACGATCATTATTGAACTTAGTAACAGTAATGACGTAACTTCAGAAATGGAACGTATTTCTCACCTTCTACCTAACAATATCGCGGTGATTGTTATTGGTACTGAAGGCACAATTGAAACAATACGCAGTTTAAAAGCAATGGGGTTTCACTATCTTTTCTGGCCTGCTTGCCAAGAAGAGTTTGTTGAATTACTTAAAACAGTGAACGCATCAATCGATACTAACGCCTCATTAAGCTCTACTCGAAAAGCAAAAAACATTGCCGTGCTTGGAGTAAAAGGCGGCGTCGGCACATCGTTTTTTGCTACTCAGCTAGCTCGCAACTTGTCTGAGCAACACAATAGTTCATGCGTAATAGCGGATTATAATTTTACCGGTGGCAATCTAGATATCTTGTTGAATATAGATAACTTTAACAAGAGAGCAATTTCCTCTGCTGAGATCACCTCAACGCTCGATGAAACATACGCAATGAGTATGACGCAAAAGGTTAGCGATCTGCTATCTCTACTCAGTATCGAATCAGATTCTTTATCTGAATCTGAAATTAAAGAGATATTACGCACCTTTATCGGGACATTGTCATCTCAGTTTAACTTCGTTTTAGAAGACTTCTCGAATACGGTAACAAATCGAGAGCAGCTCGAGTACATTGCTGACACAGCTGATATCGTGCTCGTTGTGATGGACAAAACAGTTGCCGGTCTACGCGAAGCAAAACGTATTCTCGATACGCTTGATCAACTGAACTGTGACGCAAGACGAATCAACGTTTTGAACAACAACCGTCCAGAAAAATCAGCGACGGTTTCAGATCAAGAAATTAAATCGTTTTTGGACACAATGCCAGACGTAACATGTGCTTATGAAGCGAGCTTAAGCCATGCAATACTAAGTGATAAATCTGTACAAGATCAGAAACTTGCCATCAATGAAGCAATCGACCAACTCGCCTCATTAATTCTTGGCAAACCTTTCAAAAAGGCGACAGCCGCGAAGTTAAAGCAGTGGCTTTTGAAGGTGTCATAGTATGTACAGTAATAAGTCTATATACATCAAAATTCGCGAACAAATATTTGAAGCGTTAGACCCAGAGTCAATTAACTCTTTAACAAAAGAACAGCTACAAAATCAGCTAACTAAAGCTGTTGACCTTCTTATTGAGCGTGAAAATTATTCGGTCGCTTCAATAATTAGAGCTGAATTTGTAAAGAGCCTAGTCGATGAACTGCACGGGCTTGGCCCGCTGCAGGTGCTACTCGATGACGAGTCTATTAGCGATATCATGATCAATGGCCACGATAAAGTATTCATCGAACGCGATGGTTTGGTAGAAGAATCCTCGGTGACATTTATTGACGAGAACCAGCTACAGCATATTGCTAAGCGAATCGTGACTCGAGTCGGCCGTCGTATTGATGAATCAAACCCAACGTGTGATGCCCGCCTACCCGATGGTAGTCGTATAAATGTGGTTATCCCACCGATTGCGATTGATGGAACGCTAATATCAATACGTAAATTCAAGAAACACTCTCTTGGGTTAGACAAAATGGCAGAGTTTGGCTCAATGAGTAGTCAAATAGCTCAGGTCCTCAAGATTGCTGCACGATGCCGTTTGAATATCCTGATCTCGGGTGGTACGGGTTCAGGTAAAACAACGCTTTTAAATGCGCTTTCTCAATTTATCTCTGATAAAGAGCGTATTGTCACTATCGAAGATGCCGCTGAGCTTAAGCTGATTCAGCCTCATGTTGCCCGTTTGGAAACTCGGACGGAAGGTATTGAAGGGAATGGCGCAATCGGCCAGAGAGAATTGGTAATCAATGCCCTTCGTATGCGACCTGACCGTATTATTGTTGGTGAGTGCCGTGGTGCAGAAGCATTTGAAATGTTGCAAGCAATGAACACTGGCCACGATGGTTCAATGTCCACGCTGCACGCAAACACGCCACGTGATGCTCTCGCTCGTGTTGAATCTATGGTAATGATGGCGACAAACAACCTGCCGTTGGAAGCAATAAGACGCTCAGTAGTAAGTGCAGTCGATCTCGTTGTTCAGATCAGTCGTCTTCATGATGGTACTCGAAAGATCATGAGTATATGTGAAGTTATTGGGGTTGAAGGAAACGCATTCGTCCTAGAAGAGCTGTTCAAATTTCAGCACGGCAACCAAGTTCAAAATGGCAAAGTTGTCGGCAGCTTTATGACTTCAGGTCTACCAAGACGCTCCGTTTTATCAGAGAAAGCTAGTTTTTATGGTCTTCAAGCTCAACTGAGTGCCATATTCGGTGCGGTGGAGACAGCGTAATGTATTGGTTCATACTAATTGTTGGAGCCGTAGCTGTAATTATGCTTTTGCGCGGCAATCAGCCAAAGCATAATTACCTTAACAAAGAGCAACTCGCCAAGGCCGAAGCTTCACTCACTGAAGAGTCGCAAGCTGTCGACCTAGATGCACTATCTGAGCAAAAACTCTCCGATAGGTTTGTTAAAAACATGAAGAGTGCCTACACACAGTTAGGTAAGTTTGCAGCTCTAAAAATTGGTGTTGTTACATTACTTTGCTTCGTTTTAGCGATTTACATCGATAAGATTTTCGTATTGGGTGGCCTTGGCGATCTCATTGCTATGTTTTGCTTGCTTGAGTTTCTTTTCTTGTTTATCGGATATCTTTGGCTTAAAAAGAGAGCGTATAAAAGATTCACCGAAGCATTCCCTGAAGCACTAAACATATTAGGTAGTGCGATTAGTACCGGTGAAAGTATTGTCCATGCCATCGTATACGTCGGCAAGAACTTAGATGGTGATGTAGGGAACGAGTTTAAACGCATGGGTGAACGCCTTCTTATTGGCGAAAAACCAGAAAGCGTGTTTAAAAAATCGTGTATTCGTTTTCCGTATCCTTCGTTTTTATTTTTTGTGATTGTATTGAATGCAAATTTACGACGAGGTGGCCAACTTAAAGAAGTAATCGGCCGTCTTAATCGAATGATTTTCAACGAAAGAGCTGCTGAAAAGAAAAAGATGTCTCTAACATCCGAAGCGCGTATGTCAGTAAAAATTGTTGCTGCGGTACCATTTATTTTCTTGTTTTGCTATCAGTTTATCAGCCCAGAAAACTTTGAATTTGTAATGCATGATCCCAAAGGACATTACTTACTTTATTACCTATTAGCGAGTAACTTTATTGGTTTCGCTATTGCGTCTTGGATAATGAGGGACTAGTAATATGATGAATAATCAACTCATACTATTTTTAGCATTGTCTCTGCTTGTATTTGGTGTTTGGGGAATTATTGGCTTCTTACGCCGAAGTGCAAACCGTAAGAAAACACTCAATAAATACGCACGCAAGGAACTCGGAAATACCGAGAATGAAGAAGATGGTTTTGAAAAAATAGAGCAGTATTTACCAAAAGTATTATCCGCAAATAAAGCAGATATTGAAGACATGTTTAAGTCCGCGGGATACTATGACTTTAAATATGCTTCATTATATATGCCTGCAAAGTATATAAGCGCAGCAATTGGTATAGCATTAATTTTGTATTTTGCTTTCGATACCTGGTCAACGATCGCTTTATATCTAGCATGTGGATTCTGGGCAATTCTATGCATTTCAGTTCCAGATATGATTATTGCAGATAAAACACGCAAGCTTAAAAAGCGAATATCGGCCCAGCTGCCCTATCTACTCGATCTTCTTGCGATGTGTGTAAAGACAGGTATGACGATAGAATCGTCGCTAAGCTACTTATCGGAAGAAATGAAAGGCTTCAATAAACATTTGGCTCATGTGTTAAGTCAAACCAATACCAGAGCTCGTATAGTTGGGTTAGAAGTAGCTTTAGATGAACTATATGCTCGTGTGCCAACCAATGCAATGCGAAGCTTTACTATGACATTAAAGCAGAGTTTGCATTACGGTAGCTCGATTTATGAAGTACTCACAAATTTATCGGCAGATATAAGAGAAATTTCCCTACTCGAAACAGAGGAAAAAATGGGTAAATTGGCCTCTAAAATATCAGTGCCAATGATCATATTTCATATGTTCCCAATCGTACCTTTAGTCGTTGGGCCACCGATTATGAAGTTTTTCTCCTAACCTAATTAAATAAGTAGACAGACATGATTAAATATAAAAAACTTTTAGTATGCCTTGTCATACTAATTGCCTCAGGGTGTGCATCAACACCGCAAAAAAGCAATAACTCTACCGTTGAATCAGCATTAACGGTAACTAAAAACTATCAAGGTTTAATCAAAATTTATCGTGATGAGTTGAAGAAGGAAGATACTGATTCAACTCGCATTAAGCTGGCTCAAGCATATTTAGACTTTGGTGATCCAGCCAATGCAATGTTCGTTATCGAGCCAGTTAATAAAACCAAACCTGTTGTAGCTTCTCTAATTATTCAAGCGAAAGCTCAACTTAGGCTTGGTAAAACAGATGCCGCAATGAACACAGCTATCAAAGCAAATAAGCTAAATAACAGTGATGGTGAAGTTGAGAACTTACTAGGTGTCATCTACGCATCTAAAGGTTTGTATGCCCAATCTAGACATTATTTTGATTTAGCGCGCGCTCACTTTTACGATGAAAAGAAAGTAACAAACAACCTAGTTGTTCTCGATATATTGCAAGGTCATTATCAGCAAGCAATCGATCGCATTATGCCACTGTACAAAAGCGATCAAGCAGACCAACAGATGACAGCTAATTTAGTGTTGGCAGTAGCAAAATCTGGAAATTTGCAGTTAATGCAAAGCATTCTTGAAACCAAATACAACGATAGAGAAATTGCAGAACTGTATCTAACTCTTAAAACAACAAAAGAGGTTTCTCTAGCTCCACAATATCCTAGCAATCAGCCAAAACACACTTCTTCTGAACCAAAAACGGCTGCAACATCTAGCAGTAGCAAAGCTAAGGGTTAGGAATGAGATTGCTTAGACGCAAAATGCAGGGAACGGTCGCCATCGAATTTACGTTTGGCTTCCTCGCATTATGGTTGATTATGATGCTTTGGGTTGAGATTAGCTACATGTCTTACATCTCATCGATTAGTGATCTTATTGCAACTCAAGCAGTACGAGAAGCGAAAGTGACCGATGGAAGCACTGAATACCTTAGCGTTGTACAAAAGGTTATTGATAATAGTAGCTCTTTTTGGTCTGGGGTCATTGACGCAAAGAATTTTCGTCTCACCGTTCAGTATCTAGATAGCATGAGTGCACTTGCAAGCGTCACTGGGTCGTGCCCAATACCAGACGGACAAACATCTGCAACTTGTGGTAACCCGGTAAATAGCGATATTGCAATATATCGAGTGAACTACGAGTTTCATGCAATTTCCGATTATTTTACCTTCACTTCTGGCTTGTTTAGTCGCGAGATGATAGCTGTACAGGAATACCAACGTGATCAATTCCAATACTAAACGCAAGCAAAGCGGCGTCTACGCAATTGAGTTTGCGATCATCACATTTTTTGTATGCATGCTATTAGTGTTTAGCGAGCAGGTCCTGGTGCAAATTTCATTGAAAGGGCAACTTGATAGGCTGTCATTTTCTTTGGTAAGCCTGCTAAGAGAAAGAACACAATTATACGATAGCGATGAGACCATAAGCGTGTCGGATGCTAACACGCTTTACACCGTCGCTCAGCACTCACTCGATAGAACGCTGGCCGTCTATGATCCAAAGAGATTTGGTGCAACAGTTGAAGGATTAACCTACGACCAAAACGATAATAACTCTGTTCACGTAACGAGTTACCAGTTAGGCCAGTATAAATGTACCTCTAGCAAAAAAATTAGTGACTACCAAGATCTAACTGTCACTACAACTTGGGGTCGTAAAGCACCGCTTTACCGTGTCACCCTTTGCTACAAAGGCGTCAACTTCTACGGTTATAACTACGGTGGTGACTATAGCGACATCAGTACATCATCAATTTCTATAGGCAGATAGCAATGACGAATACTCGACACAATCAACAAGGCGTGGCCGGCATTCTATTCATTTTACTTCTGCTAGGCATGATTGGATTTTTAGCATTAGCTACTGACGGTGCTCGTGCCTTGCAAACTAGAGCCAGGCTGGATAATGCATCTGAAGTCGCTTCAATAGCTATCGCGGCACTGAATGATGACAATTCCAGTACCGATGGCAATGGTAGTGCTGTTAATCAAGCCTTGGCAACGAACTATGCCAAAGCCTATATCCCTGATATTCAAGACATAAAGGCTCTCAAAATTACTAAGCTAGACTGTAGCCAAACTGATACAGAATGCTTACAAAACTTTGTCGACGGCTACCAGTATCAGATCAATATATCGACTGATCAGTTGTCTTGGTTTTCCGGCAATTCTGAGCAACCTGGATTAGGTGCTAAATTTACCACTTCAAGTGGAGCGATCTCACAAAAAGTTGAATCGCCAGTAGATACCGTGATCGTTGCAGACTTTTCTGGTTCGATGAAAGACAGTCCATCGGAAGGCGGTGACCCGAAATACAAACAGCTCCAGCAAGTAGTGCAAGAAGTTACCGATCAATTAGCAGTGCAAAATGCGGGCTTGTCATCTGACTATCAAAACAAGATTGGGCTTGTTGTATACAACTATGCAACGCACTCCATCCCATCGGATGGCACGTCATATATAGGTATGATTCAAACTGTTGATAGTCATGGAAATCCAACAAACAATTCGAGTAATGTTGACGCAAGTAAAACAGTCGAAGGCATATTTGACGTTAAAGACAGCTCTTACGAGATTGCAAAACAAGATGCTACGTTTCACGATATGAAACTGACTACAAATTTTAATCTATTTAACAGTACCCTAGATGGATTCAAACCAAACAATGGGACATCTTCCTACCAAGGTATTATTCGCGCAGCCCAAGTATTGCAACAAGGAACACTACCAAGACGGTTAATGATTGTCATCTCTGATGGAGTGGACAACCACAAAGACGTTACCAACAAACTAGTAGATGCTGGAATGTGCTCCACGATTGTAAACACTCTCGATAGCGGTACAGCATCAGTAAATGGACAACCAATTAAAACGACTTTGGCTTTTATCGGATTCGATTACGACACAAGTACCAACCCAGCTCTTACGCAATGTGTTGGTAGCAACAACGTCTACGAAGCTAAGGACGGAGAGCAAATGGTCAATCAAATCCTAGGAATAATAAACGAGGAAACAGGTCACTTACGATGATCTGCTATGAAAATTAATTTAAGTATTAAAGTGACAACTATGAAAAAACATTATTTATTGCTACTAGTGGCTTTTACTATGCCATTAACAGCATTTGCAAAAGAAGAAATCGATAGTAACAAAGCTTTTAGTCTTTATTGCGGCTCTAAACATGGAGAGTTTAAAGAACAAATTATTGTTGGGGATGGCACAGAGCTAGAACTAAACCAAGGACCATTTTACCAAGTACAGAAGCTGGATAAAGTGTCTCCTGACAAGTATTTAATTGAGAGCATTCTGAATCAAGACTCATTTAGCCAGCAAAATATCAACAAGCAGTGTGAAGAATACTTGCTAAAAAGCATTATTTCCGAACATCAAACAGTGAATATTACCCAAAAAGGGAAAGTATTGGCACGCGTCTATTTTGCCTTTAATAAATCGAACTTAACCAACCGCTCTAAGTACGTTTTAGATCAAATGATCAAAGATATAAAACAAGAAAAGCATAAGCTAACTGTAGAGGGCAATACCGACTCAATTGGTAGCATTGCCTACAACAAGAAATTAGGGCAAAAGCGCTCAGATGCTGTAGTTAAGTATCTAGTTGCACACGGCGTTAACGCTGATCTCCTAACAGCAGAAAGCAATGGTGAATCAAAACCAATCGCAACCAATAAAACATCTGCTGGCCGACAGAAAAACCGCCGTACTGACGTCGTAACAGACTAAGTCTGTTACGCGTTAAGTTCAAAAGTTACGTAGAGTATTCATGAAGATGACACTTGTAAAACAACCAAGCAATAGCAAGGCTTTTTATGATAAAAGGCTAACCTGTTCAGATATTTTTAATCGTAGTCTTATCGATAATTTTTTAATCAAAGTTAAAAATATTAACCGAGCGAACCAAATTACATTTATCAGTTTCCTCTCGATATTGCTACTAAGTTTATGTAGCTATTCATACAATGAAGCTGTTACTCAATATCTAACCGGTCCAAGCACTTATGTAGTAGCACTAAAGGTGATGCTGTTTTTAATCGGTTTAACGTTAGGGTTCATAATCTTTGAAAAATTAGTGCCTAACATTAAAAAGCCGCTCATATTTATTTTTGTATTTATGACCCTATGGCTTTCAATGTACATATCGACAATAATTAAGGTGACCCCTTTTCAACCGGTCGATGCCTTTTTGTACCAATTAGATATGAGACTTGGTATCGATCAAAACAAGATCTTGGACTGGTTTTTCCAGTATACTTATGTCGTAAACACATTGTCAGTAGCGTATGCATCCCTAACACCACAGTTTATCGTGTTACCTTTTCTCTTGTTTTTTTTCTATAAAAAGGAAGAAGGGGAGTTATTTTTAGCTAAGTTTACTCTAGCTAATGTTATTGGAATGACGATATACTACTTCTTCCCAACTGCTTCTCCAGCTAGCGTGCTCGATCATACGCACCTGATCGAGCCTCAGATCAACCTAGCTCTGCAATTTCAGCAAATTCGCCAAGGCATTGAGCCTACAGTTGTTGGTGGCGGGCTAGTAGCTTTCCCGTCATTTCATATTATTTGGTCAACCCTGTTCACTTACACGTTCAGAAAAACCAAGTGGCTTTTCTATCCATTACTTGTGGTCAATGCACTGTTAGCTAGCGCAACGTTTTTACTAGGTTGGCACTATTTTGTCGATATCATTGGTGGCTGGGTGATCGCCGCAGCTGTGATTTACTATGTAGATGTATATCCATCGAGATCGAATAAAAAAGTGAAAGAGCCTAAATATACATAGATGTAATCCAAGAGCTAGTCATGCTGGCTTGGAGAGAGGTGCTTTGGCATAGATGGACTCTGGGTGGCTGGTAAAATTCGAACTCTGATCCGAGTACCATGATTTTATCCGCTTTCGCTTATGCGCACCTCTTTCGAAGCCTAGATCACACCCGAAACCGTTCGAAGAGTAGAGAAAGCCATTATAAAAATAGAGTATGAAAAAAATTTGGCTCGTCCATATTTATCACCAAGGTGGCCAAAAATAATTCCACCAAGTGGCCTTGCTACATAGCCAATAGCAAAAATTGACAATGTGGCAATAAGAGCTGTCATACTATCTGCATGAGGAAAAAATACTTCGGCAATATAACTCGACATAACGGCATAAACGATGAAATCATACACATCGAGCATACCACCTATATTTACCATTAATATTTTTTTAAAGTTACTATTAGATTCCATTAGATTTTCTCTTATACTGCTTTGTAAAACAATAACATAGCAATCAACCATTAGTGGAAGCAAGTAAACGTAAATACCCCATGGATAACTAAGAAGTACTTTTACAGCACTTGTACTAACACATTTACCTTGTTTGATTTATATCAAGAGAAAAAGCTCTTTTGCCGATGTTACGTCATGACTCCTATTCATTGACATAGCGAGCCACTTCTATATCATTCAAATTAGCAAATGTAGAACTTATTTATGTAGTCGAGGAACAGTTGTCAACAGTGCACACATTATCAATGATCGGAGCCACTGTTTTATAGCGTCTATAACAGCAACACTTTATAACTAAAGATTTCGCTTACGCGTCTAGGTTTATGCGCTGGATCGAGCGAGCGGAAAGCTCAAAAAACGGGTTGGGAAAACTCAAAAATATGCCACAATACACGTAAGGGTAAAATAACATTATAAATCTATTATATACCCTAAAAATCTTGACTCATAGAGGCTCAATAAAGTGAGGAAGTACCCTAAAATACTGAGGATTAACACTCTCCTTGGAAAAGACGCACATCACCTACATTAACCATGGATTTGCTTTCTCGATTTTAACGTACGTAAGTACAAAACCAAACTGCTCATAAATCCAATCAAAGAGAACATCAAAACCTTTTTAGCTAAAATAAAACTTACTATCGTTGACAGTGGCTACTTAACGACCCCATAGCTTATCCGACAGCTCAATCCCAAAATAAGGTGGTGGTCGAATTACTACGGGCATGTTGTGTCCAAGCGAACTTTTCCTAGTTTCCTTTGCAAGCCGCTACAATTTGGCGTTTTCAGGGTTATTTTTCTAGTGGCCTATGGTTTTACCCTACTGTCTCCATGGAGTTTTAATTTAATTACAAACATAAAGTTAACTCTTTAATCGTTGTTTTCTGTTCCGTTGTACTTCAAACCGGAGCACAAGCATAAACGCAAAACGCATCTAATTGCATTTTCTATAATAGATTAAATATTTTAATTATTCTTAATCTATATGAATAATTTATATTATATATTTATATAATTTTATTAATTACATTCAACAAACTAATTTAATGTTAGGTTTTATTTTATATATACGTAACATACTATGAGCAAAGTTAGACTATTTACTTTAAGTTAATGTAACCTTCCCCCCTTTTTATACATCAATCATGTCTGTTCTTATTTGTACTTAGTTTGTGTTTCATATATAGCTACTGGATGTATATACCAATATATTCCAAGTAAGAATAATTAAAATATTAAATGTTATACATATTGAATAACTCCAAGCAAGTCTATAATTTATTTGAATATTCTTAATGAAAAAATATAAATTTTGGGACTTTTTATTTTTAATAATTTTTTGTTAATTGCGTAATCACTAATAGATTAAGGAGTAATTTATGCCGAAAAAGACGAAACTTAGCTGTATGGCTATGACTTGGAACCAAGCAGGACAACACATATCAGACAAGACCATAAATTATTTTATAAAAAAAATATTCGAAAATAACTGCCCTGATTTGTTGTTTTTTTCTCAGCAGGAAGCAGTTAGATCGTCACAAGGGAACTTATACGCAGCACAAAGAATTGCTAAGTCAATTAAGTTTCGAGTACAGAATCCAGCACAATTGTCTAGCGCAGCAAATAATAATCAGGGAAACGCATTAGGTACTCCAGTGTCTTATGATACGTTAGTCGCTGAAGCTTTTGGTGGTTATGCAGGCGCGAAACCAAAAGACTTTTTGACCTTAAGCGCCAAATCAAATAATTGTACGCTGCATATTTTTTGTCGGTCTGATCTACGGAAATTTTTGCGGGTTAAAACTTTAGCAGCCGACACAAAAAGACACTTCGCTACCCGCAACGTTAATGGTGTAAAAACGTTAAATAAACTTGGGAATGGTTCTAATATGGGTAAAGGGGGATGCGTTGCAACTATAGAAATAGATGGCTTGCGTATCGATACTATAAGTGCTCATTTAGATTCAAAAAGTGCGGTTAGCAGGCAAAATGAGATTGAATATCTATTAAAATCAATAGGGTTTACTAGCCACAATCCGGTTTTATTTATGGGAGACTTAAATGAACGTCTAACAAAATCAGATGTATCCAATTTCGATGAATTGAAGACTTTTGGAGCCCATATCGAGAATGGTACCGACAGCCCATTTGAAACAAGTCATAGTAATCTGAGTGAACGATATTATCTAGAGAAATATGACCCTTTAAGTAATGGACAGGTCAAAGCCTTTCAAAAGGCGGGCATTAAATTTGAGTGCCTCCCAAACTATACATACAGAAAAATAAAAGATAACCATATTAAAGCCAATAAGAAAAGGCTGCTCCCCGATGTTGGGGGACTAGATAACATTGGTTTTTATGATGATACTCAATACAATGTTAGGTTTGATTCAAAAGAATTAACCGTCGTCGACGAACACAATGCTCCTGAAAGTGATCATAGACCCGTAATAAAATTCTTCGATATTAATCTTGATATTAATAAGTTTCAGCCTAAGGTAGAACCTTTAGAGGGACCCAGTCTTTATTGGGATTAGGTGTGATAATTTAATTATTTTTATTGGAATGGCTCAAAAACAGCGGTTTTTACTGATCATTACACACGCCTATCTCTAACTGATTAGGGAATATCGACTGCTGTCTTTTTGAACTGAATTAGTCAACCATATCGAGTCGCTTGAAGCACTTAAGTCCTAGTATATACAACCATCTTGGACGAGTTGCTGTGCCAGAACTTCAGCTGGAAATTTGCCTTGGAGATAGGCATGCTGACTGCGACGGAAGACCTAGTAATTCTAATAAAAGCGAATAGAATCTAGGCTCATCTGGGTGACCTGTTTATCCGTATAAAGATACAGGAGTAGCCGGCTATTGACTTCGTTTATGCACACCTCTTTCAAAGTCCAGGCCACACCCGATAGTGTTCAGTTGATTAGAATCATACCGTTAATTCAACCTTAAGAATGCGTTAAATTAACGCTTTAACGCATTTTTTATAACTAAAAGCGACTTTATCCACGCACTAAATTTGAAAATTAGACAATACTGCTTCTTCAATATCGTACTTGTTCTCGATTGCAGCTTGTATCGCATGCGATACTCCTTTGACCGACGTCTCTAACGACATACTTGGTGCCCCTAAATTATGTTCTAATGCTGCGACACTCGGTAAGTGTGGCAGATGTAGCCAACCTGCTTTAACTGACAATTTATTTGTAGCGATATGATGCAGCACGCCATACATTAAATGGTTGCAACAAAATGTTCCTGCGGTATCGGAAATATCCGCGGGAATCCCCTGCTCTCTCATTACTTTTGTCATTGCGCGAATAGGAAGTGTGGAATAGTACGCGACTGGGCCATCAGGCTCGGTCATTTGCCCTTGAAATGAAAGACCTTTGTTATCTATTAACTGATAGCGAGTTGAATCATTTAAATTATGCGCAATTCGCTCAACAGTTATCATCGCACGACCTCCAAATTCCCCTAGCATTACAACCCAGTCTGGATTTATCTCCTCGACCGCGCTTTTTACGCAAGTGATACAGTCATAAAATGAGTTGGGTACAATTCGAGATACAACTTCTACACCACAAATTTGGGTGCCATCTAACTCTTTTGCCACCAGCTCTGCAGGGTTAATTGGGGTATTACCAAAAGCTTCAAACCCAGTTAATAAAACTTTTTTCATTTTTGTTCCCACCAAGATCAAGCTGCATTAAACAGTGTATAAAAATCATACACTAATACAGCTTATTTGAATGCTGAAAAATTTCTATTCAAGCTCCATTTTCTATCCAAATCCTAAATGTATTCGACAACTCATTCCTTACCCTGCTAGTTAAGAATTTGGATAAAAGAATATACATGCCTCATATTTTACCATTTGCTAATAATGTACATATCTCAGCAAAATAACTATATAAATCGAATTTCAATGGTAAATATCAGCCAAAACTGGTTAACCAAATATTGGTTATGTGAACACAATCGCCTATAAAAAATACCTCCGTGATATAAGAAGCGCATTCATGAACAAAAGGAGTTATTAAAATGAATGCGATTAGTAAGTCCTTGTTATTAGCGAATATGACGCTGATATCAGGCTATGCAAGCGCCACCACTCAAGTTCAAGTAGATTTAAATGTAAAACACGTTGTTGGTGGAATTTCTGATTTTGACCGTAGTAAATATATCGTAGCTCACTCGATGATCACTTCGAATGATTGGGTTGGTGAACAAGATAAACTCGATTATTTGTTCAATGATCTCGATATTTATTTTGGTCGGGACAATGGCTCAATGCCGTATTACGCAACTCAAGTCGAAGAAGATCCCAACAGGCCCGGCTATGCGGATGCGTCAAAACTTGAAGCAATAGGAAAATACTATCGCGAGCAATATTACGGTCAAGAGCTAGCGGGTCAACACCATTATGAAGATCGTTTTAACGTCATGATTGGTGGCCAACTCAATCAGTTTTGGATCGGAAACCATACTGGAAAAGGTGGCTGGTCTTTCAAAAATACCGATGCTGTGGGTGAGTTCATGGGACGGTATTTGAATGACTTCTATCGAAACGACAACCAAGACGCGAGTCAAGGGCCTAAACGTCCAAAATACCTAGAAATATTGAATGAACCTTTGTATGAAATCGTCGATGTTGAACACGGAAAACCTATTGACGTATTTACTTATCACAATGAAGTTGCCACCTCGATTCGAAAATATAACAAGGATGTCATGATTGGCGGTTATACCGCAGCTTTTCCTTGGTTCGACGATAATAATTTCTCAGATTGGGACGAACGCATGAAACTATTCATCGACACGAGCGGTGAATACATGGACTTTTTCTCAATCCACTTATATGACTTTGGCTATTTGAGCCGAGACGGTGGCGTTGCCAATTATCGGGGAGGACGGATTGAAGCGACCATGGACATGATGGAGCAATACGAAAAGTTAAAACTTGGTAAAGTGAAACCATTCATGATCTCAGAATACGGTGGCCGCGATCATCAAACCGAACAAAACGTCTGGTCAGCTAAAAATGATTGGCAAACCATGAAGTCATTCAGTCCAATGATGATGCAATTTATGGCGAAACCAAATCAAATTCTCAAGGCAATCCCATTTAGTCTTATGAAAGCAGAATGGTCTGGTGATGAAGGAAGAAATTATCCTTGGCGTTTAATGCGTCACAACGATGAGAAAGCAGGTGAACAAGGTAGCCAATATATTTTCAGCGATATCATCAAGTTCTACCAACTTTGGGCGGATGTTAACGGCACTCGTGTAATCTCCTACTCCGACCAGCCTGATGTGATGGTCGATAGCTACGTTGATGATAAAAAGGCTTATGTCATCCTCAGCAATCTGGTGACTAACACTGCTGATGTTGCTATTAACCTTACTGATACACAAAACGCATCGCCACAAAGTATCAAAATGAAACAACTTCACTTTGCCAATGGTGAACCAACATTGACTGAGACTCAGCTTTCATCCATGCCAGAGTCTATAAAGATTGATTCGGAAGCAACGGTCATCCTTGAGTACACATTCTCACAAGAACTCAACATCAATGAGACGGCTACAGAAAGCAAGTACTACGCGAACAGCTATCTAAAACCAATTAAGAAAGACACGGCTATTAATTTCGAGATTGACGACGTGAAGACCAGCCAATACGGCGAAGCGACGCTGCGCCTGAGCTTTGGTCGACAACATGGCCTTTCCCTCAAGCCAATTGTTAAGATCAATGGTACTCAGGTTGAAGTGCCGAATGATTTCGCAGGCGACGACCAGGACTATCGTCCACAGTTCTTTAGTATGCTGGCTATAAAAATACCATACCAACTACTAAGTGGAGATAACGACATCTCTGTCACTTTCCCTGATGACGGTGGGTTCGTAACCACAGCAACACTTAAGACGGTTGATTTTTCTTCAGATATTGGTAAAAACACCTTAGCTAAAATTCAATAGTCCAACCTTTAGGCAAAGAGGGAAACCTCTTTGCCTACCTCTTTATTTAACGAAGTATGCCTTTCTAGATCCAACTTACATTCGAGTTTCATTTGTCCACAATATCGCAGCTGCGTGATAAAACTGGTAAACCAGATAATAGATACTGTGATCTAGCATAAGCTCTGTTTGCTTACCTATAGACTTAACCGGCGACAGATACAAAATTGGGGCACTTACAATATTAGAGCACTCGCATGAAACCTGTTCTTGAAACTATTCCAAATAGCGATCAACAATCTTTCTACCTTGGTCACTATGAACAGAGCAACTTTAGCTTTCCTTGGCATTATCACCCTCAATGGGAGCTTACCTACATAGTTAAAGGCTCCGGAATTGCCTATATACACAATTCTATTCGCGAATTTAGCGCAGGAGAAGTCGTACTTGTCGCGCCAAATACACCACATTGCTGGAAAAGCGAGACAGAAAAAGAAGACAAGGTAAAGTCAACCTACATACAATGGGACAATAGCTACCTAGGCGAAATGTGGTTAAACAAACCTGAATTTCGCTCCCTAAAAAACATGTTTGACCAATGTAGCTCAGCACTGAGCTTCCAACTACCAAAAACAAATGACATTGCCAGAAGAATAGAAAGACTACGTTTTTTAAACCCATTTAAAAGGCTTTGGGAATTCACGGACTTACTTTACGAACTAAGTCTTGTTGAGAAAAAAGCATTGGGTTACTGGAATAGGATTACACCAGATTTGGATAAATCTGGTCGAATTGAAAAGGTGCTAGGTTACGTACATCAGCATTATGGAAAGCCGATTAGTGCTGAGGATATGGCTAACATAACCAGTATGACTCAAGTATCCTTTTCCAAATATTTCTCACGAACCTTTGGCAAGCCGTTCACTAAATTCTTAAATGAATTTCGTGTCAGCAAGGCATGCAGCCTCCTTATCTCCAGTAATAAAACCGTTGATGAAGTTGCCTATCTTTGCGGATATCAAAACATGTCTTTTTTTCATCGCCAATTCAAGTCGATAACCACAAAAACGCCACTTCAGTATAAGCAAGACTATATGCCAAACTAAACGCGATTAGAGTTTCCGTCTTTACTAGCCAAAAAGTCAAAAGCCTTTGAAAAAACCACCATCAAGTAATAGGTTTTGCCCGCTCATATGGTTTGACAACGGACCAAGCAAAGATATGACGGCTTCGGCAACATCTTCCACTGATGCATATTTTTTAAGAGGAATATTTGCAACCTCATCCACCATTAATTGATCGTAGGAAATACCGAGCTGTTCAGCCTTAGCCTTTAGCTTGCTGATATAGGAATCGGTCATCACCCCGCCCAAAGAAAGTGTATTGATGGATATCCCTTGCTCACCTAACGCTAACGCCATTGTCTTAGCTTGTCCTAGCCAAGCGCTTCTCAAGCAATTATTTGTCGCGTAATGACTTAATGCCGATTTAGAGCTTAGACCGGATATCAGGACAACCTTTGAGCCCCTTTGCAAAACTTGTTGTTCAACGAGCCCTTTAATCAAACTTAAAGGCTGAATGAAATATTCATTAAACAAAGCTCGCCAATCCTGCTCGGTAGGAAACACCTCATTTGAAGGCAGAATGCGCGGTATGATAAATACCAAGTTATCTACCTGCCCTGCTTGCGCTACCTGCTTAACACAATGCTCGACACTGCTTGAATCGAAAAAGTCCAACGGATAAATCTCAGGAGAAATACTCCACTCGCAAGATAACTTCTTCAACTTATCTAAATTTCTCGATGCTAAAAGGACTTTCTCTTTTTTGGACATTCGCTTCGCAATTTCTGCTCCAATTTCGCTATTAGCGCAAGTGATCAATGTTCGTTTCATTGTCATCCTTTTGTTATCAATTTCACCTAGCATTGCAAGACAATGGCGAGCAAGTGTACTATTTGCTCTGAGTCCGCCTACAGTGAAAATAAAGATTTCTATTCTATGCAAATTACTCAACAAACTACTGCAGAAGTGGAAACAAATACAGCGATAAGTCGCGGTTTTTGGGTTTCGACTTACGTCTGGCTTTCGATACTTGGTTCGGTACTCATCATAGGTTTATGTATCGAGGCAACACCTATCTCTCAATGGATTCATAACCAAGTCGTTATTGCGGTACAAGTCATCGAGCAAATGATGGGAACTCTTTTACCTACTTTGGAAATGTATGGCGTTAAGCCGGCTGAGCTCACTCAACAACTGCATACGATAGAAACCACTTCGTATACCCTTTCAGATGGATTGCTAGTGGCTTACAGCCTGATTTCTGCTGTCAATATTGTTGGCTGTTTAGGCATCTGGTACTGGAAAAAGTGGGGCGTCTTCATCACTTATTTAAGTATGGTACTGGCGTTTTTAACCAACTACTACACAGGCTTTAGCTTCACAAGCTTTTTGTTTAACCTAGCCAACGCTTACGCGCTATATGCCATTGCACGTCACTACTGGCAACAATACTCGTAGCCAGCGGCGATATGTTAAACAAAACCGCTAATGTTTGAGTTTAGAGAGCATGGGAGCTGAAAAAGTAGCATTCTTACTTCTCTTCTCTCCTTCAATTACCTTCGCTGTTCCCTCTACAAACTGTAAGTCAGCCAGTAAGCCGGGAAGATCTCCCTGATATTCGTTCAGAGCACGTATATTTTGAAAATTCGGACTATCGTCGCCGACGCGGTTGTCAAAGTGGATCAGTTTACCCTCAATAGAAAGAGAGCCCGAAACAGCAACGTCCAAAGAAGATGTAAGTTGCAAAAATTGTTCTAGTGCTAGCTCCAAAGCAAATTTATCTTTGGTTCTCATACCTAACTCCTAAATCAGTGCAATGAAAATTTTCATTCCAACTCAACGATTTACTCTTGGCATAAAATCAAATTGACAGCTATTACAGACAATTACAAGCGTAGTAACTCTCAATTTTTAAAAAGCTGGTAATCAACCAGATTAAGTATAATTAATATTATCAATAAACAATGGCACAATTTTGAATGAACGTCATAGTGTCAAGCTCTCTCTGACAAAGCTCTGACATTGCTACTATCAGATACGGTGCAAAAAAAACCCCACCTTATTAGGCAGGGCTTAATGTTTGCTATTGAAACTGTAACTTAGAACATAAAGTTAAATACAGCCTGAGCAAAGATACCGAACGCTAGTGTGCCGATTGCACAAATTGCGATAACTAGAGCTGGGCCAAATGCTGTTGGCTCGGCAATAACAGTACCATCATTGTTAATGGCAACATTCACAGAATCTTCTTCTGTAGACTCTTGCTTAGCAAAGAGGGCCAGTAGGATTCTTAGGTAGTAGAAAATTGATACCGCTGAACCTACGACTGCAAGCAATACAAAACCTAGGTGGCCATTTGCAAGAACATCTGAGAACAGGAAGAACTTCGCAAAGAAGCCGGCTGTAGGTGGAATACCTGCTAGAGATAGCACAGAGATTGCCATAGCAACACCTGCTAGGGGGAAACGACGGCCTAGGCCACGGTATCCATCTAAGTCGCCAGTTGGGTTGTATTTACCTAGCATCGTGATAACCGCGAACGCTACCATGTTCATAATCGCATAGCTAAAGCCATAGTACGCTGCCGCACGAACAGAGTGGTGCATTGAAATAGCGTCGTTTGGAACAATACTCGCTAGCGCCATCATCACATAACCGAACTGAGCAACAGATGAGTATGCCAGAATGCGCTTGGCGTTCTTTTGACGTAATGCCAGCAAGTTACCAAATACGATGCTTAGGAAAACAAGTGCCCATAGAACGCTTTCTAGGTGATACCACACAGGCGCAATTTGTACTGCAAAGCTGATTAAGAAAGTCAGCATGGCAATTTTTGCGATACTACCGATAAACGCCATAACAGGTGCAGGAGATGCTTGGAATACATCGGCTAACCATGTATGGAACGGTGCAAGAGCCAATTCAAACGCAACACCAACTAGCAAGAAGATAATACCCATGATAGCGATAAGTGGGATAGCGTGAGCCGTTCCGAGCGCTTCTGGGATTTGATCAATTACGAGTGTACCAGTGCCGAAGTAGATAAGCGCGATGCCGAACATAAAGAACGCTGCAGCAACTGTTGCTGTGATTGCATACTTAATCGCACCTTCGACCGCACCTTTGCGGCGAGGGTTCCATGCAACAAGAGCAAACATTGGAATCGCAACTGTTTCCATACCGATAAACGCTGCAAGCAGGTTTACAGAAGAAACCAACAAGAACGTACCAAGTACAGCAATCAACACTAGCCCGTAGAACTCTTCGTCTACATGCTTGTTCAGCGCTGGATAGTTCTGCGCAAGTAAGATAGTCGCTAAACCACCCGCTGCAAACAGCTCAAACGCAACCAAAACGAAATGGTTTATCTGGACAAAGTTTTCAATACGATGGTCACTGCCAAACAGGGTTCCAACTTGGAACATTGTCGCCAGCAAAACAACGATAGAACCAATGTAAGGGACTTGGTTGTTCTTTTTGCCCGGTAATACACCGAGCAATAGAACGATTAGCGCACCAATACCAACGAAAGCATATGGCATCACATAAGTTAAATCATGGAGTGACATACATTACCCCTTTAATAATTGCGTGAGTAATTTCGACAGGCTTAGCGTTAACTAAATCTGATGTTGAGTGCGCCATAAGCTGCAATAGGTAGTTTGGATCTAAACCCACCCAGAAAATACCGATTACTAGAACTGCAGCAATCATTTTCTCGCGAGCAGATAAGTCTAGAATGTCACGTGACTGGTTCTCTTCAGAGATAGGACCAAGCATTGAACGGCCGTAAGCTTTTAGGAAGTAAACCACACCCAATAGAATTGAGAATGCCGCGACACTTGCCCAAAGTGGTGAAGTGCTAAAGCTACCCACTAGAAGTAGGATTTCACCAGCAAAGTTTGCAAGACCCGGTACACCAACACTTGCTACCATCAAGAAGACAAGGAAAACACCGATTCCTGGGATAACTTTGTATAGGCCACCCATTTTCTTCATGTCGCCTTCGTAGCCGCGAGATTGCAGCATACCAACTACAGCGAATAGGCCAGCAACTGACAGGCCGTGTGCTACTAACTGTAGAACTGCACCGTTAAGTGCTTGTAGCTGCCAAGCAAAGATTGCAAGAACAACAAGGTTCATGTGGCTCACACTCGAGTAAGCAATCACGTTGCGGATATCACTTTGTCTAAACGCTAAGAATGCGCCGTAAAGTGTGCCGATTGCGCCTAACGCCATGCCGATATCAGCGAACTGATGCATTGGACTTGGGAAGATAGCTAAGCAGAAACGTAAGATACCGTAAGCACCGACGTTCGCCATTACACCAGAAAGCAACATTGTTACTGCTGGGTTACCTTCACGGTAAGTATCTGGTGCCCAGAAATGGAATGGGAAACCCGGCACCTTGATTAAGAATGCAATCAAGAAGCCCGCTAATACATACTTCGATAAAGTGCCTGCCATTGGGTGGCTTGCTAAGTAGAAGTAGTCAAATGTCATGTGGCCAGTCACATTCATATTCACGATGTATAGAATGATCAGCGACACCAACATTAATAGTGAGCCAGTGATGGTCACAATCATAAACTTAAGCGCAGCTTTCTTCGTGCCTGCCGAGCCCCAGAAGCTCAACATGAAGTAGATTGGGATTAGCATTAGTTCCCAGAACACGTAGAACAGTAGTAGATCAAGCGCTAAAAATGCACCGATGATACCACTCAACGTTGCTAACATAAGTGGACCAAATGCGTTCCAGCGGTCAATCTGCTTCCAGCCTGTCATAATGGAAACTAAGAACAGTGCACAGCTAAGGCCAATCAAGCTTAAGCTAATGCCGTCTATGCTGAGCAGATATTGGACCCCAAAATCAGGGATCCAGTCTAGGCGCTCGGTCATAGAGAAGCCATGTACATGGCCAGAGGTAAAGATCCACGCCACCATCAAACATTCGATGACGACCGCAGAAAGCGTCAGTGAGCGAGCTAGCTCAGGTTGTTTACGACAACCTAGCCATATCAGCACTGCTGCGATAAGCGGGAAAAAAATCAATAAACTAAGCATAAATAAACCTTATTGATTAAACCATGTAAAACAGCAATATAACTGCACCAACGATCATCCATAGGACGTAACGCGATACTTGATTGCCTTGCCCTTCGCTAACTATCTCACCACTGCTTGAAACTGCAGAAGAGACACCACCGACGACACCTTTGTTAAGAATCCAACGCTCGATTACTGTATCTAGTAAACCAGTCAGCGCTTTAAAACCACGGATAAAGATAAGCTTCGAAAGATCATCGATATACCAAGCTGCATTGAGGAACTTGTTGTTACCAATCCCTTTGCCTGTAGCCAGCTCTTTCTTAACCATTACATGGGCAATCCACACACCAGCAATTGCAATTACAGCACCTAGTAGCTCAAGCAACAGGCCTGTTGAAGGGTCAAGTTCAGGCACATCACCCAGTACTTGGCTCAACCAAGGAACAAATAGGTGTGGACCGAAAGACCAATCTGATGGGAACTGAATCCAACCAATTGCGATAGAACCAACCGCTAAGATGCCAGTTGATACTTTCATCTGCCAAGGTAGGCCTTTCTCACTGATGTAAGACGGCTTAGTGAACTCAGTACGGTTTTTGCCGTTGAATACCATGAAGTACATACGGAACGCGTAGATACTAGTAAATAGCGCACCTACTAGACCCAATCCAGCGAGCAACCAGCCTAGATGGCCTATATCTGTTGCAGCAATGATCGCATCTTTTGAGTAGAAGCTTGAAGTGATAACCGGCAGTGCTGCCAAACTTGCAGAACCTGCTAGATAAGTCCACTTCATCCATGGTAGACGTTTGCCAAGGCCACCCATCTTACGGATGTCGTGATCATGGTTGTACATGTCGATGATGACACCAGAACCGATGAACAGTAGCGCTTTAAAGCAAGCGTGAACAATCACGTGGAAAATCGCTAAGTCGTAAGCACCTACACCAAGAGCGGCAAACATGTAACCGATTTGGCTGATTGTAGAGTAAGCAAGAATACGCTTGATATCGTTTTGCGCTACTGCACAAGTCGCTGCGTAGAATGCAGTGAATGCACCCACTAGCGATACCCACCAAGCCACATCAGGAACTAGGTTGTAAAGAACGTGAGTACGTGCGATTAGGTAAACACCAGCCGTAACCATGGTTGCCGCGTGAATCAGTGCCGAAACCGTTGATGGGCCTGCCATTGATTCAGGTAGCCATACGTGCATTGGGAACTGCGCAGATTTCGCCATACCACCAACTAGGAACAGTAGGCAGATAACTGCGATGATACCAAGATCAACAGGTTGCGTTGTTGCTAAGTGGAAGATCTCTTGCAAGTTAACTGTCTTGAAAGAAACAAACGCAAGCAAGATACCGATAGCAAGTAGCGTATCACCAATACGGGTAACAACGAATGCTTTACGACCAGAGTAAACGTTCTTCTCTTTGTTGTAGTAGTGAGAGATCAAGCCGTATGAACATAGGCCCATGATTTCCCAGCCTGTGTACAACAAGATTAGGTTATCGGCCATAACGAAGAACAGCATGCCCGCTACGAACAAGTTCAAGTAACAGAAGTAACGACGTTCACCAAAGTCTTTACGCATGAATGGCACAGAGAACAAGTGGATTAGGAAACCAACCCAAGTTGTTACTGTGATCATCACAAGCGTTAGTCGATCAACGGTTAAACCAATGTTGACCTTCCACGCACCGACAGACATCCACGTCCACAGCTGTTGATGGTAATCAGGATTAAAATCACTGTTAATCCAAAGCGCACCAACCAAAATCGCAGAGATAAATACCGAGCTTGCCGCCATAATACCGCTTGCACGAAGTGGCATTCTGCCACCTAGCAATACGATGATTGCAGCACTCAATAGTGGCAATGTAGGGATTAACCATAAAACGTTATTCATTATAGCTCTCCCCCTTTCGCAACTAGGCTGTCACTAAGCTGGTTAAGCTTGTCAACGCGAGTTGTTTTAAGATGACGGTAAGATAGCATCGCTAGCATAAGAACCACTGAAAGTTCACAACCTGCAGCAATCATCAAAAATAGTGTCACAACCTGACCGGTTGGGTCGTTCCAGTATTGGCCTGCACCAACAAGCGCAAGTGCAACACCATTAAGCATGACTTCGATGCCCATCAGGACGAACAGAAGTTGACGACGAACTAAAACAATTAAAAGACCAATCACAAACATCAACAGTGACAGCGTCAGAACAGTAAACACACTCATGCTTGTTCCTCCAATGTCGCTTCTGAAGCCTCAGCTTCAGGCTGTGGTTTGACATGTGCAGCTAGATAAATCACAGCAACAAGAGCACCTAGTAGAAGAGTTGAAATCGCTTCAATAGCCAGTTTGTAATGCTCGAATAAGTCATAGCCAACGCTCTTCGCGCTGATCATATGTACCGTTTGCGCAGTTTCAACAGTTAGAGAACTGGTCATTACAAGGAAGCCTTCAACCAACATCACCACCAATAAAATGATTGGCAAAATGATGCTTTTATTGGCTGTCATAGGAAAACTTTCACTTGCTGGGCTGAGCATAATGAAGAATACAAACAACACCATAATCGCGCCGACGTACAAAATAATTTGCAGTGCAGCAACAAATGGCGAGCCAAGAAGATAGAAGATCACTGCCAGTGCCAATAGAGAAGTGGTGAGATACACCGCCCCATGCATCGGCTCTTTGACGAACAGCAAACTTATTGCAGCGAGCAGCATAATCACACTGCTGGCATAGAATATAATATTCCAAGTTAACATTATTTACCTCGCCAAGTTACGGCAGCAAAGTGTAAACATCGATAGGCGGTTTTTCGTCCGCACCATCACCGATTTCTTTTCCTTCAATTGCTACGCCAGCGTGCTCGTAGTAATTAAAGTCAGGATGCTTTCCTGGTCCATCAATCAACAGATCTTCTTTCTGATAAATCAGTTTTTCATGGGAGTATTTGCCCATTTCAAAATCAGTCGTACATTGAATTGATAACGTTGGACAAGCTTCTTCACACATGCCGCAGAAAATACAGCGACTAAAGTCCAACTGGAATGTTTTCGCGTAGCGACGTTCGTCTTCTCGCTCAGCACCTTGAATGGTGATCGCGTTAGAAGGACAAACAGAAGAACACAAGTAACAAGCAACACAGCGCTCATCACCCGTTGGATCTTTTGTCAAAACAATACGGCCGCGCCAACGCTCTGGTAGATCTGGCTTTACTTCCGGGTAACAGACAGTGTCTCTTGGAGCCCAAGCATGTTTAAGGGTCGTTCCGAAGGCCCCTGTGACTTCACTGAGTATTTTTAATATTTTCATAATTCTTTCTCGATAAAAGAGCTATCTCGATCAACTCCGTCCTGTTACATCCAGAATGCACCGATGATTGCTGTCGCAAGGATATTCAACAAACCAAGTGGTAGTAGGAATTTCCAACCGAACGCCATCAATTGGTCGTAACGAGTTCGTGGCAAACTTGCGCGCATCCAAACAAAGAAGAATACGAGTAAGAATGTTTTTAGGCAGAACCAGAATACGCCCATTAGTGGGAATGTTTCTGCCCAAGGACCATGCCAACCACCAAGATACAGAGTCGTTGTCATTGCGCCGACGAGAATCACGCCTAGATATTCACCTAGGAAGAACATCGCAAATGGCATACCACCGTATTCAGTGTTGAAACCTGCGTTCAATTCGTTTTCTGCTTCTGGCATATCGAAAGGCAGACGGTGAGTCTCTGCGATACCCGCAATTAAGAAAACAATAAAACCAACGGGTTGCAGTACGATGTAAGGAATGGTTTGAGCATCAACAATTTTGCTTAAGCTGAAGCTACCTGCAAGCATAACTACACCAAGCACAGCCACACCCATAGCAAGCTCGTAACTGATTAGCTGAGCGATGGTACGGATTGCACCCAACATAGTGTATTTAGAGCTTGAAGCCCAACCACCAAGGAACACGCCGTAAGCATGAATCGAGCTAAGGCCCATCAAGAACAGCAGACCAACGTTTAGGTCACCCGCCCAAGAAATGTTTTGGCCGACAGGAAGAAGAGCAAAACTTACTAGTATCGCTACCACAACCAATATTGGTGCTAGGATATAAAGTTTTCTGTCTACGAAACCTGGCAAAAAGTGTTCTTTAGTCAGTAGTTTAGCTGCATCACACAGCGCTTGAAACATACCAAATGGACCAGCACGGTTCGGGCCGTAACGGTCTTGTAGAAGTGCTAGAGCACGACGTTCAAACAGTACCGTATAACCAGCAACAAGGATCAGACCAAAAATGGTGACCACCATGCCAATTAGAACGTAAATCCAATAATGCAAAGGATCCATTAAGCTTCTCCTACCGTTGCTGTTTTCGCTTCGGCTTTGCCATTAGCGTCAACATTTGTTGCATCAATAAAGAGATCCGCTGCTTTCTCAAGTTGAACTGGAGCAGCAATCTCAGTACCCAGCTTGTTCACATCTGCGCGAGACAACGCGACAGTGCTGTCAGCAATATGAGAATCAATCACGACAGTGCGTGTTACTTGCTTCTTCGCGACTTTTACAGTTAGACGGTCACCCGTTTTAACCGAAATCGCTTTCGCTAACTCAGCATTGACATAAATAGCTGCATTCGGTTTTAGAGAAGCGAGCTCCTCTGCGCTATCTGCAACGTAGCCTTCGCCGTGCCAGCGTGAAAGAGCAACTTGACTTTGCCCTGCTTTTGCTGGTTTGAATACTGCTTTTTGCTCACTCGCTGAAAGTTCAAGCGCGAATTTGCTTGCATCAAGGCGAACACCTTGAGAACCGGCTTGCGGATGCGTTTCTGTTAAACCAGCAAGGAAGGTGTTGATCGCTTGTTGGTCAACGTCGACCATTTGCTCAATCAATACTTCAGCGCTGAATAGTGACTCTTTACGCTTGAACGATTGTGCGAAGCTTTGTAGGCGACCTTCGTAGTTGATAGTCATACCATTGCGCTCTGGCCATGCAGCCAAAGGAATCACAAGATCAGCCGCTTTCACAGACGCTGTGTTGATCTTGTCAGCAACGATTAAGCGCTTAACTTGGCCACGTAGTTCAGACCAACCTGTCGCTTTCTCGCCGAATGGGTCAGAACCCACCACCAATAGTGTATCGATTTCGCCCTTAGTTAGTTTCTGCTTCAGTTTTTCGCAAGAATCAGCTTCAGCAACTAGTGCAGAACCTGTTGAGCCAGCTGCTGATTGAGCAACGGCAAGTTTTGCTTTCTCGCCTAGAGTCGTTGTCACTTTCTCTAGTGCTTTAATACCAGCAACATTAAGGAGCTCAGCCACACCTAGAACCACAACTTTGTTGGCGTCTTTAGCGGCTGTCGCAAACTTGTTTGCCCATTCGTTGTTAACAGACTCACCTGCACAAGCTTTAGCAACTTGCTCTAGCGTCTCTAACCATTGTGAAGGAGCAACAGTTTGGCTTAGACCTTTTTGGAACTTACGTGACGCTGTCACCAAGTGAGAACCAGTCGCGTGAAGAATATGAACTGGACGCTTCTCTTTCATCACTTGGCGAACTGCCATGTCTAACATTGGAGCGTGCTCAGTGAGCTCACCAACAACAAGAACAACGTCAGCTTGCTCAATCTCTTTTACGCTTGGTGCGTTTGAGTTTGCTGCAACTGCTGCTTTAGTGAACGCTTCTTCTGTTTCAGAAACAAACGGAGAGAAAGGCGCATTCAATTGAGCAGCTAGCTGGCGAAGTGCCGCGTTAGTTAGTAAATCTTCTTCAGCAGAACCTAAAATACCCACGCGGCCTTGCGCTTCACCTAGCTCTTTCGCTAGACGCTTCGCTGGCTCTGCATCAGCAAGTGGTTTACCATCAAGCAGAACTTGCAGTGGACGATCTTTTGCTTCAGTACCATGCGCGCCATAACGGCCACGGTCACAAATGAAGTATGGGTTTACCGCAGATTTGCCTTCTTCAGCTGGATGAACGCGACGTAGAGTACCTTCACGGCCACCTACTTCAACGTTACAACCTACGCTACAGCCAGAGCAGATAGAATCTGCTTTATCTAGCATCCAAGTACGGCTGTACTTACGACGATAAACTTTATCCGTGAATACGCCCGTTGGACATACTGTCACTAGGTTACCAGAGAATGGGCTGTCGAAAGCGCCATCGTCTGTACGACGGAACAATACGTGGTTGCTTGAACCCATTGCGCCGAAGTCATCGCCTAGTGCGTAGTTTTGATAGTAACGAACACAGCGGTAGCAAGTCACACAGCGGTTCATGGTTTGATAAACCAGTGGACCTAGGTATTGATCAGGCATAGTACGCTTCATACCATCGTAACGACGGTACGCATGACCTACGCTGATTGTTGTGTCTTGGAGGTGACAGTCACCACCTTCATCACACACTGGGCAGTCGTTCGGGTGGTTAGTCATATAGAACTCAACCACACCTTTTTGAATTTGCTGAGCTTTGTCGCTCTTGAACTTGTAGCGCTGGCCATCTTGAGCCGGAATGGTACAAGTCATCACAGTACGTGGACGCTCGCCTTCTTTTTGCGGCACAGTTTCCATCGCACAAATACGACAAGAACCCGCAGCGCCTAGCGCTGGGTGATAACAGAAGTAAGGCGCTTCGATGCCTGCACGGCGAGCGGCGTCTAGAACGTTCTCACCTGCTTCGAATTCGACCGCTTTATCATCAATATAAATAGTACCCATGATTAAGCTTCCTCCGCTTCTACACTTGCTGCCATTTCGTGCGTGCAAGCTTTCGCTTCGATGTGTGCTTCAAAAACGTGTCTAAAGTGCTTAAGACCAGTCATGATAGGCATTAACGCACCCGGTGCTAGTGCACAGAATGTGTTTGGATAAATCGTGTCACACAGCTCATGGAGTAGATCAAGATCTGCTGCAGTCGCGACGCCTTTCTCAAACTTCTCAAGAACGTGAACCACATATGGAAGACCGTCACGACAAGGCGTGCAGTAACCACAAGATTCACGAGCGAAGAACTCTGTCAGGTTGATCATGAAATCGATTGGACAGATAGAATCGTCCATTACGATGATGCCGCCCGTACCAAGACGAGAACCAACACTTGCAGGACCATCCCAATCTAAAGGCACATCTAAATGCTCAGGAAGCATAAATTGCGTAGACGCACCGCCCGGTAGGAAGCCAACTAGCTCTCTGCCATCTAGTAGACCGCCTGCGTGCTCAAAAATCAGCTCGCGTGCTGTCGTACCCATTGGCAATTCGAAGAAGCCAGGTTTTTTTACTGGGCCAGATACTTGATAGATGTGGCTACCTGCTGCGTTGCCTTTACCTTGAGACTTAAACCACTCAGCACCTTTGTGCGCAATCCAAGGGATATGACAAACGGTTTCGACGTTGTTAATGATTGTCGGTTGTCCCCAAAGACCTTTTACGATTGGGAACGGCGGCTTAGCTCGTGGGTTACCACGGTAGCCTTCTAATGCGTTTAGTAGTGCAGTTTCTTCACCACAGATATAACGACCAGCACTTAAGTGCACGTCAACATCCAGATCCCAGCCAGATCCTTTGATGTTTTTGCCTACCAAACCGGCTGCTTTCGCGTCTTCAACTGCTTGTTCTAGTAGTTTTGCACCTTCACGGTATTCGCCACGAATGAAGACGAATGCTTTGTCAGCGCCCAATAGATAACTACTGGCAATCACACCTTCAAGGATGGTGTGCGGGTCGCGGTAAAGTACTTGACGATCTTTGAATGAACCCGGTTCAGATTCATCTAAGTTAACCACTAGATAAACTGGGTGAGACGCGTCTTTTGCAAGGAAGCCCCATTTAACACCAGTAGGGAAACCACCACCACCGCAGCCACGTAGGCCAGAGGCTTTGATTTCTTCTAGAAGTGGCTCTCTGTCTTTACCAATAATGGTTTCTAAACTCTCATAACCACCCGCTGCTTGATAGCCAGCTAGGTCTAGAGGTTTTTCGTTGTGGAAGTTACGGCTTAATACGAGATCCATTATGCTTTCCCCCCATTTGGCTTACTTGGCTCATCTTGAGGAGTCAACATTGCGATCATGCTGCGGTAATCAGGTTTCTCAGCGAGCTTCATTTCTTCTTCAGCCATCTGAGCGATGATGTCACGTACTTTTTCTTCTGTTAGCTCACCTTCTACGCGATCATCGTTAATTAACGCTGCAGGAGCGCGGTCACAAAGACCTAAACAGATGCTCGGTAAGACAGTGACACTGCCGTCATTTGCAATTTCACCCAACTCTTTTCCAGTGGCTTTCTTTGCAGCTTCTAGTACCTTCTTTGAACCACGCGTATGACATGAAATGCTGTCGCAAACACGCATGATGTTTCGGCCGACTGGTCGACGGCGTAACAAGGTGTAGAAAGTAATAATTTCATCTAGTTGAGTCGTTGAAAGCTCAGTTAGTTCACTAACCGCTTGCAAACCCTCTTTAGTAATATATCCATATTTATCCTGCACAAAGTACAGACAGTAGATAGCTCCTGCCCGCTTTTCAGGATAGTGAGCAATATGCTCTTCCAAATGTGCGATTTCTTGTTCAGTTAACATTTTTTCCTCACATCGGCCCGACTTTACATCGACCAGTATCTAAGTTATCGCTTCTTAGCGTGCTATAGGCTAAAAAGCGCCTAACTTCAGCATCTTATAAACGGTGCTGTTTTAATGATATTTAACGGTCAATGTCCGCCAAAACATAATCTATTGAGCCTATCAAGCAGATGATGTTCCCGAGCAAATCGCCTTTAGAAACTGCTTTAACAGACTGGAAGTGGGTGAAAGACGGAGTGCGAATACGCACACGGTATGGACACCCGGTACCATTACTTACGGTGTGGTAACCTGTAATACCCTTCGAGGTTTCAGTAGCAAAGAATGTTTCTGCAACTGGGAAGTCAAAGCCACGGCCAGTATCAACGAAACTGTGAATCAAGGTTTCGATGTCTTTCAGTGCATTTTGCTTACGAGGGAAACCAAATTTTGGCGCATTGTCCGCTAGGAATGGGCCTTCAGGCATACGATCCGCCGCTTGGCGAATGATCTTCAAACTTTCTGTCAGTTCTTCAACACGTAGAACAGTACGAGTGTATGCGTCGCCGTCTTTACCGACTGGCACTTCGAAGTCGTAGTCTTCGTAGCCCATGTATGGCATTTGCTTACGCACATCAAAGTTAATACCTGTTGCACGCAAGTTTGGACCTGTTAGGCCATAATCTAACGCTAATTCTTGGCTGTATACCGCAACGCCTTGTGTACGCGCCTTGAAGATCATTGATTTAGTCATCAACTTCTCAAGATCGGGTACTAGCTTTTCTACCGCGTCACACGCTGCATCGACGGCTGCTCTCCAACCTTCAGGTAGGTCTTGAGACACACCACCAATACGGAAGAATGCTGGGTGCATACGACCGCCACAGATAAGCTCGATTACATCGAAAATCTTCTCACGCTCAGTGAAGGCATAGAATGCTGGCGCCATACCACCAAGGTTGTGCGTGATACTACCGAACCAAACTAAGTGGCTTGAGATACGGAACAGTTCGCAAAGCATGATACGCATGGTTTTGGCGCGCTCTGGAACTTCAATACCTGTCATTGCTTCTAGGCCAAGAAGGTATGGCAGCTCACCTGCTACACCGCCTAGGTAATCGATACGGTCAGTGTATGGGATGTAGTTATGGAAGGTATGACGCTCTGCAAGCTTCTCAGCACCACGGTGGTGGAAACCAATCTCTTGGTCTAGCTCTTCAATGCGCTCGCCTTTCATTTTTACTTTAAGGCGAATAACACCATCCGTACCCGGGTGGTTTGGACCAATGTTCAATACCATTGAGCCATCTTCTTGCTTACCTTTGATCTCGTAAGATTCCATTACGCTTTGGAAGTCATCACCTTCAAGATCAAATGGTTCGTCCATTAGCGTAGCGCGAGCTGGGTAAGTTTTACGAAGTGGGTGACCTTTCCAGAAATCAAACGTCAGGATACGGCGTAGATCTGGGTGGCCCGCAAATTTGATGCCGAACATGTCATAAACTTCACGCTCGTACCAGTCTGCATTCGGCCATACAACGGTCGCTGTCGGTACTTCAATAGAATCGTTCGCGATGTGAGTGCGAACAGAAATAAATTGGCTAGTTGAAATGCTCAGTAGATGGTAAAAAACTGTCAAACCACCACCACGCTCTGCTTCATCAATCGCGGATAGGTCAAACAGCATTTCAAATTTAGGCGTCGACTCTTTCTTTAGGTAAGTCAGCATCGCAATGAGCTGATCACAGTCAACTTGATAGCTTTCAGTGCCGATAACAGAGTCTGGAAGCGCTTTCGCACCAAAACGCTCTGTTAACGTTTGTTGTAAATCGCTTACAGCGACTTCTTCTATTGTTAGTTCTGTGCTCATTTATTCAACCCTTAAGCCAAGAGGTTTACGATTTTTCTTTAGAACAGAAACTGGGTTTGCTTTGACGTAGTCTTGAAGCATCAACAAACCTTCTAACAACGCGTCAGGACGAGGAGGACAGCCTGGAACGTATACGTCAACCGGTAGGATTTTATCGACACCTTGAACCACACTGTAGATATCGTACATACCGCCAGAGTTTGAGCACGAACCCATAGAGATAACCCATTTTGGTTCAAGCATCTGGTCGTAGATATGCTTCATTAGTGGAGCCATTTTGACAAAGCATGTGCCCGCCGTAATTAACACGTCACTTTGGCGAGGAGAACCACGTAGTACCTCAGATCCAAAACGCGCCATGTCGTAACGTGGCGTCGCGGCTGTCATCATTTCTACGAAACAGCAAGAAGTACCAAAGTTATATGGCCATAGTGAGTGTTTACGGCTGTAAGAGATGAGGTCATCTACTTTGCCAACGATATTAGTGATTAGATTATTGCCTTTTTCAGATTGCTCTTTATCGGCATTAACAACAGGTATGATATCGCTCATGATTCGTATACTCCGATCTTAAAAGCGCCTTTACGCAGCATATACACGAGTCCTAAAAGGAGGATTACAATGAAAACTACCGCAGCGATAACGCCCGGAATACCTAGCTTCCAGTAATCAACGCCCCAAGCGAGTAAGATGGCTGCTTCTAGTTCAAAAATGAGGAAAGCGACAGCAATGAGATAGTAGCTAATTGAAAAGTTGTGTTTTGTTGTGCCAGAGGGAAGAAGGCCACATTCGAAAGGTTGTTCATCTTCATATCGACGATCAAAACCGCCGACCAGTTTGCTTGCAAATAGGATTGCAGAGATTACCGCTATGACAAGCACAGTAAATATGCCGATCAATAAGGCTGGACTAAAGCCACTCATTTTGAACTCCTCGTATAACCTCGTCCATTGAGTGCGCTATCAGCCCGACTGCTACTGACTTATCAATACACCTCATGAGGAGGGTGTACTGAGCGATCCTTTTTTATTACTAACATTACTTTAAAATCGGCATTTCGCTCAATTTGTTACTATGAACAACTGCCACATATTTATTATCAAATTGCACAAAAGCAAACTGCCAGTCCATGTGACTAGCCCGTTCGCTTCCTACTGTCCTTAACGTGCAACTTTTATCCTAATCTGGCATGTTTTACTTCTTTAATAGCCATATGGCTTACGGAAGAATGAGCATCGATAAATAAGCTTCATCAATCACTTTGAATCACTATTTAGAACTGCTTGCTCAAATCTTGATCTAACTGTTGAAAATCTTATTAGTTTGTCAGACCAATGTACCAGATAGTGGTCGTCACTCTAACAACTCTTAATAACAAATCAAGAGTTTATTAAAATCGCACTGCTTACTATTCATTCAAAAAGAACAAGAAAAAAATCAATAACTGATATGCAAGATTGTCGTAAATTAGCTGCTAATTCTTGATTAAACAGGCAAGAAAACACCCTGTTTTAGAAAAATTGATATAAAAAACCCATCAAATTTGGCAATGCGTTTATCAAAAATGAACTTTAATATTGCATTTTGTTCGGTAAATATTTAGTCAATTTCAGAGAACCATCTCAAGTTTCATGATGCATGTCATAGACGCAAATGATTAGTTACTCAGTGAGGGCTCCTTTTTTGATCTTCCTCAATCAAACAAATGTTGGACAGCTCGCGCAGTAGAGTTATATTGGAGTTTTCCTCTCTACTGGATTAACTATGAAAGTCAGCATCATAGGTGTAGGAGCTATCGGCGGATATATTTTCGCCAAACTATCACAGACAAACGCATACGACTTGCAATGCGTCGTCCATCCCCACTCAGCATTATTAAATCACGGCAAGCTCCAACTCAGCACACCAAACATTCATTTAAGTTTCCCTATAGAAAGGGTGACTTCCGATTATTTAGCTATCGACGGGGATGTCATTTTTATCACCGTCAAAGGCACACAAAATTCCATCGTATTCCCACGTTTACAGCATCTGAGAAACAAGACTTTTGTTGTGGTACAAAACGGTATTGGCAACGAACAACATCTCTCCCAATTTTTACATCAAAGCAATACCATAATCGGGGCCACGACAAACGTTAAAGTGACGAAAGAAATAACAACAAACCAAGTCACACTACATAATGAATTCAATAACTTAAATTATGCATGCTATCGTAAGGGAACTAGTGAGATCGAATTAGAGCCAATTTTTGGTCATGTCTTTGTCTCCGTATATAAAAGACACAATATCTACCAAACACGATTTCCCAAGCTACTGGTCAACACATCATGCAATCTAGCCTCGATAATCTATGATGCGTGTATGCAAACCCTCTCCCTATCCTCACAGCCGCGCCAGCTCGTAGAAAAGGTTGCAGATGAGGTCATTCAAGTTGCTCAAGCTTACGACGTAGATGTAGATTCCACTGCAATCACTCAGTTAATGGAGCGATTAGCAGTACCTGCATTTAAAGGTGTTTATTTCAGTATGAAAGAGGATTTCGACGCAGGTAGGGCTATGGAAGTAGAAACCATCTTCCACAACTTAGTTGAACTGGCCAATAAAATGGGCGTGCAAATACCAAATACTAAGGCGGCACTTAACACAGTGTTGTCAATGATTGAGCAAAGAAACGATCAACTAAAACCTTGCAATTAGCTTATAAAAGCCTGTGTCACCCAGCAGGCTTTAGAACCGGTTTCTGAGTGAAATACAGGATATGCTAAGACGAATATATCGCTGCTTTCGCCTCGGCAGATAAAATGGCGACTTGTTGCCATTAATACACTGCCGAGCTATCACCTCTGACACCTATAACTTTAGATTTATTCTTGAAGATACTTTCTAAGTAGTGACAGATTCTAAAACTCTCTACCCTAGAATCAGTTAACCTTCCCCTTTCAATATTATAAAAAGAATTTATATTTTCCACTCAAGATTAATCCGAATTTAAAATATCAAATAATGTATAGCAACTGATAGATTAAATTAACATACTAATTAAATAAATAGTATAGGTTAAAATTTTGATAAATAAAAACATCAAAATAATATAACAACTTTTAAGATAATGGTGTGCTCGACACAAACTTAATATCAGCGTACTTACGAGAAAGAGCAACATCACAACCCATTTTTTGATACGAAAAATCGGCAGAGCATACTACATTATATGGTGTATCCTTCCGAAACTTCGTCGGCATAGTTTGAATATAAAATTCTCCCAGCGCCTTTCCATATTTGCAACCGTTTGTTGAATAATCATAGACAAGACACACCAAGTCAGGTTCGCTGTTTACTGCTAAGTACTCAAGTTCGTACGTCGATTTTAATGGACGGAAATTATCAGAACAGGCATTTTGTACATTCGTATTAGATAATACGAAGCCGGTATTGGTAGCGTAGATAGTATTGCCACTAGTGCTGTCTGCATCCTTACATATTACCACTTTATTATCTGGTAGTGCGCTTGAATTAAAGTGGAGAGTATATGCTTGGACAGTCGAGAAACTTGAAGATCCTATTAACGTAAAAAAGATAAGTACTTTATTCATACTGAAATCCTATCAATGAATAATAAAAAATATACTAGTAATATAAAGTAAGGAAATTTTACACTAGCTTTTATATTATAACGATCAATTCTATAGAAGATAGTTCGTAAATAAATGGTAATCATCACTAATAAATCAAATAATTTAACCTTAAGCAGTAGAAAGTGGTTCGATTCGAATATCATCTAAAAATATGTTTAACACTACACAACCTAATTATATTTTGAGGTTACACACGATTTTCCTAGCTGTTTAGCTAGTATCACAAGCCTGTAGCGCAAATTTAAATACAAAAAGTTTCTCAGCTTGTCGTTCATCATACAAAATATTCATAAACACGCACAGTAACTGTCAAATACATCAGCTATACTTATGTTTATTTGTTATGTAGCAGAGGATAAGTGAATGATAAAAAAGTGGCTTTATGTCATACCCTTCTGTTTTTCCTTTGTTATCCCATCTGCTTCGGCTAACTCTGAGCCATTTCGCATATTGCACGTGATGAGTTATCACAAAACTTGGAAATGGAATATTGAGCAGTTTCAAGGGTTCAAAGATGGCATTGGAGATTTAGATATAGAGTATGAGGTTATTGAACTTGATACTAAGCGTAACAGCTCCCCCGCTGCTATTGAGGAGAAAGTGGCCATTGCGGAGCAAGTTATTGAAAAGTGGCAGCCAAACTTACTTTATACCAATGATGACAACGCTCAAAAATACGTTGCTCAAGCGCTAGTTAATTCTGATTTACCAATAGTGTTTAGTGGTATCAATCGTGATCCTTCAGAGTATGACTTTGTCGGCTCTAACAACGTAACTGGTGTATTGGAGCATGAACACTTTGTTCCTACCGTCAACCTAATTCAATCTCTATCGCCACAAGTAAGCAGAATTGCCGTTATTGTAGACAGTGATCCTACTTGGAAAGGGGTCATGGCTCGTATTCGAGCAAGTAGTAAACATTTAAATGATGTCACGATTACCGAATGGATTTTGGTTAAAACTTTTGCCGAATATCAAAAGGTTATAGAACGGCTACAAAACCAAGTTGATGCTATTGCTCTGTTAGGCATATTCAACCTAAAAGATAAAAACGACAAAGATGTGCCCTATGAACAAGTACTAGAGTGGACTGTAAACAATAGTCAATTGCCTGACTTTTCATTTTGGGAGACTCGCGTTAACAGCGGCACTTTGGCAGCAGTGGCTGTTTCTGGCTATGACCAAGGCTATGTAGCAGGACAAATGGCAAGAAAAATTCTGGCTGAGAAAGTGAGCCCTAGCGATATCGAAATACGACCAAGCTACAAAGGCGTACCCATGCTCAGCTTACCAAGAGCAAGAGCTTTAGGAATAGAGCCAAACGTCCACGTGTTGCTAAATAATACCATTAAACAAAATTATACTTGGGACAAATAATGTTCAATCAATTGAATTCGATACGAATAAAAATTGTCTTATTATTCTTGATTAGCCTGTTTCTGATCTTGTTTATTTTTATGGGCATACTTTCTATTGAAATACGCCATCGCTACGAAGATTTATTCATCCAGCGCGGCTACATTAATGCTGAGCAGCTGGCTCTAAAGACCGATAGGCTGCTTGATTTAGGTTTAATGCCGTCTGAGTTCTCAGGATATGAAGAGCTATGTGAGGAAATTATCACACGCACCGAGGGCGTCACTTATGTTGGTTTGTTAGACGGGAAAGGAGCACCAGTATTCCAAGCTGGCACCTCATTATCTAAACCAGCCAGCCGCGACGACCATATATCTAATATCTTAACGAGCACAAGCCCCAGTGATTTTTATATTTATGTCCCATTAACAAATGAAAATTTTCGTGGATCAATACTCGTTGTTGTCGATGAAAGCTTGGTAGAAAGGCAAGTTGTCTCGGTACTTAAATATATACTGATGTACGGCGTCATCACTGTATTTGCTTGCGCCGTTGGTGTGCTTGGATTTCTAAGGCTTTATTTAGGTAAACCTATTGAGACTTTGGTGAGTCATATGCGGCTAGTTGACCTCCACGAAGGCGAAATAGAATCCGATGAACTAGCTGAGAGAAAAGATGAAATTGGCTTAGTCGCCAGAACCTTTGATGATCTAATTAAAAGCCTACGTTCCAGTCAAATTTCGTTGTCCAAATCCAATGCTGAATTGCAAGCTATTGCTGAAGAGCTTGAGCACCGAGTTGAGCTTCGCACCGAAGAACTTAAAGAAGCGAATAAGCAGTTAAAACTCGTCGCGCATACTGACGCATTAAGTGGTCTTTCTAACCGACTTCAGTTTAGCGAAGTGTATTACCAGCGTTTCGCCCATGCGAAAAGACATGCTCACAACTTCTCAATACTGATGATCGATTTAGATCGCTTTAAGGAAGTGAATGATAAATATGGACACATGGCGGGCGATCACGTCATCCAAGTGATCGGACAAAGGTTACGTGAAGACTTACGCGAAGGTGACAGTTACTTTAGAATGGGTGGTGATGAATTTGTATTCTTAGCAGAGGAATACGACACTCCACTTGAGTTACGTAACATTGTTGAAAAGATACGTAATCTAATTTTAACGCCAATCGATTACCAGAATGTGCATTTGCCAATCGGGGTGAGCATTGGTGTTGCCAGTTTAGAGAACGATGCTTACAAAACTGCAGATGAACTCTACGCATTAGCTGATTTAGCTATGTATCGCGCTAAACAAGATGGTGTCGACTATCTTTACGCTGCAGAATCGGTTGATCCTCCGATAACACAAGATAAGTAAGAGGTTACTTTAGAAAAGAAAGAGTATCTTGCTAAACAGCAGCTTTGGAGCATTTTCAAGTTAGAAACCTGAGACCCAATAACGTCACTGCCATTTCTGTGCGACTCTTGATTCTATATCCAAATTGACATCAGTGCGGTCAGGTATCTAGGGTTCACGCCCTAGATAGTCTTTAGTGTCTTCCTTTCGATTAACTTAGTAGGGACCATCAGCTTAACTAAACTATCGTCCTGCTCTTGAATTTGATGCACAACTATTTTTACGGCTTCTCGCGCTAACCGACCATAGTCTTGTTGAAAGGAAGATAGCTGATAGCTTGTCCAGTTTGCTTGAGGAATATTGTCAAAGCCAAGCACTTGCAAGTCACCTGGGATGGATAAACCAAACTCAAAGCGAGCAACATCCATTAGGGACATGGCAATAATATCTGTCGCGCAAAAAGCTGCATCAATCGTTTCATCGCTGGAGAGCAGTTTTCGAAGCTCTTTTTGGGCAAGCTCATAGTTGTATTTCGTTTCAACGTAAATTGGCTCACACCCCAAACTTTCTTTCACGGTATCGTTGAAACCATTCACTCGCTCTGTATTTGTAATTGTCGGGATTTCACCAGTGATATAAGCCAGCTTCTTTGCGCCTCTTTCGATCAACTCCTTCGCCGCTAATTGACCTGCACTATAGTTATCGCTCACTGCAAAGCTGCATTTGGTATTTTGCTCCACACGAGCAAATTGCACGATAGGAATATTGAAATTTTGGCATTCCTCATAGAGAGCAGTATTAAACTGAGCAGAAGCGGCTATCACGCCATCGACCTTATATTGGAAGATATTTGGAATCGTATGATTTGCCCTGTCATCCAACGTCCAAGGGATCAGTACCGCTGAATAACCATTTTTCTGTAACTCGGTACTAAGTAATTGCAGTGTTTCCATATGGATGGGATAGTCCGCATCAGGAAAAACAAGACCTATTAGTTTCGACTGCTTGGTGGTGAGACTACGTGCAAACGCATTTGGACGATAGTTTAGCTCTTTTGCTGCTTTAAGTACTTTGCTGCGTGTTTTTTCTGATGTTGCCTCTGCATTCATGAACACTCGTGAAACGGTAGACTGCGATACGCCAGCCAATTTTGCGACGTCTTTGGACGTTGCATTGATACTCTTTCCTGCCATTAATAAACAACCAAGTATTCGCTAAAAACCAACAGATTATATATCCCGAACAAAATAAAGGTACAGGATTTAAAGTGAAACCTGCTTGCTGTGATCAACAACTATTTATAAAACGTTCACTATTATTTTAATGCAATACTAAGCCGTATAGGTTCGATACTTAAAAATGCCCTAAAAAGGGCATTATCGCGTAGAAGAATACATTAGATACAAGGGTTCATAATTTGCTTAGTGCGTTCAAAGACATCAAGTCCTTGTTGCTTTAACCAATAAGGGATATCGATCAACACCCAGTTTTCAGACAACTTATCACCTGTTCTGTAATAAACATCGACCACCTGCATATCCGCTCGGACCTCTCCGCCCGGCATACCGAGGAATCCGCCAATAGGTGTATTAGATAGATTCGGCCAACCGAAGAAACAAGCAAAATTACCCTCCGCAAAACGGCATACATGGCCATTAAACTTTTTATCTTTTAGATTGTTTCTAAAAGGTAACTGGTGCTGAACCTGATAACGCGGAATCGTATATGACGCCCCGATCCCACATGGGCCATACCAGATCATATCCTTAGACCAACTTTTTTCTAGTACTTCCGGTGGACACCCCATCGCTCCACTATCGTTTAGTGCACTGAGATCGTCGACCATCTTATTAACTAAAGCGAGTGTTTCTACTCCTTCTTCTTCTGGCGCATCTTCAAACAAAAGACCGTTGTGGTCGCGAGGGCCAGGATACACAAAGTGGCGTCCCGTTGAAGGTGGTAACGGATAGCAACCCGCTTGGTCCATGACTCCTAGTAAATCCATAAATAGGCCGGACTTAGTAATTTTGCCGTTTTCAACACAAGTAAATTCTGCATATCGAATATTAACCATTTTACCTGTTGCCCGAATACCCAACCAATCGGTATCGAATAGGCCCATAAAATGGCCCATGCTCATCACCCACTGTTCCCCGCTGATCTCATTGGTTCCACCAATAAAAATATCTTGACGGCGCTGCATACGAGTCATTGACTGTTTTAGAGGAGCCCAAAAAACCTCTGCGACAGCCTCTGCACCTTTTTGCTCACGAAATGGATACACACCACGCCAATCGTAATCCTCACTCACATAATCTTTTAACACACTGGCTACTGACTCAGGCGTTGCACCTTCTAAAGCATCAAAATATTCACGGACTATACGCTTCGTTTGTTGATATTTGCTCATTATAAAATCCTGTTGTAATTATTAGGTAAATCAGTTTGTGACGGGCTCACCAGCTCTTTGTTTTTTATAAAAAATACCGCCTTTCAATGTTTCAGGGAGTGAGAACCATAAAAGCCCAGCAAGAATCCACACTACCGGTGAACCCCACATCGCTGTTGTTAAATCGGTACGATCTTTGATGAATACCAGCACCATCGGCGCCCACATACCAATGATCCGCCCACCATGGAATAAAGCTGCACCAAAACTGCGTAAGTGAGGTGGAAATAGCTCGGAAAAATATCCTCCCCATACCGCACTTGATGAAAGGCCAAAGTTATAAATCAGCCCTAATAGTGCTAGAAGGTTTAAGCTACCAATAGTGATGTCATTAGGTGCAACAAAGAAAATCGCCGCCATCGCGCCAGCAATAATGAAACCAAAAGCATTCACTTTACGACCATATTTGTCGGCCACCACTCCCCATACCCAAGCGCCAAACAAACTACCAAACGCAGAAATAGAGAAGATGACACCAATTGTCGCACCGTCAAACATGCGAACTTCTTTTAAATAGGTTGTGACAAACCCCCCAAAGAACTGATAGCCATAGAAATTTAAACCCGCCAACAAGAGGCAAGAGATGGTTATCTTTCTGTGTTTAGCACTTAGCATCTCAGCCCAAGAACCTTTTTTGCCGCTAGCGCCTTCGTCTGATGGACTCTGCTGCTCTTCTTCGCCAAAAGCGATGACCTTTTTATCCGAAGGGAGTATAAATATCATAACGATAGAGGCGATCAACGGTGGTAAGCCACCAACCCACATAATGCTCTGCCATGGCGCTTCAATGCTTGAGATAAATGCTGCGTACGCCCCCATAATCATTAGCGCTAAAGAGAACATACTTGATGCAAAAGCGGTAAGTTTACCTCTTACACTTGGTTGAAACATGCCAATCATCGTTGAAACAGCGACGGTAAAATACCCCCCGAGAGAAATACCAATAATGAAGCGCATCAACGCCCAAGCGGTATAATCGGTAAACATCATGTTTACTATGGTCGCCCCACCATTTAACGCTGTTATGGCAATCAACGTCGATTTTTTACCAAAGTTTGTCGCAACCCAAGCACAGCTTAGCGCACCAATTAACGCGCCAACGGACTGCCATGTATAAAATTGTGCAGTATCTGCTAGGGTGATACCGTCATATGCGTCAACGATATACGGCCTGACATAATCAATGATGACAAAGTTGTAGCAGTAGAAAAAATAACCAACAAGGATAGCTAGATAAGCAGCAATCCTTTGAATTAATGGTACTTCTTCCATATGAATTTTTTCAGCCATGAACAGTTGACCCTCTTAATGCGAGCTTTTAATGCCTCAATGAATGCAAAGATATTAACCAGATCCTATGTGTTCATACCGTGATCTAACTCGCTATAAAATGAATACGTACCCATTAAAGTTATTAGCGTGATAAAGATCTAATTCGAACTTAAAGTCATAGAAAGAACCTTTTCTAGGATTAAAAGTAGTCATAAATCACGAAGTTTATCTCCAAATTGCAAATTTTAACGTGTTCATTACCTTTTAATGAGTAATATGTTGTGACATTTGAAGTAGTAATTGAAAGTAGTGGAATCTAAATGGTTGCGTATTCAAGTTTTGCAATAATGGGGATATACCTAGCCACAACTCTAATGATTAGCTTGATCGTTAGTCATAAAAGCACTTCTAAATGCGACTTTTCTACAGGAGGCAAGCAGTTTGGTTGGATAACGGCAGGGATTTCTATTCTAGCCACCTACATCAGTATCATGACTTTTCTTGGTCAGCCTGGGTGGGTATATAACCAAGGTATGCAGGTATTAGAAGTTCATCTCTCCTATCCCATCGCGATTTTCTTTGCTGCCGTCTTTTTTATTCCCATTTTCTATAAGCTGGGATTGACCTCGATTTACGAGTATTTGGAGCTTAGATTTGGAGTGATCGCTAGAACGATTAATTCTGTCGTGTTTATTTTAGTGCAATGTATATCAGCGGGAGTCATTCTTTACGCTGTATCCATTATCCTAATAAAAGTCCTCCCTATTACCATTCAACAATCGCTTATTTGTATTACTCTTTTTACTGCGCTTTATACGTACTCGGGAGGGATCTCGACTGTGATATGGACAGACGTACTACAATCTGGGGTACTTTTCTCCGGTTGTATTGCCATCTTTTACATTCTTTTTAATCAAGTTCACGACATTACAACCACGTTAGAGCTCAGCCAATATGCCAACAAATTAACGATCATCAACACTAACTTTGATCTTCAAAGCGACACTAATTTATGGGCAGGTTTAATCGCAATTTCATTCTTAAACCTTAGTGTCTATGGAACTAATCAACTTATTATCCAACGTACGCTTGCAACCAAAAATGTAGAAACAGCTCAAAAATCCATGCTGCTATGTGGTTACGGCACCTTTTTTATCTACCTGTTTTTTAGCGTGATTGGGGTAATGCTGTATATCTTTTATCATGGTCAGACATTTGAAAATTCAAATGACATCATTTTGGATTTTGTATTTAACCACACAAACCCCATTGTGATCGGGCTTATCATGTCTGCTCTAGCTGCAGCGGCCATGTCGACGCTCGATTCTACGTACAACTCTATCGCAACAGTCGCGACTTACGATATATATAAGCGTTTTGTTCGAAAACAAGAATCCAACCAACATTATGACAAGATTGCTCGTCGACTAAGTTTGTTTAGCGCCATTGCGGTACTAATACCTGCAATGCTTTCTGTATCGAATGAATCCGTACTAAAAACTATCGCCAGTCTCACGTCTATTTTTGTCGGTATTCGCTTAGGTTCGTTTGTTCTTGGTATAGGTTTTAAGAGTGCCAATGAAAAAGGGATAATCATCGGCAGCCTAATGAGCATACTGGCAATAGCAACGTGCAGATTTATCCATATCTCTTGGCCTTGGTACGCGCCGATTGGAACCATCATATTTCTACTTGCAGGATATTTGACTAGTCAATATTGGGGAAGTGTTAGTGAGGAACAAGCGTCATTTATCAAACGACAGAAAAGCCTTTACCGAAAGCCCGCTCGAAGCCAACTTTTATTGCTTATATTTACAGCGATATCTGTTGGGTTATGCTTTTTTATACCTGAATGGTTGACTTCGGTGTTCTAATTGCGCATATCATCTACTTTCAATTCTATCGACAGCAATATCGTACACTAGGTAGCCGAGCCTCATGGCTCGGCTAAAAGTAAGTAAACTTACCGACTTCGAGTTCTATGCATCGTCAACAAATACATATCGTGTTTTGCATGGATTGGTAAAGTGACTACCATCTTCATTCCACTCATCAAATGTGTCTGGCGTATCTACCGTCGTTATGTAAACTGTCCTTACCCCTGAATCGATAAGGTACTTGGAATCATAATCGAGATAATCTTCATTCTTTATTTTAGCAGCAAAGCCATACCAAACTAATTCACCAACGGTACTATTGTGGCTACTAGCGTAATTTGATAATGCAAGCTGGAGAAAGTCCTCCGTGTCTGCATAGACGTCATCTCTAGTTATCACTTCAAAATCAGCATATGTATCTAAATTATTGGTAAGCCAACTTTCTAAGTAGTCATGTACACTCACATCCGTATTTTGATTGTATGAGCCTACATCTGTCCCGTACCTACTATAGTGCCCCGAATGAAAGGTCAAAAATATCAGGTGGTATCCGGCATGAAAATACTTGTTTGCTGCGATTTTAGCACTTTCATACATCTCTGGGGTGTAAGACTCATACCCACCTTGTAGTTTTTCATCAAACTCCTTTTCCGTCATTGTTTGTCCAACAAGGAAAGCAACTGTAGGAGTTTGCGTCTCTAGTCCACACTCTGGATTGACTTGGCGTGTTGCCGTCCCCTTTCCTGTCACCAAAATGACGTTGGCCTCCCCATCCTCTTCTTGATTGCTGGGTGTAAGAATAGAAGTTCCTTGAGCAAGTTCTTTGGATTCGAAGCTTAAAAAGTCACTGACGCCATCTTTACCAGTCGTTGGGTCAAACTCTGACGCTACAACATAGTTTCCACCTGCCTCTGAAGCATCTTCTGCAGCTGCATTCGCATCATAAGCTACCGACAACGTCGTTTTTCCGCCGAAATACCCACCACCACCGTAACCTACACTCCCATCATCAGCATCATCCTCAGCGACAACTGCACCATTACCAAGTCGAAGTTTGTTAGTGGCATAGTCATAGCTAATCCATTCACTGCTTGAGTCCAGATTCAACCATTTAGGTGGAGTTTCGTAGTCTGCTCTATATCCGCCTTGCCCACCTAAAGCGTCGTCCAAAACATCTTGTGAATCGTAATTCGCAGAGGCAGGGATATAATACATTACACCATCTAGAGATATGGATTCATCCCCTCCTCCGCCCTCAGTGTAATAAGACCCACCACCGCCACCACCCGCAACCATAATAACGTTATTTGAGGTTGGACTTTGCTCTAGCGGATTACTCGTCATAATAAGAGTCGCCGCTCCCCCGCTTCCCCCGAGTGACGTGGACTGTTTTACACCAGCTTCACCTATTGCCCAATAAACCGGGGCTGAGAAACCGCTTTCATTCGAAAAATAGGCATTGTGGAATAAACTTAGCGTAGTGGCCATGACGGCAGTACCACCATTACCTCCATTGTGGTATCCACCTATGCCTAAGCCTTGACCTCCACCACCTCCCTTAGCTAACAAAATCATAGGGGTCGCTGAATTGACAGATTCTGGAAAGTCAGAAGTATCTAAGTTGATATTTTTTTCGAGCACTTCCAAATCAGTAGAATAATTTCCAAGCTCTTTTGAAAGAGGACATGTTATAAAATGGTAATAATCGTACTCTTCTGTATCTGTCGCTAAATAATGTTTTTCAAAACTACATTGTGTAGAAACATCAATATCCTCCGCATAAGTGTAGTCTGTAAATAAAAATGATAGAATTAAAAGTAACAATATTAAATATAAAACTTCCGTCAAATAGTATTTCTTATTCATAATAAACAGCCTCCTGCTTTTTTATAAGCCATGGTCCAAGCTTTTATAGAACACCACTACTAATCTATATTCCTCTCACTTTACTAAACGAAAGAGTAGGCTCTAGCAAAGAAATCTTTGCGTAACGAGCCCTCCAAACATTGGATATAAAGCAAGTAAGTTTAACCAAACAGACACGGAACGTGGCTTTGCAAACAAGGATTTAGGTTGCTTACAAAACTAGAGTTCTGATGTCTGATAAATACGTTATTCGTTAAGGCTAAAAATTTAAATTGGCAATAATATATTTACGGATATATATCACATAACATTTTAATCTTAATATTATTGGTTAATTGCCATGTTAATTATAAGGTTTATTTTGAATTGGATTTTATTATTCCGAGATGATGTGTAATTTATTCCACCAATTAGTTAACTTTGTAAAGGTTTAATTTCAGATAATAAAACTCTAAAAACTTAAGTTACTTAGATTATGATTCTCTATTAATAACATTTTATGCTCTAGCTTTTAACGGAGCAGTGTAGGCTAAAGACAGTGCATTAGATAATTAAGTGTGGATAGCGCTATACATAACGTTATATCTGATAATCAAATACAATCACATCCTCTAAAAGAGGTCGAAACACAGCTTTCAAAGCTTCATGTTCAGGATGTGGTAAGTAATTTTGTCTGCCCTGCTCATCAGCAAACGTCATAAACACACAGTGGGTGTAATTTTGGTTTTTACCTTCTGGGCTGTCATTTTTTCCCCACTCGACCGACGTGACACCTTCGACTTTGTCTGGCATAAACTCAAACAACGACTTTAAGTGATTGATGTCCGATTCTTGGGCTGACTGTTTAAATTTGATCAGTAATACGTGACGTATCATTCGAAGCTCTCTTTAGGGTAGTGTCGCCCATTTAGAGTAAACTTTAACGGCGCTCGCGTATAGCCTCGTTTAGTTTATCCATAAACTCTGGATGCTCTTCTAGAAAGGCTTTAGATACGTAGACACCGAACTCTTTTTCTTTCTGCGTCAAGATTTGGTATCTTGCATCATACTTAAACGCACTATTGAATACTGCCTCCGCTACCAAAATAGCGTCCACTTCCCTACTATCTAGTTTGCTAACCAAAGACCGTATATTCATCGCTGGTTTCACCGTCTTATAACCAGACTTCTGTAACCAATAGTTGGTGTTGGTGTTAAGCAAACTCGCCATCACATAATCGTCTTTTTCATCTGGATTAAAGCTTTCCCTAGATTGCCTTAACATCACCCAAACCCAACGATTAATCATCACAGATTCAGAGAAGACAGCGAATTGATCTCGCTGCTCATTTTTTGAGGCCATAAAGAATCCATCTGAGCGACCACCTCTCAACTCAGATAAGGCTCGTCCATGATTAGAGCCAACTTGAATGGTATATTCAACGCCAATTGAATCCAAAATTGGTTTCATCGCGTCTAAACCGATACCAGAAAAGTCTCCTTGCGCATTCACTATTGTGTAAGGAGGGAAATGAGGTAGGAAAAAATGCATTTTATATTGCGCATAAGCTTTTCCAGCACAAATCAAAAATAGAACAAACATACCTCGAACTAGCGTTTTCGCAATCATAATCTATCGCTGAAACTCTCACCTATTACCTATTGAAATTATAGATACATTTATTCAAGTGTGCTGAAGAGAACAGAGATTATTAAAGCAAGCTTTTTTCATTCTCACGGATAAATTTTCGTGTATTATGAAATGCCGTTTCATAGCGTAATACTTCCCCAATCGAGGTTCTTATGAGTAACGAACAACCAATCATCCAACTTTCAGATGGAAATCAAATTCCTCAGCTTGGTCTTGGCGTCTGGAGAGCAAGCCAAGAACAAGCAAAAAACGCGGTTAGCCATGCTTTAAAATCCGGATATCGTCACATTGATACTGCTGCCATCTATGACAATGAAGAAGGTGTGGGTGCCGGCATTCGTGACTCGGGTATCGACCGAGAGGAGATATATCTAACCACCAAGGTGTGGAACTCAGAGCAAGGCTTTGACTCTGCAACTGCGGCACTTGAAGCGAGTTTAAAACGCTTACAGGTTGAATATATCGATCTACTACTTATTCACTGGCCAGCGCCAAATAAAGATAAATACGTTGACACTTGGCGTGCGTTAATTCAAGCCAAAGAACAAGGTAAGGTTCGTTCCATTGGCGTCTCCAACTTTACCGAGCAGCACATTCAGAGACTTATCGACGAAACTGGTGTCACACCAGTATTGAACCAAATAGAGCTACACCCTTTCTTTCAGCAAGCTCCATTGCGAGAAAACCTAAACAAATCCGGCGTGAAAACCCAAGCTTGGAGTCCATTAGGTCAAGGGCAAGCTCTTGAAAATAAAACTATCATAGCTATCGCCAGTAAGCACCAAAAATCGCCAGCACAAATAATCATTCGCTGGCATCTTCAACTTGGCAATGTCGTGATTCCAAAGTCTGTGACGGATCATCGCATTGAAGAAAACTTCAATGTGTTCGACTTCGAGTTAGATCAAGACGATATGGTGCAAATAGCAAGTTTGGACAACAACCAACGCATTGGCCCCGATCCACTTGAGTTTGAATAAACTCTCAAGAACCTGCTCTACTCGGTTAAACATAAAAAATCCGCCATAATTCGGCGGATTTTTTATTCTTTCAGATTATTAGCTGCGTCTGCTCGCTTTAAATCTGCGCAAGCGATTAGCGTTAGTAACTACAGTGAAGGATGAGAATGCCATCGCTCCACCAGCAACAATTGGGCTAAGTAAAATACCCCAAACTGGATAAAGTACACCAGCGGCCAATGGGATGCCTAATCCATTGTATATAAACGCGAAGAACAAGTTTTCTTTAATGTTTCTAAGCGTTGCTCTAGAAAGCTCGACTGCATCAGCTAGACCATGCAAAGATGCTCTCATTAAGGCAATATCGGCCGATTCAATGGCAACGTCAGTGCCAGAGCCCACAGCAAAACCAACATCTGCTTTCGCTAGTGCAGGCGCATCATTAATGCCGTCACCAGTCATACCCACCTGCAAGCCTTGTTTTTGTAGCTCATCAATTAACTCGGCTTTCGTTTCGGGCAAGCATTCTGCACGGAAATCATCTAGATGGACTTGCTTCGCAACCGCTGCGGCTGTTTTAGGGTTATCACCTGTTGCCATAATCACTTTTAAGCCCATTTTGTGTAGGCGACGGATAGCTGCTGCTGAGTCTTCACGAATAGCGTCAGCGACAACTATCAGGCCAGCAAGCGTACCATCAATAGCAAGATACATTGGTGTTTTTCCTTGCTCAGCGAAACTATCTATCTGAGTTGTGACAGATTGTGTATCGATGTTGTTGCGCGCCATGAGTTTATGGTTACCCATTGCAACAACTTTATCGCCTAATTTACCTTCGATACCAAAGCCAGATATTGCTTCAAATTCTGAACTTACTTCGAGTTCTAGATTTTTAGTCTTGGCTGATTCTACAATCGCTTCCGCTAACGGATGCTCTGAAGATTGCTCAATGCTACCTGCTAATTGAAGTAATTCATCTTGTTGATATCCGTTGAGTGCAACAACATCGGTAACACTCGGTTTACCCTCAGTCACAGTACCTGTTTTATCAACAATGATGACATCAAGTTTACTCGCTTTCTGCAAAGACTCACCGTTGCGAACCAAGAGTCCTAATTCCGCTGCTTTACCAACTCCTGTGATTATGGATAGCGGTGTCGCAAGACCAAGAGCACAAGGACAAGCGATAATAACAACGGTTGTAAAGACAATCAGAGCATGAGTCAGAGCTGGTGTTGGACCAACGAAATACCATATTAACGCAGAGAGTATCGCGACACCGACGACAAATGGCACAAACACTGCTGAGATCTTATCCGCTAACTGAGCAATTGGTAGTTTGGTATTTTGCGCACTTTTTACAAGACGAATGATGTTGGCTAACGCGGTGTCTGCGCCCACTTTTTCAGCGACAAAGATCAAGCTACCGTTTTTGTTGATGGTACCAGCAGAAAGCAAATCGTTCGCTTCTTTAGTCACAGGAATAGGTTCACCAGTGAGCATTGACTCATCCACTGCAGACGTTCCTTCAACGACACGACCATCAACAGAGACTTTGTCTCCAGGGCGCAAACGAATTCTATCACCTACTTTCACTTCCTCAATAGGCAAGTCGATTTCTTGGCCATCACGGATGACGCGAGCGGTTTTCGGTTGCAGGCCAATCAGTTTTTTAACCGCTTCACTGGTTTTACCCCGCGCTCTAAGGCCTAAGCCGTGACCTAAATTGATGAGACCAACGATAAAGGTTGCCGCTTCAAAGTAGACGTAACGCCCTGCTTCAGGAAATACATCAGGAAATAGAACAACAACCATACTATAGAGCCATGCGGTACTAATCCCCATTGCAACTAGAGTATCCATGCTGGTACTGCCGTGTTTTAGGTTTGCCCAAGCACCTTTATAGAAGTGTCCACCCGGACCAACAAGGATACCTAAAACAAGTAAACCGATAAAACCCCAAATCCATTGCTCTGTAGGGGTATTTATTGCCGTATCACCGATAAAATCCCATATCATGAGTGGAACACCAAGCGCCAACGATAGCCCAGCTCCCCACATCATATGCTTATACTGTTTACGCTCGGCTTCCGCTTTTTTCTTTTCCCTTTGCTCATCAGCTAGCAGTTTTTTACCTGGATAGCCAACCCCTTCTAATGCGCTGAGCATTTCTGACTCCAGTGCAGTCCCTTTTACGGTGACGGATTTATCAGCCAAGCTAGCAACTGCGCTCACAACACCAGATAAGGAGTTGAGCGCTTTTTCTATTTTGGCTACGCAACTCGCACAGCTCATATTGTCAATTTCAAATGTCACTTCATTTGCTACTGTGACCACGGCTTTACCGGGATAGCCAACATCTGCCAAGGCTTTTAAAAGTTCGGCTTGTGAAGCTGAGCCAGCGACAGTAACTGTTTTATCAGCCAAGTTAGCAAACGCTTTTGTTACTCCAGACACGGCGTTTAAGGCGGTTTCGATTTTATTTACGCAGCTAGCACAGCTCATATTTTCGATGTCGAAAACTTGCTCAACGTGTGCTTTCGCAACAACTTGACCTGGGTAACCAGCACTAGAAAGGGCCTTCAAAATTTCTTGCTCAGTCGCGTTTCCTTCAACTGTAACCGCTTTGTCTACAAGATTAGCAACCGCTTTGGTCACGCCGGGTAAGACATTCAAAGATTTTTCAATTTTGTTTACACAACTTGCACAGTTCATGTTTTCAATATCAAACGTTTGAGTCCGCCCGATGTTATTGTATTTCATTTGAACACCCATAATCTTCACCTTCGATTTATTTGGTATGGACATATCCTAAAGGTTACCCTTCGGTCAAGGTCAAGGTGTTTTTACCAAATAAATTGACGGTTACTTTCTATTGACTTTCCCCTAAGGGTAAACCCTAACGTACTACAAGTTAGCCACATTAATATCTAAGGGAACATGATGAACCTAAAAAAGTATAGCCACATTGCTATTATCGTCGCTTTAGTCGCAGCCGTAGGATATCTATTTAATTATGGAAATATTGTTACGGGAGCACTAGCCAGCGCTTTTTTGCTGCCGCTAGTATTTTGCCTAATTATGGCACTCTTTATGATTGGCATGACCCACAAACCTAATAGGGAAAGTCAATCCATTAAAAAATTAGAAAATCACTCGAAAAAGTTTGACGCTTAAAAGATTGATCTTGTTGAGAAATGAGGCTCTTATGGCCTCATTTACTATTTGCGGCCAAATATAATGCCTCCTTCACATAACTAACATTTTAAAACACCGTTTCTAAACGATGACTTAGTTTCTTTGCCAGTGTTATGATAGGAGTCTACATTCTCAAGCAAAATGCCAAGATAGGGTTAGTTATGAAAATGACATTTCGCTGGTATGGCGAAGGCAATGACAAAGTCACTTTAGATCAGATTAAGCAAATACCGGGTGTTGAGGGTATTGTATGGTCGCTGCACGATATGCCCGCTGGAGAGCTATGGAGTGAAGAGCGTATTACAAAAGAGAAGCAACGCATAGAAGGCGCTGGATTTAATATTGAAGTGGTCGAAAGTGTAAACGTTCATGAGGACATAAAACTCGGCCTTGAAACTCGTGATTACTACATAGACAACTACAAAGAAACATTAAGACGGCTGGCAATAGCAGGTGTGAAAGTCGTTTGCTACAATTTTATGCCTGTGTTTGATTGGACTCGTACCGATTTGTTTAAGCAAACAGAAGATGGCTCCAACGCTCTGTTTTTTGAAAAAAGTAAAATAACCGATATCGACCCAACAGAGCTGATAGAAAAACTTTCCCAAAATGTTGACGTAACCATGCCTGGTTGGGAACCAGAAAGGCTAGGTAAACTTAAAGAAACCTTCAAACAGTATCAAGGCTTCACCGCAGAAAATCTTTGGTCTAACCTCCAGTACTTCCTTGAACAAGTTATCCCAGTTTGCGAGGAGTGCGGTATTAAAATGGGTATCCACCCTGATGACCCAGCCTTCCCTATCTTTGGCCTACCCCGCATTATCATCAACAAAGAAAACATTCAGCGCTTTCTAAATTTAGTGGATAGCCCATACAACGGTTTAAGTTTGTGTACAGGTTCGTTAGGTTCTACTGAAAACGATATCCCGGAAATTATTGATGCTTTCCATGACCGTATCCACTTTATCCATATTCGCAATGTAAAACGTTTTGATAACGGAGATTTTATTGAAACTTCTCACCGCGCATGTGATGGTTCTGTTGATACTGTCGAAGTGATAAAAACACTGTATAAACACAAGTTCACAGGATACGTTCGTCCTGATCATGGTCGCCATATTTGGGGTGAGGAGAAGTGGGCTAGACCAGGTTATGGATTGTATGATCGAGCGTTGGGCATAATGTATATACTGGGTGTGTGGGATAGCTTAAATAGTCAATAGCGTTATTTTGTTTGCGCACAAGTTACCTACTTTCATATCCAGCGATTAACTCTCAGAACTCGCTGTTTACTACTTTTGCATGGACGCAAAAGTCAGTACCTATACTCAAAATCTCACCTTTTACACACTATCCTGCCTGCAATGATGTGTATCAACCTTTGACATTATAATTTAGTTGCAATCTAAGGTTGCGTACGTACTTTTCGTTATTCATGTGACGCGTGTATGCTGGTTTGTTAACATTTCCTTACACTGACTATTGAGTAATCTGAAAGGAGTGGGAATGACCCAAACAACGCACTTCGATGCCATAGTAATTGGCAGTGGTCCCGGCGGTGAAGGGGCTGCAATGGGATTAACCAAAGCAGGGATGAACGTTGCGGTAATAGAAAAAGAACACAGCATCGGCGGCGGATGCACACATTGGGGAACAATACCTTCTAAAGCACTGCGCCAAGCAGTGAGCAGAATCATTGAAATCAACAGCAACCCCCTATTTCGCAAAAGCAATTCAACACTACGCTCGACTTTCTACGACATTCTGAGCCAAGCAAAATCCGTTAGCGAAAAACAGACGCGCCTTAGACAAGGCTTTTATGACCGTAACGATTGCACATTGATTTCTGGTACGGCGAAATTTGTAGATGCACACACAGTAGCAGTAACAAAGTCAGATGCAGGCACTGAATACTATAGTGCAGATCATTTTGTCATCGCTACTGGCTCTCGTCCTTATCAACCAGACAATGTGGATTTTAACCACAAACATATTTACGATAGCGACTCTATTCTTGAGCTAAAAGAAGATCCAAGACATATCATCATTTATGGTGCTGGCGTTATCGGCTGCGAATACGCTTCCATATTTAGAGGATTAGGGTTAAAAACGGACCTCGTTAATACCCGTGATCGCCTGCTAGCCTTCTTAGATAACGAAACTTCTGACGCGCTCTCTTATCATTTTTGGAATAGCGGAATAATCATCCGCAATGATGAGACATACGAAAAAATAGAAGGCACCGATGATGGCGTTATTCTGCATTTAACATCTGGCAAAAAATTGAAAGCAGATTGCTTGCTTTATGCCAATGGCCGAACAGGGAATGCCGATCAACTTAACCTTGAAGTATTAGGCTTAAATGCCAATTCAAGAGGGCTGATCTCGGTTGATGATGACTATCAAACGAAAGCTGAACACGTTTATGCGGTCGGTGATATTATTGGCTATCCAAGCTTAGCTAGCGCAGCATACAACCAAGGCCGCTTTGCAGCTCAAGCAATAACTCGTGGCCAAGCACAAGGGCATTTAATCGAAGATATACCTACAGGTATCTATACGATTCCAGAAATCAGCTCTGTGGGCAAAACTGAGCAAGAACTTACCGCAGACAAAGTTCCATACGAAGTAGGTTGTGCGTCGTTTAAACACTTAGCTCGCGCACAAATTGCGGGTAACGATGTTGGCAGTTTGAAGATTCTTTTCCATCGAGAAACCAAAGCGATACTCGGTATTCACTGCTTCGGTGAACGCGCATCGGAAATTATCCATATCGGTCAAGCGATTATGGAACAAAAAGGTGAAGGTAATACCATCGAATATTTCACTAACACCACATTCAATTACCCAACTATGGCAGAAGCCTACCGCGTCGCTGCATTGAATGGTTTAAATCGTTTGTTCTAAACTAAACTTACAAGCCGCTGTATTCAGCGGCTTTTTATTCTCAACGCTAATTTAATTCGCACATATTTAAAGTTAAGCTCAAGAATTATCAGACTTTTCTAAAAAAAGCATGGGTTTAATTTCTTTTATTATTCGTTGTGGGTCTTTCCATAAAATAAAATGCCCTGCCCCTTTCACTTCAACCAATTTTTTACCTTGACCGTTTAATCTTTCCATCGCGAATTGTGAGTTGTGCGGATCAGAAATTGTGTCTTCTTTGCCATGTATGAGCGTCACATCCGTGCCATCAAGTTTATGCCAATCCTTGCGACTCAGCTTACTCAATTCATCGGCTAACGGCATCATCTCGCCGTTAGATTTTTTCCACTCGTCAGATAGGAATGCTCCTACTAACCAAGTATCAGCGAGCTCATTGTACCATTTAGGTTCTTCTAGCTTAGGGTCAAACGCGGGAGCGACGAGTACCAACCCTTGAACCAAATCTGGATACATGATCGCGAGATTAAGTGCAATAGGCCCACCCAAGGAATGACCAACTAAAATATTTTTTTTGTCCTTAGAAAGTAAAGGCGCGATAGAGCTTGCCTGTGATTCTATTTCGTAATCCAGTTGCTTAGGCGATTGACCATAGCCAATTCGATCGACGGAAATTAACTCTGCATGTTGAGCAAGCCAATCATCGCCTAAATACGTTTGATATCCCTCCTTGCTTCCAGGAGAGCCATGGATAAATATTAAACGATACTCACTGCTGGAATCCCCTTGCTTCATATAGGCAATACCATTGTCGCTATAAAGCGTTTCTGCTGACGCTTTGGAAGCCAAAGCTTCCGACTTGATAAACAAACTAACCAAAAAGCTGAGAATAGAGATGCGAATCCACCTTGATGTCATTTTATTCCTCCAAAAAAACACCCTGTACGTCAGACCGGATAAACTTTACTTTTTATTCAGTCACCAATGCATATGCGCTTTTTTATGCCATTTATACAAATACATTATGTTCAAAAAGTAAGCTAGTAAATGGAAGCTTCACTACACTATGAACAATAAGATAAGTTTATAGAGTGTTTATTCAATGAGGCAGATGTTCATCACAATAATGTTGTATGCAATAGCTGTGATCGCACATGCATCGGAAACATCTTGGAAAGAGTTAAAGTGGATCACTGAAGAATATCCACCTTGGACCTATTCAGAAAATGGTGGCTACTTTGCTTTGCACAAAGACACCGACAAAATTCTGGTCCAAAGCTTTCAAAACGCATTTGATGAGCTAAAAAATGAAGGCGTATTGGAACAACTTGTCAGCAAGTACAAATAACAATAATAGAACAGACATACAATCATTATTTTTAATCATTAGTTTAGAGCCTCCTCATATGGTATAAATTTTTTTTATCATATGGAAAATACTTTCATGAAAAAAATACTTTTATCATCAATATGTTATCTTTTTATGTTTCCCGCATTCGCTTCGAGTTTGCATTTCGAAAGTAGCCATGTCGTAGATACAGCGTTCAGGTTAAAGCTAAGCGCAGATAGTACTCCTTCCCACCCAACTTACTTTGCTTGTACCGTTAGCTTACAACCTACGTTTGACAATGGGGGGCATCCTACATTGAAAAAATGGACGCCGAAAATGGAATTCACGCCTGTTGTACTCGTTAATTATGCGCAAAACGTTAAAGGTTTTAATGGGTTAGGTATTATCAACACTACGGCTGGCTATATTAATAGTCATTACTTTATGGCTTATCACGATCCTGATTTTAAAAACCAGCTTGGTGCTAAACAATCGATCTACTACCCTGGCTTCATTGATGCGCATGTATTGTGGGCAGGCTATCAAATCCAGTGTCATATTATGGATATCAACACAGCAAAAACTTCTCGAGTATTAGCTGGTAGCGACTACAACTAAATTTGTTCTCTCTCCCCCTTAGATTGCTAAGGGGGAATATAACGTATAGTTAAGCCGGAATTTGCATTTCTTTAGTGAGCCAATCAAGCACATCACGTAAAGTATCATCTTCCATAGCGAGTAAGTTATCTCCTACATACCACTCCATCTTAGACATACTTGGATGCTCCATGATTTGCGGCCGGCCAATCCAGACACCTTTTTCTTTTGCAATTCGGTCACGCAACTCCACCAGTTTCTCATAACTGACAGGAAACATCAGATGCAGCATATTGCTCTGAGGTTCAGTTGGGTTAAGTGTAAAGAGTGGAAATTCATTAATTATTTTATACACTTGCCGTGTACGCTCAAACAAGCTGGGCATTTGAGCTAAACGCTCATCAAACTGCATTGCTGCTGAAACAACGTAGGGCGTTCGATGGTAGACATTCCCACCTTGGCGCTTCATCCAAAGGGAAGCGAGCTCAATGAGTTCTTTGTTACCAAGTAGCATGGAACCACCTAAACCGTTAATGCCTTTATATAGAGATACATAGGCGCTATCAAAGCCGCTAGAAATTTCCTTATAGTCTTTCTGATAAAAAGCTGCAGTTTCCCACAAACGAGCTCCATCCATATGCAAATGAATTTTCTTCTCCTGACAGTATTGCTTAATTTGTTCCATCTCTTGCCAGCTAGGAAGCTGTCCGCCCAACTCTCTCATTGGGAGTTCATAAAGAATCGCCGCAAGGTCATCCGGCCAAGCGTATAAATCTTCTCTGGTCCAAGGGCGATAACGGTTGCCTAGTGGAATAACATCAAACCGGTTCTGCATTCGATACCCTTGGCTTTCAAACCGAGTAATATGGCTAGACTCATGCATCCCCACCAACGGGTTTTTCTTTTGCTTACAAACAAGTTCCAACACGGTCGCTTGAGTCATAGTACCAGTAATAACAAATAAGCCAGCTTCAAAGCCTAAAAGATCTGCCACTTTTTGTTCAAACGATTGGATTAATTCGCCGCTACCGTATACATCATGCTGAATGTTATTTGTTTCGCACCACTGTGCCATTTCAGCGAAATATTCTGCCGGTGCTGGTTTTCTATTACCTGGAATAAATAGTTCACTTTGAGATTCTATGTCGTTAGCCATGGGGTTTTCCTAGTCACATCTGAATGCGCAAAGTTATCTTTAAACTCACCGAGAGTAAAGAAGTCGTTAGTGAAGACGTTGGTATAGCGCATCAAGCAACTATTTCTTCTCAACGTATTCTTTTCGACTACTATTAATGAAACTATCAATGACAAGGAATAGTCATGAGGGTAATACTTACATTATTGTGTTTGCTGCTCTCGCCTGTTGTTTGCGCAACCACAATTAATGTTTATACAGAAGAGTTTCCACCCTACAACTACACAAAGCAGGAGCGTATCGTCGGTGTTTCAACTCAAATCATTAGAGCTGTATTAGACAAGGCCAATATCAGCTACAAAATACGCTCCTTGCCTTGGAGCCGAACGATGGTAAGCACCCAACGAGACGCTAATGGGTTAATTTACTCAATATCCAGACGAGCCAGTAGAGAAGATAAATATATTTGGATTGGGAAGCTGGTTCCCGCTCAACAATCCATTTTCGGTTTAAAATCTAACCAGTCCATTGTTTTAAATCAGCTTTCTGATATTGAAAAGTACAAAGTAACCACAGAGATCAATGATTCAAGAGAGCACTATTTTATTGAGCAGGGTATTGATATTAGTGACTTTACAAGACTATCTGGGATGGAAACAAGATATAAGCAATATGAACTGCTTAAGCAACAAAGAGTCGAGTTATGGCCTATAGCAGATGCTGTTGCCTACTACGTGGCAAAAAAAGCAGGTGATGACCCAACGATTGTCTTGGAAAGAAAATGGAATCTTAGTTTAAATGAGCCAGTGCATCACTATTACTTGGCAGCAAACAAACAGTTTCCAAAGGATAAATTACAACAAATTCGTCAGGCACTGAATGAGTTTCGTACCACAGCAGAGTATAAAGAGATTCTTCGAAATTGGGGACTAGAGTAAAAAAGAAGGAATCGGCCGTATTGTGCGGCCGATTGTATTAGAGGCTTTTGAACTAAATCAGTTAACGACCTGATATTCAGTAATTTCCAACCCAAAACCTGACAGAGAATGATAAGGAGCAGCAGTAGAAGAAATAAGCTTCATTTTCTCAACGCCTAGCTCACGTAAAATTTGTGAGCCGATTCCAATCTCTTGCGTACGGGCATTTTTCACCTTAACCGCGTCTTGATTTGGTAGAGCTAGGCTATCTGTTTTACCGATGCAAAGCATAACACCTGGAAGATCCGACTTTGCAATATGCTCTAAGGCTTGCTTAATTGAGCACCCTTCACTCTTAGCGAATAAAATATCTTCTGGCAATTTAATGTTGTGAACTCGTACAAGCGCTTCTTCACTATTTTCTAAGTCACCTTTGCACAGTGCGTAGTGTAATTGCTGATCAACGATATCTTTATAGATGTGTAGATCGAACGTACCGTATTCAGTTTCAAACTCTCTAGAATCAATTTTTTCGACAATACCCTCAGTCGCCAAGCGGTATTTAATCAAATCAGCAATAGTTCCGAGTTTAATATCATGCTTTTTAGCAAACTCTTCTAACTGAGGACGACGTGCCATTGTGCCATCTTCGTTAAGGACTTCAACAATAACACATGACGGTTCCAAACCAGCGAGACGAGCTAAATCACACCCTGCTTCGGTATGCCCTGCGCGAACTAAAACGCCCCCTTCTTTAGCTACAATTGGAAAAATATGTCCAGGGGAAACAATGCTTGCAGGAGTCGCTGAACTATCAATCGCGGCTTGTACTGTTGTTGCCCGATCACTTGCCGAAATACCAGTCGTCACACCTTCCGCAGCTTCGATAGAAACCGTAAAGTTAGTTCCAAAAGCTTCCGTGTTATTTCTGACCATCGGAGACAAATTCAGCTGTTGAGCTCTTTGCTCTGTGATAGTAAGGCAAATTAACCCTCGACCATTCATTGCCATAAAGTTGACGAGTTCTGGGGTAATTTTCTCTGCTGCTATCAGAATATCCCCTTCATTTTCGCGATCTTCGTCATCAACCAGTATGACCATTTTGCCCGCTGCTATATCAGCAATGATGCCCTCGATATCATTCAGATACATGTTTCTCTCACGTTCAATTGAAGTTGCCGCCAATCATATCAAAAAACCCCAGTTTATCTACGTTCGTATAGTTTAGAATGCTGGTTTGGACATAAAATAAAAGCATATTTGAAAATTTAAAGCTCAACCTCAGTACCAATCCGTTATTCGTAAATTCACTAATTAACCAACAGCTCATATGCGCAATAGAAAGTCACAACTTTTCTCGCCTTCTAGAGTTCACCCTTACCGAAAAGTAAAGTTATCTTCAACACACACTTGTTAAAGATATATTTCAAATTTGATAACTTTGTTTTATGCAACAGGTTGTTTACTTGGTTAAAAAATTGTTGAAAATATTCCAACGACAAACACTTACCGTGTTTGCGTATAACCCCTTCAAATAAGGAAGAAAAAAATGCAACAACAAACAAAGAAAAAGCTGAAAAAAGTCAATGCCGATACAAGAAAGTTCACTGGCAATGCGTTTTGGTAAACGACTAAGGAACTAAGCTATGAATAATTCCCTATCAGTTATTGAGTTTTTTGCCCTATTTCGTGATAGGGAAATTTCCATTGTGGTTGATGACTCAAATTATTCCAACATTTTTAACGATTTAGGCTTTAAAGTTATTCACTTTGATGACTATGATTTTCTATCTCAACAGACGATATTTCTCGTTGTGACGTCGTTTGAATATCAAGAGAGAATCAATCAACTATGGGACAACACAAACAGTATTATTTGTCTTTTATCCATCGCGAAGTTTCTACCTAGCATTAAAAATGCGAGTTATACGCTAGATAAAATACTTCTGGCTGACATCGCACAAATTCTCGAAACTAGAGATGACGCCTATGAGTTCGTACGTTGTAACGATCACCTCAAAGTAAACACCTCCAAGAGCCGTTTCACTGTGGATTTCCACAATGAGATTGATGTAGCCAACTACGAGAAAGAGCTCCATTCTGGATTTCTCTATTCTGTTCCTGAATTGTTTGAAGCTTCTTTTGTTAATTTCAAAGAAGAAAATACTGGATACACTGTCAATGGTATTTTTGCATTTGATGGTGTTGTCACTGCAACTGTTAACGAGCAGCTAAGAAACACTCACAAAGAGTCAATTACCGAGCTCATTAGTACAGTCAATACTGCAAAATCGAAGCATCTAGTCATAGAAAATAACCAAATAGTGTCACTGGTCATTGATGGACAAGAAAGCCAATTGTTAAGTCATTTCGACTTTGAGATTGGCAATCAAATTACTGAACTTGCGTTTGGGTGCAACCAAAATATCGGAACAATAGATTGGGGTATTAATTCAGTGGCCAATGAAGGCGTATATGGCACTCATATCGGCATAGGAATGGGACGAACTGCTCCTCATATAGATTTTATTGCCCAAGACCTAATGCCTATTTATTAGGGTCTACTTACCTAGGACGACATATGACTATTGAAGATCCATCGATCCAATATTATGACAGCGATTACCCAGACGTTAAAAACCCTGTTTGGCAAGAAAACCTCACTTGTTTTGAAGAGTACCCTCTATTAGCAAATGATACTCAAAGCTTTATCAACTACGCACATAAACGTGGTTCGAAAAGCGTTCTTGAAGTTTGCTGCGGAACAGGCAGAGTAGCTATCTCTTTAGCCAGCGAAGGAATGAAAGTATTCGGGGTTGATTACTCGACTGAAATGTTGGGCTTGCTCAGGCAGAAATGTCGAAGCGAAAACCTGACTCATACAATACAAATTACCCACTCAAATGCACAAAACTTTGAGATTGATTTTAAATTCGATTTATCTATCATTGCTTTCAATGGCTTCCTCTGCCTCGCAGATGAAGCTGTGCAGAGCTCAACTCTAAAAAACATTCATCGGCATTTAAAACCTGATGGCATATTGCTAATGGACCTCCTTAATCCCGCTCATCTTAACTTGGAAGGAACAAACAACTTTCGAAATGGATCAGTACGAAGATGTGTGTACTCTGGGAAAAAATATGTCCGATACAGCCGCTGCACACCCACAGATGTCAATCAACAGCAAAGGATTTATGGCTTTTATCATGAACTAGAATCTGGGGAAGAAAAACCATTTGAGTTTCCATGGCGACCAGTATCAGCAGAGCAAGTCGTTGACATGTTAATAGAAGCAGGCTTCTCGAGCGTGAATCTATATAGCGATAGTGAGAGAACTCTGAAGTTTCACCAAAACAGCCAGCATATTTTTGTCGAGGCTTTCGCTTAAAAGTCACAGTGCCGATTAATTACAACACGTTCTCTTAAAATCTGAAATTGTACCGATCGGCACTATAACCGCAGTTCCACTCCTCAACACTCCATTTACCTGTTTAACCTTGTTGACCTAATTTCAGCTTAGAGTTTGCATACGCCTGAAATAAGACAAAGCGATTCAGGCACTCTAATTGCAATGATTGACCTTAAACGGAGTCATGCTATGAATATGGATCCAACCATGCCAGAAGCAGTAACGGCTTTGTTACTTGTTCTACTTACAGGCATGATCCTCAAGTTGTTTCGTCAACCCAATGTCATCGCCTATCTCATTGCTGGTATTCTAATTGGGCCATGGGGATTAAAGCTAGTCACCGATGTTGACCTCATAAGCCGGTTAGGTTCTGTTGGGGTGGTGTTACTGCTGTTTTTTGTGGGTATGGAAACTGATGCCAATAAACTCGTTTCTAATTGGAAACTCGCTATTTTTGGTACCATCGTTCAAATAAGTTTGAGCCTTCTATGTGTTTGGCTACTTTCCATTAATGCAGACTGGCCTACTTCAAGAATTGTCCTTATCGGCTTCGTCATTAGCTTAAGTAGCACCACCGTCATTATAAAGTTGCTCCAAGATGGAGGGATACTATCGACGAATGTTGGCCAAGGCGTTCTATCTATTTTGCTTGCTCAGGATCTCGTCGTGATCCCGATGTTAATTATTTTAAGTTTAATGGGAGCTTCCCATATAAGTGGTGCTCATCTATTGAAACAAGGTATTGGAGGCATCTTGGCTGCTTCTATATTCGCTTTTGTCGTCACTCGTCGCCAGTTCCACCTACCCTTTTCAAGGTGGCTCAAGGAAGATAAAGAGCTTCAATTGTTTGCCGCACTCAGCATCTGTTTCGGTTTAGCTTATGTAACAGCATGGTTTGATCTCTCAACGGCGTTAGGCGCGTTTATCGCTGGTATGCTGATCGGCGCAACCAAAGAAACCCAATGGGCTCATTACCGATTAGAACCGTTTAAAGTACTGTTTGTTGCACTGTTTTTTATTTCTATCGGCCTTTTGCTTAACTTGAGTTTTCTTGTTGAACACTGGCAACAGGCTGCATTGTTTACACTAGCAACATTATTAACCAATACCTTCATCAACGCCGTGGTCTTAAAAATAGCGAGATACGAATGGAAAGACAGCTTGTATGCAGGTGTCATGTTATCTCAAGTCGGGGAATTCAGTTTTGTTCTAGCCGCTATAGGTGTAAAAGCAAAAATAATTAATGATTTTGGTTATCAGTTAGCAATTTGCGTCATTGCACTGTCTCTATTGGTTTGTCCTATATGGATAAGCCTGAGCCGTAAGATATTAAATTGGCAAGGCGGGTTATCAGTGCGAACCTGAATATATCAATAGGCATGTATAACCCTAACCACCTCAAGATACTTGTTTCAGCAAGGCAGATAAGGCTTCAATACTAGGCAGCGATTTGCATACATAGCCACTCTACGTTGAAAATTGATAGCAATGGAGTGGAGCCTTATCTCAATAACTTAGCCAGTTCTTACGTTTATATTCCATTCTAGACACTTAAACCATTAATTAAATTTATGAAGAGTATTCGGCATGATATGCTGTTCGGCTAATTACGGTGTGTGAACCGTGGACGTTGAACGATAGCAATCGCTGTAAATACAGAGTCAACCACTCGTGCTATGGAAGTTTCAACAAGAGTGAAAATACTTAAGGGAGTAAAATGAATATTTGGGATATTGCCATTGACTTTGGCATTGTAAGTTTTTTAATCATACTTTGTAAGGCAGTTCGTGTTCGTTCCGTCGCTATTCAAAAAATGTTTCTGCCAGTAGCACTACTTGCTGGTTTCTTCGGGCTATTTCTTGGGCCTAGTGGTGTTGATATATTACCTTTTTCCGAACGTTACAATGAATACGGTGGATTCTTAATCGCACTCATCTTTGGAGCTATCGGCTTAGCAACCCAATTTCCAAGCGCAAAAGTTTTAATGAAACGCTCTGGAAAGTTATGGGCATATAATCAAACAGTCACCGTAACTCAATGGTTGGTCGCGATTCTTCTAGGCCCGCTTGTATTCGCGCTGCTGTGGCCAACCTTGACCCCTGCATTCGGTTTAACAATGCCCGCTGGTTTTATGGGAGGTCACGGTACTGCAACAGCAATGGGGAATGCTTTTGCTGGCCTTGGTTGGGACGATGCAAAAACCATTGCTTTGACTTCTGCGACATTCGGGGTATTTGCTGCAATTATTGGTGGTTTAAGCATCATTAAATACGGTGTTAGTAAAGGTTTGATTAAAGGTGTCACCCCGTTTGAGCAAATGGAAGAAAGTCACAAGAAAGGTCTTCTAACTGGAAGTGACAGAAATATCATTGGAAAAGAAACGGTGGCTTCATCTTCACTAGACGTTATCACACTACATCTTTCAATATTGCTTGTTGTCACTGTAGCAGCGAAGTACCTGAGTAGTTTTCTTCCTGACTTCCATGAATTTATCTCCGTGCCTATTTTTGCTTGTGCATTTCTAATTGGCAGTGTCACTCGAATCATTCTCGACAAAACACGCATATCTCAACACTTTGAGATGAAGATATACAACCACGCGGCTAGCACAGCAACAGACTATTTAATTGTCTTTGGCATTGCGTCCATTAAAGTATTTATTCTAATTAACTACGCACTTCCATTCATTTTATTGATGGTATTTGGCCTACTTTGGTGTTTGTTTTTATTTTTCTATGTGGCACCACGAATGCTAGGTGATAACTGGTTTGAAAAAGGTATTTTCTCTTGGGGTTGGATGACAGGTACAGTTGCAATGGGCATATTGCTGCTAAGAATTGCTGATCCAGATAGTAAAACATCTATCTTAGACGATTACGCAATTGCTTATGTTCCAGGTGCGGTTGTAGATATTATTTTGATCTCTTTCAGGCCAGCATTAATCATTAATGGTTATCTTTTAGAGTCTGTCATCACTCTGTTTTTCTACCTAGCGGTTGTACAATTGATTAACAGAGGCTTGTCAAAAAAGAAATTGCCGGAGTATCAGTCAGCACAAGGATAAAAAAAGACCCAGTGCGAATTGAGCACTGGGTATATATATGTGAATAAAAATAGGTTCACTAATAACGTCAGTTGGCTAGGTGACCCTCGGCTTAATAAGGGTCAGTATACATATAGCAGATAACATGCCAAAATTTCTCACCAACAAATTCTTCAAAAATCAATGATATATACACTTCCACCTAAATGGTTTAATTGCATATTGCGAACCATCTTGCATATTGTCGGAAAAGAACAATTTCTATTTTTCAAAAAAGCCGACTTTCTGCAAATTTTCTCTTAAGGTTTGAAGCGACTTTATCCACTTTTCTGGCATTATCCCTTCTTTGTTTGGTGGTACATTAAGTAAGCAATTCACACCACGAGAGGTCGAGCCTAAAACAATAGCCAACAAATCTAAGTCATCACGCGGCTGATCGTCTTCTTGATAAAACCACTCCCGTCCTATCGTGTCGTTATACTCACCAGGAATGTAGTAGGTTCCACTATCTACATGCTTCCAATCGTAATATGACTTCTTAGCATGCCCTGCTGCATGGTTCGGTAGCGTGCGCTCCATCGTCATGATATCCGTTGGGAAGAAAGTCGTTGCGTCTATCTCAGTCCCATCTTGACAAGAATGGTTGAAAGCAAACAGAACATTCGGATCAATATCTTTCACCATCGCATAGAGCTCTTTCTTCTTATCGATTGGTAGCACATGTGGAATATCCACCCACAACATTTCTATCGGACCATATCGGGTCAGAAGTTCACGAATCTGATTCCACATAAACTCTCGGTATTCGTCGTTTGTGTGGATTAAGCCTTTGGAATATGTAGCCCAATCTGGCGTCGGCTTCATGCCAAATAAATTGGTGTTATCCCAAGCGCAATAGTAAAAACACGGTTTAACATCGTATTTTTTGCATGCCTTAACAAATTCTGCCACCACATCTGTTTTATCAGCGCTGAATTTAACGCTGTACTCCCCATAATCGGATGGCCACAACGCATGACCAGATACATGTTTAACCGTAAGCACCGCATACTTCATACCAGTATCAGCAGCAATACGAATCCATTGATCTACGTCTAATGCAGTCGGTTGGTAAGTGTCAATTGGCTCACAGGAAGAAAGCTCTTTGCCATCGTAGGTCGACATACCCCAATGAATAAACATACCGAATCGCAGCTGCTTGAATTCATTTAGCCTTTCGACAGACAAGAATTGATCACCCTTTCCCCGAAAGTCATCAACAGAATCTGCGATGGACTGTGGAATAGTAATTTCCGCCATTTTATTTCCCTATAAATTTAATTTGAAGATAGAACTGGTTGACGTTCGATACTTGCCGCCAATGACAGCGCAAAACATCGCGGTCGGTTTTCCGTCTTGCATCAAGATCTGTGGTCTTTCAAATCGGCCTTCTCTATCCAAACCGGGTAGAGGTTCATCTGAATAATTGGCCATCTCGAGATATGCCGTCTCTGGCTCACTCCACTTAATTCCATCGTCAGAGCACATATAGACACCGCGAGTATGGTTTTCAGTACCCATATCACGAGCGATGAGATGATAAGAGCCCTGATAAGTAAATACACAGGCATCTTCAAGTTGCGCATTCTTACCAAGGTGTTCAAAATCTAAAATCGGGTTTTCTGGATGCTTAATGAATTTGCCTTCTGGGCTGTCAGCTACAGCGACACCATATTTACGATTACCATGGCATTGATGCCAGCTAGAAAAATCCCAAGATTTGTAATATAGATAAATCTTATCATCCAAACCTTTAACCAGTGCAGGGTTGCTGGTGACAACAGAATCCCATTCGTCTTTATTACCGACGTCTAAAGTCGGCGCTTCTGGCCCCGTTAGTCTTTTCCATTCGCCATCTAACGAGTCTGCTACTGCAATACCTACACGTTTACTCTCAACCAAGTGCTCATAACAACGCCAGATTTCATTATTGAAACTCGTTTCTTCTGTTGCTACTTCATCAGGGACTTTAAACTCTCCTCTCCCTTGCATATCAATAATGTGCTGGGATAATGTTTTCTGATCATAAGGCAGTGCGCTACCGCTGGAGCCCATATAAACCATATAATATTTACCATTAATATAAGTCACACTAGGATTGTGAATAGACCAACTGTCCCAAGCATCACCACCACGCCCTTCTAATGCGCATCCGATGACTTCAAAAGGCAAGTCTATGCTGTCTGCCACTGCATGATAGATCTTACAAGAAATGACCCACGCTGCATGAGGCTCATCTTCCCCCCAAGCGCTGAAAAACACATGAATTTTTCCATCTGGCCCCTCAACAGGGGAGGCTCCCCATACATGTTGCCCTTCTATTTCCAACGCCCTTCCCATGAAAGTTTGATTATTTAGTACGTCTAACTTAGGCATAAGCTGGATTTCCTTGTTGTTTTTTAGTTGTTACTGCTAGCGCTAAGAATGCCCCAACAAGTGCCATAAATGCACAAGCGGTGTAGGCGAGTTGTGGCCCAAGCGCATCCCAAAAATAACCTGATATAAGCGAACCAACGATATTGCCAGCTCCAAGGCCGAATGAGGCATAAAGACCGGTTGCACGGCCAACATGTTCTTCGGAAAATGATTTTTGAATAAAGTTAATCACTGATGCATGGAGCAGAGCAAAAGTAAAGGCATGACCAATTTGGCTAAGAGCCAGAATCGTAAGGCTGTCGCCACCCCAACCTTGCATTAACCAGCGAACAACTGTAAAGAAGCATGAAACAGCCAGCAGGTGAGATATCTTGAAACGAGATAGCAAGAAAATCGAACCAAGCAACATCACCATTTCAGAAACGGTTCCAATGCTCATGATAATGCCACCGGTCGTTTCACTGAATCCCATCGATTTCACGTAAATCATGAAGAAGTTGTTGTAAACACCTTGCGAAGCAAAGATGAAGAATACGACTAATAGAAGAATAACGAAGTTTGGTGTGAATCTGAATTTACCAACGCGACCAACACTCTGCTGTTTCTGAACGTTCTTAACATTATCTTTGGGCAAAAACATCACCGACAACATTAGCCCCGCTTGCACTACGATCATGTAGTAAATAAGCGCATGAAGCCCCCAATGTTCACTGATGAACCCACCAGTAATGACTGTGACCACGAAGCCAATTGAGCCCCAAATTCGCACGGCACCATAACGCTTTTGATCTTCCATTGTATTAATTGAGTGAGCATCTAACTGGGCAGCCGTACCCTGCTGGAAGAAGGCTTGTATGACGATCAATAAACCGAAAAACATATAGTTCAAATCAAGTAGTAGTCCGATCACGGTAATACCTGACAAGAAAGAGCCGATTTGCAGCGCTCGTTTTCTATTGCCAATTTTCTCGGTTAATAAAGCGTATAAGAAAGGTGCAAACGCTACCATGGCATATCCATATGCTCGCAACTGACCAATTTCGACACTACTAAAACCACGCCCTTTCAATATTAGAGGTAAGTAGACACCAACGAGGCAATCGATAAGAAACATTATAAAGAAGTTAAGTGCCAATCTTGACTCGATGGCCGTATAGCGAATTTTTCGTAGGTCCATTTTATTATCCCTGTCCATTTTACGAGCCAATAAAGTAAACGTTTACAAACAAAATTTACGTGATGAAACACTTATAAATTAACATTTAAATGTGACCAACAGCAGCTAAACCAATGGATTATTTACTCGACAGCTTAATTAAATGGAAACGATTACAATTTAACTACACCCTCTTGAACCGGCCGCGTTTGTTTCTTGATTAATTTTTAACTAACTTTAAATCATGAAGTAAGCGCTAAGCTTCGCAAAAAAGCTGCGGCTAAAAATTAAGGTAAGTGACATGCAAGATAACGCTACAGACAAGGATGATGAAACTCAGTTTGGCGTTTTTAAACTCGCCCGAATAAACCTAAAAGGATGCAAACGAGCGATCATTTTCCCTTGGTCGATCGCACTGTTCTTCACAGTGATATTAAGCCTATTTCTTGAAATGGTAGAAGGACTTATCGAGTACAACCAAGGCAATATAGCGATGATTTTCTTAGTTCTCGTATTTATCATTGTGGGTAACTTTATCGTTGTTCCTGCATTTACTTCGATTGGTAGCACCGCAACAGCCGTTGTGGTTTTAAAAAAGCTGAACAAAGATGAAGTTACATGGAAGGATGGCTTCAATATAAAAGAGCACTGGAAGAACGTATATCTCGCGATAATTGTTCAGAACTTTATTATGAGCTTTCCTATGTTTGTATTTGGGCTAATTCTTGGCCTCGACGAAGCCTACTATATTTCAGATTCTCAATTAGTATTCTATTCTTTTTTAAGTGTTTTCTACGTTTTTATTATGTCGATATTGCTTTTTATCAACACTTTTCTGGTTGTAGATAAAAACATGGGGCCAATTCAGGCCACCATCACTTCAATTAAATTTATGGTCAAGAATTTTTTAAGCGGTTTAATGATTATGCTGATAATTCTCATGCTCTCGGTTCTGTCGCTGATCACTTTAGGAATACTCAGTATCTGGCTAAGTCCATTAACTGCGTTGTTAATGGGCGCATTCTACATTAAGCACGTAGCGAAAGAACTGGAAACCTCCCCCTACTCAACAAAGTTGGACGCATAATGATATATAGGTTGGTAAATGAGTTAAATGTCGCCCACATACGTTTGAAGTGTTGTGGGCGAAAGAGCAGCCTTATATGGTAGAGGTTTTATTTGTTACAGGTAGTACGTCTTTCAACACCTTAGAAAGGTTGATTGAGAAAGGAAGCTGAGCGTTTAAATGATGCCATGCATTTGGAATCGTGGTGTGTGGCAGATCGTAATCAGAGCTTAAGCCGCCAAACCAGTCCAGCTCACCAATACACTGAGTCACGTTCATCATACCAGTTGGAATCGCAACCACAGCGCCAACAGTGATGACATTAATTTTTGCAATATCCCAAGTTTGCTTAACGTTGCTCAAGGCGTGAACCAAGCTAAGGCTACCTTTTGAATGGCCTAACAACGTTTTGATATTTCGATCTTCTTCGTTAAGCAATTCAATCAATATCTGTGTTTCTGGGCTGTGTTCATGCTCTTCTTTGGCTCTTTTCCAAAATGCATCAACACTCGATGGTAGTGAATCTTCTTTAACGTAACGCTCGATACCACCAAAGAAAAACCAACTTTGCAGCGCATCGATTGGCAACTCTGATAAACCCATACCTGACGTAATAACGCCGACTGGCTCATTTAAGTGATTTGCCAACGTTCGACCCAGCGAAGCGGCGCCTGCATCTGAGCTGCTCGCCCCAGCAATGACAAAGTGCTCAATTTTAGGCCCTTTGACTGCACGAAACTCTTCAATATCACTGTATTTAAAAACCTGCATTCCTGGAGCTTCAGGTTTAACAACTAAAATACTACCTTCAATGTTGATATGAGTTGTTAGTAGCGAATATTCAGCAAAATTAAGGTTACCGATATCGTAAAACATCCCATCTAAAAAACTGTTACCGGCAGAAACTGGCAACATGCCCATTGTACTAAACATCCTATTTCTCCATTTGCAGTAAGATCTTTATATTGAAAGAAAGATACGCATTTCGTCACATATTGTATGCCTCGAAGGAGATCGGTCAAATGGTTCTCATCAAAAATGTTATATGTTGAGCAGGTTTACTAGCGTTGGTGAAAGAATATACAAAATATTAATCATTTCATTATGATATGAAGAAACAAAGCGTATAAAAAGCGGTTGAAATTTACACTTTCAACCGCTTCTATTCTATTAAGCAGCGCGAGCCGTAAGCGCGGTTTCAAAACGCAAAACACGCGTTTCTAGCATGCGAAAAAGAATGGTGAGTAGCGAATTAATTGTGAAGTACATAACCCCAGCAATGGAAAACACAACCAAGGTATCATAAGTCATGGTGTTAATTTGCTCTGCGTATCCCATTAGATCCATTAGAGTAATCGTGCTAGCCAATGATGTGCCTTTAAATACGAGGATAACCTCATTCGAATATGCGGGTAGTGCCCTTCGAAACGCGTAAGAAAGCAACACTTTTAAACGATATGGTGTGGTCATTCCGAGCGCTCGACACACCTGATGCATCTCTTTTGGAATCACATCATAGGCCCCCTTAAGCAACTGTGTGGTATAAGCAGCCGTATTGATCGCAAAAGCGGTAATCGCACAAAACCACGGTTGTTGCAACAGCTCCCACAAAGAAGAATCACGTACTACTTCAAACTGTCCTGGACCATAGTAGACGAGATAGATTTGCACCAGCAAAGGCGTTCCAGTCATCACCACAACAATTACTTTACTCAAGTGAGAAAGCACTGGTATACGCATGACTAAAGTTATGGTCATAAAAACCGCTAGAATCAGCCCGACAAAGACTGAAGCTAAGGTTAACTCTATGCTGGTCAACAAGCCATGGAGCATCTGGACAAAATAGAATTCGTTCATTGTGCTACACCTTCGCTGTGACCATGAATATGGAACTTACGGTCGATAATTTTTATTAAATGCTTACTAACTAGTGTAATGGCCAAATAAATCGCCCCAGCGCTTAAGTACCAGTTAAAATAGTGACTGGTCGCCGATGCAGTAACAAATGCTTGGCGCATCAATTCAGTCACGCCAATTAACGACACCAAAGCAGTATCCTTCAACAGAACTAACCACTGATTCGATAGTCCAGGTATCGCATGCATAATCATCTGGGGAAATACCACTCTCACTAGCGTTGAAGCTTTGGACATTCCCAACGCACGAGCCGCTTGCACCTGCCCTTCTGGTACAGCTTGCAAAGCACCACGTAGAGTGTGAGAAGCATAAGATGCAAAAATCAAAGATAGTGCAACCGAGCCTAATAAAAACGGGCTAAGCTGAACATAATTCCCTGTAATAGCATACAGAATTGGCGTTGATCCAAAATAAATAAAAAAGATCACTAAAAGCTCTGGTAACCCTCTGAATACTGAAGTAAATCCAATCGCAAACCAACGTACGAGAGTTATCGGTGACATCTCCATAACCGATAGTAGGATTGCAATTACCATACCTAATGCCAAGCTAACAGCGGCAATTTTAATCGTCATAGTTGCTGCCATTAGCAGCTCAGATGAATAGGCAGAAATCACAGGCAATTATCCGAAATATTTGTGGTAAATCTTGTCGTAGGTACCGTTCGCCTTAATTGCAGTTAACGCCTCATTAAGCTCTTCTACAAGCTCATGGTTACCTTTGTTTACAGCAATTCCAAATCCTTGACCAAAGTAGCTCGTATTAGTAAACGGTTTGCCGACAATATGCAGTTTTTTATTCTCTTTCATCCATGAACTAATGACTGCCATGTCTGCAAAAACAGCCTTCACACGGCCCACTTTCATATCACTCATCGCGTTCTGGTAATTAGGATAGGTACGCCCATGAATGTCAGATAACTGCATTTGCATATATTGCTGTTGAGTGGTTCCATTTTGGACCGCAACTGGCAACCTTTTCAGCGAATCAATCGTTTTTAAAGATGGATCGGCGGTGACAAACGCAACTTCATCTGGGATATATGGAGTGGTGAAGTCAACTTGTTGACTACGCGCTTTGGTGATATTCATCGCTGAAATTGCAGCGTCATATCTGCCAAACTTGAGGGAAGGAATAATGCTGTTAAAGGGTACATTATGAAAGTGGCATTCCGCTTTCATTTGTGTACACAGTGCATTTGCAATATCTATATCAAACCCAATAAATTCTCCTTTTGCATTCATAGTTTCAAAAGGAGGATACGTCGCATCCGTTTCAAAATTTAGGACTGTTTTGGCGAATACTGGGAGAGAAAAGATCAATGCCAGACACCCTACAACCACTTTGTTCATACTAACTCCTGATAAATAATTTTCGCTGCATTAGAGCGGTGACTCTAGTGCGATAAATAATGTTCAAACTCTTCTGTTTGAGGGGCCTCAAACGCTTTACGGCATCCTTGCTCGACTATTCTTCCGTGCTCCATATACAACACATGTGTTGCGACTTTCTTAGCAAAGTCAACATCATGGGTCACTACAACTTGGGTTATTCCAGTCTCAGCAAAATCTAAGATTAATTTAGCAACTTCATGAGTCACTTTGGGGTCCAGTGCAGCAGTAGGCTCATCAAACAACAACACATCTGGCTGCATCATTAATGCCCGCGCTATTGCCACCCTTTGCTGCTGCCCACCAGAAAGAGCCAAAGGCCAGCTATCCGCTTTATCGGCCAATTGAAGTTTTTCTAATAGTGCCATTGCCCGTGGCTGCGCTTGCAGCTTTGACTCTTTAGCGACACATTTCGGCGCTTCAAGTAGATTCTCCATCACCGTCATATGAGGCCACAAATGATACTGCTGAAAAACCATGCCTACTTTTTTTCTTAGCTCTAGGCCCTTTTTCTCTGTAATGTTCTGAGAAAAATCAAAGTCATGTTTGGCTATCGATAACTGACCGGATTGTCCGAGCTCTAATAAGTTAAGCATTCTTAACAAAGAACTTTTCCCTGCCCCACTAGGCCCAAGCATGACTAATATCTCGCCAGTTTCGCATTTAAAACTGACGTCATGTAATACCTTAAAATCGCCATAAGACTTGTTTATCTGATTCGCATAAATACTCATTACTTACAAATCACCTCATACTCAATTTGGCATCATCCTATCGCTTAGAATTCGCTATGTAAATATAGTTTTGCGACAAGATACGTAAATAATGAGCAATAGACTTGACGAAGCTTCACAGAATTAATATGCATTATTTGTGAAATTAAAGTCATCTAAATGCACTTTATAAGTGCACGAATGGCACCATTAAGATGCAACTAACCCCATAATAATTGGTTTAGCTATGGGGCATTTTGGTGCATCGGGGTAATTGGTATGAAACTCTGTATAAGTAGTCGACTTAAAGAACAATATAAAAAGCTATGTGGAAAATAGATTCAGAGGTATCAACGATTTTCCCCCACTCTCTCTAACATGAAGTTGATAAAACACTTTAACTTGCTAGGCATATGACGAAGGCTGGGATAAACAAGATAAAAGCCAATTTCTCGAGTAGGCCAATCAGTAAATAATTCAACTAACTTTCCTTGAGATACTTCTTCTTCAACTAAATAGGATGGTGCGCGAGTGATACCTTGATTCGCGAGACAAAACGAAAGCTCCATTTCGGGGCTGTTGGTAACGATCTGACTCTCTAGGTTGATCTTAATCTCCTCACCATGATGGTTAGAAAATTTCCATACGTTTGGGGACTTTGCATAGCTATAGCTAATGGTCCTGTGATTTGGCAACTCATCTGGATGATTGGGAGTTCCAAAATCAAGTAAGTACTGAGGCGAAGCGACGATGCTCCCTTTTGATTTAAACAGTAATTGACTGATCAGGTTAGAGTCTACCATTTGCAACGCCCCTCTGATTACAACATCAAACCCTTCCGATATGATGTCTACAGACCGATCGGTGAAATCGATCTCAAGCTTTACTTTTGGGAATTGCTCAGCAAACTCAGCTAAATGTGGCGTTAGCTTTTTTTCAGCCAGACTGAGAGAACAGCTCATTTTTAGCACCCCTGACGGTTCAGACTGCTTTTCATTTAAGGTCTGAGCCAGTGCACTTGCTTCGCCAATCAGCAGCTTGCTACGTTGAAAGTAAATCTCCCCTTCCGTGGTTAATTTCAAAACTCTAGTTGTACGGTGAAGCAGTCTCACTCCCAGCCTAGCTTCCAGTTTACTGACTTCTTTACTGATATAAGAGACTGAAGATCCAATACTTTCTGCGGCTTGAGTAAAACTACCACTTTCCACAACAATGGAGAACACAACCATTCCATTAAAAAGTTCTGTGTCCCATAAAGACTTCGAAGACATACGCTTAACTTATCTATTTGTTTAGATAATCTTTACCACTTTTAATTTAGCTTTACCATTATAAAAGTATGACGATAAAGCCGTTGCGACTCTACACAACCTCGCAAAACATAAAGGCCGTCAGTCTTTTGAACTAGCATTACAATCAATTTGGAAACAGTGTATGCACGATGCCCCTATTAATCACCTGATTGTTTCTCTTTACAATTTCTCGCCACCAAATTGAAGCAAGAAGGAAAGCATGACCCAATTACTCCAAAGACCTGTAAAAAGTGCTCTAGTATTTATGACCATACCGACTGCCTTCAGCATGTTAATGACATTTTTGTTCCAGCTAGTTGATACCTATTTTGTAGGTAAGCTTGGCGCGGCAAGCCTCGCCGCAATCAGTTTTTCATACCCAGTTTATATTTTGATTGTTGGTTTATTTATGGGAGCGGCTGCTGGTGTATCTTCAGTTGTAGGAAAGGCCATTGGAGAAAAAAATCAGCGAAAAGCCCAAATAGCTTCCACTTTATCCCTGATTATATTTTCCTTAGCTACTATCGGGATTAGCATTCTTGGATATTTCCATATTTCCTTTGTTTTCGAGCTACTTGGGGCGATGAAGCAAACCCTACCGCTCATCTCTGAGTTTATGAAAACCCTTTATATTGGCATGTTTGCTTTGGTCGGTGCATTGGTGGCCAACTCGACATTAATGTCAAAAGGGGTAATGATTAAACCTACCATTGTTATGGGGTTAGCTGGCCTTGCAAATCTGATTTTGGATTATCTGTTTATATTTGGCCATGGTCCTTTTCCAGCAATGGGCTTACGCGGCGCAGCCTTAGCCACAGTTTGCTCTTGGGGGCTAATGTTAGTGTTAATGCTTGTATTGCTCATCAAAGAAAAGCTAATCACTGTCCGCTTTATTCAACCCGAGTCTTTTTCTTACTTTCGTGACGTTTTACGTATCGCTACGCCATCAATACTGGCACAAATCATTAGTCCTATTTCAATCGCAGTGGTAACACGATTGGTTGCCAGCAGCGGTGAACACGCTGTCGCTGCGTTTGGTATTGCTTCGCGTATACAGTCTCTAGCCTTAACCGGAATAATGGCGTTGAGTGTCATCATGACGCCTTTTGTCGCGCAAAATTATGGAGCGAAAGCCTACAAACGCCTCGATGAGGTAATCGCAACTTCAGGAAGAATGACCACTTATTGGGGGCTTGCAATCTATGTCATTTTATTGCTTTTCTCTAAACCAATTATGGAAATTTTTAGCCAAAACAGCAGTGTGGTTGAATATGGGCAAACGTACTTTTATGTTTTAGGTATTTCTTTCGCCGCATACGGGCTAGTAATGACAACGACTTCTTTTTTTAATGGGGTAGAAAAACCCAATGAATCGCTAAAAGTCATTCTGCTCAGCTCCCTTGTCTTAGGTATTCCTCTAGCGTATATAGGCTCTTTATTTAGCTTGACTGGGATCTGGACTGGCCTTGCTGTAGCGAACGTTCTGGGCGCTGCTTACGCTGGAAAATTGTTGTATCGATGGATACACAAAAACAACTCGTCTCTAAAAAATCACAACCCGCTGTTAGATTATCGCAGTGATATAAAGTGGTTGCTTAGGATCAAATAGGTTTCCCCAGACTTAAAATTTGCTAGCAAATGCCATATTCCTAGAAATATGGCATTTGTTTTGACTATCTAGCTTCAGATTATCTAGCACCCGAGTTCATTTGACAGGCCACCTAGCGTTCCTTCTACCGCATATTTGTCGATTGACGGTAAATCTGGCATAAAATTAATCCCTGTTCTTGATTCGACCTCTTCAACGGTCACTTCAGAAGAACAATAATTGTCATTGCGACCCGCATCTTGATACATAATATATGCGGAAGTATATACGTGACCTGATCGCTCTTCCTCGACCACTTTGAAATAGCCTGACGGAATCGTATGAGGTTTCGTTGTATCTGGAAGTGTTGCAAAGTAGTTTTCATAGAGTGGCCCTGTCACCACGTAAACGTCATGTCCTTGCGAGACATAATTTCGTACTGCATTTTCTAGCTTTGCCCAAGGACCTTGGTTCAAATCTGAAGCCTGAGGCGTAATGTTAGAAAGGTAGTTTGTTTCACTCCAATAGTCAGTATTACTGAAGGATGCAATTGGCGCTTGATGGCCTCTATCAGTGTGGATTACAGCATTTGCATCTTGATAGTCTGACGGTTGGAGCGTATTAGCCACATCTAAGTCTGGATCCGTTTTCCAATTTCTACTTCTTGAGGGACCACTGATGGTACTTGGTGTTACATGGTAAGCGACCCAATCAGCAAATTTGGTTTTTGCGTTATTTTCTAACGTATATATTGGCCGGGTTATTGTCTTACCATTGTCCACCCCCGTAGGACAACCTAACAAGCAATTTTCAGCATGAGAGCTAGTGGAAAAAACTAAGCCAGAGATGGCAACAATGCCAAATATGTTCCATTTCATTTCATATTCCTTTAATGAAAATATAACGGTATTTCATATGGTTACCAAGCAGTCATTGCTCAGCTAGATGATATTGACCTATCAAATTTCATTAATCAAATGTTACTTTTATGACATATGAAACTTAGAGTGATTTATGGTTTGTTCCAACGTTTGGCGGAGAGTGCTCTTTTAAATAATCGATAAATATACGCAAATATTCTGGCATGTGCCTATTTTGAAAGTAGTACAAGTACCACCCCTCAAAGCTAGGACAATACTCAGCCAATATATGGGTTAACTCTCCGCTAGAAAAGTAAGGCTGAAGCCTATCTTCAGTCCAAAAGACAATACCAGCACCGTCTAAAGCTGCACTAAGAGCTAACTCGCGGCTCGTCGTCGTCAAAGAACCGTCTACATTAAAATTTGTCCAGCGATCCGCAATATAAAACTCCCAGCGATAGATATTTTTCTGCTCCATATGCCTCCAATTAATACAATTGTGGCTTAGTAAGTCTTCAGGCACTGAAGGTACACCAAACTTTGACAGGTATTCTGGGGTAGCGGCTGCCGCCATTTTTAGCTGCCCTCCTAAGGGATAAGCAACCATATCATTTTGTAAAAACTCGCCTAAACAAATACCTAAATCGTAGCCCTTGTCATTTATGTCGACCAGTTCATCCTCGACAACAATATCAAGCTTGATGTCCGGATATTGCTGACAAAATCCGCCGATAACGTGAGCCAAAATACTTTGCGCAGCCATCGATGTGCTGTGAATTTTCACGGTTCCCGTCGGCCTGCCAGTTCGTTCTTTTGCTTCTAGAACCGCCGAGTTCAATTGCTGAAAAGCAGGTTTCGCTCTGTTGAATAAATCAGTCCCACTTTCAGTCAGCTGCACACTGCGAGTGGTCCTATTGAAAAGCTGCACACCTATCTTATTTTCAAATCTTTTGATTATTTGACTCAATGCTGAAGGAGAGATCCGCAGGGCTTTTGAGGCACTAGAGAAGCTTCCGTGTTCCGCCACCGCTAAAAATGATTTCAGCTCTGTATATTCACCATTCTTCATGATTATGTATCTTAATATAAATAGTATATTGAGATTATGAAGTATAGAAACATAAATACAATCTCCTCATACTGCTAGCACTTCCCAAAAATAAAAAGATAAACATGATGGAAAGATCTCGTTTTGATATTGGTTTAGATCAACTTAACAAGATTGGCGGAGAAGCAGGTCAGAAAGTACTTTCTAGCTTACAAGACATATGTCCAGATTTAGCTAAGTTTATTATTGAGTTTCCATTTGGCGATATTTATTCAAGACAAGCTCTAGATATTAAATCGCGAGAGATCGCGACCGTCGCAGCGTTAACAGAGATGGGGAACTGTCAGCCTCAGCTGACTGTCCATCTTAACGCTGCTTTAAACGTTGGTTGCACAGAGGAAGAAATCAAAGAGGTCATCCTGCAAATGGCCGGATATGCCGGCTTTCCGGCTGCAATAAATGGCATGCTAAATTTTAAGCAAGTTTTAGAAGAGAGGCGAAAAACACAAGATTGAGCGCGCAACGTAAATCTCGGTGTTTCATTGAGAGCGCTAAACTCAAGCAATTGGCAAATGTTAAGTTCGCGGCCTGAAGCTCTGCGTTATGTGCTCTCAAAAATCGTGATAGGAATAATACGTTGCTTCTCTCTAGCTGAACGCAGAATTAAGGTACTTTCTTCGAGGTTACTTTTCTTAGCAGTTCAACAATGCTTCTTTTCTCATCGGCACTACCGAGTATTTCGTATAACAAAGAAAATCCATAAACCAATGCAATAATTGAGATAGTGGTGTTATTGAGTACCTACTTAAATAACTCATATCTAGACTACACTTAACTTGAAGGGTTGAAAATTAGTCTATTTCAGAGCATATGGAATATCATCGATTGAAAGAAAAGAAAAGCTGTAAACATGGCCAGAAAGGTCACGCCGCAATTATGTTCGCCATAATGATTCCAATAGTGTTTGGCATATTCGTGCTTGCCGTGGAAGGAACTCGTGCCTTAATGAATAAAGCGCGTACCGAAAATGCTACCGAAGCAGCAACTTTGGCCATTGCCTCACTTAATGAAGTAGACGCGCAGTCTAATGTAGACAACCAAGATCTGGTTAGAGATTATCTCAATGCCTATTTTAACGATATTGACCAAATTAATGATGTATCTGTTATTCGACTAGATTGTGACAACAACCCGGAATGCTTAGCCGATCTGTCCTCTGGTGGTGCTCGCTATTTCGACTACCAAGTTGATGTCGATGTTCAATGGCAATCTTGGTTTAGTGGTGATATTAGCTTTGGCGAGAACTTCTCTGCAACAGGAGGCACCATTGCCACCAAAACTCAAAGCGACGGTATCGATATCATGTTTGTCACCGACTTTTCGGGCTCTATGTTCGACGACTGGTCAGGTGAAAACCAAAAATACATCGATGTCATTAATATCATTGAAGCGGTTACAGACACGTTAGAACTCATCAACGAACGGACAACAGGCGGTATCAGTACCGTAGGTATTGTTGCCTACAACTCCAATACGTTTACCACTTACGAAAGCAATGAAAACGCAAGTGATACTGGTTATGACAATGCAGGAGCCAAAGATGACGATGATGATGACGATGATGACGATGATGACAACGGCAATGCTACGCCCGGAGGCCTTTATGATACCTGTTGGATGCGCCATGAAGAGAACTACGAAATTGATGGCAAATTGTATGTGGACGTTGAGCTAACACTTGAAAACTTGTTCGTCGCAAAAGGAGCGGATTACTGCGGACTCAAACATATCGACAACCGATACGTTGAATATATGGAGGATATAGAACTGACCACCAATTTTGCCACTTTAAATGACACATTGAGCACCTTTGTTCCCGGGGGTGGTACCGCTTCTTACCAAGGATTAATAAGAGGAGCACAGTTACTCGACCAAGGGCAAAACGTTAGAAGGCTCCTTATTCTATTGTCGGATGGTATTGATTTTCATTACAATATAAAAGAACCTTACGGCCGTTCAGATTATGATACCGCCAACATACTCGTTAATGGTGGCTTGTGTGACACCATACGTGATGGCTTAGAAGACTACACGTTAGACGGCCGCCCAATGCAAGTGACAATGGCTGTAATCGGATTTGACTATGATCCGTCAGGCAACCCCGCACTGACAAATTGTGTCGGTGAAGATAACGTTTATCGCGCCTACAACTCCCAACAGCTATTTAATCAAATACTTGAGTTGATATCTGAAGAAATGGGACGCTTAAAATAATTAACTTACAATCAAGTGTGAAATAATTAGAGCCTTGCCTAATTCGAACAACATTGGGCGTAAGCTTAGAATCTCATTTCTAACCTTTATCATTTTCGGTTGAGTTCAAACCGTAAACACTGCAGAATGCGCGCTTATATTAGTGGTGTGTTGCCTTTTCCTTGCTTGAATGAGCATTTGTTGTTTCTAGCAAGTTCACGAATTATCTATTTACCGAGAGTAAGCTATATGAGTTTTTCCCCTTTGGGGCTTTCCGCTCCAATCTTAAAAGCCGTTAAAGAGCAAGGCTATGACAAGCCAACCCCTATTCAAGAACGTACGATCCCAGTCGTGCTTGAAGGCAAAGATGTAATGGCAGCCGCTCAAACGGGAACCGGAAAAACTGCAGGTTTTACCCTACCGATATTGGAAAAGCTGAGTAATGGTCCTAAGGCTAAAAGTAATCATATCCGTGCTTTGGTTTTAACGCCGACTCGTGAACTTGCCTCTCAGATTCATGAGAATGTGGTGAAATACAGTAAATATCTTCCTATTTCATCCAATGTGGTATTTGGTGGCGTTAAAATCAATCCGCAAATGATGAAGCTGCGCAAAGGCACAGATATTTTAATCGCAACTCCTGGTCGCTTAATGGACCTGTTTCAACAAAATGCCATCAAGTTTTCACAGCTAGAAGTATTAGTGCTCGACGAAGCCGATAGAATGCTCGACATGGGATTCATTCGCGATATACGCAAAATACTCAATTTGCTCCCTGCTAAAAGGCAAAACCTGTTATTTTCTGCAACCTTTTCTCAAGAAATCATTGAGCTGGCAAAAGGACTAGTCAATGATCCCGTTGAAATATCTGTCACTCCAAGTAACTCCACTGCTGTCACTATAGAGCAAAGTATTTATCCTGCTGACAAACGCAAAAAAGCACCGATGCTGGCACACTTGATTAAACAAGGAAATTGGCAGCAAGTACTGGTTTTCTGCAGAACAAAACATGGAGCAAATCGTTTAGCTTACTATCTCAATGATCAGAACATCAGTGCCGCAGCAATCCATGGAAATAAAAGTCAGGGTGCTCGAACAAGAGCTTTGGCGGATTTTAAATCCGGTGACATTCGAGTGCTAGTAGCGACGGATATTGCCGCGCGTGGTATCGATATCCCACAGTTGCCTCAAGTGGTCAATTTTGAGTTGCCTAATGTTGCCGAGGACTACGTACACCGTATCGGCCGTACAGGAAGAGCAGGACAAGTAGGTAAAGCCTATTCTTTAGTTTGTGCCGATGAAGCTTCTGAGTTATTTGCTATCGAACGCTTAATCCAACAACTCCTAACAAGGGAAGAGCTTGAAGGCTATCCTGTCACAAATACCCTACCGGAATCAAAGCTAGATACTCGACCATTTAAACCCAAAAAACCAAAGAAGCCGAAAAAACCAAAGAACAAACATCATGCGGATGGCCAACGCTCAGCGAGTAATGCTCGCGGCCACAAACCCACTGGCAAAAACCGCCGCCATATAAAGAAGAAAGTATAACAAACAAGCCCTGCCATGATATAACCACCAAGGCAGGGCTTTCGTTAACAAATTCAAAACTGCAGATTACTGATTAAACCAATCGAGTTTTTTATGCAGTGTTGCAACACCACCGATCACAATCAAAGCTGGGCTTTCTACTTGGTTAGCTAACGTCGCAAGGCTATCAAGACTATCCACTAGAACGTGCTGCTCTCTTCGGGTGCCTTTCTCAATCACAGCGCAAGGCGTTTGTGCATCGAGCCCATGTGCTATCAAGTTATCCGAGATACTTTCGCTTTGCTTTAAGCCCATATAAAACACTAGCGTGCTATTTGACTGCGCAAGCGAAGCCCAATTGATCTCTTGACCATCCTTTTTTACGTGCCCCGTGACAAACTGAACGCTTTGGGCATGATCGCGATGGGTTAAAGGAATCCCTGCATAAGACGTTGCACCTGCGGCAGCTGTCACTCCTGGAACCACTTCGAATCGAATCTCTTGTTCGACCAATGCTTCAAGTTCTTCGCCGCCACGGCCAAAAATAAACGGATCGCCGCCTTTTAAGCGCACCACCTTTCGGCCCTGTTGAGCTTTTTCAACCAATAACTCATTGATCTTATCTTGTGGCACACAATGATAATTAAGACGCTTACCCACGTAGATCATTTCTGCAGTGTCGTTAGCTAACGCCAAGATATCTGCTGACACTAACCGATCGTAGATAATCACATCCGCATTTTGAATTAAACGAAGCCCTTTAACTGTGAGCAGGTCAGGATCGCCTGGGCCTGCTCCCACGAGTGAAACAAACCCCTGTTTAGGATTAAAATATGTATTCATAAATAACTTCTAAGACGCTTGTCTCACTCAAATGCGACTAAGCTGATACCTCGACTTGTCCATCTACCACTCTGGCTTTGTACGCACGAACACTAAAGCGTTCATCTTCCATACATTTACCAGTTGCCAAGTTAAAGCGCTGCTTTTTCAGCGGACTTGCCACCCATAATTCTTTCTGGTGCTCGCAAATTAGGCCACGGGATAACACGTTAGAACGCGCAAATGGGTCCATGTTGCTGATCGCCCAAACTTCCTTGGCGTCTGAAGGACGAAAAATTGCTACTTGGTTACCTGCAACATCAGCGCAAACACCGGTACCGGGAATGATGTCATCGATACTACAAACTTTTTCAAATGTCATTACTGACTCTCCAACTCTACATGCAAAATATCGCCTTTCGCTTCAGGATGCTTTTCTGCATATGTCGCTGGGCGGTGCTGATCGCGTTCATCAACAAACATTACGTTCTCATCACGCTTGTCTGAGTTAATAAAATGAGCAAAGCGTTTTAGCTGCGATTTATCGTCAATAGTCTGTGACCATTCACATTGATATTGATCGACTAATTGTTGTACATCTGCTTCTAGTTGAGCGTTGATGCCAAGCTTATCTTCAATGATCACTTCACGAAGATAATCAACACCACCTTCAATATTCGCTAACCATACAGAAGTACGTTGTAATGGCGCAGCGGTGCGAATGTAGAACATCATAAAGCGGTCAACGTATTTGATAAGAGTTTCAATGTCCAAATCGGTCGCAAGTAAGTCTGCGTGACGAGGCTTCATACCACCATTACCACACACATACATGTTCCAACCAGCATCTGTGGCAATGATGCCAAGGTCTTTACCTTGTGCTTCTGCACACTCGCGAGTACAACCAGAGACACCAAATTTCATTTTATGTGGCGTGCGGATGCCTTTATAGCGATTTTCCAGCATTGCACCTAGACCAGTGGAATCTTGAACACCGTAGCGACACCATGTCGAGCCAACACACGTTTTCGCCATGCGCAGTGCTTTCGCGTAAGCTTGGCCAGATTCAAAACCAGCATCAATCAGCTTGCGCCAAATCTCTGGTAAATCGTCTTTTTGTGCACCGAATAGACCGATACGCTGCGCACCAGTGATCTTGGTGTACAAGTTATACTCCTGCCCTACTTTGGCTAGTGCTTCCAACGCTTTTGGGGTCACTTCACCGCCCACCATACGAGGGATCACTGAGTATGTACCGTCTTTTTGCAGGTTACCTAAGAAATTGTCGTTCGTATCATGCAGCTTGACCAATTGAGGCTTTAGTATATGCTCGCCCCAGCAAGACGCCAAAATAGAACCTACCGCTGGTTTACATACTTCACAACCATAACCTTGGCCGTATTTTTTCATCAACTCGTCGAACGTTTTGATTTCTTCAACACGAATCAAGTGCAATAACTCTTGGCGAGAATAAGCAAAGTGCTCACACAGGTGGTTGGTAACCGTAATACCGGAATTTGCTAGCTCTGCATTCAGTACTGAAGTAACAAGTGGAATACAGCCACCACAGCCCGTACCCGCGCCAGTTGCTGCTTTGACATCAGCAAGCGTATGGTTGCCATCCGCTACCGCTTGGGCGATTTTGCCTTTCGTGACGTCAAAACAAGAACATATGACTGCACTCTCTGGCAAAGCATCAGCTCCAAGAGCCGGTTTTTCAGCACCAGCATGAGCCGGCAAAATCAGCGTATCTGGGTTTTCTGGTAGCTCGATGTCATTGAGTTTTAACTGCAGCAAGTCACCGAAGTCAGAGGCATCCCCGACAAGCACTGCGCCAAGCAATTTCTTGCCATCTTCAGAAACAATAATGCGTTTGTATACTTCTTCTGCCTCGTTTTGATAAACGTAGCTTTTACAGCCTGGAGTGCGACCGTTCGCATCACCAATCGAACCAACATTTACGCCAAGAAGCTTAAGCTTAGTACTTAAATCTGCACCTTCAAATTTGCTGTCATTACCTAATAAGTGATCAACAGCAACTGTCGCCATTTTATAGCCTGGTGCGACCAACCCGTAAAAGTGTCGATTCCAAGAAGCACATTCGCCAATCGCGTAAACATTTTCATCCGACGTTTGGCAATGATCATTCACCTCAATGCCGCCACGAGGTGCAATACCAAGCCCCATGTTATGGGCTAGCTTATCTTGCGGACGAATACCTGCCGAGAATACAACGAAATCCACTTCCAGTTCACTACCATCAGCAAAACGCATCACGTTGCGAGCTTCTTTGCCGTCTGGTGCAATTTCTAATGTATTTTTGCTGGTATGAACTTGAACGCCCATACGTTCGATTTTGTTGCGTAGCTGTAAGCCACCTTGATAATCAAGCTGCTCAGCCATCAACACTGGCGCAAACTCAACCACATGAGTCTGTACCCCTAAGGACTTCAATGCACCAGCAGCTTCCAAACCTAGTAAGCCACCACCAATCACCACACCGCTTTTGCTATTCTTCGCTGTGGCTTCGATTGCACGTAAGTCTTCAATGGTGCGATAGACAAAGCAGTCTTTGCTTTCATGGCCTTTGATAGGCGGAACGAACGGATACGAGCCTGTTGCCAATATCAACTTATCGTACTCAACTTCGCGGCCACTGCTGGAGTGCACGATACGCTTCTCGCGGTTAACATTAATTGCACGCTCACCGATATGAACGTTTATACCGTGTTTCTCATAAAAGCCTTCTTTAACCAGTGACAGCTCTGCCGCTGTATGATGGGAAAAATAAGAAGACAAATGCACGCGATCATAAGCAACGCGAGGCTCTTCGCAAAATACCGTAATGTCCATTGCCGATAAGTCGGCCTTTTCAACCAAGTCCTCAATAAAGCGATGGCCAACCATGCCATTGCCTATGACGACTAGCTTTAACTTACTCATAAAATATCCTATCGGTCGTGACTAGGTTCGTCACATATTCTCGTATGTTTTAAGTTCACTGTTATTGATAAGTATCAGTTAACGTCGATTTCGTACTAATTGATAACGCCTAGTTAAGTACTCAATCGGTACACTCCATATATGAACCAAGCGGCTAAACGGAAATAAAACAAATAGCGTCATACCGAGTACTAGGTGAACTTTGAAAATCAGGCTGACATCAGTAATGTAATGATACGGGTCGGAGCCAAAAGTCATCACAGCTTGAGCCCAATGAACCAACTTCATCATCTCACTGCCATCCATATGTTGCGCAGAGAAAGGTACCGTTAAAACACCTAGAATGGCCTGCAATAGTATTAACGCAATGATGGCAATATCCATTGTGGTTGACGTCGCTCTGATTCTCGGGTTGGTTAAACGACGTTTAAGTAACATAGCACCACCAATCACCACCATCACACCCGACGCACCACCACCAATCATGGCCATCTTTTGCTTCACTGCGATTGGGAGAAAGCTTTCATATACCCAGTGCGGCGTCAGCATACCTAAGAAGTGACCAGCAAACACCCCCAGAATGCCGATGTGAAATAAATTCGACGCAAGACGCATATTGGTGTTGTCCAGCATTTGGCTTGAGCCTGCACGCCAAGTGTATTGGCCATAGTCGTAACGTGCCCAGCTACCAATCAAGAACACAGTCGAAGCGATATAGGGGTAAATATTAAAGAAGAAATTGTCGACGTAACTCATGACTGATCTCCAGATAAAGAATCGATGCTGATGTATTGAGGCTGTACGGAGCCAGAGAAGCGTTTTTGGTGAGCAACCTGCTGAGCCGACGCACAGCCTTCTTCACCCATAAATTTCACTTGCTCTTCTTCCCACACAGCGTCTAATGCTTGTGGGGTATCGTCTCTGTCTTCATTTTCCACTTCTTTCGCAAGCATCGAAGCCTTCACGCCAGAATTAGAGAAGCTAAGCAACACATCAAACAGCAACGAATACAAACTGTTACGCTCTTTCAATCTCGCGCCAAGAAGGGCTAATATTGGCGCAATGTCTTTCAAGCCTTGAACCGCTTTCTCTCGACCTTGAACGGCTAAGTATTCAAGATACAAAGGCAAAAAGTCAGGCAACTCTTTGCTGTCGATTTCAAGCCCAGCTTCATGATATTGATTCATCAAGTCCACCATGGCTTGGCCACGGTCACGAGATTCGCCATGAACGTGCTCAAACAACAGCAAAGACAACGAACGACCACGATCAAATAGCTCTGTGTATTCTGACTGAGCGTCTAACACATCGTTTTCTAGTAGCGATTCGTAGAAGGCATATAAGGCATCTTTTTGTGCTGGATTTAGAAAAATCAGCGAGTCGATCGCCTCTTCGACATCTTTCTTCATGTCCCAGAGCGGCTGCTCTGGGTATTCAAGAAACTGAGAGATAATTTGTAAACAAAGCACTGGTTCCATTACTTCTTCTCCCCATCGTCGACAGCCACATTAATTGCATCAATTCGGCGGCTATTGAATAAGTTGAATTGACTATCGCTACCTTTACACCCATCGCCAAAGCTAAAGCCACAACCTTTACTTTCAGGGAAGGCTTCACGTGCGAGTTCACGATGACTTGGTGGGATAACAAAACGATCTTCGTAGTTAGCAATCGCTAGATATCGATACATTTCTTTTGCTTGCGACTCAGTAAGCCCTGCTTCTTCCAATGCACTTAAATCAGTCACGCCATCGACCGTTTCAGCGCGTTTGTACAAACGCATTGCGATCATTCGATTCAAAGCGTTTACTACTGGTTTTTCGTCACCTGCAGTAAGTAGGTTTGCCAAATACTTAACTGGAATACGTAGCTTTTTGATATCCGGTAGCACACCTTCACCCTCTAACATTCCAGAGTCTGCCGCAGACTGGATTGGAGATAGTGGCGGCACGTACCACACCATAGGTAGTGTGCGATATTCAGGGTGAAGCGGCAGCGCCAACTTCCAATCTACCGCCATTTTATACACTGGCGATTGCTGAGCGGATTCAATCACACTCATTGGAATACCCTGTTCTTGAGCCTGTTTGATCACTTCTGGATCGTTTGGATCTAGGAAGATATCCAGCTGACGCTGATACAGGTCTTTTTCATTTTCTGTAGCAGCTGCCTGCTCAATACGGTCTGCGTCATACAACATAACGCCAAGGTAGCGGATACGACCGACACAAGTTTCAGAACATACCGTTGGTAGCCCAGCTTCAATGCGAGGGTAACAGAACGTACATTTCTCTGATTTACCGCTCTTCCAGTTGAAGTAGATTTTTTTGTACGGGCAACCCGTGACACACATTCTCCAACCACGGCACTTATCTTGATCAATAAGTACCACGCCATCTTCGTCGCGCTTGTAAATTGCGCCACTTGGACACGTTGCCACACAAGCAGGGTTTAAGCAGTGTTCGCACAAACGAGGAAGATACATCATGAATGTATTCTCGAACTCGCCGTACATCTGCTTTTGCATATCGTTAAAGTTTTGGTCTTGAGAACGTTTTGAGAACTCGCCACCTAAGATCTCTTCCCAGTTTGGACCCGTTTTGATTTTGTCCATACGCTTGCCAGTGATGGCCGAACGTGGACGAGCGATTGGCTGATGCTTACCTTGAGGTGCGTTTTGTAGGCGCTCATAATCAAAGTTAAACGGTTCGTAGTATTCATCAATGGTTGGTAGATGTGGATTGCTGAAGATTTTCGACAGCAAAGTCACTTTATTACCCATACGAGGAGTGAGCTTGCCTGAAATGCCTCGAATCCAGCCACCTTTCCATTTTTCTTGGTTTTCCCAATCGTTAGGAAAACCAATACCCGGTTTACTTTCAACATTGTTAAACCAGCCGTATTCAATACCTTCACGGCTTGTCCAAACATTCTTACAGGTTACTGAGCAGGTATGACAGCCGATACATTTGTCTAAATTCAATACCATGCCGACTTGAGAACGTATTTTCATTATTTCTTCTCCTGCTGAGTGTTTGGAGATTGGGTATAATCGTTACCTTCATCATCTAACCAACGAACATCTTTCATCTTGCGGACAACGACAAACTCATCTCGGTTTGAACCCACAGTACCGTAGTAATTAAAGCCATAAGATTGCTGCGCATAACCGCCGATCATATGAGTCGGTTTAGGGCTAACGCGAGTCACAGAGTTGTGAATACCACCACGTTGCCCTGTCACTTCAGAACCCGGTATATTTACCAAACGTTCTTGGGCGTGATACATCATTACCATGCCTGCTGGCACTCTTTGACTCACTACCGCACGTGCCGTTAACGCGCCGTGGCTGTTGTACGCTTCTAGCCAATCGTTATCTTCAATGCAAAGCTCTTTCGCATCGTCTTCACTCATCCATACAATTGGACCACCGCGAGACAATGTCAGCATAAGCAGGTTCTCACTATAGGTTGAGTGAATCCCCCACTTCTGGTGCGGAGTGATAAAGTTAAGCGCTTTTTCTGGATAACCGTTGCTCTTCTTGCCGACAACTGATTTCACTGAGCGTGTATCAACGGGTGGACGATAAGTCACTAAGCTCTCACCAAACGCGCGCATCCATTGGTGATCTTGATAAAGCTGTTGGCGACCAGACAGAGTTCTCCATGGGATCAGCTCGTGGACGTTGGTATAGCAAGCGGTGTACGACACATGCTCATCTTCAAGGCCAGACCAAGTTGGGCTAGAGATAATCTTACGCGGCTGCGCTTGTAAGTCGTGGAAACGGATTTTCTCGTCTTCTTTGCAGTTCGCTAAGTGAGCGTGCTCACGGCCGGTTTTCTCTTCCAGCGCTTTCCACGCTTTTACTGCTACTTGGCCATTGGTTTCTGGTGCTAGCGATAGAATCACTTCCGCCGCATCGACTGCAGTTTCGATTTTTGCTTTACCAGCGTTCGCACCCTCTTCATGGGTGTAATTCAGCTTTTTAAGGAAATCGACTTCAGTCTTCGTATCCCAGTTTATACCTTTACCACCGTTACCTTGTTTTTCGAGTAGTGGCCCTACTGAAGTAAAGCGAGCGTAAGTGTTTGGATAGTCGCGCGTCACTGTCTTAATGTGTGGCGCGGTTTGACCCGGGATCAAGTCACATTCACCTTTTTTCCAATCAAGCACATCAAATGGCTGAGCGATTTCGGCATTGGAATCATGTTGAATAGGCAACGTGACTACGTCAGTTTCAATGCCTAAGTGCCCTTCACTCACTTCAGAGAACTTCTTAGCGATGCCTTTGTAAATTTCCCAGTCACTCTTTGATTCCCATGCAGGGTCAACAGCTGCGGATAGCGGGTGAATGAACGGGTGCATATCCGAAGTGTTCATGTCGTCTTTTTCATACCAAGTCGCTGTTGGCAACACGATATCGGAGAACAGACAAGTGCTCGACATACGGAAATCTAATGTAACAACAAGATCAAGCTTGCCTTCTGCAGCTTGCTGTTTCCATTCGACTTCTTGAGATTCATTTTGGCCTTCTTCGCCCAAATCTTTGCCTTGGATACCGTGCTCAGTGCCTAGCAAATATTTCAATAGATATTCGTGACCTTTACCTGACGAGCCCAATAAGTTTGAACGCCAAATAAACATGTTACGTGGATAGTTTTGCTCTTCGTCTGGTTGCTCAGAAGCAAATCGGATGCTGCCTTCTTTCAGTCCTTGAACGGTGTAATCTACCGCCGTCATGCCTTGAGCTTTCGCATTTTGCTCAATGTGCAGCGGGTTAACATTTAATTGTGGCGACGAAGGTAGCCAACCCAAACGCTCTGCTTTCACATTCAAATCAATTAGGCTTTGGCTAAAGTCTTCTTTGTTTGCCATTGGTGAGAGTAGTTCGTCTGTTTTCAACGACTCATAACGCCATTGGCTAGAGTGTTTGTAGAAGAACGATGTGCTGTTCATGTGGCGAGGTGGCTTTTGCCAATCCAAACCAAATGCGAGAGGCTGCCAGCCTGTTTGTGGACGCAGTTTTTCTTGACCAACATAGTGAGCCCAGCCGCCGCCGCTTTGACCAATACAGCCACAGAAAATCAACATGTTGATAAGAGCACGGTAAGTGCTGTCCATGTGATACCAGTGGTTGATACCCGCACCAACGATGATCATTGATCGGCCACGAGTAGATTCCGCATTTTCACCAAACTCTCTGGCGATACGAATAATCTCTGCTCGGTTTACACCAGTAATGCGCTCAGCCCATGCAGGTGTGTACGCTTTAACGTCGTCATAAGATGTTGCACAGTGTTCATCGTTCAAACCACGATCAACACCGTAGTTGGCCATAGTTAAGTCATAAACACTCGCAACGAGTAGATCGGAGCCATCAGCGCCTTTAAGACGTTTAACTGGAATTTTATGTGGAATGATTTCATTTAAAGCAACACTCTCGAAGTGCTCACTTTGCTCACCACCAAAGTATGGGAAGCCTACTTCTACGACTTCATCGCTTGAATCAACCAGACTTAAACGAAGATTTCTTTCTTGATCGGATTTACCGTCTTTTTGCTCAAGGTTCCACTTACCATCGTCACCCCAGCGATAGCCGATTGATCCTTGTGGTGCAATCAATTCACCGCTGTCTTCATCGATTGCAATTGTCTTCCACTCAGGGTTGTTGTCTTGACCAAGGTTATCCACTAAGTCCGATGCACGCAGCATTCGGCCTGCACCGTACAAACCGTCTTCCTGAGATTCAAGAGTGACCAACATAGGCATATCTGAGTACTGGCGAGCGTAGTTGCTAAAGTATTCCACTTGGCGCTTAGTGTGGAATTCAGTTAGCAACACATGGCCCATTGCCATCGCCATTGCACTGTCGGTGCCTTGTTTCGGGTTCATCCAATGGTCACAAAGCTTGGCTACTTCTGCATAGTCTGGAGTGACTGCAACCGTTTTGGTGCCTTTGTAACGAACTTCGGTAAAGAAGTGCGCATCTGGTGTACGGGTTTGTGGAATGTTAGAGCCCCAAGCGATAATGTATGAAGAATTATACCAGTCTGCCGATTCAGGAACGTCAGTCTGCTCACCCCAAGTCATTGGCGATGCTGGCGGCAAGTCGCAGTACCAATCGTAAAAACTCAAGCAAGAACCACCTATCAGAGATAAGTAGCGCGCACCGGCTGCGTAAGAGACCATCGACATGGCAGGAATTGGTGAGAATCCAACAATACGGTCTGGGCCGTATTCTTTAATAGTGCTAACGTTTGATGCTGCAATCAACTCGTTCACTTCATCCCAGTTGGCACGGACAAATCCACCACGACCACGGGCTTTTTTGTACTGCTTCATTTTTTCTGGGTTGGAAGAAATGGACTGCCAAGCATCAACTGGATCAGAGTGTTGCTGCTTCGCTTCACGCCAAAGTTTTAGCAGGCGTTTACGAATCATCGGGTATTTTACGCGGTTCGCGCTGTATAGATACCAAGAGTAGCTTGCACCACGCGGACAACCACGAGGCTCGTGGTTTGGTAAATCAGGGCGAGTACGAGGATAATCGGTTTGCTGGGTTTCCCATGTCACCAAACCGTTTTTGACATAAATTTTCCAGCTACATGAACCTGTGCAGTTCACACCATGGGTAGAACGAACAACTTTGTCATGTTGCCAACGACTGCGGTAACCATCTTCCCAGTCACGATTCGTGTCAAGTGTCTGACCGTGTTTACCAGAAAAGGTACCATTGAGCTGTTTGAAGTAGCGAAATCTGTCGAGAAATTTACTCATGCGCCAAGTACTCCTAATCGCGTATTTATCAAGCGAATTAATATATAGCGATAGAGTAATCAGTAGCGAATATACGCTGCTTGATAAGGATCAACTTAACTTAGCACTTAAAAGCCTTGATACAGCCCAAACTACCCACTATTGGGTAGGTTTATATCTAACCTAATTCATTGTAATTTAATCACTTAATAATAAATTAAGCACTAGTTCAACATCTTTTTAAACTGTTGGGATATTTGGGGGTAGTGTTAAGGTTGAGGAGGTATAGAGTTATACTGACTTTTCAAATGCGCATTGAGAAAAAAGGGTCAGCATTGCTAACCCTAAGAGTTTGTATTTTGAATAACTATGACTACTGAGCAGTACTTAAGCGGAGCTTTGCTTCTCTTCGACCATAGATGCAGACACAAATTAGGATACACACTACGTAAAAAGCCATAAATATCTCTAGAGCGGCGACTGGCGAACCTGTCAGTGAAATGGCTGTACCGAATGATTTTGGTACAAAGAATCCACCCGCAGCACCGATTGCTGAGATAAACCCAAGTGCCGATGCTGTACTTTTTATCGCTTCGTCTTCCGCTTCCTCTTGGCTTTGATTGCTTGCTAAGCCGCGCTCAACCGAAATTTTTCTAAAAGTCACGGCTATCATTTGATATGCAGAACCGCTACCTAAACCCGCTGTCGCAAACAAGAACATGAACGCTGTGAAAAATAGAGGAAAGTCCCCTGCTGATGTTGCCGAAGGCAGTGCCATCAATACCACACCACAAAATACAAACATCGCCACAAAATTAAGAGCGGTAACTCGGATACCCGTGTATTTATCGGCTAACACACCACCAATCGGACGCATTAGAGAACCAATCAATGGCCCCAAGAACGCATACTCGATGATATCTACGTTAGGAAACTGTGTTTTCGTTAAAACCGCAAACCCCGCACAGAAACCGATGAAAGAACCAAATGTCCAAAAGTACTGAGTGCTTAGGATCCACATATGTGGGCGTTTCAAGACGGGTAGTTGATGTCTCAAAGACGATTTTGCAACCGTTAAGTCATTCATACCAAACCACGCTAGTGCTGCAGCAACAAGGACCAAAGGTACCCACATAAACGCCGCATTCGAAACGTAGATAGTAGAGCCGTCTAACAAGCTTGTACCTGTCTCACCAAAGATACTAATGGTAATAACTAAAGGTGCAAAAAGCTGCATGATACTGACGCCAAGGTTACCTAAACCTCCGTTTAATCCTAGTGAAGTACCTTGCTGTTTCTTAGGATAAAAGAAACTGATATTTGCCATACTTGACGCGAAGTTACCACCTGCGACACCGCATAGTAGCGATATCATCACAAAGGTAGAATATGGCGTCGTAGGGTCGTTAACCGCAAAGCCTAACCAAAGTGCTGGAATAGCTAAAAATGCCGTACACAGCGTCGTCCATAAACGACCACCGAAAATAGGCACAACGAAAGAAAACGGTACACGCATAATTGCGCCAGAGGCCGCAGGGAATGCCGTTAACATAAATAATTCACTGGTAGAGAAGTGAAAGCCTATTTTATTTAGGCTGATTGCTACTGTACTAAATAGCATCCAAACACAGAAAGAAAGCAATAAACATATTATTGAAATAACTAAATTTTTATTTGCTATCTTTTTTCCACCGTTTTCCCAAAATGATTTGTCTTCTGGGTGCCACTCGGTGATTAAACCTTTGGCTCGTCCTTGAGTGTTCACTTTAGCCATAATATTAACTTCCAATGCTGAGGATATTTTGCTCAGTTATACTCAGATTTCTTATACCATTACTGATCTCAATCAACCCCGTGATATATTGAATGTGGTTTAAATGCTCAAAAATACCTATAATTAGGTACTTGAGATAAATATAAATACTCATATAAAACAGTATATTATAAAAATAATATTGTTTTATACCTAATAATAACGTGCTAGGTATATCTTTGGTGGTAGTTCGGTTTTCTATATGAAATCGAACTCTTAATATAGTGACGTATACACAATTAGAGAGTACAAATGGCCCTAGAAAATACAAAGCAATTCGAATTCAGTTCATCTTCAGTAACTGGCACAATGTTTCTCTCTATGATGTTTCTTAGCATCTGCGCGATAATGAGTATTTCAATCTGTATTTGGATATCCGGCAATATTCAAGGTGATGGACACGAAATAAATCGACTGGGCCACATGCGTATGGAAAGCTATCGTCTACTATCTAAAGTTCCTTTAAAACAAGAAGATATAAGATACATCGACCAACTTGAAGCCGACACCACATCGCCAATTCTAGACTCGTATTGGAATGACGATTCCATCAAAAATAATCAAAAAAAAATCATCGCTTTTTGGTTTAATGAAGTGAAGCCCTCTCTTCTCAAAGCGACCAGCATTGAAGAGGAAAGTAGCATGATTGCAGAATTCGAACACCGTATTGACAACTTAGTTAACACCTACGATCGCGACACAGAGTATAAGGTGCTGCTTTTAAGGATTTCTCTATACTCATTTTTGGCTATCACTCTTTTGTTGTTTTTCTTTATCTCTATCCAGTTAAGGTTAAAGATATTACTTCCATGGAAAGATTTGATGTGGACCATAAGTTCACTAAAATCTGGCAACTTGTCGGCACGATGCAAGGCTAAAGCTTACAAAGGAGAGCTCAGTATATTAGGTACCGTAATCAATGATATGGCTGAGGAAATTCAGCTTACTCACACAGGGCTAGAAGACAAGATTCGCGATAAAACAAAAAATTTAACTTATAAAAACAGGCTGTTAGACTTTATGTTTCGCGCCAGTGGAACACTTATTTCTAAGTCTCAACTAGACGATAAACTTCTATACGAGCCGATACTTAGTGAATTAAAAGACATCACCAACAGTAAGAGCGTTACACTAGATATCTACAGTGAAGACAGCACACCAACAAACACAATTAGGGACGTTTCTGAGGATGGTGTACCGCCTGAAGATAATTTTGAATGTCTGCTACTCGATGAACACAAACACTATGGCTCTCTTCATATCGAGTTTTACCAATCTAACCAAAATACCACGATTGCAAAAAATTTGATTCAAGCATTAGCCGATCAAATTACTCGTTCTATTGCTTCAAAACTGCAAGCAAAAGTAAGCGAAAGTTTGGTATTGGCCGAAGAGCGGGCTGCAATCGCCAGAGAGTTACATGATTCTATCGCTCAATCATTGTCGTCACTAAAAATGCGTGTCAGTGCACTTCAAATGCAAAAGGCAACGCTGACTGACACTCAACTTAATTTAATTCAAGGAATTCGTGAAGAGGTGAGCAGCGCATACTCTCAATTGCGCCAACTGCTCTCAACCTTCCGGCTACAATTAAGTGACAATGATTTCTCTTCAACAATGAAAAATATCATTACCGATTTTAACCACCGACTCGGGTTTAATATTGACTATACTCTAGGCCCAATTAAAGGCTTATTGACATCAAAACAAGAAATACACTTAGCCTTCATAATTAAGGAGGCGTTAAATAACGTTTACAAGCATGCAAATGCGACACATGTTATCGTTTCGATTTTAGCTAATGATGCAAATAAAGAAATTAGCATCTTGGTTAAAGACAATGGTGTCGGTATCAGCGAAGAAAATAAGCCTAACCACTATGGGCTGAATATTATGAAAGAGCGAGCGTCGCTAATAAATAGCCAAATTAACATTCAGTCTTCTTCCGGTGAAGGCACTGAAGTACAATTGACGATAGGTTGGAGTAAAGAAAACTAATGACTACCGAAAACAGCAAATCTACCGTACTACTGATTGATGACCACCCTACCATTTGTAGTGGTCTCCAGTTTCTTATCAACTCAACCGAAACAATGCAGGTTATCGATACTGCTAATGATGGTGCAACAGGCATTGAGCTTGCTAAGCAACACGAGCCAGATTTAATTTTGCTCGACTTAAATATGCCTGTGATGAATGGGCTAGAAACGTTAGAAGAGCTGAGAAAACAACATGTCTCGAGTCGAGTGGTTATTTTTACCGTTTCAGATTATAAAGGTGACCTAACAACGCTAATCAAAGCCGGTGCAGACGGTTACCTACTGAAAGATATGGAACCAGAAGAGCTTCTAACAAACATTGAAAAAGCCTGCAATGGCAACATGGTACTCAGCCCCGAGCTTGCGCCTTTGTTGCTTGAAGGAATGAGACCAAAAGCCAACAGTAGAAATATTGAGGACCTGACTCGTCGTGAGCTTGAAACTGTCCGCTTACTCAGTAAGGGCCTCACCAACAAAATGATTGCCAAAGAGCTGGATATCAGTGAAGGCACAGTAAAAGTCCACGTAAAGTCATTATTGAAAAAACTCAATTTACGCTCAAGAGTAGAAGTAGCCATTTGGGTGAAAGAAGAGAAAGTGTTTAAGTAAAAAACTGAATAAACCACTGCTAGCTACTAGCCCTATATAAGAATATGTTTCAATGGGCTGGTACTATGTTGTACCCTGCGGAAGCAAGGTAATAGGTTTAGGTACTTGCCTCCCGTGAATAACTTGACGTATTCTGTGTGCCCTACCCCTTTTGCTCGCTTTCTTAACACACCAATTGATACATTTGCTGCGTTCAGTAAAGTTTTAGGTGTTATCCCCCGCCCATATTGGGCGAGGGTTTGCGGCTAAATTGTCCTATCTAAAATAGAATATAAACAAAATCACTACATGACTGTGACAGACGGCATTGTCATTTTACATTCAACTGTTAGACTCTCAAACGCTCCAAGATGCTCAAAATCGAGAGCTATCTGGAAATGAGAGTTTCCTTTTCTTCCTACTCTTGGATCAGCTGGTTGAGGGGTAAAGTCAATCATTTGATCAGGTATACCTTTTAAATAAAATTTTGTGCTTGTCGAGCCTGTGGGTGTTGAGATCTCATAACCATTTCCATTATTGTTTGCGATATTTTTAGCGTAAACAGTATCACCACTTGGTGTAATTATATCACATTGCATAAACTTCAAATTAGAAGCCGTATTATTATTATTCAACTCCATAGTATTGTAGTTTAGATCAGGCGTATTAAAGTCAATAGTTAAAGCGCCATCGCCTATGAATGGCTGGGTCAAATATATAGTGCCTGAATATATTTCCGAATTGTAATCACTTACTGGGGTTAGATAAAGTACGTTTTTTAATTTACTTAATTGTGTATTTTCGTGATTGTTTTCTGAAGCTGCTTGAGCAGGGATAATAAAAGCAAGGGTACTAGCCAATCCTATCGCAGTTATAATGCATTTCTTCATGTAATTAGTCCTTTATATCTGATTTTTAAAAGCAAAAATGCGGTGACATTTTAAACTAGCAGCGTATCGTGTAGCTAATAATAAATTCTAATATAATAATTTCATCACTAATTTTATATGTAACAAATAAAATTAACAAAAAGTTATCTAAGGTAATTTTTGAAACTTAACATAAAGCTCAATAGTATAAAAACCATTTATAGTTAATGTCTATATTAATATTAAATACAAATATATTATAAGGTTTCCATAATTTTATATTTTATTTATATTCCCATTTTATTTTTTAAGTTTTATATTCTTGTAAAAAAGAATTACGATTCATGTTACCTATGTAACCTTTTACGCAAATGGACATCAATCGCTTTTACTTTCCTAATGATAAAATTTACGACAAGGTCCTCCCGCATAATTACTGTTATAAAAGGTATGCACAAGCTCGATTGCCCTTTAAGATTATTTGGGGCAGTAGAGTAAGTCTAATGAATTTGGAGTGTACACCTACTACGACTTCTTAACCCATGTAATGCTCAAAGCTTTAACGCTAATCTATACTTATTTCTGCTATGAATGTTGCTATCAAAATAAAGTCAGACTACGGATTGGTTGTGTTGCACGTTATCACTCAAACTGAGCCTATTCGCAGCTAATGAGAGTCAGTCGTCGGCTTATTTTCAGTTAATTTGAGTAACAACAAGGCAAAGTGTTTCGCTCTCTGTTGTATAAGTTGGTCAAAAGGACTAAAGCAAATAAATTCATCAAATTAATTTTTCACACCATGCTTTAATGGTAAAATGCTATACTTCAGTACTAAGTTCACACCGCGATTTCCTCTGAACGTACGAATATTATATATCGTTCGCCAGCAGTTTTTGAAGTCGATTTAACTCAACTAAACTATAAACAAGGTCAGTTTTAGTGACTTGCTCTTTTTTAAGTGGAGACAAATGAGAAAAAGCATTGTGGCTTAGCTGGTTATACAGCCCAATATATTTTTCTGCTATTTGTTTGTCGATTGACTTTGTTCTATTTAAATCATGTTCTATTTGCCAATGCCAATAACTATTTAGAGGTTTTCTACGATTAAATAAATAGTTTTGAATTAGATTACATCTTACTTCTTTGAGGTATTTTTCTAAAATATATTTCGACTGATGTAGAATCGCTTCTCTCTCTCGTTTTATATTCTTTGGCCATATCCATCGAACAACCACTAGTGTAAGTATTATCCCAAAAAACACACCTACCACTCGAGAAATTGAAGCATCTATATGTGAGTCAGATCCGAGACCAATCAAGAAACAGACAACCGCTTGTAAAGCGATATAGTTATGCTTAGCTTCATAGAAAATCGCCTCCAAAGCAAAACAGACAACCAGTATAACTAGAAAATAATAAATTTCAGTGCTGTGTATGATCGCTAAAGCCGGGATCGCTAGTAAAAAGCCAGTTACAGCGCCAATAAGCCGATGTTTAGTTCGAGTTAAGTTATTTGCTTCGTAGAACATTAACACTAACATTGCCGTCACCGCTAACTGTATATTTGGCTCAAAACCTAACAACACCCAAAATAGTGGTAAAGAAACGATAATAAGCGACCAACGAAAGCTATTAATATATTCAAAATACCTAATTTTTTTGGTCCACATACGTTGGTATAGCTTTTTAGGTTCATTTAAATTAGCAACATTGTGGATAAATCCAAGTGTTTGATGCCAAAATTGCTCCGAGTATTTAGTCTCGAAGGTCAGTCCTTGTTCAATTTCCCAACTTATTTTGTTTGCCTTTTCAACGGAGAACTTCTCCAAACCTTCAAAAATTGAATACGTCAAGTTTCGCAATTGCTTTTTTTCTACACGGCTTAATTCTAGGCTAAGTTTTCCATATCGTTGTTCTTTTGGGTAAAAATCACTAAGCAAATGATTCATCGCATAAAGGTAGTGCTCAATTTGACGACATAGCCTGATTTGATCGACATACTTTGGGTAGTGGTTCTCCATATTCGCTGAGGCAATTTTATTTTCTAGTTTTTTCGCATTCGCAAGCATATTGCTAACTTCTATAAGTAGTCTATTTTGCTGCGAATAATCTCTCGATTTTAAGTTCAAATACAAATCGATCAGAAAGTTTTCAAATTTACTCTCGTAGTTTCTCCAAAGCCCGTCAAGTTCCTTTGAAGCGCGATAGCTGAAGCTAAGCCAATGTGTTCCTAATCCGATTACAGAACCGATGACAATCTCATAGATTCGAGAAATATGAATAGGTATTATCAACTCTTTTGGTATACCAAGTGGTGTACTAAATATTAAAAAAGTGAATGAACCATAAAACCAAAAATAACTATGCCTAATATCTAGCTTTGAGAGTGCAAATCCATAAGATGCGAATAAAACTAAAGTAAATAGATAATAGTAATTATAGGAAGGAAAGAAGTACGATATCATTCCCCACAGAATACAACCAGATACAGTACCATATATTCTCTGCTTCGCTTTGCTAGCAACATGACCGATTTCGTTCAAAGAAGCAACAACGGCTGCACTTATACCTGCCCAATATGTTTCATCTAGATGAAGAAGCTGAGTAATCGACATGCTTATTGCGATAGCAAGAGCGATCTTAAACGCATGCTCATAGCGTGCAACATTTTTTTTCAGCATAATATTTAGACTTTTCACCTACTGCATAAATTCAGGTTAACCTACTCTAATTTAGCAAAATTTAACGGCTAAAATACTGTTTTTGATCATAGAAACGAGTATCGCTCGGACTCTTAAAGTTGTAACCCAGCTTATCTAATTAGCTATAGAATTAGCCTATAATTGGAATGACATTCATTTCTGATAAATTTATAGCGTATCATCTATGTTAGACTTGGATATCATAGTTATAGAGAAAAGCACTAAAAACATACCTAAAATAAAATAGAAACTAATGCTTTCCTTATATAGAGCATAAGAATTAATCATCGTAAAAATAACCGAAAGGTTAAATATAATTGCAAGTACACTTGAAGACAAAAATCTCGAGGCTAACGCCCATAACAAAAAAGCCAAGGAGGTAGGAAAAACACCTAGATATAATAACAACAATATATTTTTCCCACTTAAGACAACATCATACATACCTAAAAATGGTGTTTGCAGTAAAAAAGCACCAAGAAAAATGTACATCATATTTTTTATCGTATGATTGATAGAGTCATTCGATTTATTAATCTTATATGTTAACATGATAAAAATTGCCCATGTTAATCCGGCCATGAGTTCAATCCCGTTCCCCTTAAAAGTACCAAAGTTGCTTGTTTGTACTATGAATGCAACTCCCACAAAAGAAGTAAGAGAGTAGACAACTTCAGATATTATTAATTTTCTTTTAAAAAACAAAAATGAAATCAAAACACAAAATATTGGCGCCGTGGATTCCAGTAAAATAGCATTGTCAGGTGTTGTATATTTAAGTCCATAATGAAATAAAAAGAAATTAAAAGAAACAAATAGAGATAACAACCCCAACAAACTTAAATCATGCTTTTTGATTTTGAAAATACTTAAGTCTTCTTTAAAAAAAACAACTTGCATAAGCAAAAATATAAATAAAACTAAAAATCCAATCAACAACCTAACAGATGAGATGGTTAAAGTCGGAATACTATGAGATAAAAACTCGCCGACTACAGCATGTGTACCCCACAAAAACGTGGCACAAATAGCAAAAAATAGCGGATTTCGTAACTTCATGTTTTCATCTCACTACCAGTTATAATACAAAGTATATTTTCCCTAGTAATATTTTTCTTCTCTTTTAACAAGCAAGCTGCAGCAAAAGAAGCAGATGAGCTTGCCTCACAAAAAATTCCCTTGCCGAGTAACTCACTATGAGCTTTTCGTATTTGAACATCAGAAACTGGTATAGCCATACCTTGTGATTCCTTATACACCTCTTCAGGATTATCTAAACCGTAATAGCCAGATATACTGGTTGCATAATCAGACTCTTGAGTCGTTGCCCCTATCATCTTGACCCTACTACTTCTTTCCTTGAGCCCTTCCCATATACCTCTTAATAAAGTCCCATTATTAGTAGGGCATATAATATAATCAAACTGAATTTCTGAATCCAATATCTCATATCCGATTTCTTTGTGCGCAAGATATTTTAAATGACATTTCCCTGGATTTGCATTGTAAATGCCATGCTTCTCTATCTCTTGATTGCAAACGTCGTAAATGTTTCTAGATTCGTTAACGACATGAATTATCGAGTTTTGAGACTCTAATATTTGCCTCTTACGTAAACTAATTTTTTCCGAAACCCAAACATGACACTCTATGTTGGTCATTTTACAATGTACTGAAAGAGAAATACCAAAATTACCTGTTGATGCACAACCTATTTTTTTTATCCCTTTATTAAGGCAATAATTTATTATATTTCTGCTTTCTCTATCTTTATGACTACCAGTAGAGTCAAAGTATTCTATTTTAAAAAATACACCATTGTCGGAGGAACGCTCAGGAACAATCACTATATCTGTAGACAGCTTATCTAACTTATTGATACCCATACTTTAAAACATACAAATGATATTATTAACAACAAACTATCACGTAAAGTTACATAACAATAACAATCAAGAGAGGTAACTTATTTTTTGCAATTGAAACGACAAAAATAATGGTGGAGCAGAGCCATCGTTAGATCAAACAGAAAACTCGTCAAGCCTTAGGTTGAAAATCAGTTTAAAGAGCAATGGCATCACTTTATGGACCAGAAGTTTGCACCATGCTGAAACGAGGGCAAAGTCATATCGATGGAAAAAAACCTACGAGAGATTTAACACTCTCGCAGGATAAGTACGCCTTAGAGGTTGATGCCTGCACGTCATGAACAAACATTACGACAGAACCCAAAGAAGTGCCATTTAACTAATCTGAATAGATTCCAAATGTTGTTTTTTTAGTTTCCTTATCTTTTTCTCTTCAGCAATAGCAACACATGCCATTAGAATTATGCAGCAAATAGCTGCAGTATCTAGAGCAGCGAACGTCCCTGCCCACCCAGTTAAACCAAAAATGGGGGTACCATCCGCAATTAAGCCTAAGCCTAATTTGGCAAAACTGTCGCCAATAAGGTAAGCAAAAGTGCCTTTGATGCCATCTGCAGCACTCAAGCCTCTTTTGGGGACGAAACCAACCGCAGCGACGCCAATCAACAGCTGGGGACCAAAAACCAAAAAACCGAGCGCAAACAAAGACGCTAAATAAGCAAATTCTGTATGAGCATGCTGATATACTGACAGGGTAACAATAATTAGAGCCAAAGAAATACAAGACGTTAAACCTCGTCGACCATTGGCTAAATCCGATAAATACCCCCACAGAAGAGTACCGACTAGCGCACCCACCTCGAACATAGTAAAGCCGTCAATGGCCACGTCCTTTGACAGTCCTAACTCTTGGTAAGCATAAACAGTTGACCACTGGTCAATACCAATACGGACTATATATAAGAAGATATTTGCGAAACATAGCAGCCATATCACCTTGTTCTTTAAAACAAACTCAACAAATATTTGCCATTTTGTCATTTGTTCTCCTTCTGCTTTTTGGTCCTCTTCACTCATGTCTTCGTCAAATAACTCTTCAACTTTTCCTAATCCATAAGCTTCCGGTGAATCATTACCCATGAATAAACCAATAAAACCAATAACTAACGCTATCAATGATGGAAAAACAAACATACCAATGACATCACCATTGAATAGGTAATTAGCGCCAAACAGCGCCACCACAGCGGCGCCAGCACCTCCTATGTTATGAGACATATTCCAAAGGCCAATGAATGTACCGCGCTTATTTTTAGGGGTCCATTTAGTAATGGTCGCAATACTGTTAGACCCTCCCACACTCTGAAATAATCCACTTAATGAATAAAAGCCGATCATAAATATTAAATTGGTTAAACCACCACCCATGGAAATACTAAATCCTATCATCGCTATACCGGACAAGATCAACATAAAGGGTAAAAACTGTTTATTATTTTTTCCATCAGCATAATAATTCATAGCGGTTTTTCCAATTCCATATGTAATTGAAAAACCTAGTCCAATAAGCCCCAAGTCAGTCATGGATAGACCATACTTATTGATCATATCGACTTGTGCAACATTGAAGTTTTTTCGAATAAAGTACATAGCCATATAACTAAGAAAAACAACCAAATAAGAGTATATAAAAGGCTTTAACCACATTTTTTTTCGGGTAGACAATGGTAAATCTAACTTCGGAATACGTGTTTGTTCTAATATTTTTAACATGATGATATCCTATCGATAAAAATCAGCATCCGCTGTTTATCTATTACGTTTATTTATTACAAATGAAAATTTTCACAATAACACTATATTTATTTATATCGATTGTTTTAAATTACACGTGTTATATTTAAATTTGAACTTCAAGCAATTCACAAAAACATATTTTTTTATGAATTAAGGAACATGATAATATATTCCTTATATTCAAAGTAACTTGTTATAATTCACTCTGTTTCTACGGCCATAATTTAGACGTTTAGAAACAGAAATGAATTACCCCCAAGCCTCGTCTGCATCAAGAGCTTTAGTCATCAAATCCAACGTAAATGAGGCCCATATGGCTGCAAAAATGGTTTCTTGTTGCGATTCATAGGTCGCAATGTCCATATTCCATGCCATACACCCAACAGCAAATTTATAATCCTTTGTTAGCATTTTGAACACACTGTTGCCAAAGCCAAACCATTCAAGAGCATCATGATTTTCTTCGACTTCTTCATCCAAAAAGTCGATAACTCTAATAACCAATTTTACATTACCGAGGATAATCAGTAGATTTTTCAGCAGCTTTACTAGAATCTTCCTTTTTTCGTCGGTCCCAGGCCACCACTTTTTGATGCGCATATTCCATACAACGGCTATCCAAACTATTGAATTGACAGTATCTAGGCAAAAACTTTGGATCCATTTATCGTCTACGCCTTTCTCCACGCCTTTTCTAGTGTATTTAATTATTGTTCGGAGAGGGTCTAAAACTGCTTTGTTACAATCATAAAAAAGATCACAACGTTTCGTTGCCAAAGTTGCTTCACTTTCCAAATCAGGCATTTTTCGAGATAAAATGTCTCCTTGCATTTTGAAGGTCCAATTCAGGTTCTTAAGCAGATATTGAAACGAATCGTAAAAATCAAACATCGTATCGTAAACCTTCCAGGAATCTTCCCCATCCATTAGTTTTGTGGGCTCATTGATTGACGGTAAAGACGGTAAGGATTTGATGCTTTTGCCTGTGATGATGTACATAAAAGACCACGAGAAGATCCCCATCAGAATACTGCTGACCTCTTTCATGCTCATGCTGACTGACAAATCGATACCAAACAACTTTAACAGTGCCGTGTACTGGGGAATTTGGAACGTGATCACCTTCTCGTTCCATATTTTATTAAATTTTTCAAACGCCACTTGTAAGGTGGCCTCTATTTTTTCAAAGCCCCAATCGACCACACCTTCGATAGTTGAAACCAGCTTATTTGCAGCGTTAGAGACACTGTCCAGCAAGTATTGTGGTTGAAATACAGAGTTGAATAAAATCTCAGTCATAGCCCCCACATACTCATTAATGAGCTCGAAGTTATCAGGACAAGCATACCCAACCATATTATCGATAAGATCTTCAGTATCCATGCTGGTAATATCAGCAATCAATATAGGGCTGACAACGTTATATATTTCGTCCAATATATCGCCCATCACCTTGTTGAGCCAATTAATAGCGGGAATGAGTATATCGTTGACCAATGGGTTATCGACGAGCATCCAAAATGTCTTCTGATTCAGCTCTAATACTTTGACATACGCTTCTGAAACGGTTTGCCCTGCTCCTCGATACTTATCTTGCACGTCTGGCAATTGATTTTTAATGTACTCAAAGCCCTTATCCACCTCAGAATGCATGGTGCTCACCCCTTCCGTCACCGCGCTTTCTGCACTCAACAGATATTCAAATAGCTCATCATGAAGTGAGCCTGCCGAACTGATAGTACTCATCACATCTTCAATATGAACCAGCAGCATAATGAGCGCGATGATAGAGCGAACAAGCACCGCTGCTACATCAACAACCATGGACGCAATATGATAGACCAAATCACAAAATTGCTCATTTGTTTCAATGACTGCATCCACCACATCTTCCATAGAAAAGTGGCCGATTTTGTTCAAAAAGTCTTTATCAATAGTCGCCTTGCTGACGCCGGTTGTGACATCGATGGTAATACCCAAAACGTCCGGAAGATCGGCAAGAAAGGTTTTATCTATTTCGTTATTGAGGCTGTGTATGGCATCAGAGATAACCCCGATAATTTTTTTGAACCAACCATTGAACACGTATGCATTGCCTTCAGTGAATGTGTCAGTCGATAATTGACCTGAAGAAAACTTGAAAGCCATCCCTTGAGCTGAAGAGGCGCGGACATTCGGGGTAGCACTCGCGACCTGCATCGAAACTAACGGATCATTTCCTGGTGCGGCTAAAAACAACCCCGCGGCTTGGCTAAATTTACTCTCATCATCAGGGTCAGTTTCATTCAACACCTCTAATGATTTTCCTGCGTTGACGTACAAATCACTGAGCGCTTGGTAGGCTTCATCTTCTTGACCTGCATATTGTTTATTGATTTTTACCCCATTGGCTGCCGCTTTTTCTTTCAATGCGGTCGCATTGTTATAGGCAGGATCGGTCATCCTTTTCGTCGACTGCTCAGCCAAGTTGATGCTGTACCACGCCGTGCTTGCCCCCTTATCTGCGCTGTCCGCATACAACATCGAATCGGTTGCCGTCGGCGATAAATATTGCGTATCAACAATGCGCACCATCAGCGTACACGCCACATCATCGGCTTTGACTAACACATTCAGCCAGCCGTTCGCCTCACTCAGTGGCAGCATCGCCCCAACCGTGCGATCGATGTGGAAGCTTTTCTTATTCTCCACCACAATGTTGGTCGGCGCAGGGCTGCGTATTTCAAGGTATTGTGTGCTCGTGCCGGCCACTGGCGTGCCATAGGCGTTTTGTGCACGTATCGTGGCCCGATAACAGTCTTGGTATACCATATCTTGCGCTTCGGCTTCTGAGCTCGACAAGCTCTGGCATATCGGGATTTTGACCCAGGTCTGCTCGACTTGCTTACGATAGCTCACAAAAGCTTGATGGACCTCAGTACTGCCGGATGTTTGAGATTCTATTGATAGGGTCTCACAACGCTGGTTGAAGCGGTATTTGCAATACAGTGCTGCCGATTTATTACCCAGATAAAAACCGCTGTAGGTTTTATAATTGTTTACATTAGGTTCAGGTTCCGTGAGTATGTTGGCAAAAGCGGGAGAACCGAAAATGAGGTTTGCCCCATCACTTTTTTGATCTGGTGTAAACGTGTTATCCGTGATAACTGGAGAATAGGGCTGATCATCATCTTCGCAGGCCTGTCGATACATCAGCACGTTATTACTGGCGTCTTTCGAGAAAAATGTAAATCCACCAAACTTACTGCGTCCGCCTGTTAAAAGCACAGGTTTATTGAGAAAATCCAAGTCGGGAGATAAAAATGATCTAAACCCGACTAATTCGCCGGTATCCTCTTGATGGGCCAATCGAACAATTTCGGTCCGAGTTACACCTGAGCTGTTGGCAACACTTACACGGGCCACCTTAATACTCGCTCTATATTCATTGCTATCGTTGGGATATTGCACCGTCCCTTTTGCTATTTCATACACTTCACTAAGGAAGCTTTTCATATCATATGACATACTACCTTGAACATTCCCATAAACCTTACCTTTCGTTTTAATAGGATTTTCATACGCACCGTCGAATGTTTCCTCTCTGTATGTTCCTTCTGCTATGGTGTCATCAAAGGAAACGTCCACCACGTTAGTCGCTCTATCTGGCCCAAATTTTATTCGCGTATTTGCGCCTGAATCCGCCGAGGACATGAAATACGTGATGTCATCCCCATCCACATGCACGTGATTTAGAGCAGTCATCAGATATGACGCAAATCGAGTGTACTTAATTTGGCACGCATCGACTCTTAACTTTTTGAAACTGTCAATGGAGAATATGTACGAGTGCAAGCCATCAGCGTTAGTCTTACCTAGGTGGACAGAGAAATACGTCTTACCATCGACATCGGTGTAAGGCTGAAGGCACTGGATCTCTTTGGTGAAAATATCGTGCATCGGTTTAATATTCCAATCGGTGTAGCTCACCTCACCCATGGAAGAAAAGTCGGTATCACTGGTCATCCACCGAACGCACAAATAGTTTCTAGTGTTCCCCGTTTCATCAGAGAGAAAAAAAGCCTGTACCCCGGTGACTTTTTGCAGCGTGGCGTCGTAAGTATTGTGTAAGGGGTGATGAATTGGCCAAAGTTTGGATTTAGGATCTACACCATATTTGAATTTTGAGTTAGGAATTCGACTGGTGATATACCCACCGGCGACCTCATCATCACTCTGGGCGACGTTATTGTGCTCGACGAGTTCTACCGTATATTTTCCATCGCTGGTTTTAACGACTTGCGCCATGTCCATTGAGCCAAAGTTGGCATTATCATCATCAAAGCTTTCTTCTAAGGGAGTGGATGAACCCAAGCTCGACTGCAACTTAACTTGACCGGCGTTAAACCCTTCTAACGCCATGTGCTGGCCTTGGTTTTGAGATGAAGACTCAAAGAGTTTGCCTTGCACGACTTGAGTATACAGTTCTGTTCCGGAAGATAACTGATAGGCCGTTTTTTCGATGGCCATTTCAGCTTGAGTAATGCCAAAATCCGCGGGGTTACTGTAAAAGTCTGGATCCACTTTTCCCCAAGCACTTGGCATCAAGCCACTGGTGGCCAATAGTCCAAAACCACTTAATTTAGCACTGCCTAACAAAAACTTTCGGCGAGAAACTAATGCATCAAAGCAAAGTATTTCTTTCTGTTTTAGTTTTTCATTCTTTAATGCTTTATTTATAGTATTGACTACTAATTTTCTTATTTCCGTAAATTTTTTATCCTTAGCACCCTTCATTTTCCACTCCATTAAGTCAGGCAATAAAAATTCCGAGTACTCTAATGGATAAAAATAATAATATTTGTGACAAAAGTTAAATAACACACAATAATTAAAATAAAAACCAAATGATATTAATAAATTATACTAAAGATAATTAATAATAGTTAATAATAATAATTACTAAATATTTTAAAGGTTTTCTTTTTGCACTCAGCCCACTCTGCCTTTTGATGTCATCAGGAGTCTAAAGTGATGCTAACTGGATTTTTAATGCCTTGTTTTTGTTTGCATACAAGGAAAGTCGGCATAAATAAAGGAAGAACGCTCAGCCAAATTTCACGATAGAGCGAGTGCCTCAACGAAACCCAATGGAGATGGTTAAATCATAAAATTATTATTAAATTATTTTAATTCTCATTATTTAAAAATAATGACACCCTTGTTAATCTCATGTCATATTTAGATATTTTATTATATTTACCAGTAATTTTCAGCCATTTAAAATTTTTATAAAAATTAAAAAACCAGTGAGGAAAATAAATTCAACCTTAAAGATAATGACACGTAAAATAAGACACTGGCGACTAGGTGTTAGGTATAATAAAAACAGTAGTTGATACCAAAAATAAAACACAGAAGAGTTAAAAAACTAAAACAAACAGAGACGATAGCTTGAGATTGCTTTAGCAAAACATATTAAGCTTGAGCTTTAATCTCTGCGTTTTGTGGTTTTTTTGTTAACTTGGTTACGATTTGAGGAACAAGGGCAACCAAAACCATACCAACCATAAGTGCGTATTGAGTGAGAGAGTAAGTATTGTTCAGAAGAATATAACCACTTAGAACACCAGCAGTTGGGTTAGCAATATTACCGAAAGTAAAATCAACAACGGACATATTTTGAAGTAACCAAACGCTAAAGCCGTAACCAAATGCACTAGTACCGATAATTATCCATAACAAGCCAATGAGATTTTTTAAATCAAAATGTGTGAAAGCTTCAATATAGGGATGAGGGTTGATACCGACTGCTACTACGTTTGCAATGACTAACGCAATACCTGCAAATAAAAGCTCCCAAGTAATAATGGTCCACCAGTGAACATGCTTACCAGCAATTCTAGTTAAGTTACTGCCCACCACGATACAGATAATTGCACCAAGCAAAGCAAGCAGACCTACTGGATTTAGTGTCATGCTGCTTGGGTTGAAGAGCAAATAAGCTAAAGCTATCAACACGAAGCCAGAGACAACTTCAATAACTGACGGTTTTTTTCGTAGGAATATCACTTGGTAAACCATGGCGAACACTGGCACAGATATCATGCCTACACCAGATATTGCAGCCGGAAGCGTCCCAGCCATAACAAAAACTAACACAAAGAAAATGGCGATGTTTATCAAGCCTAATATCGCTAGCAGCTTGCGATGAGGAAATTTAGGCAAAGAAGGTTTAATTGCGAATAAAATCAGCCCAGCCGGGAGAGCGCGGAATAACGCCAATAACAAAGATGGGAAATGAGGTAAAGTATATTGTGCGACTGCGTAGCAAGTTCCCCATACAAAGTAAATTATAAATGTAAAAACAAAGTTCATAAAAAGTATCTCTACATAAAGATATATTGTCCAAATCATACTAATCTCACTCGTCTAACATGTAAAGTATCTTTACATAAAGATTATTATCTTAAAGCGGCTGCCTCGTAGAGTGTTTAGATTACGTAGCACGTATAGAACTTTTATGAATTGATATTTTATTTTTTATTATCAATATCTTAAAATCATCACTCTAAAGAATATTGTCTTGTAAAACAACACTAGTGTAAACTTCTTTTGATCAAAGAAAATTATGTTCCTATAAAGATACTTTATATCTAACAAAAATTTTTAAGGGGGTATCAATCATGGATTCTATTGATAGAGTGAAAGAGCAATTGCATAAAGAGATGCCTGAACTCGATACCACTGCAACGGGTATTTTTGGCCGACTCATCAGGCTTTCTAAGCATTTGGAATCGAGGATTGCCGACCATCACAAGCAATATGGATTAAAGTCAGGTGAATTTGATGTTATCGCAGCTTTAAGAAGAGCAGGCTCCCCTTATAAGCTAACACCGAAAGAGCTCATCGATTCTTTATTTCTTACATCTGGAGCCATGACTAACAGACTCGATAACCTTGTAGAGAAAGGGCTAATTGTCCGCACTCACAGTGAAGAAGATCGTCGAAGTGTTACTATTACATTAACGCCTTCAGGTAGGCTATTAGCGGAGGAAATGCTTATTTCAGTCTCGGCTATGTATAAAGATTCACTTGAATTTCTAACCGGACTACAAAAACAGAAATTAGATAGTCTACTAGGAGTAATGTTAGAAAAATTGGAATAAACACTGCCCTCATTGTTTAAGTATTCAGTCTTCTGGGATATGCCCTGGCCTCATGCGATAAGAGTTGGCCTCAAATTTACAAACGAGGCCAACTAACAAATTGCACTTTGTAGGGTTGTTATCACTAATTAATCATCTGCGTCCACATATCTTTAGTGACCGCGAATTTGTCCGATTGATCCGAAGTCATTTCCCAATTGAAAATACCGGCTAACCCATCTTGTTGATACCCTTGCACGCGAACACTCACATCATCCCCAGCTCCTCCGTCTAATCCCAATGTGGTCTTACTGGCTAATTGAGGATCGACAGAAAGAATATCGTCCAATAACGAGCACACTACTTGTCCTTCGCTATTAATTGATACACGGCCCCAGTAAGTCATCAAATTGATCAAATCAAATTCGTTTTCATTTTGTGCTGAAATAAAGCCAACATTGCTGCTGTCTAGAGTGATCGTTATGTAGTATTTTTTGTGGGTAATATTAGACAATCGATCCAGAGACTGGCGAACATTAGCAAATATTTGTGTCCAATCTTGATACTGAGAGGATGGAATCGTCTGCCCTTCAAAATCAATATCAACACCATCTAGCCCATTAGAGACAACAAATTTAGCAACACTCTTAGGAAAATGGTTGACTCCATTCTTGTAGTCATCATAAATCTTGCTCCAATCACTACTATTGTCACCAAACGAAATAAGAACTGGTACTTTGTTGTTTGGATTTTCTAATTTCACTGCGGTAACAAGTTTTAGCAATCGATCATGGTCATTGTCTCCCGCTGCAGGCGGGTTTGGTTGGCCAGTGTCTGGATTTGTTCCTCTTTGGTTTTCATAGGATAGCGTCGTTTTTCCATTTATTGTGTAGGCATGAGCAAACGCAGCAATAACGAAATTGGTTTGATTTAGTGGAGGGATAGGTTTTGAGCTTGGTGCCATCCAAGGGGTCAAGAAGTCGTTTCCACTATTATAAATAGGATAATATTGCGCAACTACTGGTGCATTGTTCAGATCATCAGTAACCTGAGAAAAAGCAGGTGTCAAAGATTGCGCTCCAAGTAATATCGCAGAAAGTACTAAGCTTTTAAATTTCATGTTTTACCCTCGTCAATTTTAAAATAATGCTTTATTTCTATCACTTAATAAAACATTCGTACCACTTAACCCATGGTTCTATTGAAGTCGAAATAGCATTGCAGAAATAAAAGCTACGCTCCCAACAGATACAACTAAACTCCAGCAGGGGTAGCCTCGGAAAATTGGTCTAACTTAAGTGCCTGAAAATAAGAGCTACCCACAGCAGGTAGCCCTTAAGAGATTAAATAAAGCTTAATTGTAAGGCGTAATTTCGGGCTTGAACCAGCCTCTAGCAAATAGTGAGTAAGTCGATGCCATCCATCCGAATGAATCGTCATTTCTGGTTGGAGAATTACCAGGGTTACAGACGTTAAAACTTTCTGGGAAGCTATATACGTTGTCTTGAGTATTCAAGAATCCTTGTAACTGCTGCATATCTTGCCAGAACTTTTTAGCGTTAACGTTTTGGCCATTTCTTGTCTGCATCCAAGCATCCATAACGATAGCCATTGGCCACACTTTATTGGTAGAAGTATAAGAGCCTAACCCTTTATAGTTTACTGAATCACTGCCACCGCAATTGCCGTAATTGGAGTCATAATAGTAATTAGTCACTTCCGAATTCTCTTTCTGACCATACGTATCTTGGTAATACGTTTTAATATAATCTACGGTATTGTTGTACTCGTTCATATTGTAAAAAGAGGGATCGGTCAGCAGCGGTATACTCAACAAGTCAGGGAAGTTAGCATCATCCATAATGACCACTTTTCGGTTTGCATTACCTTCAGGATAACCATTTACTTCATAGTCATAGATAGTAATTTTATTTTTGTAACCGTTTTTGTCGGTATACGTAATTTGACTAGTACCATACTTCTCTACCCCATTTGCTATTTTTTGCGCTAGCAATTTAGCTTTGTCGACAAGGATAGGATCATCACTATAATTTTCCGATTGTGCGTATGCTGCAGCAATGGATTTTAATGCCGTCGCAATGTATAGGTTGTCTGGAATATTATAACCGTACTTCATTGGCGCATCAGATGGACGGTACCCTGCCCATGTTAATATCGCATCGTCTTTTTGGTAGTTGAAGCCTTTTACGGGTTCGCCTTTTCCGTCATTAGGTAGAGAATACTTTTCTAAGTAAGGTGATTTTTTATCGTGGTTTGTTTCGACTGCAATAGTGTCAATAAAATCCTTTAATGAAGACACAACCCAAGGGTGACTTAGAATATCTTCTTGTGGGTACTTACTGTTATATAACAGAACCGCCAATGTCCAACTGGCCAAGCTATCTGGCTCATACAAAGAATCATAGATATAAGATTCGTTGTCTATCTGATTGCTAAACCCACAGTCTCCGTCTTCATTTCCCTCGATGCTTGAGATCGATTTATACGAACCCGATGGCTGCATTAAAACCCAATCGCCATTTGGTACAGTCCCCGATTTCGGTTTCGCTGAAAGATTGCACGTATCGGTGGTCACTTGAGTCATTGGTATTGGAAAGCTAGGGCCATTATTGCTAGCTTTGTTGGTACCTTTATAAATATTGAAGTACACACCCGTTTCTTTGCCTTTAGTTTGGAACGGATCAGAGCTAATGAAATACGCTAAAGACAGTATCGTTCCTCTCGATAAACATCTTAAACTAGGGGTATCGGGATGCTGTTCACATGAGTCTTTGGAAGTAGGATCCGACTTTGCATAGACGATATACGGCATTATTTGCCACATTGAATCCCTTCCCCACATAGCAGGGATATCACCAGTAAGCATCTGATAATAAACTGCGCCATCACCATTTTGTGGCGCGGGATTCTGCGTTGACTTTAGATAGATCTGTTTAAACCAATAATCCGACCCTCTATTAGGGCTGCTTCCATTATTACCATAAACAATACGATTCAAATTGAAGCTATGCTGGAAGACTTTATCTAACAAGTCTCTATCCAAGCCATATTTTTGAGCAACTTTGTCGCTAAATTTGGGCAAGTTTGGCTTTGCTCCCCACTGACAGAAAAAACAATCGTCTATTGGTTTTTGTTTTTCTGATACTGTTTTAGCAAAGCAACTCATAGGAAACAAAAAATAACAGAGTGCGACCAAAGCAATTATGATTCTCTTCATTATTATAATTCCTTATGCAATAAAATATGCAAAAGCCAATTCCAAACGTAATTAGCTTATTACCTTTATAAATGACATATGCAACATGACAATTAATGATCCCCAAAAGATACAACAAATTAAATCATTTGAAGAATAATCTTGGGCATTGATTGACTAAAAAGAATACTAATCAACCATATAATTCATTTTTGTGACACATATTATACTGAAGATTATTTTGATATTTTTAGAATGTCATTCTTAAAATATAAAAATTTAAAGCAATGGAAATTGGAAGGTATTTTCATATTGACCTAGTAACACTCTACAAATAACACCATGCACAAAAAACCACCCTGAAGAATGAAAATATTTCTATTATATTGTTTTATAATTAACAAGAAGTGATTTTATTTATTTTTATATAATCAACAAGGCATAAACACCGAAAGTTTTCATCTATTCCCTTCTCTAGAAAATAAGTTATCTATAGATGAATTTCCTCTAGTTCCTAGTAGGTCAAAGATGAGAATAGACATTATTCATCAAAGGCGAATTTTTGCTTAGCCTCATTAGAAATATTACTTTGTGAAGCTATTAACACTAAAGTCCTATAACAAGGTCAGCAATTAAGTGATCAAATAGTTGTGCAGGGATAGCTGCTCAAAATAAGGTAGAGTTTTTGTTGCTAAAGATTCAAATTATGCAAATTCCAACGGAGTAGCGAACACTTTAACCAGCAAGGAGCATCAAGTAACTGCTGGAATTGGAATTAACATAGATCTTACTCGTTAAATTTTTTTACTTTAAGTAAATGCAAAAAAGGCTAGTTGCATTCGCAACTAGCCAAGAAGTGAAGAATATTTAAGTAACCAGTCTCTCTAATTAGTTACACTTTCCGTGTTTGGCTCACTTGCCATATCAAACGTTAATGTTGAGTGATTTGTCTTAGAAAACAGGTCGCTTTGGTTAATACCATAGTTATTCTCTTCTAAGTCTGACAGTTGTTGTCCGTTTAAGGAAATACTCGACACATAGATATTACTTTCACTGTTTTTTGGCGCCAAAATAGTTAAGCTTTTCGCTTTATGGTCAGCATACGCGGGCACTTCGATTTTCATTTTACTGAATAGTGGACTTCCGAATTCTAGGCGATCAGAACCCGGTAGTGGGTGTAACCCCATCGCACTGTTGATATACCAAGCCGACATGGAGCCATTATCTTCATCGCCACTTAAGCCATCATGTTTGTTTGCAAACATAGCTGATACATTTTTATCTGGATCCGTGCCTGCTGGCGTATCCCCAAAGCACTGATATTCTTTATATGTGTCAGCGCGGTTCGGATCCATCATATTGCGAACGATACACTGCGTTTTCCAAGGAGATTCAGTGTAGTTGTATGCGTAAGCATATCCCCATGATGGTTGGTCATTGAAACCAAATTGACCAAGGCCGATATAAGTCATTTCCTCACCTTCGTGGATGTAACCATAACCGCCTCCATTATATCGCCCTATACTGGTAAACAGCTTATCAAGTTGATTTTCAAGTGCTTGTTTTGGCTCTCCAGCCATATCGTTAGCTTGTGCAAACATTGTGGCTAGTGCTGGGTAATCATATTGCATGTAGAACATAAACTGCCAAGCACTTCCCTCATTGTAGCCATAACGCCAAGTATACAGTCCTGACAATTCGCTATTGCCAGGCAGAGTTAGCCAATTTCCATTAGAATCTTTGGTATGGAAGAAACCTTTAAGCTTGCTCTTCTCACCATCTGGCATCGTCACTTCCATTTCAGTGTCCGAATCGAATAAGTTAGTCGTTATCGTTCTAGACGCTTGACGCATCTTGTTAGCGAAGTCTTCATAATCTTTTTTGGTTTCTTGGTTATCAGTAGTCAAAGCAAGGGCTTCCGACATATTTGCAATACAATCATTATCATACGCGTAATCTAAGCTATTGCCCGTCGCTTCAGAACCTGCGCTATTTCCAGGTATATATCCGTGCTGTGCAAGCTCATCAAAATCAGTCCTGCCACACTCGTTACCATTCCGGCAAGTATTGTAATCTGGGGCTACCGTTGCATTTTGTTTAATTGCTTCAAAGGCGGTCGTAACATCGTAGTTTCTCACTCCCCTTAGGTACGCATCTGCAATAACGCAATCACTGTGTGTTCCTGTCATTGAGTCCCGATAGCCAGGGCTCGACCATTGGGAAAGCCAGCCCCCCTCCTTGTAAACATTCAACATACCTTGGATTAATTTGGACTCAACATCCGGATAAACAAGGCTATAGAAAGGATATTTAGTTCGATATACATCCCATGTACCTTCATCGGTAAACATGTAACCGTTGTAGACTTTTGGCTTACCCTGTTCATCATCGGTGAAAGCAACATATGGGCTTCTATGGAAGATGTATTTATACTCAGTACTACCATCCGTTTGTACATCTCCTTGCGTATTACATTGCCCATCAGCATTGTATTTCGTGCACTCAAACCATGCATGAGGATTAATTAAAGTCCGGTATAAGCTGGTGTAAAATACAGAGCGCTCTTCATTAAAAGTACTTGGCTCTACATTTTTCGATTCAATTTGAACTCTAGACAAGTAGGTATTCCATAAGGATTCGCTATTTTGTACGACTTTGTCAAATGAGTAAGGCACCCAAGCGTTTGTATTTGCGACAGTTGGATCGCCTACTTCGTTTTCTGCATTAAATTTAGCTTGCTGTTCGCTGGTGTAAGAATTTCCGACAACAGCCGTGACAACTTTTGCATCAAAGTTAAACACAATATAGAGGTGGGAGTTTGAAGCACTCGTGATGCCTTCTTCATTCGCCGTTGGATCAATTTTGTTATTTCCATCCCACACTTCTATACTGGTAGGTTTAACCCGTTCTTCACCACCTTTGTTGAAAAATTGAATATTATAAAAAGACTTGAACCCTCCTGGTGCACCTCCAGAATTATTACTCACATAACCTGAAAATTGATCCTCAACTGAATCCCAAGAAATTGTATTTCCACCACCTTGGAGATCCAACACTATTCTAGAAGTATCTTCATTAGAGGTAAAACGTAGGTATCCTGTGCGTCTAGTTGACGTGAGATCTGTTTTGATTCCATTATCAAACGTTACCGAATACTCATAGGGGTGGGAGGACTCATTCTCATGGCTGAATTTCCCCAAGTTAGCACTGCGTATTGCAGAATCAGATGGTACTGAGTCCACCCCTAGGCTGCTACTCACCGGAATTGGCATCAAACTAAAATGGCCATAGTCTCCAATCCATGGGCTTGGAAGGTGAGATTGCCTGAAACCGCTAATCGGATTCACGACACTACTATCATTGCAAGTTTTTTCTTTATCCGAGCAATCTGTATACGCGTAATACCAGCTTCCATCATTCATTTGTGGAGACCACAATGTCATTGGCATTGGAGAAGCAACATAAGGAAGTTTATTACCATGAGAAAAATCGCCATGTGAATCAGTTCCTATAATAGGGTTCACATATTGCGCCAAGTCAGGGGTAGTTTTCGCGACAGCGAAATTGGATAGGCTCAACGAGATAACAGCCGCAACAACGGTCAGCTTACTATTCATAATATAATTCCATTTTTAATAGTTTTAGTAGATATCTTTCAGAAATAGCTTTATTTTCCTACAGGGTATAACACCAACTGTAAGTTCACATTTTTATATTGGATATGGTTTACTAATTAATACAGAGTTCTATTTGTATTATTAAACTACCTCCTATATAGCCCTATCTTACCTAGCCTAAAAATTTATTGAATTTGGAATAAAATTACTCCAAGCACTTAACTTTTTCTCTTTGCATTATTATTCCCCTTAGTAGAAGATAATAAAACTAGATAAAAAATCCATTTACTGGATTATTGTACCACCCTATAACAAACGTGCTCATAATCACCTAAATAAATGGTAAGCATCAAGTAAAGTAATTTTTCTATGATCAGGTTCAAAAATACCACCTATAATTTAACATTAGAATTTAAGGCATATTATTTGGTTCGTTAATTTATGAAAAAACAAGATTTATATATAAATATGAATATATTAATAATTTTAATTTTGATCGTTTTGATCACATTATTAATTTTAAAATAGATATAGTGTACCGTACAAATCAATCCAGAACACATCTTCAATTTTTCATTAAATTCTTTCGTGGAAATAAACAAAGAAATTAAATAAATAAGGATATTTGTTTTGAAACTTAATAATATTATGTCTGTAATTGTATTGTCTGCATGTTCTACTTTTTCTATTGCTGGTAGTTTAAATACATCAGACTTGTCGAAGTATATTAATCCCATGATTGGCACTGATGCCCACCCTGGTTTTTCACACGGAAATAAACTTCCATTTGTCGCGGTTCCAATGCCAATGACATTAATATCACCACAAATGTTAACGGACAATGCCAACAAGAATGGGCCTGGTTGGTTCTATACTTACTGGAACTGTACAAAAGAAGATCAAGATATAAAAAATTGCCAACAAAAAGAGAGACTTATAACAGGATTTCGTTTTAGCCACGAACCAAGCCCATGGATAAATGATTACGGCTATTTCAGTTTTATGCCTGTGCTTTATTCTTCTGAAATTGGTAAAAATACGTCACCTGGGACACCAACTGCTGAATTTTCTCACTCAAACGAAGAATCACACCCATACCTATATAAAGTAAGTTTTGATAACAATCTAACCACACAGATAACGACTAGCCGTAGAGCTGGAATGCTTGAGTTTAAATCCCCAGAAGATAAGACTCGAATTGTTCTTGATTTACAAGGTGACGGCAGTTTTTCTTGGGACAAAGAGAGTCAGAATTTTTATGGGAATACCAGCAATAGTAGCGGTGGTGCTCCTAGTGGGTTTAAAAATAACTTTTCTGTTAAATTTTACGATTATAAAGGGCTTATAAACAAAGCAATAAAACCTAGTGATATTAAGGTATGGAATGGCAGTAACGAACAAGAAGCTACCTTTGATGAAATTACACAAACCTATCAAATTCCTTCAGGATCTTTAAAAATAGTGCTTACGTTTGATTCAAATGATGTTGTTGCGAGTGTAGGAACATCATATATCAGCGAACAACAAGCCAAGTTTAACCTTGAAAGTGAACTAGGTAATCCAAAGCTTGCTGGAAAATCTAACTGGAAACCATATAACTTTAACCTAGTAGAGAACCGAAATAAGGACCAGTGGAATCAATATTTATCTCGTATGACCTTCAAAGCAGATAACTTTCCTAAATCCGTCGTCGATACCGAAAGAAAAGTTTTTTACACCGGAATCTATAGAACACTAATAAACCCACACTCTTGGTTTGAGTGTGATAATTATGATGAAAACGGACAATGTAATACAGCTCGAACACGAAATGAGGATGGAAGCTATAAATACGAGCATATTTTCCATCGCAGTCCGTATTTAGCCTTTGAAAATGACGAGACTGGAAAGCCTGTTGTTTACAATGGATATATGTTTACCGATGAAGGCATGTGGGACGTATACCGCAGTAAATATCCATTCTATAGTTTGGTCTACCCAGATGTAGAAAATAAGCTCATCGAAGGTCAGCTCAATACCTTCCGTGAAGGCGGGTGGCTATCCCAATGGTCTAGCCCTGGTTATCGTGAATCTATGACAGGTACACATAGTGATTGCGTTATCGCGGATGCTTATCTACGTGGAGTCACAGATTACTCGGTACAAACTGCCTTAGATGCAATACTCAAAGATGCTCAACAAGCACCTGACGATAAATGTGCCGGTGGCACCAAGTGTGGACGCTATGGTTGGGACAAACTTCAAGAGTATGGCTATATTCCTATCGATGACAACTATAGCTCCAATACATCTAAAAATGTTACTAACAGCTTGGATTTTTCTTATGATAATACCTGTATCGCCAATATGGCAAAGTCTCTAATACAAGACAAGAACAAGTACGTCACTTCTACTCAAACAGAGCTAGAAACTATTGTGAATGATATGACAAGTCAGGCAACAGGTATCATCGAGCAGTTATTTGATACTGATACAAGTTACGACGTCACATATCCAGATGGAGCCACTGCCCCGTTGAAAGGCTTCTTCCATGGAAAGCAATCAAATGGTGATTGGTATAGTCCTGAAAACGTCTACGGTAACCTCTCTAAGCTATATATGTGGTTATACGGTTATGTGGAAGGCAGCCCATGGCAGTATATGTTCAATATGCAATATAACATGCCCAAGTTGGCAAATAAAATCGCTACTGCAAACGGTATGTCCGATTCGAAAAAAGCGTTAGAAAACCAATTGGATAAAATGTTTCAATCTACCTCTGCCTACAACTCGCAATGGTACGGGCATGAGCAGGAAGAAATGACATACCTAGGACTTGGCCAATTCGGAATTAACAACCAACCATCATGGGGATTTGAATACGGATATGTCTATACCGATGCTCCGTGGAAAACCCAATGTATACTTCGAAACATCATGGATCCCGAACGCGACAAAACGCATCAAAATTACAACTGTTTTGGTGATGGAGAACGCTCGTTTGGCACCCTAAACTTGGTTCATTCATTGTTCTTTGACGCAGCAGACGGACTAAGTGGCGATGAAGACAACGGTTCAATGTTTGCTTGGTATTTAATGAACAGCATGGGCCTCAGCCTACTGCCTGGCACTGATACTATTCAGTTTGGCAGCCCGCTCTTCAATCAATTGACAGTTAACGTTCCTGCCTATGGTACGCACCCTGCTCGAACATTAACGATTAATGCGCCAAACAATAGTCCTGAAAATATCTACGTTAAGAAAATCTTGTTAAACGGTAAACCGATAGACGACTTATCGAAAATTAACTATTCAATTTCTCAGAACGAGCTTTACAACACTATCAATCACGCAAGAATCACATTTATTATGGGAGATAAACCATTGAAAGGTTGATATAATAGCTAGGAAAATAAGTAGCTCGGAGTCTTTCCGAGCTACTTATTCAAGAGAACATAATTGAGTTAATCACAAAAACGCAATTGCACACCTTTCTGCTTTACAATGCCAGAATGTTCCTTCATCCCCTCTAGACGCTACATCAGGCTCCCAACCCTCAGGTCTAGTTAATGCCGTATGAACACTCCCCATCGGTAACATTGGACTCTTCGATGGATGTAATGTGATGCGTTTGCCATCTTCTGTTTCATAAACCAAAGAGTTCACCCAAATAACACGGATCGTGCTTCGTATATTCGCAGCAACACCGTAAGCTTCAACAAATTTTGCTTCCTTGGTCGCGCCGCCCAACGAACCTGTTAATGGTAGAATCATTGTCTTAGATGAAAATTGTGCCACTTGGCTACAAGCCGCTGTATTCGCCTCGTTTTCTTCATCATTGTTATGGGTTTTAGCCACAAAATATCCTGTGTACCCCAATACATCACCAGTTTTATTTTGAATAAGTCCATCATTCATCATATTTAAAGACGAAGTAATCGTTTGGGGGGCGACACAAACTAAATCACTCGCGTTAGCAGTTTGAGAAAATAGCCCAAGTAGAAGAGAAGAAAGCAACGTTGATGTATATTTCATATTAATTCCATGTATATAAGATTTCCCATTCATTATCAGAGATTAACAACTAGTTAAATCTGATAAGAGAATTATTTAACATGTCGCTGTTTGCCTTTCTGGGAAAATTTTCGAATACATGAATGAATTCATATTTTATTTATGAAAAACAATTAGTTACATAACAACACAGAATGCATTACCAAACTGTATCCACATCAGCTATATTCCGGCTTACAGGAAGGTTTCGTCTACGAACACTACAACAAAATTTCATGATTCAATTTTTTTACTCAGATGAAGAAATAAACTGGCTATATCATGCTTTTGAATGTCATTCGTATAATTTCAAATAGAGTTATAACTCACGCCACACCTTTTTATTACCAATGAATTTATCAATAAAAACATTACCCAAATTAATAAATAATTAATTGAATACGCCGCCGCTTTGCTTTATTTTCTTTGCTTATCAGCCTGTCAACTAAATCCCATATAATAAGAACAATTAACTAAAGCAGTGAGAAAAAATGACCGATTCAACAGTAAAAAACAACCACTCCGATACCTCTGAAGTACAGGGACCATTTAAGCGAGCCCGTAAGAACCTTAAAGGTTGTAAGAGGGCGATTCTATTGCCATGGGTAACTGTCGCAATAGTCAATGGTGCGATTACCTTTCCATTGCAATATATGACGAACAATACGGGCACAGCTCCGAGTTCAGAAGCCGGTTTACTGGTATTTTTAATATGTATACTGCTTATTACCCCTGCAATTATGGCTGTCGCCAGTGCGGGAAGTGCGAAAGTTGTGCTTAAAAAGCTTAAGGGAGAAAGTGTTAATTGGAAAGAAGGCTTCAATGCAAAGGGTTATTGGTCAAGGGTTTACTTTATATCGGTAATCACCATGCTTGTTAGCAGCTTACCTACATTATCAATATCCATCCTTACTTTATCGAATATTTCTGTCAGCCCCTCAACAGTCTTTTCTATTTTCTCATTGGGCATAGTGCTTCAACTAGCCGTTGCGATATTACTTCTAATCACCTCAATGCTAGTAATTGACCAAAGCATGGGAGCGATACAGGCTATCCTAACATCCATAAAACTGATGAGTCGCAAAATTTTCAGTGGAGCTTGGCTGCTTATTGCAGGCTGGCTGCTAATGATGATTTCTATGATCCCCATATTTATCGGGCTGATATGGGCTGGACCTCTGTTCTCACTATGGATAGGTGCTTTCTATTTACAGAACTTTAAAGGCGAATTTCAGCCATCAGAAGTAAGCCATGACAGCGCTTCTATAGAAGCATAAAACAACAAAGGCTGGAGGCGTTAATCCTCCAGCCTATACAATTCCATAGATTTAACGCCAACCTAAGCCTTATAATGTCTCTTCAAACGGCCTACTTTTCGGAGTCGACAACGCTCAGACTACAAGATGGATTGGGCTACTTTGGTGGAAACACCATTGTCACTTCCATTTTTGATGCCGACTCATAGATTACGGACTTTGTTTGATAAGGAATGAAGAATCGTGTACCCATTTTTGCCGGGACTTTTTCCCCATCAATATCAACAACGCCCTCACCCTCAGTCACGATGCCGATGGCAAACGAAGTCATCGTTCTCACATACCTATCTCGTATTTCGAGGCGATTGACACTGAAGCAAGGAGTGTTTGAGCTATCAACGATAGAAAACTCTACGCTCTGATTTTGTTGGTCAATTTTTTTGGGAAGGCAAAAGTGTCTTTGCTTAAATTGCTCCGTTGATATTGGATTGAAATCAAACATCGACAACGCGAAGTCAATATCTTGATTCATATAGCGTGACGATTCTGGCAAAACATAACCACCACGCTCAAACTCCACTCTTACAGTAAAATCCGTTGGCTCCATGATTTCCACCATAAACACCCCTTCCCCAATAGCATGAGGCATACCTCCCGGTACAATAAACACATCACCGGGTTTTATCGCTATTTTTTCGAAGTAAGAAAGCATTTTGTCTGTATCCTGCTTTTCTATCACTTCTTTAAACTCTTCCTTAGTTGGAGGCCGCTGGAATCCAGCGTAAATATAAGGATCACTCACTTCATCTCGAATAGACAAAATAAGGTACGCTTCTGTTTTCCCTGAATTACTGTTGAGATAAGTTTGGGAAAACTCCACGGTTGGATGACATTGAATATGCAAGCGAATAGATGAGTCTAAAAACTTAGTCAAAAATTGGGTATTAGCGCCATATTTCTTATAATGATCTTCCCCTAACATTTGTAACGGCGCATTTTCACAAAGTGATTTTAATGAGAGTGACTCACCGTCAATGTTAACAAATGATAATCCCTCACCTTCTAGATGCTCTCTGCCTTTGTTCACTGCACGCGTGGTTGAGCCAATCCAATCTTCAGGAAAATGATCATCCTTCGGAGAAGAATTCCCTTCCATATTGTCTAGCTGAACACCACCCAAGTAGGTTCTCCATACTCGGTTCGGTTGTAAAAAAAGTATATTTGGAATGTTCATTTAACTACCCATAATGAGATGAAATACGCCTTGTAACCCCATGTACGATGTCACTATCGAAAACAGCAAGATGGCAATAAGAAAGCCGTTTTCAGCGTATGAGTTTTTGTGGTTCCCAAGTGAATCAGTTCGATTCCCGAGATAGAAAATACAAGCAACGAAATGGCAAATACTATAATTCGATATCGCGGTAGCGTCATATCTCGCTTACTCTGTCTGTAATAACACAACAACCAAGGGAACATAAGAATAACATTCTTAATAATAGGTTGGCTCGTTTTTCTGCCTTCCTAGCTTTCAATCAAACAACCATAACACATTAAAAAATAAAGCATATATAGAATAAAACGGATACGTCCCTAAAAGAAGAAAAAGTAGTGGCGCTTAAACCCTCTTCTTATGATATCGAACCATGGCTGTAACGCTTTGGATTAGTGGGTTTGAAGATAGATCAGCGAATTTTCTAGTATTACTTTGAAGAGGACAGGTAGAGCTATTGTGACATAAAAACTATTCGGAATAGAGTAAATAAGCTGGACTAACTGGCTAGCGGAAAGAAATGAATTCTCTACAGTTAGGAGGGATACCCCTGTATCACCTGTGTAATCGCACTACCTAACCTCTTCACCCAATCCCAGAAAGCCAATTAGTCTATGTCGTACTTGTCTTTGAGCTCTCTGTATTGACTGGTCAGCTTAAATTCTTCTATAGCATCGGCAAATCGTCGTGACCAGTGTTTATTTAAGCTTTTTTTGAAAATGCTAGATACTGTGGGAGCGATTGTAATTCTGGCTCTAAAAATAAAATTTCATCATAGGTACCACGTAATTTTGCAATATAAGTTATTCGTGCTTTATTACCTATTGCGACCTCAAATCGAGACAACAAAAGTTTAAGCAACAGAGAAGTATCATCTTTTGCTCCTTCATCAACTGATCGCCAGCGAATCTTATTGAATTCCTCACCATAATCAAAACCAAAAATTTTTCCGACTGAGTGCTTAGCCAGTTTATTTAAGTTTCCATTATATTGAAAAAGTTGAGCGTTCTCTCTACGGATAAAAAATGCATTTATCGTATGGCTTATGATATTTCCCTCTTCATATATTGAGAACTCTTCCCTTTTAGGTGCCTTACCAAAATAAGTAATAGCGTCTGCTTGCCCTTGCTCGATCATACTAACTGCTCGCTTCCAAGGAACGCTTTCATAACGAACCTTCACACCAATTTTCTCGGCCACAATATTAATTAAATCGATGTGGAATCCAGTTAAGGACGTATTTGGTATGTATATCTCATATGGAGGATAACTCTGGTTGCCACGAACAATGTGTAATGTACTACCGTTTGTTCTACCTATAAAAAGTAGTATAAAAGCTAAAAATATAATTCTAGGTAACATTGCAAGTTCACAGCCACTATAAAGCACTCTCTAAGTATTATAGGTTAGAGCCAAACCAACTTCTGCATATTGCTTCAACCATACGTTCTCAGTAATCGATTTGACATTAGGCTTGGAAATACCTCTAGCTTGGCTTGGTAAATTAGATAGGTTTGGAGTTGAAATTTCTTACCCTACCTCACCCGATTAGACTCAAGTTGGAAAACATGACAATAAATACTGTGATCAAGCAGTATTTATTGTCTGTTGACGCTTCTAGGGTTTAATCAACCGTGCTCTAAACTGCTTACTTCTTAGCTTTCCATTCTGTAGCTGTTTTAGTGCTTTATTCGCCACTTTTCTGCTGACAGCCACGCAAGAGCGCATTAGATATAGATTAATTTTACCGATTTGCTTACCATCAATTCCGCCTTCTTTAGTGAGGGAACCTAAAATACCTCTAGCGAGTAAAAATTTACTAAATACCTATTCAAAATTAAACGCTTAAGTAAAAACAAAGCTAACCTTGAATCACTTCAGGTTTCGAAAAAATACCATTAAAAACACCTTGTACTACAATAATATTTTGTCAACTTTGAAATAAGATCAGTAAATGTTAAGTGATTCTCTACAATTAGCGTGTATGTCCCCTACAACGCCTACAGCGCGGTTGTGTCGATGATGTAGGTATTGACCGAACCAGTCTCTCCTGACTCTCTAAGTTAAATCAACTGGTTGGTATTGCGAACTGCTTTCTATTATTTAAATCAACAAAATGGTAGTCTTTTATTAATGTTTCTTTCAAATTACTTATTATTTTTTTGATTTTTAAATTTATAGGTCGGTTAGCCAAGTAGTAGATAGAAAACTCAAAGAAATCTATATCTAATGATATTCTAATTAATTTTCCTGACTTAATTTTTTCTTCTACCAAATAAAAAGGTACTAGAGTGCCAGCCTTACCAGATTCGGCTATTTTAATCCGAACATCGCTGCTATCTACTTTATATTCAATATTTCCTTTTTTCTCAGCTTTTAAGTAAAAGTCTCTAACCATTGGATTATTTAATCTAGAAGAAATATGATTTTCATCAAATTGAGGAAATGCCCACTTATAATCTGTGATATCTTCTTTTTTCTCTATTAATGGACTTATCACACAAGCGGTTTCTAGACTTAGAAATGGAAGTTTCACTAACAAGTCTAACTCAGGTATGTTTGGAAGTATTTCTGACTGAGAAATAAATAAGTCAATTTCTCCTTGTAATAGTTTTTTATTTAAATTCATAAAAGTGTCAGAGCATATATTAACCTTGATATCTTTAAGCTCCGCTGATTTTTCTAAGTTATTTAAATAAATGGCTTGACTAATTAATGGAGAAACAAGTTTTCCTATGCCAATGCTAAGGCTACCATAACGTCCTTCATGGAGTTTTTTGGTCATGCTTTCAAGAGATACGAACTCTCGATATAAATCATCAAACTTTGAATAAAGGTAATCTGCTGCTTGTGTAGGGACTAAGTTTCTAGTGTGCCTATCAAATAATATAGTATCGAGTTTTGCTTCAAGGCCTTGCAGCTGCTTAGTTACGCTTGACTGAGATAAACCGGAGATCTTAGATGCTTCAGTAATACTTTTAAATTCATACACATTAAGGAAATTTTTTATAATTCCTCCATTTATATTCATTATTTTATTTTTAAGCATATTACCTCCAATAGAATGAATGTGAAGAATCACTTTAAAATAAGTGAAAGTCAAGAATGAGAACGAAAATAAACCATCCAAATAGATTTTATAACTTTAGTTATCGCTTATTTATTCGTTTTGTTGAATATAATAAATGAGAAAAAAGTTAACTCCATAATAAATTATTATTCAGTTATAGCGATATCTTAAAATCAATTTGGACAAAAAAAGACAATAAATACTGTAATCAAGCAGTATTTATTGTCTGTTGACGCTTCTAGGGTTTAATCAACCGCGCTCTAAATTGCTTACCTTTTAGCTTGCCGTTCTGTAGTTGTTTTAGTGCTTTATTCGCCACTTTTCTGCTGACGGCTACGTAAGAGCTCATTGGGTACAAGTTAATTTTGCCGATTTGCGTACCATCAATACCGCCTTCTTTGGTGAGAGAACCTAGGATATCTCCAGCGCGTACCTTTTGTTTTTTGCCACCATTGATCTGGATAGTCACCATATTCACCGACATTGGCTTGCAACCTTCAAGGGCTCTCGGCAGTTCGCTAGGCTCAATAGCAATATCCATATATTCTTCAATTAACGCCATTTTGTAGCCATCTTTTTCCGTGAAAAAGCTATAGGCCGCGCCTTTGCTTCCTGCTCTACCTGTACGACCAATACGATGGACATGCACTTCTGGGTCACGTGACAGTTCAAAATTGAATACGGCATCTAGGTTATCGACGTCGAGTCCACGAGCGGCAACATCAGTAGCAACCAACACTGAGATACTTTTATTTGCAAACAAAACCAAAGCTTGATCGCGCTCGCGCTGTTCCATATCACCATGCAACTCAGTCACACTAAAACCACGCTGATGCAATTCATCGCACACATTCTGCACTTCTCTCTTTGTGTTACAGAAAACTACCGAAGACTCAGGCTGATGTTTTAAGAGCAAAGCTTCCAACGCGTTATCCCGTTGCTCTACAGAATCCACTTTGTAGAAAGACTGGGCAATGTTTCGAGTTGAGTGTGTTGACTCCACTTTGATCAGCTCAGGTTTACTCATTACATGCTTAGCTATCGCTTCAATTGTCGACGGGAATGTTGCGCTGAAAAGTAACGTTTGTCTCTCTTTTGGCGCTTGGTCGATGATGCTATCCAACGCGTCTTGAAAGCCCATATCGAGCATGCGATCGGCTTCATCAAGTACCAAAGTATTAAGTTCAGATAAATCGATTCTATCTTTTGAAAGGTGATCCAAAATTCGGCCCGGCGTGCCTACCAAGATATGAGCCCCATGCTCCAATGATCCAATTTGAGGCCCCATTGGCATACCACCACACAATGTCAGCACTTTAATATTGTGAATACCACGTGCCAAAGTTCGAACTTCTTTAGCAACTTGATCAGCCAATTCGCGTGTCGGGCAAAGGATCAGAGATTGAACGCGAAATCGCTTCACATTTAAGTTTGATAGCACGCCGAGACTGAATGCCGCTGTTTTACCTGAACCTGTTTTGCCCTGTCCAATGACATCTTTACCTTCAAGAATCAAAGGTAAGCTATGCTGCTGGATAGGTGTCATGTTGGAGAAGCCTAAGCTGTCTAGCGTATCAAGCAGAGCTTTCTTTAGGGGTATTGATGAAAATGGAGCAGTCACAAGTTTACGCCTTTAAAGGTAATAATGAAGTGCGGCTATTATCCGCAAAAACGTCGCCGTTACCAGTAATTAGTGATCTAGGGCCTGATCTGAACCTTTTTGCTAAAAGGAGCAAGTTAACGTGTGCACTTTATACTCGGAAATTATTCAGATGTTGCTGCAAACCAGACACACTTTTATCAATGGCTTCGCTTGTGCTAGCAGTGTTTTTTGTCTCGTCAGCTGTCTCTTCCGCTAAAGAGCGAATCACTTCTAAGTTGTTAGTGATTTCTTGGGCAACAATGGATTGCTGCTCAGCAGCAGTTGCGATTTGCATATTCAATGCTGCTATCTGTCTTACTGACTCTGCTGCAACAGAAAAAGTTTCTGCTGAATCTGAGCTTCTAGTCAAGCACACCTCAGCCGTCTTCGTTCCTTTGCGCATACTTTCCACCGCATTTTGAGCCTCGGACTGCAACCGTTCAACTAGCTGTTGAATGTCCACGGTCGCATCTTGTGTTCTTTGAGCCAACGAACGTACCTCATCAGCCACAACAGCGAACCCTCGCCCAGTGTCCCCTGCCCGCGCAGCTTCTATCGCAGCATTCAGTGCCAGCAAGTTAGTCTGCTCTGCAATACCTTGTATAGATTCAAGAACCTGTCCTATCTTATTGGTTTCAGAAACCAAGTTTTCAATCACTTTTGAAGAGTTCGATACCTCGTCTGCCAGCTCTTGTATTACTTGCTGCGTTGCTAATGACTCCTTCTGTCCATCTATAACACGCTGCTTGACTTCATCTGTTACTGATGATGCATTGGTGGTGTTTGAAGCGACTTCCTGAGTCGCAGTGTTCATTTCATGGATTGCATTTGACACTTGCTCTATATCGCTACGCTGTTTTTCCACATTAGATAGTGTTCGCTGCATGGACGAATAGGCTTCTGTTGAGGATATCCCCAGTTCCTTTGCTTGGTTGTTTACTTGTTGAATCGTTTTGGTCAACACCGATTGCAGGTCATTAAATGCCCTGGCCACGCGACCAACTTCATCTTTTCTCGAATCATCCAATCTAACCGTTAAGTCACCATCACCATGCGCTATTTGCTCAATACGCTCAACGAGTTCACGCATAGGTTTAGTAATTGATTTAGCAATGAGTAGTGGCATTGCAATACCAATGACGATTGCGATAACCGCAATTACAGACATCCATTTCAGTGCGAACTTTTCATCTTCTTCTGCTTGAAGAGCGCTACTAAGAGTAAAATTCTGAACTTCATCCAGAATATCAATCAGCACATGATCGAGCTCATCTTCTAATGCCTCTACTTCTTTCGACTTTTCCAACATTTCTTCAATTTGGCCATTTACACCTAATGCCAGCACACTGTCGACTTCTCTAATGAGTACCGAATAAGATTTCTCTACCTCTTTTAACTGAGCATGTAATTTGGCAAATTCCTCTTTTGCTTTTTCTGAGTGCAGCAAAGGAATGGCTTTTTCAATGAAATGCTCAATCTCTATAATTTCATCTTTAGTTTTTTCTGTTAAGTCATGAACCTTTTTACTGGCTAGTTTATATTGACTCAGTTCCTCTAACCCCTGAGATACTCGAATCGCCTTAACTAAAGCTCGTTCAAATAATATGGCTTGTTCAAGCTGATGTTCTGTTACTAAAGTCATTTTCTTTGTTAGAGGAATATCTTCTTCCGCAATATCAATAAGCTCATTACCAATTTTATTCATTTGGAAAAGCGCAAACCCTCCCATTACCAACATAGCCAGCAACTGAGACAGGCCGAGAAAATATATTTTCTTCGCAATATTTAAACGTGAGAGCATAAGGTTCAATCCATTGTAAGTCCTTTATAAGTATAGGTACTCCAGAGAACCGTTCTAAAAACCCAAGCCAATTCTCAAATATGAGACAGGTGTGTCAGATACAATTAAATTAGAGTAAAAGCTTGATAAGGCATTAAATGAAGGTCTTCTTGAACCTATAGAAAACCGCGCTTAATAGAGATTAAGCACGGTAATATTGAGCAACCTATAGTTAACTTCAACTTCAGATGTGCTAAGCCAATCGGCTCGGTTATCTTATAATTCCCCAAAACATATCATTAAAAATATTTATTCTTGACTTTCTAACCCAAACTGAGATTTGCTGCCTATTATTGAACGCCATACAATTCACAGACTTTACCATCTTGACCACTTGAGCCTGTTTTAACACAGCTTGTCACCGCTAAGCCCAATGCATACTGAGCGAGGCCTGATGGGTGAACCAAACCTGCAAATAGATAATCTTCAGTATCTTGGTTAGGTATACAAGTTAATGCCTTCCCGTCACATGCTGGGTGAGTGACATCACTAAACGTTATCGTTCTGCCCGCAATCGTGATCTCATGGTCATTATCAGCACTAATCACCGAGTTAACAAGGTTGTAGGCGTTGATATAGTAGACGTGAAGAGAGCTTGCTTTAACGTCTTTTAGCAACTCAGTATTGAAGGTGTACGTTAGCGCTGATAGTGCAGCAGAAACCGTAGTACCAGCAGCAAGAGCTTCTGGAGTTTTGCCCATATCAGGTAAGTTAATAACGATGAAATCTGGTGAGTTACTATGATCAACTTTCACCATATTTGAATCCAGACCTTTCATGGTGTCTGTTTCTTGATCTGCGGCTAAAACTGCTAACTTTAGCGCTTCAGTCATGGTTATTTTGTGCTTCTGCAGTTCATCTGCTATCTCAAATATATTGTTTGCTCCAGCAAAGAATCCATAAAGATTGTTACCTTGTTCGTCGCTTTTCCCCATTGCGGTAGTTTCATACGTCGCCACCTGATCTTGCACGGATGGCGGGTTGTAGCAATAAACGTTGTCACTGTTTGGACAAAGCAATGGGATACCCTGACCTTCGGTCGTCGCGCCACCTGCCGCATAATCATTACCACCAGCGATAACCTTTACGTAGCTATTTGGGCTATGGGGGCCTGTTACCATTGCGAATGCTTGGTTGTTATATGTAATCGTTGTACCGAGCTGTGCGGCTAGATATTCTGGCCAAATCCTTCGGCCTGGAGTTGTATACGTTGAAGTCTTTAGATCAGCCAAGTTGGTTGGGTTTTGGTTCTGTACACCCATATCAGACAAACTGTCGCCAAATACGTAAAGTTGCTTTTGCGGAGCAGCATACTGTTCCTGTGAAATTGTATTTGCATAACTAACAGAGCTAACTCCTAACGCTAACATCCCACAAAGTAGCAACGACGATTTGTTCATTTTCATGTTCCTCAATTATTAATTTAACGGTACAGGTTAGCTAAATAAAATAGCCAGTTTAGAGACGTAGTTAAGCCAGACAACTCATATAGTTGACTGCTTTTATAGCAATTTTCTTGCTTTATAGAGAAACATGTTGATATGACAATTAAGAGTATGGATTTATGAAGAAATAGTTATTTAATTATGAATAAATGAACAAGTATATTTGGAGTTACTGCCTCGCTCACTTCTATATTACATAATGTATTGCTCAAAAACGAAATGTCAGTTGTCTTATCCAAGTGCTCTCTATATACACGTACCTAGATTCGTACTCATTCATGTACTTTCTATTCATATGTCAGTGAATGAGAAAATAGTGCACGGCGCTATTTGCCCGTAACTGAAACCAAAAAACCCACAGCTACCATAACTGTGGGTTTCTTAACTTCAACCAGACCATCAACTACAAAATAGCGAATCCGTAGCCTAGTAAGATGCCCATGGTTGCGAAGTCTGGGTCTCCGAATGTGGTGTCGTGGAAGCCCATTTTGGCCAAGACAGGAATCAGGAGTGCTGGCAGTAATGTTAGGATAATGCCATTGATGAATGCACCGACGATTGCGCCTCTTCTTCCTCCGGTCGCGTTGCCATATATCGCTGCTGCTGCGCCTGTGAAAAAGTGTGCAACTAAGCCCGGGATCACTAGCGCGAGTCCCAAAAGTGGCAGAATAAACATGGTTACGATACCGCCGACAAAGCTTACCACGAAACCAACAATAACGGCGTTTGGAGAAAGGTCGAACAACACAGCGACATCCACCGCAGGTACACTGCCCGGAACCAACTTTTGCGAGATTCCTTGGTAAGCAGGGACAATCTCATTGATGAAAAGTTTAACGCCCGTTACTACGATAAACAGACCGCCAGTGAATGTCACCGCCTGAACGATGGCGAAAAGTATAAGCTGTTGTCCACCTGCTAACTTTTCAGCAAACGCATGATCGGCTTTGAAAGTGACAATCACAAACAGCACCAGCATGGTAAGCGTTACCGACACCATTGAGTCTTTTAGGAACATCAATTGTTTTGGCATCTCCACTTCTTCAATGGAGTGTTTTGGATTGCCAACCCATTTACCTATCGTAGCAGCGATGAAATATGAGATAGTGCCTGAGTGCCCTATTGTATAGTCGTCGGACCCAATAATAACTCGGCTTGGCTTTCTCAGCACATATGGCGCAATCGAAATATATATACCGAGAAGAATCGAGCCAACCACAATAATATATAGCGTGCTTACTCCATCGCAATATAGTGCTGATGCGATAACACAAGACATATACACCAATATATGCCCCGACAAGAACATATAACGAAAGCGTGTAAACCGAGCTAATAATATGTTAATTACCATGCCAAATAGAACAATAAGCGCTACCGCTGAGCCTACCTTAGCCAGCGCTAAGCCAAGTGCCGCTTCATTACTTGGAATCACCCCTGTCATATGGAAGCCGTTTTTAAACAGCTCACCAAATATCGCTAAGTTTTCACCAATAATATGACCGCCCAACTTCAGAACAATAAAACCCATCACGGTTTTTACAGTTCCGGAAATGACTTCGGTCCACGGTTTTTTCTGAATACATAAGCCTATTAATGCCACTAGGCCTAAAAGAAGAGAAGGAGTCTGAAATATATCTGTTATAAAATTTATGATGTACATATAAACTCACATTAATTAAATAAGTGTTGAATATATGGCTCAATTCATCGCGATATAGAGCTATACCCGCACAACAAAGAAATGCAGTATTGGTGTCGATTGGGTATTTAAATTTGTAGAATAAAGAGGGTCTGTCCTTAGACCTTTTGCGATTTAAGAACCGGACATAGCGCGTTTCAGAGCGAGTTCTAAGCCCCGAATTTCTGCTAAACCTTTTAATCTACCAATGCAGGAATAACCTGGGTTGGTATGTTTTTTTAAGTCGTCAATCATTTGGTGGCCGTGATCTGGGCGCATCGGAATACTATCTGGCGATCCTGATTGCTCGCGGCGTTGCTCTTCTTTTAGTAGTGCCTCAACCACCTGATACATATCGACATCACCTTCTAAATGAGACGCCTCATGAAAACTTAGCGGGTCGTTTTCACGTTGAGTTGAGCGCAAATGAGTAAAGTAAATTCTATCCCCATAGCTTTCAATCATGTTGACTAAATCATTGTCGCCGCGAACACCATAAGATCCTGTGCACATGGTGATACCATTCATTTTGCTTGGCACTGCTGTTACCAATGCCTGAATATCATCGATAGTGGAGACAATTCTTGGTAAACCTAGAATTTTGCGCGGTGGATCGTCTGGATGGACAGCGAGTTTTATACCGTATTGTTCACACACAGGCATTAACTCGTTGAGGAAATACACCAAATGCGCCCTGAGAGTATGCTCATCGATTTCAGAGTAGGTATCTAATCGAGCTTGAAACTCATCCAATGTATACCCTTCTTCAGCGCCTGGAAGGCCCGCAATAATATTCGCAGTTAGCTTATCGATTTGCTCCTGCGTCATTGCATCAAAGTAAGATTTAGCATTGTCTCGTTCTTGCTGAGAATACATATCTTGAGCACCTGGTCTCTTAAGAACATAAAGTTCAAATGCTGCGAATACGATATGATCAAAACGTAGTGCTTTCGAGCCATCTGGTAATTCGAATTCTAAATCGGTACGTGTCCAATCAAGAACAGGCATAAAGTTGTAACATACCGTCTTTATTCCGCATTCAGCTAGGTTAACAAGGGACTGTTTGTAGTTTTCAATCCACGTTTTATAGTTCCCAGACTGGGTTTTTATCTCCTCATGTACAGGGACACTTTCGACCACAGACCAAGTCAGACCTTTTGCTTCTATGACTTCTTTACGATTAAGAATTTCTTCTTTTGTCCAAATTTCCCCATTAGCAATATGATGCAGTGCAGTAACGACAGTCGTTGCTCCTGTCTGTTTTATATCATCCAAAGAAACTGGGTCATTCGGGCCATACCAACGCCAAGCATGTTTCATACAATTATACCTTCTAGTTTTTCTTCGATAGCAACAAACCCTTGCAATCTTGCTCATCTAATTATCAACGACAAATTGGCATGCCAATATCAACTTGCGGCCTGATAATCGCTCTTCTTATCGACTCAGACAACAAGAGTTAAGCATTAAATTGATGTAGATCTCAAAAAATTATAAAATTGGAATGCCAATTTATCGAGTGCAATATGAATCAAGCTTTAGCACGTCAAAACTGCCATACAACCTGCTATTTGTCGATGAAACCCCGTGTTAACCTCAGTCTGGTTATAGTAGCTGGACTACAAAACCATTCGAAAGTTTATCGCTTTTTCAATTCAAAAAAGCACTGATGGCATTTGATCATTGAAAAGAGTCACTACTTGCGCAAAAACATAAGAGGCAAATGCTGCTTACCGAAACAGAAATTTGCAGACTTTTCCAACTACCACTTAACTCGCAAGAAATGCACTTTGTATTATACTTTCATTCAAACATTATAGCTTTTTAAAAACTTGAAGATAGACTAGCAATAGAGATGACCAACATTAACCGTTATTCATATCACTTAACTGATAAGAAAATTGATATTATTTTCTATTTGATTTTAATTTTCCTAACTCTACTTGGATATCTCTATCAAAGTGGTTTTACACTTAATCATGACGTATCTTGGCTATTATATATCTCTAACCATATGATAAATGGAGAAATATATAGCAAGTATCATGAGATCAACCCTCCAATTATTGTTTATATCTATAAGCTGTTTTTATTTCCACTTGAGTGGACTAATTTTTCAGACATAGCAAGACTACGAATCTCTACGATTTTATTATTCGATGCTATCGCTATTTTTTCGTTTTACAAAATAACCAGTTTTAGTAGTGATAAGAAATTAGCTTTATACGCAAGTGTCTGTGTTTTGTATTTCAACTTTCTACTAATTGATTATAGCTTTATACAAAGAGAGCAAATTATATTATGTCTTTCTTTACCTTATATTTTATACTCCCTATCATGCATTTATAATAAAAAAAATAGCACAATAGAATCGATAATCATTTATTTTTTATTGGCTATAGCGATTTGTATTAAACCATATTATATATTTATATGGTTATTTGGTGAGCTGACGATATTTTATTTAACAAGAAAGATTAAGCTGTTTTCTATTGGAAATTTAGTTCTTGTCACAACAGGTATAATATATATAGCGTATGTCTATATTTTTCATCATGATTTTTTCACAATTATAATCCCTTTAGTAACAAGCTTATACTCTGGCTACAATGAAAGTCTACTTTCTGCATTCTTTATATTATTAATGGCATTTACTGCCTTGATGATAACTTTAAGTTTATTTTTATCTAGAAAAATAAATGATAAAGAAAATAAAATGGCTATACAATTATTGGTGTTTTTTGTTTTATCAGTTTTACTTCCTGTTTTAGTAGCGAGGGTACCCTTTTTCTATCATCTTATTCCGCTCGCCTTCCTTGTATTTTTTACATTAGTTTTTACATTCTATTACAGAAGAAGAACATACCTTATTATATGTATTGTAGCCACTTTAGCGTTTATAAGCATGCATAACCATACAATTAATATAAATAAAAACTTCTTAACAAACAGCCTATATAACGAATCATTTATTCCAGACACAAGCAGGCTATCACAAGAAGAAATCAAGATACAAAGTATAATTAAAAACAACACAACGAAAAAAAATAGTTTCTACTTTTTCAACATCATATTCGAGCCACAGTTTCCAATGTATCTCTATACAGATAGGACGATACCCATTAAATATCCTGTCCCTTGGTTTCTGCCAAAATTTATTAAAGACAAAAACCAACTAAGTGAAAAAGAAACTGAGATCATGAGTAGCATATTTACTGATATTCGAGATGACTTAGTGAAGAACGATCCTAGGTTGCTCTTTGTTAATACTTCAGATAAATTGCCTTACTTCCATTCTGACTTCAGTTTCCCTGATTTTTTAAAAGAAAATACACTGTTTAGCCAGTTTATGAAAAACTACAAGAAAGTAGACACTGTTAGCTATGGTCAATATAAGTTTGATGTATATATTAATAATCAATTCTCATACCATAAAGCTAAAAACAACTAACAATCACATGGCCCTATGAAAGAAATGGACTTATTCTATAGAAGGTTATTTAAACACCCATAGTTTTGACAAAATGTACATAGATATGGAGTAGCTTATACCAGCTAATACTTGCGATAAATACATATTCCACAACATAGTTAGTGCAAGGTGTAAAACAATAAAGTTAATCGCATAAGAGATACCAAAAGCAACCATAAACCGGGTAATTTCAGTTTTTTTATCAGAATTGCTATTAGAAAAAACAAAATTTCTATTCAATAAGTATGAGCATACAAGGCCTACAGCATATCCTAAAATATTGCTGATATAGGGTGATACCCCCAAAAACATAGTGGTGAATATGATAAGGTATCCGACTAAGGTATTGATGACACCAACTATCGAAAATTTAACGAGCTCAAGAATCATATTTTCTTTGCTATAAAATAATACTGCCCACCTAAAGGTAACCACTTTAATAGTTTTTCAGTTGACCTTAAGAAATAAAGTAACTGAGGAAAAAATAGAGTATAGCCCAAAGAAAATTGTTCTAACTCACTTGAAGTTAAGACTAACTTTTTAAGCTCTCTCTTTGTCAATAACTCTGCGTCTTTATCAAATGGGCAAGTGGAAACCATGCGCCGTGTAACTGGATTAAATGGATTGTGTTCAAAAATAACCAGTCGTCCACCAACGGATAACAGAGATTCTAAACGCTTAACTACAAAGGCTCTGTTTTTCACTGGTATGTGATGAAACACACCTGATACGAAGATTAAATCAAACTGCTGCTCTTCGAGTTTATCACTCTGAATAACTATAACACCGGGGTAGTTGTCTGATACATACTGCAAACTCTTCTCCGATAAATCGGTCGCATACAACTTGGAAATAGGGAAACTCTCCTGCAACGCCTTTAAACTCAACCCTATTCCACAGCCAAAATCTAGAATCTTCTTAGGTGTTGTATCAATTAGGCTTAGCATCAATTTGACTTTATAGCTTGAAAAGTATTCCCGATCCGAGCTAAAAAACGAAAGTTGTTGCTGCAGTAACGATTCGTATTTCTCTGCATAGTCATCGAAATCAATTTTCTTGGTCATTAGACTCTTTCTTGTTACAGACAATACTGTCTATCAAATACCGAGGCCGCCTCTTTACTTCCAAGTACAGCTTACCAACATACTCTCCTAATATTCCAATAGAGAGCATGATAAGTCCACCTAGAAGGTACAAAGGGACAACGATAGATGCCCAGCCAGGTATGGTATTACCTGTAAAGTAACCAATAAACGCATAAAGAAGCAAAGAAAGTGATACTAGAAACACTAAAGCGCCGGTCGCAGTTATAAACCTAAGTGGCGTTACCGATAGAGAAGTAATGCCATTCCACGCTAAAGATAGCATTTTACTAAGGGGATACTTTGTTTCTCCCAATTCACGCTCGGCACGCTGATAATAAACAACACCCGTATTTTTATGTAGCATATGAACTAAACCTCTAAGAAAGAGGTTCACTTCCCCAAATTGCTGAAGGTGAACTAATGCAGCACGAGAAATTAACCTAAAATCTGCGTGATTTTCAATTGTGTTCGTTCCAAGTAAACGCATAACCCGATAAAACATCGCAGCAGTGTTCCGCTTAAACCAGCTATCTTTTGAGCGAGATTCACGAACACCAAATATGAGTTCCTTCCCCGCTTTAAATTGCTCTACCATTTCTGGTATCACACTAAGGTCATCTTGAAGATCAGCGTCAATACTAACCGCAGCATCACAGCGGCTTGAGACATAATTTAAGCCGCTTAACAAAGCATTTTGGTGACCAGAATTAACCGAAAGACGGATCCCGGATATTAAATCTGGATTCTCTGAGTTTGCCAATAAAACTTTGTTCCAAGTGTCATCACTCGATCCATCATCAACGAACAATACATAGCTAGTCGTAGCGATAACATCATCGTTGATGAGCTGATTTAAAAAACTAACCAGTTTATTGATTGTTATATCCAACATACTCGATTCGTTATAACAAGGTACAACAAGGGCAAGTTGAGGAAAAGATGACATATTAACAATCCTTACTGAGCATAAAATCTACATAGTTAACTAGAGAATAGATAAGTTAAGTGACTTAAGTAATCAAATAAGTATATCAAACGCTAAAATAATTCATGCTGTTTATATGTTTATACCTGCTCGAGTGTTAAGAAGAGGTTATGATGTTTGAGGGTTTGATTTTTATATCTCTTCCCTATAACCAGCATTAAGCGACGGCAGTCTGGAACATAAAATTTCCGCGACATTGGCATGCCAATATTAATAGCGGCCCTTAAATTTGCTTATTACATCAACAATCATAAATAACACCACGCCATTTCTTGAACTAACCCACAAAAAACATCAAAAATTGGAATGCCAATAAATTTGATAACTGGATCACACAAACACTTTAAAGCATGATCTAGAATGCGCTAAAAGTTCCTACCACTACCTTATTTGTTGGGTTCAATTGAATTCATCTATCATTACTGACAAAATTACATGGTAGAACGACATTTTTAAATTGGAATACCAATTTATTAACTTTAAAAGAGATCACAAATGCACACCATTTCGAACACCACACTGAATGAAAAAGTCAAAATACCAAGTTATGATCGTAACCAATTAAAAACTAAAATCATTCACATTGGTTGTGGTGCGTTTCACCGTGCACATCAAGCCGTATTTACCGATGAAACGCTGAGTAAAACTCGATCAGACTGGGGTATTTGTGCCGTAAGCCTATTCAGCAGTCAGGGACTCATCAAAGATCTCCGGAATCAAAACCATTTATTCACTGTGGCAGAAAAAGGAGCGGTATCTACCGATGTAAAAATCGTTGGCTCAATTAAAGAAACGCTTCACCCTGCTCTAGATAGCGTGAATGCTGTTTTAGAGAAATTCGCCGAACCTCAAATCGCTATTATTTCCACCACTATTACCGAAAAAGGGTACTGTATTGACCCAGCGACAGGGACTTTAGATACAAGCAACCCAATGGTGATAGAAGATGCTGCTCAACCAGAAAACCCAAAATCTGCTCTAGGCTATATAGTTCAAGGGTTGCGATTACGCCGTGACCGTCAACTTCCTCCTGTGACTGTGATGTCTTGCGACAACCTGCAAGGAAACGGCCATGTTGCGAAAGCAGCAGTATTAGAGTTTGCGCGAATGATTGAGCCAGAACTCAGTGAATGGATTGAGAGTAATGTCAGCTTTCCGAGCACCATGGTAGACCGTATTGTTCCAGCCATTACACCTGAAGCATTAGAAGAAATCGCTGAATTAGTCGGTGTTAAAGATCCTTGTGGCATAGCCTGCGAGCCCTTCCGCCAGTGGGTTATCGAAGATAACTTTGTCGCAGGACGCCCAGATTGGAACGTCGCTGGCGCAAAGTTTGTTAGCGACGTTGCACCGTATGAAGAAATGAAACTGCGTATGTTAAACGGCAGCCACTCATTTTTAGCTTATCTTGGCTATCTTGCCGGGTATCCATACATCTCAGATACCATGCAAGACGCAGGTTTCAAAAAAGCCGCTTTTCGACTGATGATGGAGACTCAAGCACCATCACTCAATATGCCAGAAAGCACGGATTTAGAGGCCTATGCAAATCAGCTTATCGACCGCTTTAGCAACCCAAGCCTTAAACATAAAACTTGGCAAATCGCGATGGATGGGAGCCAGAAAATTCCACAACGTTTTGCGGGTAGCTTAGCTTACCACCTAGAAAATGGTTCGGACTTCGCTCTTATCGCTCTCGCAATAGCTGGCTGGATGCGATATGTCTCAGCGAAAGACGAGAAAGGTAATGACATCGATGTTCGCGATCCCATGGCGGATACTCTAAAAAATATTTGCGAACAACATGGCTCCAATGTCACGGTCGTCCCTGCTCTACTTGCTATGGAAACAATATACCCAGCAGACATTGGCAGTAATCCAAAAGTTATTGATGCTGTTAGCAGTGCCTATCAAACATTGGTAGAAAATGGCGTAAAAGCAACGATTAATTCGCTTTAATAAATAATTAGTGAAACAGGCCCAACGAGAAAAATGATGAAAAACTTTCTGTGTGAAGACTTTCTACTATTGAACGAAACTGCTCGTAAACTTTATCACGACCATGCTGCTTCGCAGCCAATCTACGACTACCATTGCCATTTAAACCCCGCAGAAGTTGCGCAAAATCGTCAGTTTGCCAACATCAGCCAAATTTGGTTAGAAGGCGATCATTATAAATGGCGCGGAATGCGTGCCGCTGGTATAGATGAACGCTTTATTACTGGAGATGCTAGTGATTACGACAAATTCCTAGCTTGGTCTAAAACGGTTCCAAAAACGCTTGGAAACCCTTTATATCACTGGTCTCATCTAGAACTAAAACGCCCCTTTGGTATTACTAATACATTACTTGGGTCGGATACCGCAGACCAGATCTGGCACCAGTGTAATGAGCTTTTGGCAACGCCTGAATTTTCTGCTCGCGGCATCATGCAGCAAATGAATGTTGTCATGGCTGGCACGACTGACGATCCTATTGATTCACTCGAACATCACCAGCAGATCGCTAAAGATGACACATTCGATGTTCAAGTGTTGCCAAGTTGGCGTCCGGATCGAGCTTTCAAAATTGAACTGGATGGTTTTACTGATTACATCCACCTGCTTAGCCAAACAAGTGACGTAAATATTACTCGATTCAGCCATCTCATCGACGCACTAGACAAACGCCTTGTTCATTTTGATCAACATGGCTGTCGCTCTGCCGATCATGGCATCGAGAACATGTGTTACGCACCTATCCCGACAGAACAAGTGTTAGATGAATTGCTCACAAGACGTCTTGCTGGTGAAACTTTAACTGAGCAAGAGTGCGCCCAGTTCTCAACCGCAGTGCAAGTTTGGCTGGGCTCACGTTATGCAGAGCTTGGTTGGGTGATGCAGCTACACATTGGCGCACAGCGCGACAATAACACTCGCATGTTTAAGCTACTTGGGGCAAACGCGGGTTACGATTCCATTGGTGACAAGCCATACGCTTTAGAGCTCGCCAAGCTTCTCAATGAAATGGATAAGGAAAACAAACTTCCACGCACGATCCTTTATTGCTTAAATCCACGCGACAACGAAATGTTGGCGTCTATGATTGGTAATTTCCAAGGTGGCGGAATAGCGGGAAAAGTTCAATTTGGTTCTGGATGGTGGTTTAACGATCAAAAAGATGGTATTCAAAGACAAATTGAGCAGTTAGCTCAGTTTGGATTGTTAAGCGAATTTGTTGGTATGCTAACCGACTCACGTAGTTTCCTCTCCTACACTCGTCATGAATACTTCCGCAGAATCCTGTGTAATATCGTCGGAACATGGGTAGAAAATGGCGAGCTACCAAACGATATGTCTCTGCTAGCACCAATGATCGAAAACATCTGCTTTGGCAACGCGAAGCGGTATTTTGAAGAGAGAGGTTAAACTTTACACTACACGAAGGAGTTGAGGCTACGAATTCCTCAACTCCATTGACCATTTTATAGTTGAATCAGTTCTCAGCGCCTATTACCTCAATTCGTTTACCTTGTTTTTGATTGAATACAACCAGTTGATCTATCTGCCAAATCCCCATATTTTTATGAGCTTCAAATACAACATCTGCTTCACCTTTAGGGCCAGAGATTGAGTAAGATAGATTTGCATAACCAATTCCAGAGCCACTTGAAGAAATGTTCCCTGCAACAAAAAAACCGGGTTCAATAGGCGTTCCAACAAACGCTATGACTTCTTGGCTTTGTTTAACTTTGCTCAAAGAAAGTTCGTAGGCTTCACCTTTCATCATTGAGCCCATTCCCCAAATCATGAAGCCAATAAAGAATACAAAGACTATGGCTCCTACTATAGCCCATCGTCTCTGAACTCTTTTAAAATGATCAATACTATCCCAAGTACGGTTTTGCCACGCCCATTGGTTCCCTTTTGCGCCTAAAACAAAAAACATGACAATGTTAACCAAAGGGATGAACACCAAAAATGCAATGTAAGTACTATTTCCTATTCCCCAAATCCAGTTTAGAAAGCATGCTCCCCAGTTCCACCTTTTCAACTCTGGAGGCAGTTGCGATTTTTTCCCTAGTCCCGGTTGATATTGCTCTTCCATTTAAACCTCTATTGCAAATCTAATTACTTCATTAGCCAAACTCATGCTTATTCTGGGCACTTATTCTAACTCACAATCCGTTCCGCTTAATTGTTTCCCTACCTTCCAACATCATACAAATGACAAGCCACCAAATGTTCTTCATCACTTTCCCCAACATTTTGCGCTATAGGTACACTTCGGCTACAGCGTTCGTTGGCATGCTCGCAGCGTGTTCTGAATGTGCAACCACTGGGTGGGTTTAATGGCGAAGGAATATCACCGATAAGCCGGGTTACATCTGGTGTATGTTTTGGATCAGGTACTGGAATCGCTGAAAGCAACGTTTGCGTATATGGATGCTTAGGGTTCCGATATAGCTCTTCAGCAGAAGCTTTTTCTACCATTCTGCCTAAGTACATCACCCCAACTTCATCACAAATATGCTGCACTACCGCTAAGTCGTGGGCGATAAACAGAAATGAAATCCCTTTGCTCTCTTGCAGCTCAGCAATCAGGTTTAGCACCTGAGCTTGCACTGAAACGTCAAGAGCTGATACAGGCTCATCAGCGACAATAAATTTTGGCTCTAGAACTAGAGCTCTGGCAATACCGACTCTTTGCCGTTGGCCGCCAGAAAACTCGTGCGGATAGCGATTAAGCGCTTGAGGACGAAGACCAACAATCGCCATGACCTCTCTAATTTTCTCTTCTCGCTGTTGCACGGTGCCGATATTGTGTGTGTCTAGCGGCTCACGCAAAATATCGTGAATCGTCATTCTCGGGCTAAGAGAAGCGAACGGATCTTGGAAAATAATCTGGATATCTTTACGCATGCTTTTCAGCTGTTTGCCATCCATGCGCAGGATGTCTTGACCCGCGATTTCCACTTGACCATTGGTTGGCTCTAATAGGCGCAAAACACAGCGTCCAAGGGTCGACTTGCCACAGCCGGACTCACCCACTAACCCCAGCGTTTTGCCTTTGTGGATCTTAAAGCTTACATTATCGACCGCTTTGCAGACTTGGCGGTTTCTCTTTAGAAAGCTTTTGCCAACCAAGAAGTGTTTCTGTAAATCTTTCACTTCTAACAATACTTCGCTCATGAAACTGCCTCCATCACGTTATAACAGGCCACTTGGTGTTGCTTTTCTCCCTCTAGATTTGGTGAAGCCTGATGACATTCAGACGTCACCCTGTCACAACGATCGACGAAACGGCACCCTTTAGGAAGATGGAACAGATCAGGAACAACACCTTCAATAGTAGGTAATCTCGGGACTTTTTTATCACGCACGACAGGAATGGATTTAAGTAGCCCTTGTGTATACGGATGCTTTGGATGATAAAAAATCGCTTCAACGGTACCTTGCTCAACGATTTCCCCGCAATACATCACCACTACCCGCTTGCAAGATTCAGCCACCACACCAAGGTCATGAGTCACCAAGATAACAGCCATATTGAACTCTTTTTGCAGTCGAACTAACTCACTCATGATCTGTGCTTGAATGGTCACGTCCAATGCAGTGGTGGGTTCGTCTGCAAGTAGTAAGGAAGGATTGTTCGACAACGCCATGGCGATCATAACGCGTTGGCGCATTCCGCCAGACAGTTGGTGAGGATACTCATTGATACGCACTTCAGGGGATGGAATCCCCACTGTTTCAAGCATTTCAATCGCACGATGTTTGGCTTGTTGTTTGGTCACTTTGTTATGAATGCGAATCACATCAATCATTTGCGTACCAATTTTAAGTACAGGGTTCAAAGCTGTCATCGGCTCTTGGAAGATCATAGAAATATCACTGCCACGTATACTTCGATACTCTTTTTCATTTAGCCCAACCAACTCTTTGCCATCAAAACAAATACTGCCTTCGACAATTTTTCCCGGTGGAGAAGGCACCAACCCCATGATGGAAAGTGAGCTGACGGACTTACCGCAACCAGACTCGCCAACAATCGCCAAAGTCTCTCCCGGCATGACCTCAAAGCTCACGCCGTTAATCGCTCGCACAACGCCTTTGTCAGTCGAGAACTCTACCGACAGGTTATCCACCTTCAATAACGGATCTTGTTTACTCATGTTATACCTTCCTTGGGTCCAGCGCGTCTTGCAGGGAGTCAGAGAACATATTGAATGCCAGCACCAGAACGAACAACATGCCCGAAGCGGCAAAGAAGTTACAAAAATGTCCCGCTGTCACCTCACCACTCGCCTCTGCTATCATTAACCCCCAACTAATGCTGTCTTTAATTCCTAGTCCTAGAAAGCTCAATATCACTTCACTTTTAATTGCGGTGATAAACAACAATGTCATCTCGACGAGTAATATATGAGTGGTATTTGGCATCAAGTGCTTAAAGATGATCTTGTATGTGGGAACACCAAGAGAATGTGCAGCTTCGGTAAACTCCATATTCTTAAGCTTAATCACCTCCCCACGAACCAGCCGAGCAGTGCCCGTCCAAAACGCAGACATCATGGCAATGTGCATAGAATAAGGGTTTTCATTCAGTGCGACGGCAATCGCGGCAACCAATAAAAAATAGGGAATGCAGTCGATACAGTTCATTATCCACAAGATGAATTCATCAAAAATGGAGCCTGAGAAGTATCCCATAAATGAGCCAGCAATAGCCCCCATCATAGTGGCAAAGACCGCCACCACTAATCCCACTTCAAACGCTGTTTTGGTGCTGTATATGGCACGTTGAAAGATATCTTGCCCATTGATGGTAGTGCCAAACCAGTGAGCTGCAGATGGCCCCATTTGCCCCGGTGCTAACAACTCATCCCACTGCTGGGCAATTAAGCCCATCCAAACCAAAAGTGCGATAATAAAATAAACGCCCACGACAAAAAGACTGATCATGCCGATTTTGTCACGCGCAAATTTTTTAACTGCCTTGCTCCATAGAGATTCTCTCTTCAAAGGTGCATCGGCAACTTGCGAGCTTGTGATTTCCATACCAATACTTCCTTATTTTAATGAGATACGTGGATCAACCATCTTATACAGCACGTCCACCACACTAACGACAACTATAAACAACACCGTGATAAGAACGATTACAGCTTTTAGCACAGGTAAGTCGCCTGTGGTGATGGCATCGTAAGTAATTAGACCCACTCCCGGAATGCCGAAATAGCTTTCCAACAATAGCGAGCCACCAATGACAACGAATGGTATTGAGAAAACGATGCGGGTAATTATTGGGATCATGGCATTTTTCAACACATGCTTGAAAAGAATGGCGGAAGGTTTGTGGCCAAAGGCTTTGGCGGTTCGAATATGATCTCGGGTGGTTTCTTCAACAATAATGGCACGGTAGAAACGCGTGTTATACCCCACCGATACAAACACCGAACACAATGTTGGTACAGTGATGTAATAAAGATAATTGGAAAAAGAATTCACTTCCCAGCCGTAAACAGGAAACAGGTTTAAACCGTAACTGGAACAAAAAATAAGCTGGAATGCGATAATGATGATCAGATAGGAAATGCTCATCCCAACCACAGACGATGACATGATGGTTTTGTCTATCCATCTGCCGCGATGTTGGGTGGCAAACAGACCCAAACAAATGCTTATCAAGTGACCGATAATAAACCCTGGTAGCACCAAAGCGAGAGATATTGGAATGGTTCTGGCTAAGATACTCGTCACGTCTTCGCCACTGGAATCTGAATGGCCGAAATTAAATGTGACGATTTGGTGTAAATAATCAAAATAGCGAACGAGAAATGATTGATCGTAACCTAACTGATGGCGTATTTCGTTAATCTCTTCGATGGTCGGATTGCGACCTAGCAAATCATAGGTCTTATCCGGCCCAAAATAGACCATAAGAATAAAGCTTATGAGAGTCACACCAAATAGAAGAGGTAAGCTATAAATCAACTTCCGCGCGCAAAACTTCAAGGTTTCCATTTAAACTACCTTTTGCTTTCCATATCGAGTTAGCTTGAAGGTGTAAAAATACAAGTAGTACCTTCAAGCTACGGTGGTATAGAACTTATCCTTAATTAACGATATCTACGTATTTAAAGTAGTTACCGAGAATACTTCTCTGCGGCCACATCACTGCATTCTTATGCCACAACGCGACGCCTGTTCTGGAAAAACCACTGATACCCACACAATCATCAACTAACATCTGATTAAGCTTTTGGTAGATAGCCGTACGCTCTGGACTCGGCTGCATGGTTGAAGCTTTAGCAAATAACTTGTCGTATTCTGGGTTGCTGTAATTGGCACTGTTTGAACCGGGCGAATGATTTGGTCCGTAGAACAGCTGCAATGTGTTTTCAGCGTCGGGATAGTCTAATCCCCACCCCATTGGCACCATTTGTGTCTTACTATTTTTGATGTCACGATTAAAGTCGCCAAAATTAGCATAAGTTTTTATTTTCACTTTATTTTTCGGATAACCAATCTTAGTTAAGTTGCCCCTAAACTGTTCGAAAAATTGCTTAGATCTCACGCTGGAAACCGTTGGGTAATAAAGTACCGGTAAATTTCTAGCGTTCCATCCGTTGTCTTTGAGTAACGCTTTTGCGCCTGCAATATCTTGCGTGATGGAAGATTTATCCATATTCGGATCAAACCCTTCTGTGCCCGGTACAATAAACCCTGGATACGCATTACCTAACCCTAGATAGAAACGGTCGACACGTTGTGGCCAACTAAATGATTTCACAATTGCACAGCGCAGTGCTTTGTTTTGCGCATTGGTTTTTGGGTTATCGGAATGGCCAAAATATTCATCATCAAAGTTAAATACGTTGTACACAAAGCCTGCTTCTGTGGACACTCTGTAATTGTACTTTTCAGCATATTCTGGGCGTAGCTTAACTGGATGCTTTGATTCTAATACCGTTTCAATCTGTTCGTTTTGCAGAGACGTGTTTACAATTTCATTGTCTTTAGTAAATGAATTCCATCTTGCAGAAGCTTGCTTGACCCAATTGGCTTCAACACGATCAACAATGGGTAAAGTCTTCCCTTCCAATTTGGCAATGCCGGTTTCACCTTGTAATTTAGGATCATACCCTTCTTCTTTTAGATGAAAAACTTCGTGACGATAATTAGGATTCTTCTCCAAAACGGTTTTGGTACTGTTATGCGACACAAGTTTAAATGGACCACTGCCAACTGGGTGAATCGACAATTCACGACCATACTTTTTCACCGCTTCTTCAGGAACAACACCTGAAAAGCCCATAGCTAACGTATAGATAAGCTGCGGATATGGCTGAGTTAGCGTAATTTGAATGGTGTATTTGTCCAGCGCTTTCAGCCCTTCTATAGTTTTGCTGTAATCAGCGCCGTCTTTTTTCCACTGATCTAACCCGACTATTTTTCCGGCCCATAGCCAAGCACCTTGAGAGCGGTTCACCGGGTCAAAGTGCCTTTTTATCGAGTAAACAAAATCGCTAGCGACGACTTCTCGGCCCTTGCCATCTTTAAATGCCGGATCATCGATAAAATGAACATCAGGCTTAATGGTAATCGTATAAGTGAGCCCATCTTCGGAGACTTTGGGCATTGAGGTCGCTAAGTTTGGCTTGAGTTCGAAAGGTTGCTTTAAATACTTGTATTCATACAAGGTATCGTAGACTGCAGTGACGATGGTATTACTATAGTGAGTACCCGATTGGACAGTATCGAAGGTGGTTGGGGTGCCATCATCAGAAAATTTAAACACTTTTAAATCGTCTGCATTGGCAAACGAAGATGCCATAGCTAGCGCTAAAGCTAGCATTCTATACTTGGCCATACAAATTCCTTTTCGTGATTCAATTTTGAAGAATAAATTACATATTTATTAATAATCAGCCATTTAAATGTTTACGTAATGTAACAATATTTTAAATCCTATTGTCAATACAAAACACTTAGCCAGCTCTAATTAATGCAACGTTTGACTGCGGCTAAGATAAATAACCAATTTATAAACTAGCTGTGCGGTAATGACTGTCGTCAATCACCTAGCTAAAAGACATGACCAACCCTGCCATGATTAATGTCACCCCTACAGAACGTGTAAAACTCCACGATTCACCAAGAAATACGCAGCCCATGATTAAGCCAATTACAATGCTAACTTGGCGCAGTGCAACGATTAAACTGACATTGGTGGTCATATTCATAGCAGCCAACACGATCCCGTAAGTCACGCCCATCATAATTCCAGCGAGCCCAGCGTTCTTGCGTATCCTCCATGCCTCTACGATCTGATTTTTTTGCCTCGTCACCCCACACCACAATAATATGGGCAGTACCATCGCCCAATACTGAATCCCAAGATAAAATATTGCGGTATAAGTGTCGCTGACAACGTGGTTGACTAATTGAGTGGCAACGTCCAAAGCCTGTTTATCAATGATGGAGTAGCCTGTCGTGCCAATCGCTGCGACGGCTGCCCAAAAGACCCCTAGATTCAGATATGAGCTAAGTTTAAATGTTCGAAAACTGGTTAAAGGGACAAACACACAGCCAAGGGTAATCAATATAAACCCAAACCATTGCTCTACATTCAATGTATGGCCTAGGAAACTACTTACCACGCCTACCATCAACACAGGAAGCGAGCGAACAATAGGATAAATCACACCGATATCGGCATACTTATACCCTATCATCAGACCAACCAAATAGATGATTTGGCTTATTCCGCTCACCAACACCAACTCCCAGAAATAGTTAGGAAGCGTCTGCCAGCCAATAGTGACGAGATACCAAACGATATAGGGAGTTAAAATAGCAGCAACCGTGACACTCGCTGACAGAGTAAACGCAACGCCTGAACCACGATTACTCTTGCCAAGAACGTTCCAACCAGCATGCAGAAAGGCCGAAAAGATGACGAGTGTCATCGCTAAAGTGTCCATGTATCCAAAAAATTCCTGTGAATTGATAAAAGATAAACAGCTTAGCTGCGCTTATATACTAAGTTCTCATCATCGATAAATCTGATACTTAAAACGCAGCTTTTTAGATAGACAGGCAACTAAACCTAGTTTTTGGCTAAGCTAGGAAACTTGTTTAATTTCAGTGGTAGCGAAACAAATTTGAATATCCGATCCAATATCGTGCAGCTGTTGGGTATTTCGGAACAAAGTATCCACCATCAACATCACCGAATTAGATTCGACCTGATAACGAACAACGTTGCCCAATAGAGAGCGCTTTTTCACAGTCGCAGTAAAGGTTTCACTGTACCCTTCCCCACTGATTTGAATGTCATTTTCGATGATATAAATCGATTCAGGACGGATGGCTACTTGGGCATCAACATGATACAGACCAAATAACGCCGCTTCACGCTGATTTAATATGTTGAAGTTACCAATAAATCGAGCAATAGAGGTACTGGCAGGTGTGGTATAAATTGATTCAGCATTACCAGATTGGGTAATTTGGCCATCTTCCATCAGCAATATGTGGTCAGATAAAGCCAACGCTTCTTCTTGATCGTGAGTAACCAAAATAGTGGTGATATTCAGCTCTTTTTGAATCTCAAGCATTTGCTCTCGCAACTGACGACGTATTTTGGCATCGAGCGCCGAAAGTGGTTCGTCGAGTAAAAGCAATTTGGGCCTGATCACCAAGGTTCTCGCGAGTGCTACGCGCTGTTTTTGGCCACCAGATAATGAAGCTGGATAAGCGGACTCTTTGCCTTTTAGCTCCACTAACTCAATCACTTGCTTTACGCTGGACTCAATCTCTTGTTTGCTTTTACCACTTACTTTCAACCCATAAGCAATGTTTTGCCATACCGTCATATTAGGGAACAAGGCGTAAGATTGAAACATCATGCCTATCTTGCGATCTTTCGGCAGAACAGTGGTTATATCGCTGCCCCCTAGAATAACTTGCCCATTATCTAATGGGGTTAACCCAGCTAATCCGCGCAGCAACGTTGATTTACCACAGCCGCTCGCTCCAAGAAGACTGACAAACTCACCTTTGCTGATATCAAAGGAAATATCGCGAAAAACTTTGTTCGAGGAGAAAGACTTCTCTAGGTTTTTAACTTGCAAAAAGCTCATGATTTTTTCCTGTTAGTAAGCAAGGCACCAGCCAAAGTGATAAGTAAGGTAAAGGCAAAATAAGAGATAACAATGGCACTTTGATAGTGTCCACTTGTTCCCATCTTTTCGTTGTATATAAACACTTGCAACGTCTCATAGGAGCTACCGACAAGCATTTGCGCATAGACAAACTCGCCAATAAGAATCGAAAAAGACAAAAATACCGAGATAAACAACCCTTTTTTCAACAAAGGCAAAACGATGTCAAAAAATGCTCTGAAGGTACTGCTGCCTAGCATATGCGCTGCGTCTAGAAGTTCGTGAACATTAATACCGTGTAGATTATTGATGATACTGCGATAAATATACGGCAAGGCAATGGTGACGTAGATTAAAACCAGCATCCAAGGCGAACCTACCATAGGCAAAGGGCCATTAGAATAAAGATTCAATAAGCCAATACTGGCAACCACTGGGGGCAATGCAAAAGGCAGCAATACTAATATTTCCATATACTTTTCTAGCTTCGGGAAATAGTAATGCACGACAAAGATCGCTGGAGTCACAAACAGTACACTGAACAGGATGGAGGCAATACAAATCCAAATCGAGTTCTCAAAGGCGGTAATAAATAATGGGTTTGACCATAGAACTTGATACCAATGCAAGGTAAAGCCGCTTGGCAAAATGGTGGACGCCCATTCATTTACAAAAGAGTAAATGGTGATTCCCAACAACGGTAACAATAGGAACAACATTACAACGGTAATGATTAGATAGTGCTTGAGTTTACCGCTTCTCATCGAACGTCCCCTTGAGTAAATAATGATTCGCAACTGAAATAACGGCTAAGACGACAATCAAGATTAAAGCCATCGCACTTGCCATATCTGGCTGCAGGAAAATGCTGCCACTAATCATGCTCGCGATACGAATCGTCAATAAGTTAAATTCGCCCGAAGTCAGCGCATAAGCTGTCGCGTAGGCGCCCATTGCATTGGCAAATAAAATGATGAAAGTACCTAAGATCGGTCGAGACAGTATTGGTAGGAGAACTCTGAAATTGTAATCCACCCAAGTGCCACCTAACAGAGATGACGCTTCTTTCCACTCATTTTGAATATTGTCCATGCTTGGATAGATAAGCAGCAAACCCAGAGGAATTTGGAAATAACTGTAGATAACAATGATGCCATCCAAGGAGAAGATGTTAAAACTGGTGATGCCAAAATGCTTCAAAACCAGAGTAAATACGCCGCTTAAACCAAAAACAACTATAAATGCGAAAGCCAACGGAACTCCGCAGAAGTTACTGGTCAAGTTGGAAAACGACAGTGTGATATCCCTAACGCGACCGCCAACTCGATGCACGGAGTAGGCGCATATTGTCCCTAATACAATTCCGATAAGGCTTGACCAAAAAGAGATAACTAAGCTGTTCTCAATCGCTTGATAATAAAGTTTGTTGCTGAATATGGTGGTGAAGTTGTGTAGCGAAACGCTGCCGTTATCTAAAAATCCATGAATAATCACCCATATCAAAGGGACGACCTGAAATAGTAGGAATATCAAAGTTAATGGAATTAGACAGGCTAGCGCTATCAAAGGTATGCGTTTGTTGGTCATAGTCTCGCCAATTGTACTTAGAAAAAAGTAACCGGGGCGGTACCACCCCGGCTGATCATTTAGCTCAAGTAAGGCATAACATACTGCTGCCAGTTCGCTGGGATAGATTTAACTGTCTTCGTCCAGCCAGAATAGCTCTTAATATGGAACGTATTCTTATATTCAGATGCTGGTAACAATTGCTTCTTAACCGATTCTGGTAGCTTCACATCGCTGCGGATTGGTCGAGCATTGCCTTTCGCAAAGTTAATTTGTCCTTGGTCGCTAAGCATATACTCACGAGAAAGCTTAGCCGCAGCAAGCTGTTTACCATTGATATTTAGAACCGTAGAGTAACCATTTGTCACTGCGCCATCAGTTGGAATCAGCACTTCAAAGTTGCTCTTGTCTTTAAGAAGCTTGTGCATGTTCAGTGCGTTGAAATCCCACATAATCGCTACACCGATACCACCTTTTGCAACGTTCGCTAGGGTTGGGGTTTCTAGAGTTAAGCGGTGTTTTTTAGCTAGTTTTTCGAAGAACACATAACCTGGCTTCAAGTTGTCCTCGTTGCCACCCATCGCATGAGCTGCCGACAGAAGACCTGCATTCGCCTGACCCGCACTACCCACACGCCCTGCGGAGATTTTGTAGTTCCCGTTTAGCAACTCATGCCAGCTAGTTGGGACTGTCTTAACCAATGACTTGTTAACAAGGAAAGCAATGGTTCCCGTATAAGAAAGGATACATGCTCCATCTTTGGTCTTGGCCCAATCTGGAATTGAATTCCAAGTCGTAGGTTTAAATTTCGCTAAAAGTCCTTTTTTATCAGCAATTTTGCAGTAGCTGAATCCTGCGTCGCCAATATCAGCATTTGCATTCTTGCCTTGAGCAATAAAGGTTGCAATTTCCTGACCTGACGTCATGTTGTTGTCAGTGTGTTTAATATCGTATTTCTTCTCGATGTCTTGCCATGTTTCTAGGTAGTTAGCCCAGTTGTTTGGCATACCAACACTATTAATCACCCCTTGTTTAGTCGCTTCTTTACCAAGTTCTTTCAGAACGTCTGGCGTTGCGACAACGGCACTTTGAGCTTTATCAAGAGCGCTAGACTGAGTATTTGCAGGAGAATTACTTTTACTACAACCAGAGAGTGCAACCAAAGCAAAGGCACTGGCCGCCAATGTGGAAACGATAGCTTTTTTGTTCATAATTCCAGACTTTCAATATTAATAATAACAAAAGGAGGCCCATTATTATTCCGGATTTATTTCAGAACCATGAAAAATATACTTCATCGATATTAATATATTGAGAGTTAGTATTATGTTTATGATCTAGCTTATATAAAATACAAATAATAAAGCAATATTAACTAGGATGTATGAATGCTAATACTAATTAAAACAAAACAATTAGAGTGTAAACATAAACATTATTTATCATTTAGATATATTTGCTTCATAAAATATTCATACTTTATTATTTAATTAAGTCTGAATTTTATGTTAAACCGTTTATAACTATCACTGTTTTAAGAGCTTAATATGCCCAAACCTCTCTATGTATTTGATATGGACGAAACCTTAATCAACTGTGACAGCGGAATGATTTGGCACGAATTTCTAGTCGAAAAAGGCGTTGCAAAACAACCTAACTTTATCCAAGAAGATCAACGCTTAATGGACCTTTATGCACTGGGTGAGCTAGATATCAGCGACTACATATCATTTTCGTTAGCACCAATCGCTCATATGAAAACTGAAGAAGTAAACAAACTGGTCTCTGAATGTGTACAACGATACATTCTTACCAAACAGTTTAAGCAATCAAAAGCCTTGATTAAGAGGCTCTCAAATGATGGCATTGATATGGTTGTCATCTCTGCAACCGTTACTTTTATCGTGCAAGAAATCGGTCGACACTTGGGCATTAATCACGCGTTAGGCATTGATTTAGAGGAAAAGCAAGGCTGTTACAGCGCAGAAATCATAGGCGTTCCTAGCTTTAAAGAAGGAAAGGTAACTCGTCTGAAACAGTGGCTTAATGAACAGGCAAAAAGCTATTCAGAAGTTCATGTTTATACCGACTCAATCAATGATTTACCTCTTTGCGAATTCGCAGATCATGCCAACTTAGTCAATCCTTGTCCCTTATTAAAAGAATACAAAAGCAGACCTAACTGGAAAGTTTTAAATTGGGATTAATTTAGCAAGCCACATTTAATAAACTATAGAGAGTACGATATGAATAATAAGGTTATCCTGATTGTTTTAGATGGATTAAATTATTACGTCGCCAGTAAGTGTATGGGTTATCTTAGCGGCCTTCTAGAGCAGAAACGAGCGACACGATATAGAATCGAGTGCGAATTACCGTCTATGTCTCGCCCTCTATACGAATGTATTTTAACGGGTGTACGTCCTATCGAAAGTGGTATCGTTCATAATAATGTTGTACGGCTTTCTAATAACGATTCAATTTTCAGCCTTGCTCAATCTCAAGGCAGAATTACAGCTGCAGCCGCGTATTCATGGATGAGTGAATTATATAATCGAGCTCCTTACCACCCCCAACGGGATCGATTTACCAATGATGAAACTCTGAATATCCAACATGGCTGTTTCTATCAATGGAATCACTATCCTGACGAAGCATTATTCTTGGATGCTGAGCACCTACGACGCACTCACCAACCAGATTTTTTGCTCATTCACCCGATGAACATTGACCATGCAGGACACCAATATGGCCTCGATTCACCTCAATATCGCAACGCTGCTCGTCACTCGGACGTCTTACTTTCCGATTATATCGAACAGTGGGTACAAGATGGCTATCAGATTATGATAACCAGCGATCATGGTATGACTGATGATAAAACGCACGGAGGCACTTTGCCGGAAGAGCGAGAAGTGCCACTGTTTGTTATCGGTGACAAGTTTAGCCATCATGAATGCCATATCAAACAAACTGAAATTTGCGGTACCGTTTGCCAGCTTCTTAAACTCCATCATGACAAGCCCCACGCCCCAGAACTATTAGCGCTATAAATCACTGAGCTTGGTTCTACAAAGTCCTATCATTAGCAAAATGTCAGAGCCAAGTTTTAATTTCCTAATGTCACAAAAGGTTAAACCTGAGCACCTAAAGTTTAAATATCCTATTTGTTGATAATTTTGTTTATATGAGAGTGGTTACAAGTAATGACAACCGAACTAATGAACGCAATTAACACCCTATTCAAAAAACAAGGTAACATGCAATATGGAGAAGATATTACTCAATCAGAGCACGCGATGCAGTGTGCAGAACTTGCAATAAAGGCAGGTGCAAGCAACGAGTTAATTATTGCAGCGTTACTACATGACATTGGTCACTTATTGGCAGAGACAAGCGTCGCCTATGGTAACTATCAACACGATAAAGTTGGTGCGGACTACCTAAATCATTGGCTGCCACCTGAAGTGACTGAACCCATTAGACTGCATGCCCAAGCCAAAAGATATTTATGTGCCAAAGAGTCAGGCTATTTCGAAGATCTCTCCACGGCATCTAAGGACTCTTTACAGCACCAAGGTGGCGTTATGACGTTAGAAGAATGCCAAGCCTTCGAGAAAGAAGAGTTTTTCTTCGATGCTATTCAATTAAGGCGCTGGGATGATGAAGGAAAAGACGTCACCCTAAGCCACAATAACTTCGATAGATATTTGCAATATCTACTCGATATAACAACGTCAAATCAGAGAGAAGTCGTCGCATGAATAACGATGAACAGTTTCAACTATATGGCTACAAAGTGCTTCAACAAGCATTAACATCCAGCGAAGTATTAGAGTTAGATGCAGCAGATAAAGATCTGACAAACCAAGCACAAAATATACTGCAAGAAGTGACCAACTCGGGCATTTCATTGGCAAATTATTATCGAAGCCAAGACAAACAACTTATTGTTGTTCCAGAACGTGACGACGTAAAAAAAGTATGTCGTTTTGAGTACTTAGCAGAAAGCCATGAATTCATTAAACGTTCACTCGTGCCGAAACTTGCAGCAATCATTGAACAAGAAATCGGTCAACCCGTTACTTTGTTTAAAGACAAGTGTAATGCCAAAAATCCGGGAGGCGGCGCGTTTAGGCCACACCAAGATGTTGTTGCCTATCGAGACTTTAAGCCTAACTATCATGTCACTGCAGCTGTATTTTTAGATGCTGCAACGCTGGAGAACGGCTGTCTAAATTTCGCGACCAATTACAAACAGCTCAACGAGACTCTATTTGAATCGCTTGAGGATGTTGCTGGGCAAATGCTACCAGTATTTCCTAGATATCAAGGCGGTGAGCTTCATGGTGACATTAAAGGTAACGTCTGTGATCGGCTTGAATGGCAGCTATTAGAAGCCCAGCCTGGTGACGTGGTGATATTTGACTCTTATGTCCCTCACTATTCGGAAGCCAACAACTCCGAGTTCTCCCGCAGAGCGATGTTCTTCACCTTTAACCTTACAGAGCAAGGCGAATATTATTCAGATTATTATCAGATGAAGCGTACTCAATATGATAACCCAGTGTTCCATATTTCTACGCCATCGACGCATACTGAATCTGAAGCAGTTTGATACCAATTGCTGAAGAACACAAAAGTTTGATCGGCTTTTGTTCATATTGAATCTAAAGAGGCAGGGTCGCCAAGACGGCTCCTGCCCCATTATGTGGTTACCTTATATAGAAGTGACGTTGATGACTTTCTGTTGAGTAAACTCTTCTAAGCTGTTTGGGCCAAGTTCATATCCTATTCCCGAGTGTTTTGCTCCAGCAAAAGGGATGCTTGGATCTAAGTCTCCATGCTTATTGATCCATACTGTCCCCACATCAATGTTGTTGGCAATCTCTAAAGCTTGTTCAAGGTTTTTGGACCATACTGAGGCACCTAATCCGTACGGTGAGTCATTTATATGTTTTAGCGCGGAAGAAATATCACTAATCTTAATAACTGGCAAAATTGGTCCAAATTGCTCTAAGCAAATTAAGTCTGAATCAAGCGGCAATTCAGAGAAAATTGTTGGACAAATGAAAAAACCATGAGAGTTATCTACTGGACAGCCAGTCAGCATTTTTCCCTGCATTGAAGAGTTTTCTATTAAATTGACTAAACGCTTGTACTGTTCACGACCAGTGACAGGCCCAAAATCGACGTCCTGCTCTAGTCCATTGCCTACTCTAGATTTAGCACAAAGTTCTACTAGCTCATCGCATAGTTTGTCGTAAATTTTTTCGTGAATATATAGGCGTTTGATTGCGACACAAACTTGTCCTGAATTTCCAAATGCGCTTTGGAAGATCGACGCAGCAATTTCTTTTGGATTGCAGTCAGCGCAGACTATCGCAGCATCGTTACCACCAAGCTCCAATGATAAACGTTTTAGTGTCGAGGAAGCGCTTTCCATTATTTTCATTCCCACTTCACATGAACCGGTAAACGTAACCTTTCTGATGAGTTTGTGAGAGACCAGCATCTCACCTAAATCATCGTTACCTGTAATGCAATTGAGAACGCCTTTGGGGAGCGCATTTTTTAGGAGTTCCATCAATCTCAATGTAGCGAGTGGTGTATTGGGAGATGGCTTTAAAACAACTGTGTTACCAGCAATTAAAGCAGGTGGAATTTTAAAAGCTAAAAGCAACAAAGGAAAATTCCAAGTGGTAATGGCAGCAACGACTCCAAGAGATTGTCTAACCAACGTTACTTTTTTTGTTGTATCTTCGTGAATTAACCTAGGTTCAATATTAAGCGTACTAAAATACCGAAAGATATCCACAGTGGCTTTGAGTTCGAATATAGAGTCTTTCAGCGGCTTACCTTGCTCTAAAGTGACTAGCTCGGCAAGTTCATCTAAATTCTTTTCTATAATAGTTGCGATGCCTAATACAACTTGTTTTCTTTGTTCAAGGTGGGTGTTTTTCCAATTTGAATAGGCATCATTTGCCGCGATAACGGCTGCGTTTAGTTGAGTCTCGCTAGCGATAGGGCAAGATCCAATCACAGTCTCAGTTGCTGGATTGATAACATCCATATACTTATCCGTTGTAACTAATTCTCCATTTATCAATAGACTAAGCTTTGGCATTGCTTTAAAACCTCTTAGAAACAGAATAAATTTTGGATAGTTCTGTGTTTAAAATAGAGTCAAGTGGGTTACGAGAAGGTTAATAATGGGTGCTTGAGTCGGTACAAACTTGATAGGCGCTTTTTACTTAGCCTAAACGACAAACAAAAAGGAATATGAGCCATAAAGATGCACTAAGCGTTTAATGGTTACGTAGTTTCCGAGGGATAATAAGGTGACTATTATTGGTCTTATAAACTAGCTTACTAATGCCCCTCCCCCATTTAGCACTTGAGGTCGCTCAATATGTCTATTGTTCCTTTTGCTCTACCAACGTTATGCGAATTGGGTTCATCCATTAATGTTTCCTATAATTCGGCCTATCTATTCTATTAGTTATCTAGTAAAGGTGTTGGCTTATTATAATAATTATATATACATCCATCCCATATATTAATAAAGATACTACGCAAAACGAATATTCTCTTAGTTATTAGCTAGACATTACTAATGTAGTGTACGGGGATAATTTACAATTTAATGCAGCGGTAACTACTGTATTTACCTACAGGTAACTACCAAATCATTTTTGTTTTTAGAATCAGTTACATTTTGAAACACAATTCGAGAATGTAAGTAAAAATAGTCGTAAATTTACTCCGCTTAATTGCGTTTGATTTAAGTTTTAGGAGTAAATACCATGAAAACATCAAGAAGTTTTATTGCGATAGCAATAGGGCTAACTTTATCAAGTACGGCTTATGCCTCAACAAACGACATAAAAATAAATCAAGTCGAAAAGCTCTTTGGTTTAAAACACAAAGTAGCATCGGATGAATCCCCAGTCTTGCAGGTGGGACAGGGGTACTTGCAGCATTATGATACTTCTATCCCAGCAACATGCATTCAGACAACTGATGACAATGGCGATTCACTCATACAAATAAACTATAATTCAGAGGCTCAAGTCACAACAAAAGCATCGATGTCCAGTCAAGAGTTAGATCAAAGCTTGGGGTTGAGTGCTAATGTCTCATACAGTGGACTTATAAATAAGGCTTCAGCCAGTGCTGAGTTTGCTGCAAATGCTACCCAATCGAATACGAACCTTTCCTTTACTTCTTCCTACAGTTTATTTGAAGGTACAAAACAAATCTCTGGCATGCCAACGCTTACACCAGCTGCCGAACAGATATTAGACCCGACTAGCGACACCCCAAAAGTGAATGATTTTTACGGGACGTGTGGTGATTCTTGGGTAAGTTCCCAGAACTTAGGGGGAGATTTATACACCAACGTTAAGATTCGTTTTGCCTCTAAAACAGAGTCATTGAGCTTCCAAGCTAACGTAAGTGCTAAGTATGGTTCTGTAAACGCAAGTACTGCGCTTAAATATGCGCAAAATTACAAAACAAGCGGCATCAGTATTGAAGTTTCACTATTGCAGCGAGGCGGAGACCCAACCTTGCTAGGGGACGCGGTTAATAACGATTTAACCACCTGCCAAGCCGGTACTGGCCCAGACAATATTAAAGCATGTAACGCAGTTCTTGCTGACGTGAACACATATGCCAATCATACCTTCCCTAGCGAGTTTAAAGACTCTGATGGAAACATTAATACTAAAGCGCTTTCTATTTTAAGTAGTCAATATTCAGACTATGCTAAGGCGTCAGTACCTCAAGCTGTATCTCAGCAAATAACGACAGCTGGGCAGCCAACTGCAGCAACCGTTTCCGAAAGGCAATCTGTTGTAGACGACTACAACACCTATACTGATTATCTGGGACGAGCAAAAGCGATACTCAATGACCCAAGTGTATATAGTAAACAAAGAGACAGGGTCGGCAATGTCAGTCAACAAGCTCAAACGTCGTTGAATTATATCAACCAAGCAGCCGATGAATGCTGGAGTCAAGACGAAGATTGTACAAAGGTATATCAAAATTTAGAGAGTATTTTAACTCAGAACCCTGTTAGTTTAGATGACCTTACTTCTTCATATCGAGTATATGAAGGAAATAGTGGACCACTTACTTGGGGAGTCTTCAAGTATGTCGCTGATGGTACTAAAGATGCTTCCATTACGAATAGTTATCACTTTTCTGTCGATATCCCCGACGGGTGGGTGGTAGTTAATGGAGGAGGTAGCGCTGATTCGACGACTACGTCTAATAATCTATACCAACTCATTGATTCGTATCCTGAATCTGATTTAACCGCCTGGAATATTGGTATGCGGGAGGATTATGTAAGTGCATCAAGTAAGCCTAGTTTTTCTGGCTATGCGTTTGCTATACGTATTAACCCTGACAGTTCTGCAATCAGCGATCCAAATTTCAAGTCTATGACGAGGGATCAGCTAAGAGACGTTCTTTTTGATTCTGGTACGGAAACCGGAGCTATTCATTTACAGTCAATACGAACCGATGATGTATTGAGAAACTTAACTTCACCTGAGTCTATACCTGTCGGCGCGAATCAAATACCGTTGTCCGCAGGCATCAGGATGACGAACCCAACAGATGGCGATGGTAAGGCGATTCAATCTATAGGTCTAGACTTTGCTAAGTTGGATGTCACTAATTTTGACACCGCTTCAGAGCCAAGTACAACCTTTAACAATTCTACACTAGAAAACAATGGCATTATTAAGCTCGATAATTACTTCGATACATACAACGCAAACGGAGCGAATGACAACCCTGTAGAAATGACACACTACCTCATGACGGTAGACAACTATATACCCGGATTGGGTACCGTAGATGTCAATACGGTCGCAAATCAAAAAACATTTAGCACACAAAAAGGCTTAAACGACTATACACCTCACTCACTCCAAAGTACTGTGGAAAATGTAGGCGCTTGGGTTGGCTGCCAAGCTTCAATCACAGCCGAACCAAATCGCACCATAATGCCAGGTAAGGTTCCAAATCAGGTAAACGGTATTGATGCTAATGGAGAAGGTGTAAGTTATTCTACATGTCAACCTTTAGGGAATTCCGTCTTATCAGGTGGCTTTGTACTTAACAATGGTAACGCTTCATTGGCTCTACAGGGATCAGGTGGGAAGCTAGTGGTGTATGATGCAAATGGCCCTATTTGGACCTCTAACACTCAAAGCTCACAATATACTCAGTTCTGTTTCTACCCGAATGGAATGGCATATTTAGAAACAGCAAAAGGGACGAAAAGTACAGCGTTATTCTCAGGCAAAGCTGCGATGGGAGGATTAACACTTGAAACCAATGGTGACTTAGTAACGAAGGACGCGTCTGGTAAGGTGTTATGGCAGTCAAATAGTTTTATCAACACTAGCGGTAAAAATCAGCAATCTGCTCCAGTGATTGGTGGGGTTGGCCTATGGGGCAATCAGCCTGAAACGACAGACGATAACCCAACGACATACACATGCTTAGCTGGAGCAAAACGCCTAGGATATACTCAAAGTACAGGCAGCTCAGATATATTTAAGCTAACGTCTGGTGTTACTACGATGACAATAGGGTAATTTATAACGAAATTAATTATTCAATCCCAAAAGGAGTTGGGATTGTGTTATCGGAAGAATATCAAACCATATATACTGAAAAACATCTTATATAGAAGCAATATTGTACTTATTACGTGCGTGTATAACTTTTAGCTATGTGTGGCTTCCACAGTTCCTATAAATATAATGATCTTGCTTAATCGATTCACTGTATTCTTCTCATATTCACAATATGTAACTTACATACACCAATTAAGATGACCACGAAGCAAACTTTCGTGGTCATCTATCGTCAACTAAGCAATGTTAACCGTTCCTGATTCATACTCTACTTCTATTTTTAGTACTTTGTCAGCTTTAGATAGGACCATAGACATACCTAGCTCCGACTGAATCAGCTCTGATATCTTTGCTTCCGCATCATCAGCTAGATTGTGCACAACAACCGCTGAAAAGGTTTGCTCTTGGGAACGTAAAAGAGAGTACGCTAAATCGCTGGTTGCCGGGTTATCTGGCGCATACCCGCGCAGCAGCTTAGCGTTTGAGTGGGTAAAGATCTGTTGTTTAAATTCACTCTGCCCATCAATATCGTAAGCGATCATCTGTCCATCACTCACAGGCTCTATATGGCACTGAGTCATACGCTCTAAAGGGCCAGATAACGGGTTGTCGCATTGATATTCGGATTCAAGTCCAATATGGCTTCCTCGAACGTGCCAAACCAGATCGAGCTGTTTGCCTTTCGGGTTCTCTACAGAATCAAATTCGATGGCGACATCACCTAGCCAAAGCACTTGCCTACGGAATTTAACGCCTTCATAAGCCTCATTGTCCCACTGAACTATGGTATGACTATCCACTTCTGGTTGTTCACCATTCCAATCAACTTCTACATCAAGCCATGTATAGTGTTCATCCTCTGTGAAGCTATTCACTCTAGGATTGGCAGGTGGTTGATTTTTCTGTTCAACCGCAAGTGTGTTGTGAGTTACGGTGTTTTTGTAGTAGCCATAATGCAACTCAGCGCCATAACCTGTTGTGCCGAGATCCGGCAAGATTTCTTTGCCATGACGATTGATAATCAAGCCCAAGCGATCGTAGTGATCATGTTCACCACCATACGGTGAATGTTTAACAAGTAACATGTTCTCTAGCTCGGGCTGATACATCAACGTGATACCAGACTCTTTAGCATGAATAGATCGGCACCCTAACCTCTCTTGCTCTGGTAACTCATCAACCCCGTACAAAAGCGCGTCAAGATTATTGCGGGCTTGGTTGAGGTAGATATTATGCAGTGCAGAAGCAAACAATGGTTCTCTAAACTCGCTATAGGCAAATTCAAACAAATGGCTATGTGTCAGCTTTTCTTGACCTGTTATGCAATCGTTCAGTTTAGGGAATTCACCTGTATTAGTGAGCAATGTTAGCGGGAAAGCTAACATGGTGTAGAAATTGGGTTCCGCCTTTAATGAGTGTTCTGTTTTGCGAGCCAACTTCTCAAAGTTCACAACCGCCTGAAGTGCATAGTAGTGATAATGAATTGAGCCTTCAAACCACAGGCCTTCCCCTTTCACGCCATGTTGCATTTGGTATTTCAGGCCATATTTTGAGTTAACGGCGAAATCAAGTAGCGTATTGTCATCCAGAATTAACCCGATGATGCCAATCGTGGCAGAGATTTTCACTTCGTGATTGTGCAATTGGTCGCTACGATGCTTCATTAGAAACTCAGCGCCTTCAAGGAGCAAGCGTTGCTCAATGTATTGCTGTTCATTTTCGCTCAACGCATCTTTAATGAAATCGTAACCTCGAGCAAATTCTAAATGGCAGTTGGCCTCACATAACGTCTGTGCATTGGCTTTACCCGGTCCATTATATGGAATACCGCCATGCTCTTCGTAATCTGGATAGTGCTCGGCATAACCTAATAATATTTCGCGTATTTTTTCAAAATATCTGCTTTCTTGGGTAAGCTGCCAAAGTAAGCCTAAATCATAACAAGCCTTGGAGTTTAAACCGTTTAAACCACGCCACCAAGCGCCATCGTAAGGCTCACCAGTGAGAACTTCTCCATCGACTGGGCAAACGTGTTTAGTAGGACTGTTTCGATCCCAAATTAAGCGCACCGCATGTTTCGGGCAAAAATAGTAGAGATTCCAAGTTGCTCGAGCGTCAGGAGGCACGAGAGTATCAGAGTTGAGCACAACATGGTTATCCTCAATGATTTGCGCAATGATCTCTTGGCTCGCCTTGTTGCGAATGGCTTCAATTTCCTGCTGGGTAAACTGTAACAAAATCGATCCCTATCAAATTAAAAAGTATCCAAAAAAGCCAGAGAGTTCCCCCCTCTGGCTTTCTGTTATTTCGAGGCTAATGTTTGTAAGTTAGTTGATTTAGCAGCACTCTTTAGCAATAAACTGCCCACTGTCACAATCACCATTCCACAAAAGATAAAGGCCATTCTTCCCCAAAAAGGATTCGGTATTAATACCATCAGTGACACTAGAGAACCAAACACCAAGATCAATTTACCTAGCATATTGCGTTGTTGGCGATCCATCTCATCCTGACCTTCCTGTGCAACAACTGGTGTGGAAACATCTTGCCAAAAGTCTGCCATTTCCTTACTGCGATCTTTCGCTGGCTCTTTATAGAACTTCGTTGTCAGACAGAAGAAACCACCAGTAATAAATAAGTGAGCAATAATGCCATTCATTACTTTGAAGTCTGCCACTTCACGGCCTGTGAACGGATGACTTAAACCCAACCAGCCGTTAATCACTTCTGGAGTTATGACAAAGCTTACCAAGTAAGACACTATCATCCCCACGACCAAAGTCGCCCAAGCAGCACAGTCAGGTGTTTTCTTGATAAAAATGCCAAAGAATAGAGGAACAAGAATTGGCATTTGAAGAAGGGTGCTCACGTACATCATTGCATCGAACAAACTTAGCCCACGTAAGGAGTTTATGAACAGCGCAACCATGATTATTAGCGCGCCAAAGATCATTGTGACGATTTGGCTGACAACCATTAGCTTCTTGTCAGACGCTTTCTTATCGACAATTGGAGAGTAGAAGTTGCGTACAAACACGCCCGCATTTCGATTTAGCCCTGAGTCCATAGAAGACATCGTTGCCGCAAACACGGCTGACATTAGTAAGCCGACCATACCCACTGGCATAACATTTTCAACAAATACCAGATACACGGCATCAGCAGCTTTCTTGCCAAGAGCAGCTGCGTGAACTGTGGCAGCGTCTGGGTATATAACCGCAGTCACCCAAGGTGGTAAGAACCAAATTGCTGGCCCAATCAGCATCAAAACAAACGCGAGCAGTGCGGCTTTTCGTGCATTGGTCGAATCTTTTGCCGTTAAAAAGCGATAAGAATCCTGCATGTTGTTAATGTTCATCAACTGCTTGGCGAACATAAATATAAACCAAGAAATAAATAATAGTGGATAGTTCATCCCCGATCCCATAATGCTTTCAGCCGGGAACTTCTCAATCAAGTTAACTGGGCCACCAATTTTAATCAACGCGGCCACTGCGCAAACCACGGTTACCGCCATAATAACAACCATCTGAACAAAGTCTGAAGCTACGACGCCCCATGCTCCACCAAGCGCTGAGATAAACAGTACAATCAGCCCTGTTACGATAATGGTTGTTTCAATATCTACCTTAAATACCGCACTCACAAACAAGGCTAATCCGTTCAGCCAAATCCCGGTATAAACCACACTCGTTGGCATGGTTGCCCATGTAAACACCTGCTCATTCGTGGTACCAAAACGGCGGCGGACACCCTCTATTGGAGTGACAACTCGCATTTGACGAAAACGATAAGAAAAGAAGTACCATGATAAAAGGAAGCCAAAAGCGTTGGCCATAAAGATAACCATGATGGGGAATCCATCGGTAAAGGCTTTCCCTGCAGCCCCTGTGAAAGTCCAAGCACTAAATTGGGTCATAAAGGCGGTGGAACCGACCATCCACCAAAGCATCTTGCCGCCCCCACGAAAATAGTCACTGGTCGAGTTACCAGCAAAACGTTTAAAGATAACCCCTATTGCAATCATAAAAACAAAATAAACACCAACAACGAGCATATCGACATTCATGTCAACTCCTTTTCTAATATTCTGTTGTATTTTTATTTTTTAAAACTATGTTTCATTATTGCAGGTATAATGTTTTATCAAAGTGGTTTAATTAGGATTTGTGACATGAGATATGCAAAAGTCATATACTCACTTTCAGGTTATTTGTAGAAAAAATGTAAATAAATAGTGCGCAAAAACCTCAGGCTACTTAAGCAGCCTGAGGTTATCATTCAACGAGAACAAGATATGTTAATTGACGTTATTCTTCGTCCATCAAGATGACGGGGTTAGAGCTGAACAAGTAGCCATCAAAGTTAGGGTCATCAATATCAGACAGTTCCAACAGCCTCTGTTTGACGTTTTCGAGATGTTGCCACATACAACTTTTAGCAAGTACTGGATCTTTTCTTTGTAGCGCAGATAGCACTCGCGCGTGGTCTTCTATCCACTCCTCTCGATAGCCGTGAGTGCTAATCCGTGCATGAAGCTTTTTCCACATTGGGCTGGTTTTTCGTCTTTCCCATGTTTGCTGAACCATATCGACCAAGACTGAGTTTTGAGTCGCTTCGGCGATGCATAAGTGAAATTTTTCATCACCAAAACAATCCTCAGTGCCCTTCTCTAGCTCCTCTGTTTCTAGCCTGAGTGCTTCTTTCATTTTAGCAATATCGCTTGGTGTGACTTGGGTTGCAGCAAATTCAGCAATGTTACTTTCTAAGAATTGACGTGCCTGAAGGATCTCAAACGGACCCGCATCATCGGAGATGACTTTTTCGCTCAGATTAGATGGAGATGGGACATTGAGGACATAAACGCCTGACCCTTTTTTCACCTCTACTAGGTTTTCGAGCTCAAGCATGATGATTGCCTCCCTGATCACAGTTCGGCTCACATTTAAGCGCTCTGCAATGTCCCTCTCTGGAGGCAACCTGTCTCCCTTTTTGAAAGAGCCTTCGATGAGCTCTTTTCGTAAAATGAGTCCTATTTCTTGATAGCGTCTTTTCGGTTCAAAAGGCAGCATGGTGATTCTATCACTTCGATCTATTGGTGTTGTTAGCTAATGATATACCCAACTCAGGCGAAGATGCTAGCTTCCACTATACGTAGCAAGGGCTAACGGACTCTGACCAAACGAATTTAAACCTATTGAGAGCACCTATTCTAATTTTATTCACTTAAACATAGTTCACATTTTTGTTTAAAAAACTATCAATAAAATAAGGTTTGTGAAAAATTAAAATAGCGTTTTACATATGCAAAATTAATTATAAATATAATTTTTCTTTATTTAGATTGAATGTTATCCAAAAAATAAAAGGCATAGAACATGAAGTTTAAAGCAGTGACAAAAACGACTATTTTACTCAGTGCACTAATCAAAGTAGCTATAGTCAATGCATCACCTGGCTACAATCAAGGAGGTCCAATTCCAACGGAGTATGACCGAATTATAGATGCAACAGAATATGGAGTGGTGGCCAACGACGGCCTGGATGATTCAGCTGCCCTACAATCCATCATTGATTCACAGATCGATGCAAACTCAGATAAGCTTGTCGCGATCCAGCTTCCAACTGGTGTGATTAACATTAGCGATGAAATTCACGTCGATAAGTCTGGTGTCATAATCAAAGGAATGGGGAGTGACCCAGCAACAGGTACGCAGATTGTTGTTAAATCTTGGGCCCCTTACGGAGTCGACAGTGAGAATGCTCCTGACTTCGATAAAAAATATTGGCCCGGGTTTGGTGCATTTAGAGTCGAAACAAGAGAAAAACACAGCAAGGAACCAAACTACGAAGGTAGCATCAACTTCCATTGGAAGCATTCGATAGAATTCGCCAAAACCGCCAAAATCGGTGATACCAGTGTTTTCCTTGAATCAGGCAAGGCAAAGGAGTTTACTGTCGGCGGGTTAATCTATATTGGCGCGGCAAACGATGAAGCATTTCTCGATAAAGGGCAAGTGCCTGAATCTCGCCGCTCTGCTTCTCACATTACGACAGGTCATATGAGGACTCAGATATTTAAAGTGCTGGCAGTTAATACTTCAACTGATGAAGTCACCCTTGACCGCCCTTTAGAGTTCGATCTCCCACTGCAAAATGAATCTGGTTACGACAGCCGCGCGATGCCTGTCACTGCAATACAAAATTTTGGCCTACAAGACTTCTATATGACCATGGATACAAAAGGAAGCCATTGTGAAAGCTACAACGCTGGCGAGTACTCTGAAGAAAATCCTAACGGTGTATTACACCGATACGAAAATGTTTGTCCTCAAGATGCCATTCATGGCGTCATCCTAAAATGGGCTTACAACGGCTGGGTCGATAACTTGAATATTGAGATGATTGGTTCACACCCTATCGTTACTGAGTTTGCCAAGGATATTACGATCTCTAACAACACAATCAATGGTTCATGGAACAAAGGTGCAGGAGGCAATGGATACTTGCGAAGCTCTAAACTGTATGACAGTTGGATCAAAAACAACAATATTCAAAATATTCGCCACCTAGCAATACAGTGGTCCGCAACTGGCAACATCGTTGAAAATAACTACCTCAACGAAGACTTGAATCTACACGGCGGTTGGGAGCGCAATAACCTAATTCGCAACAATGTGATTGAAGTGCCGTTTGAACACCGAAGCTGGGCAAATGGTGCACCTGAGCCGGATGCAACATGGCAACCTATCTGGTACGGCTCTGGAGATCACGCGAGTAAATGGTCTGGCCCGACAGGCCCGAATAATGTACTGCTTAACAATACGTTAAAGAAAGCTAAAGCGGAAGGCGATGCTATCTCCGACTGGGGTATGTTTAATGCTACCGATGTAGAATATGCATTGGCTTGGGATGGCAGCGAATTTAAACATTTGAACATTGACGGCACACCAGTCGAAACGTGGAATCAGAAAATCGCCGAAGGCGTCTATTCTCAAATTCCAAATTCAGGTGTCAGCACCGAAGGAGGCTCTTGGCAACGACCAATGACGGATATTTCCGACAACGATGATCCCTCTGATCCACCTTCAACCGGCGACTGTGTACTTACCCATTATGTATGGAATGACAAACAAGAGATCGAATTGTCAGATAACTTCTGTTTACAAATCGACAGAGACTTGTCCGATAAAACCGTACAAATCTGGGACAGCGATGTCAATAGTAGCTGCGATTTTAGAGGGTCAGTGAAAAGCCTTGATGGAACAGGGGAAATCTCTGTTACTTCCAACTACGTTAGCCAAAAAGGACTAACCGGAACAGTCATCTATTTCGAACCTAACAATAGCTGCCAATATCTGAAGTTTAGGGCGTATTGATGTAACCAATGTCGTTAGGGTATGTTGATATTCTACAAGAATCACTGTCACGGTTTGTTAGGTGTAGTTATAGGATATTCTCTCTTGTGGTAAACCGATCGAGTTGATGTGTAACCTAAAAAGTCAACTGCCCTAAATTACTTCTTTTCTGCATACCGCTGAAAAGATATATCTGATAGTGTCTTAACTTTTGGCCTTGGGCTTAATCAGCACATGTCCCAACAAATACAATTTCGACACAGATGTTACACAGGAGTCCCAAGACCTTAATATTACGGCGTGAGCAAAAATATTGATTAAGTCTAAATATCTATGTTAAAACCACGGTGGGGTTTCTTTTATTGGGGGATACTGAAATGTCAATTGAAAGCGCATTAACCTTCTTTTTTGTCATGGTCGTTTTTAGTATTACTCCAGGACCAGGGGTATTTGCATTACTTGCTCGAGCTTTAGTCTCAGGCACAAGAAACTGTTTTACTCTAGCCATTGGTATGGTTTGTTCTGATTTAATTTATCTTATATTAGCCTGCTTAGGATTAGCAACTGTAGCTGAGCACTTTACCGAAGTGTTTACAGTAATCCGATATATAGGAGCGATCTACCTCATCTATCTAGGCTATAAAATGTTTAAAACACTTCCTCAAATGAAAAATGAAGAGATTAAACTAGAAAGCAAATCCCATAGAGCTAGTTTTTTACAAGGTTTCTTAATTTCTGCATCAAACCCAAAAGTCATCCTTTTTTATATTGCGTTTTTGCCGACTTTTATTGATCTTACTACGCTACACTCGACTGATATCGCCTTAGTAGCAATATTGGCTGCCATGGCACTCATCCTTGGCTTAATGTTTGTCGCATATTGCGCAGGCAAAGCAGCAAAATTGTTAAAGTCTCAATCAGCACACCGTAAACTAAATAAAAGTGCTGGAGGAATTATGATTTTAGCGGGCACTTATTTAGCGTTGAATAAATAATTTTATATCTATGTATTGATAGATGTCGCCGCCAATAAAGCGTTAAGTTGGCGGTACAAATTATGCTATTTTAAGATCATAAACCTCAAAAGTCATAGCAAGTGTTTTTCTATTTTTTATCGATAAGTGTTTTAGACAGATAAAAAAAAGTCACCCCTTCTTTCGAAGTGAGTGACCAAACATAAGACTTTAAAAGAGTGTAAAATCATCGGCTATGATGAACATTGAATAGGTCGTGTCCAAGCTTCCATATCCTTATGCAGTTCAGTCAATCCATGACAGCTTTGGAAACTTCAACCTATATGTCCTGACATTTGCTATAACTTACCTTTCCGTTATAAACCCTGTTCAGAACAGGTATAGCTAACGGAGTGAATGGGTACTAATTCATTCGACAACCTTAACTACTCTCAGTATGCAAGATGAAGTCTTGCTCAGAGAACGTGAGACTAATCGAAACCCTGTGCCCACAAATTAACATCCGCACCAATATTCGTTCGATAAGGAAAGGCTTATCTAATTGAAAATACGCATGTTTCCCTGCGAAACAGTCCGAAGGTTGCTTTCAAACCACGTAGACCAACTAACCTGAGTTTTAACCAGTCAGCTCTGAATGACTGTATGGTAGGCCATCATCCCAGCCTTTTTATTGATCTAGATCAATAAAACTTAATTATTCCGTATAATTTACGCAATAATTTCGAGGTAATAGATTTTCTCTTTAATTCTATTGGACAGAAAGTTAGTTTGTGATCGTTGTATGACCACCAACTAACACTACAACATCAAGGCAGGATTTCTTTTCCATCCCAAGCGAAGCATCGACCACTGTGCTCCAATGTAAGAGCGTCAATCGTGTCTAGTAAGCAAGCAACTGAAAAGTCTGGAGTAAACAGCTTTTTACTGTCAACATTATGCTGAAACGGTTTTGATAATGGGCTGTCTACGGTTCCGGGGTGCAGGCCGACAACAATGGCATTTTTGTTGATCCTACTAGTTTCTAATGCTGCTGTTTTGATAATCATGTTCAAAGCCGCTTTAGAAGCTCGATAGGAATACCACCCCCCTAATCGGTTATCTGAAATGCTACCAACACGAGCAGATAGCGCTGCAAAAACACAGCGTTTTCGTCGATTCAGTTTAGGAATGAAGTGTTTAGCCATAATAGATGGGATAATGGTGTTAACTGAAAAAACTTTATTGAAGTTATCCATTGAAAAGTCCTTCAACGATTTTTCAGGATTCAGCTTGCCTTCATGAAGTAAACCTGTCGCAATAAAAACCATATCAACTGGCACTTGAGAGCTGACCACTTTCGCAGCTTCACATATGGTGTGTTCATCAAAGTAATCCACAACACGCTCTTTGACATTACCAGAGACTTTGTTGGTCTTGTCACGACAAAACGCATGAATATCCGCGGCAGGGTAAAGTTCTGCGACTTTTTGGGTAAAAGCGCTTCCAATTGCACCTGAGCTCCCGATAACAACGATATTTCGGTACATAGCTGCCGTCCTTACTTTGTTAGTGGTATGGCTTGTATAAAATTACGGGAGGGATGAGATCAAAGATCAACTATTGAAAAAATTATGTGATCTTTTCGTTCAATAAATACGTTTTTTATCTTGAGAGTAGAAAAGAGAAGATTGTATGGCTTTATTAACGATATTTTATGATGGTAGCTGCCCGCTATGTGTAAAAGAAATAACCGCACTTTTAAGGCAAGACAGAGAAAATAGCATAGAAGCAATCGACATTATGTCAGCCGACTTAAGCCGCTACACGGAAATTGACGTACGCAAAGCCAAAACGATTCTTCATGCACTAGACGACCAAAAAAAGCTTCTTTTGGGTTTGGATGCCGCGCACAAAGCTTGGGAGATAGTAGGAAAAGGCTGGTTGTATGCCCCTTTGAGATGGAGGTTGATAAAACCGTTGGCGGATAAGCTCTATTTAGTTTTTGCCAAAAATCGCTATCGAATATCGTTATTATTAACTGGAAGCTCAAGATGCAGCTGCATCAAATAACTAGCTTGAAGTGCCATCAACAACAAATTGTTAAGGTTCCGATGCCTTATCTCTTAAGACTTTCTAAGAAAGTTAAACTATCTGACTCAATTGATTTTTTCTTGCTTTCACTCATTCTATCATAAGTCGTGTACATCATACTTACTCGTCGATTTGACTGGAGTTTGGCTCGATTTCTAGCAAGAAAGTTCCAATAGAGGTAGTTAAACGGACAAGCCTCAGGCCCCGATTTTTCAGCGACTTTAAATTTGCAGTTTCTGCAGTAGTCCGACATTTTATTAATATAAGCGCCGCCAGACGCGTAAGGTTTGCTTGCTAAGAATCCACCATCAGCAAACAAGATCATGCCTGTGACATTTGGCAACTCTACCCACTCGAACGCGTCAGCGTAAACAATTAGAAACCATTCGTTCACCTGTTTAGGAGCTACGCCAGCAAGAAGAGCAAAGTTTCCCAACACCATCAGCCTCTGAATATGATGAGCATAGGCATTCTTACTGGTCTCTTTTACACATTGCCGGATACAGTTCATTTGACAATTACCCGACCAGTAAAAGTCTGGTAAATCCCGATTAGCGTCTAGATAGTTACTTTCGGCATATTCAGGCATGGTTAACCAGTATATTCCCCTAACATATTCGCGCCATCCAAGGATTTGTCTTATGAAACCCTCGACGGCATTTAACGGAGCAGAACCCTCAAAATACGCCTCTTCAGCTGCCTTGATACATTCGAGTGGTAACAACAAACCTGTATTGAGATAGAAGCTAATATGAGAGTGATACATCCATGGTTCACCTTCAAGCATCGCGTCCTGAAAGTCGCCGAACGAACTGAGCCTATGCTCAATGAATTCTTTCAGTACAACAAGAGCTTGTTCTCTAGTGACAGAAAAGTAAAAAGGTTCTAACTCACCAAAGTGGTCAGGAAAACGCTTATCTACCAGCCGCATAACCTCTGTTGTAATTTGGTCCGGTGCAAAAGTTGTTGGGGTAGGTATTCTAACGTCGCTTTTTGGCGTTTTTCTATTTTGGGTGTCAAAGTTCCATTTTCCACCAACAGGGCTGTTTTCGTTCATTAACACATCGTACTTTTTACGCATCTCACGATAAAAATACTCCATTCTGAGTTGTTTCCTGCCACTCGCCCATACAGAAAATATTTCCGGTGAGCTTAGGAAGCGATCGTCAGAACGTATGTCTACTGGTATATTCAGCTCTGATGACCAACCCTTGATTGATTCCAATACGCGGTATTCACTTGGTTGAGTGACAACGACGCTATCAGGTTGATGTTGCTTTACAAATCGCTCAACTTCGCTCTGAAAACTACCACTATTCCCTTTTTCTTCTAAAGTGACGTACTCGACGTTATAACCCTTTTGGCGTAACTCTTGGGCAAAATGACGCATTGCAGAAAAAATAAATGCGATTTTCTTTTTGTGGTGTTTGACATAAGTTGCTTCATCCCAGACTTCACACATCAATAGAATATCGTTGTCACGGTCGCAGCCATTTAGACTGGAAATAGAATGGGAAAGCTGGTCCCCTAATATCAACCTCAGCGTACTCATTACTAAAACTCCTTTAAACATCGAGGCAATGCTTTTATCTACGAAGGCATTACGATACCGATTCGTCTATCGCTACTTAGCCAATCACAAACCTGATAAGATAAGCGAACAAAGAAAGGGCCAACACACTTGCTGTCCAAATCAACAAAAACCACAAACACTGTTTAGTAAGCTGGCGCATCAATGATACCTATCTTCATGGTTTAACCTACCTCTGAACACCCAATATGCGTATGCGCTGTAGCCAATAATGGTAGGCAACAAAAAGCAGGTTCCAACAAGTAAAAATGTCAAACTACTGGCTGGCGCAGCAGCCTCCACATAAGTCAACGTAAAGGGAACAATGTAGGGATAGGTACTTATAGCAAAACCAACAAAGGATATCAGGAATAGCGCCACACCAAATAGATAAGCACTCCCCCCTTTGCACTCGTTGAGCGCTTTAAAAAGTTGCCAAACAAATAATAATGCTGACAAAGGGACTAACAAGTAAATTAACCCATTTGGGAAACTAAACCAGCGATTAAAAATAATGTCGTTAGTAAAAGGTAGCCAAACGCTTACCACTGAAATACACAGCACCAATCCTAGTCCCCAATTCTTGGTCACACCGTAGTAACGTTCAGCGATATCCTCTGGCAATTTCATGATTAGCCAGCAACCACCAAGCAAAATATAGGCACAAACAGTGGACAAACCGCAAAACAAAGTGAAAGGCGTCAACCAATCAAACCATCCTCCGGAATAAGCCCGTCCACTCATTTCTATGCCTTGAAGCAGCGTTCCTAGCATAATGCCCTGCATGACTGTAGCACTTAACGAGCCGACAAAAAAAGCCTTATCCCACAAAAACTTACCTTTCTTTGTTTTAAAACGATATTCGAACGACACTCCTCTCAACACCAATCCAAGAAGCATGATGGTAACTGGCGCATAAAACGCAGGCATGGTCACTGAGTACGCCAAGGGAAACACAGCAAACAAGCCTCCTCCTCCTAATACCAGCCAAGTTTCGTTCCCATCCCAAACAGGCGCGATGCTATTCATCATCAAGTCTCTCTCAGCTTGATTTGACGCGAAAGGAAAAAGGATCCCTATTCCCAAATCAAATCCATCCAATACCACATAGATGAGTACTGCTAACCCTATGATGCCGTACCAAATTAATGCAATGTCCATACATATTCCTTCACTTTCAGTTGAGCCTGTTTGGGTGTGATGCAGGGGGTACTTGGGTGCCATCTGGTAACCGATTGCTCGGCGTCTGTTCATACTTAGAAGGTGATTTGCGCATTAAACGGACTAAATAAAAAAAGCCCGCACCGAAAACGCACAAATAGGTAATAACAAATGCGAGAAGCGATGCGCTCACTGCTGAAGCATCTACAGGTGATACTGAATCTGCGGTTCTGAGCAGTCCATAAACGGTAAAAGGCTGTCGACCCACTTCGGTCGTGATCCAACCAGCGAGCACCGCAATAAAACCCGAAGGCCCCCAAAAAACACATACTCGGTGAAAACGTGAAGCCGTGTAGAGTCGACCTTTTTTTCGCAACCATAAGCTAACAAGTCCAATCGCCAACATGCCAAAGCCAATCACAACCATCGTTCTAAAGCTCCAAAAAACAATGGAAACCGGTGGGTGATCTTTTTTGGGAAAAGCATCGAGCCCTTTTACCTCGCCATTGAGGTCATGAGTCAGAATTAGACTACCCAAACTAGGTATAGCGATTTGAAATTTCACCACTTGTGCTTCTTCATCAGGTATACCAAACAAGATCAGCGGAGCGCCCTGACGGGTTTCGAAATGCCCTTCCATAGCCGCGACTTTAGCGGGTTGGTGTTCAAGTGTATTAAGTCCATGAAAATCACCAGCAACAATCTGTAAGGGTGTCACCAAAGCGGCCATCCACATCGCCATCGAGAACATCGTTTTAGCTAACGGATTATTCGGTGATTTGAGTAGATGATGTGCACCAACTGCCGCTACAACAAAAGCTGTTGTCAAATACGCGGCAAGTAACATGTGAATCAATCGGTAAGGAAATGACGGATTGAAGACAATTTGAAACCAATCATCCGGGACAAACTGACCCGCTTCATTAATCGTATAGCCAGCCGGTGTATGCATCCAGCTGTTGACTGAAAGGATCCAAAATGCAGAAAGAAACGTTCCAAGAGCAACTATACAAGTAGATGCAAAATGCAACTTCTTGCCAACTTTCCCCATACCAAAAAGCATCACGCCCAAAAAGCCTGCTTCTAGGAAAAAAGCAGTGAACACTTCGTAACCCATAAGAGGTCCGAGTATAGGACCAGTTTTGTCTGAGAATACGCTCCAGTTTGTACCAAATTGGTAGCTCAACACGATTCCGCTCACCACTCCCATACCAAAACTGATGGCAAAGATTTTCAACCAATATTTGTAAAGCTGTAAATACTTGTCTTGGTTTGTTTTCAACCACAGCCCTTCAAGAACGGCAAGATACGATGCCAACCCTATAGTAAATGCTGGAAATATGATATGAAATGAAACGGTGAAGGCGAATTGTAACCTCGCCAAATCGATAGCTAAAGTATCCACTGGAGGTCAAACTCCTTTTGACAAACACTCCTTTCATTACGGTACATGTTGAAAAATCGATCAAAAAGTTAAGAGGTAAATTAAGCAAAGGTTCGTTCAGATCATCTCAATGTGTTTATTTTTTTAGAGAGTATTGTTACATCGATAGATCTCAGACAACGTCTAATCTTTTTAAAATCAAAGGAAAGATACGCTCAAAAAAGATTGGCCAAGTAGACATAAGTAGAATACACAACTTAAAGGTGATCGATAAGATGAACAAACACGTAACTATTAATTCGCAACACCTCGATTTTTGAAGCAGGAGCGAAACATGAATAATCGCCTCACAATTAGAGAGTTTTTAAGAGTATTTGATAAAGTCCGTTCAGAAGGCGACAAACTTGAGCACAAATACCAGTTGGGTGAAATGTTAGCATGGCACGATTATGATGGTTACACGTGTTGGTTAGGGTTTAAAGATGTAAAGGTGACTTTGATGTTTCATGGTTCATTGGATATCAAATACGCCGACGCATCAAATTACTCCGATTTCATTGAACAATGCCTCGCTTTAAGTGCTAATGCTGCAAGGTAGATAAAGACACCTCTTTGAGGCAATTCTATCAACTAGTATTCCTCAAAGAGCACCCGAATATGGGTGCTGTAACTTTCAATTAATCAACAAGAACTGGGTAATCGTGGTAGCCAAGCTGCTCCGAAATATTTTTCGCCGCTTTGTGTAATTGTGCGACATAGTCAGATAAAAGGTCTTCATTAAACCGAACCGTTGGAAATGAAATGGAAATGCCAGCAATGACTACGCCAAATCGGTCATAGATTGGCGTGGCGACACATCGTAGCCCCGGCTCTTGTTCTTCATTATCCTCTGCGAAGTGTTGTTCGCGCACCATCTCTAGCAAAGAAATGAACTGATCCGCATTCTCTACCGTTTTTTCAGTGTGCTTTCTAAACTCGACATTAGAAAGAATTTCGCGAACAGAAGCTTCGTCTTTTTCTGCTAACAACACTTTACCAATTGCGGTGCTATAGAGGGGATTTAGGCTGCCAATCCGAGATTGCATCCGTAAGTTATATCCAGAATCGATTTTATGAATATAGGTTATCGCACCCTCGCCTAACGCTCCTAGGTGCAACGCTTCATTAGTCTGCTCTGCAATAACTCGCATCTCTTTGTCAGCAATAGAAATCAGATCAACATACTGTAAAGATTTGGCTCCCATCTCGAACATTTTTATCGTGAGCGAGTACTTATCCGCTTCACCCTCTTGGCTGACATAGCCCAAACTTTTCATCGTCTGCAAAAACCGATATGTGGTTGACTTAGAAGACATCAACCTTTGAGAGAGTTCTGATACACCAATTTCCTTTTGGTCACCCATTGCCTCTAAAATGCTAAATACTTTCAATACTGAGGAGACTGCTTCGGGTTGAGTTGCTTTTTCCATCCTTCTACCTTTGTTATTTTTCTATCTAGGCCGATTATATCACCCATTTTTTTTAAAACACCTGTTCATAACGCGATTTACTGGTAAACAAGTGAAAAAAACAAGATATCTATCAATTTTTTTAAAACATCATTTCATTTTAAATTGAAAGCCGTTCTTAATTTCTGTTATCTTTAGTTCATCAACGGTGAGCATCCCTACAGAAACCCATATGGACATGGTCACTATATTCGACACCTTTGAGGTAAGCATATGATTTTAGATTCTTTTAATCTTCAAGGCAAAGTGGCCATTGTGACTGGCTGCAACACAGGGTTAGGTCAAGGTATGGCTCTAGGGCTTGCAGGTGCAGGCTGCGATATTGTTGGCGTTAACTTATCAGAACCGTCAGAAACAAAACAAGCAGTTGAAGAACTAGGGCGAAAGTTTGTCGATGTTCGTGCAAACTTGATGAAGCTAGATGACATTCCATCCATTGTCGATAAGGCCGTCACTGAACTAGGTCGAATAGACATTCTAGTCAACAACGCAGGCATTATACGCCGTAGCGATGCAATTGAATTTACAGAAAAAGACTGGGACGACGTAATGGATATCAACGTCAAGTCTGTATTTTTCATGTCTCAAGCCGTTGCTAAGCAGTTTATCGCTCAAGGAGAAGGAGGCAAAATCATCAACATCGCTTCTATGCTCTCTTATCAAGGTGGTATTCGCGTTCCTTCTTATACCGCGTCCAAAAGTGGTGTGATGGGCATTACACGTTTGATGGCAAATGAATGGGCAAAGGATAACATTAATGTGAATGCTATTGCGCCTGGCTATATGGCGACAGATAACACTGCCGCACTTAGACAAGACGAAGCACGAAACAAAGAAATTGTTGATCGCATCCCAGCGCAGCGTTGGGGTAAGCCAGATGACTTAGCAGGGCCTTGTGTATTCCTAGCATCAGCCGCGTCCGATTATATTAATGGTTATACCATCGCTGTAGATGGCGGCTGGTTATCTCGATAACTAAAAGTCAATAAAGGTGGAGCTACTTAATCTCGCACAACTCTTAGGAATGCTGAGTTTTGTCATCGGCATCTCCACTTTCTATCAGAAAAAAGATAGAACGTTGAAAATATTGATGGTGTTTTTGAACGTCAATCACCTTATCCACTACCTATTACTGGGTTCGGTGGCGTCTGCATTAGCAGCTTTGCTTTCGATGATAAGAACCATAACGTCAATTTATACATCGTCACTGTTGCTAGCGAGCTTATTTATATTTGCAAGTTGGTTGCTTGGATACTGGATTTCAGATTCTATTTGGCAACTCTGGCCAATATTAGGAACGAGCATAGGTACGTACTCGCTATTTGCTCTGACCGGAATCAAGATGCGCATAGGTTTTCTTATCGGTGCAGCTTGCTGGCTTACGAACAACATACTAGTTGGCTCTATAGGCGGAATGCTATTGGAAGCAACAGCAATATGTGTCAATGGCATTACAGTGTTTCGCCTCTATCGAGATCAACAGAAGCGTTTTGTGGTCAATGACCAAAAAACTGCGAACAAATTACAACACAACATTTAGGTATCTCATGTTTGTACACAATAAAGATATACAACTGGAAGATTTAGGTGATGGCATTTCACGCAAAGTCCTCGCCCACAGCGACAATATGATGGCAGTGGAAGTGCATTTTGAAAAAGGCGCGATTGGCGCTATGCACTCGCATCCTCACGAGCAACTGACTTATGTTCTTTCCGGTGAGTTCGAATTCACTATTGGCGGTGAAAACAAAATCGTGAAAGCTGGCGACACCATGTACAAAGAGCCAAATGTAGAACATGGCTGCGTATGCCTGGAGCAAGGCATCCTTATCGACAACTTTACACCAATGCGTAAAGATTTTATTTAATTAGACTTATTACAATCATACTGGCGGAGAAAATAATGAAAATCGCTCTAATGATGGAAAATAGCCAAGCTAGCAAAAACGCTGTCGTTTTCAATGAACTGCAAACTGCTGTACGTGACCTAGATTATCCAGTTTATAACGTTGGAATGTGTGACGAAAACGATCACCTCCTAACCTACATTCACCTAGGAATAATGGCGAGCATTCTGCTTAACTCAAAAGCCGCTGACTTTGTCGTGACTGGCTGTGGCACTGGTCAAGGCGCAATGATGTCACTTAACATCCACTCAGGCGTTGTATGTGGCTATTGTTTAGATCCTTCTGATGCGTTTCTTTTCAACCAAATCAACAACGGGAACGCGTTATCTTTGGCTTTTGCTAAGGGCTTTGGTTGGGGAGCAGAACTCAATGTTCGTTATATTTTTGAAAAAGCCTTCACGACTGGTGAGCGTGGACAAGGGTATCCACTAGAGCGCGCGGCACCACAGCAAGCAAACGCAGCGATTCTCAATGATGTAAAAGCTGCAGTTGTTAAAGAAAACTACCTTGATACTCTGAAAGCTATCGACCAAGAGCTAGTAAAAACCGCAGTGACAGGAGAGCGCTTCCAACAATGTTTCTTTGAAAACTGCCAAGTTCCAGAAATTGAGGCCTATGTTAAGTCACTGCTTGATGCATAATTGCTCACAGTGAAAACGTGCTAAACTCGCAATAGCCAGAGATGTTCCATTCTGGCTATTCCTCTATTTTATATCTGTTCACTCGCACTACCCTAACTGCGGTTTTCCTCGCTCCATTTAAAACCTCCCCCCGAATTAATCATTATAAAAACTAATTTAAATGTTGACATCAAAATATCGGAAGCATATATTAATTACACGAACCGCCTTATGGAGTTCATTCGCCGTTTACTTTGCCAAAAATTGGGAAGTATAAAGCGGTGAAAAGATAACAGATCGCAGTCAAATATTGCGGCTGTTTTTATATTTAATCATGAACTGATGTATGTCCTGCTTAGAGTCAAATAAGCGAAAGGAATACAAGTTCATCCTCTACACCTTTGTATGTGGTGTATAGGCTATTGCTTATTGAAAGGATAGTATTATGCGAAACTTAGATTTTTCTCCCCTTTACCGTCATGCCATTGGTTTTGATCGTTTATTCAACTTAGCTGAAAACAGCGCGAATAAATCATCAAGTGGTTATCCACCATATAATATTGAGCAAAAAGAAGAACATAACTACCGTATCACTATGGCTGTTGCTGGTTTTTCTGAAGAAGAGCTTACTCTCACACAAAACGAAAATATGTTGATTGTATCTGGTGAAATGAAGTCAGATGAAACGCAAAAAAATTACGTTTATCAAGGTATTGCAGAGCGCAACTTTGAACGTAAATTCCAACTTGCAGACTATGTAAAAGTGACCAATGCAACCTTGGAAAACGGTTTACTTCATATCGATCTCGTGCGTGAAGTTCCTGAAGCGGTACAACCAACAAAAATAGCGATCACTAAGTAGCTATTAGGCCTGAAGTAGGCAACTAACTTAGGCAGTCACTTATCGAAAAACCGACTGTCGAAGAATTAACTATTAAATGATTATTAAGCACATTCATTAGAAAAACTAATGGATGTGCTGGAGGGATATATTATGGGTAAAATTATTGGTATTGACTTAGGTACAACTAACTCTTGTGTTGCGGTTTTAGAAGGTGAACAACCACGTATCATCGAAAACGCAGAAGGTGAACGCACCACAGCATCTGTTGTTGGTTATACCGATGGTGAGACATTGGTTGGTCAGCCAGCGAAACGTCAAGCGGTGACAAACCCAACCAACACACTATTTGCGATAAAACGTCTAATTGGACGTCGCTTTGAAGATAAAGAAGTCCAGCGCGACATCGAAATTATGCCTTACAAAATTGTCAAGGCAGACAATGGCGATGCTTGGGTAGAGGCTCAAAGCCAAAAAATGGCTGCTCCACAGGTATCTGCTGAAGTTCTTAAGAAAATGAAGAAAACTGCCGAGGAGTTTTTAGGTGAAAAAGTGTCCGGAGCCGTGATTACTGTTCCTGCTTACTTTAATGACGCACAACGTCAGGCAACAAAAGATGCTGGTCGTATTGCTGGTTTGGAAGTAAAACGCATTATTAACGAGCCAACCGCTGCCGCACTTGCTTACGGTTTAGAAAAACAAGGCGGTGACCGTACAATCGCTGTTTACGACTTGGGTGGCGGTACATTTGATATTTCGATCATTGAAGTGGATGAAGTCGATGGCGAGAAAACCTTCGAAGTACTTGCTACCAACGGTGATACTCACCTTGGTGGTGAAGATTTCGATAACCGCTTAATTAACTACTTAGTGGATGAGTTCAAATCCGAGCAAGGAATCGATCTTAAGAACGATCCTTTGGCGATGCAACGGGTGAAAGAAGCTGCTGAAAAAGCAAAAATAGAGCTTTCTTCTGCACAACAAACAGATGTTAATTTGCCGTATGTCACAGCGGATGCAGCTGGCCCAAAACACATGAATGTGAAAGTGACTCGCGCAAAACTTGAGTCATTAGTTGAAGACTTAGTGCAACGCTCTTTAGAGCCATTGAAAGTGGCACTTGCAGATGCAGACCTATCTCCAGCAGAGATTACTGACGTAATCCTAGTGGGTGGTCAAACTCGTATGCCGATGGTTCAAGCAAAAGTAGCAGAATTCTTTGGTAAAGAAGCACGGAAGGATGTCAACCCAGACGAAGCAGTAGCAATGGGTGCAGCCATTCAAGCTGGTGTACTTGGCGGTAATGTCAAAGATGTCCTACTACTGGATGTTACTCCACTCTCGCTTGGTATTGAAACCATGGGCGGTGTAATGACCAAACTTGTTGAAAAAAATACCACTGTGCCCACAAACGCACACGAAGTATTCTCAACAGCAGAAGACAACCAAAGTGCAGTGACTGTACATGTTTTACAAGGTGAGCGTAAGCAAGCAATGTACAACAAGTCTCTAGGCCAATTTAACCTTGAGGGTATTCAACCCGCACCACGTGGAATGGCTCAAATTGATGTCACGTTTGACATTGATGCTGATGGAATATTACACGTCTCTGCGAAAGACAAACAATCTGGCAAAGAGCAAACCATTATAATCCAAGCTTCGGGCGGATTGAGTGAAGCTGAAATTGAAAAAATGGTACAAGAAGCAGAAGCGAACAAAGAGGCTGACAAGCAATTTGAAGAGCTAGTGACTACTCGTAACCAAGCGGATCAATTGATTCACTCAACTCAAAAACAGATGGAAGAGCTAGGGGATGCACTTCCTGAAGATAAGAAGGCTAAGATTGATAGCGCAATTTCTGAACTGGAAGAAGCTAAAAAAGGCGACAATAAAGACACTATTGATGCTAAAGTTCAGGCACTAGTTGAAGCATCTAAAAAGCTAGTGGAAATTGCGACGCAGAAGGCTCAAAATGCACCGTCTGCAAATGGAGCTCAAAATCAACCTCAGCAAGATGACGTTGTCGATGCAGAGTTTGAAGAAGTTGACTAAGGAAAATATAGACAGGTGAAGCCTACAAAGCTTCATCTACTATTAACCTTAGACGCAAGTATCAATGGGCGTATGATGTACGCCCATTTTTTCGATTAATTATTAGAGAGGTGACAGCATGTCCAAGCGGGATTTTTATAGCGTGCTCGGTGTTTCGAAAACAGCCTCAGAAAAAGAGATCAAAAAGGCCTACAAGAAGTTGGCCATGCAGTATCATCCGGACAAAAACCCAGATGACACTGTAGCTGAAGCAAAGTTTAAAGAAATCAAAGAAGCATATGAAGTGCTCACAAACAAAGAGCAGCGTCAGCAATATGATCAGTTTGGTCATGCTGCGTTTGATAAAACAGGTTTCGGAGGCCAAGGTCAACGAAGCCAAGGTTTTGGTGGGTTCGAAGATATTTTTGGTGGCGCATTCAATCAACAAAGCCAAGGCTTCGGTGGTGACTTTGCAGGATTTGAAGACATATTTTCTCAAGCTCGTGGTGGTCGAGGCCAAGCACGACCAAGAAAAGGACAAGATATCGAGTTTACCTTAACGGTGGACTTTGTAGATGCAGTCCAAGGGGCAGAGAAAGTTGTAGAGCTGCCACTAAATGGTGAACAAAAAAAAATCAATGTCAAAATTCCTGCCGGAATTAATAATGGTGAAAAGATTCGCTTTGCAGGAAAAGGCTCTGCAGGAGTCAACGGTGGACCTGCAGGAGATATGTTGCTCATTATCGCAACACGGCCCCATGCCTTTTTGGAAAGAGATGGCAATGACCTGATTTACAACTGTAAAGTAGATATGGTGACTGCGGCTTTAGGTGGTGAAGCTGAAGTGAATGTGATTGATAATCGCTTTAAGCTCAAGATACCCGCTGGCACACAAACGGGCAGAAGATTTAAAATGACCGGTAAAGGTGTAACTAGCCGAAAAGGCCAAACAGGCGATTTGTACGTGAAAGTATTTGTTGAAACACCAACAAATCTAACCGACAAACAACGCTCGATATTGGAGGAATTTAAGGCTGCATAAAGCCTGAAAATATAATTAGCTCGGAGACATTCAGTCCCGAGCTAAGATTTTCCAATCGAACTTCACTTTGGCTCTATCGACAAACTCTAAATATACTGAGTATTGTTGCTAGCAGGAAAGAAACCTCGTGCTTTGGATTTCTTGGTCATCTATTTTACAAAGCACGATCCCTTCATCTACACCACTTCCTTGCTCCGCTATTCTACCTTTCCTATCCCAAACACCACTTTTCCCGGCTGCATCCCATCCTCCTGTTTTACCAACGTAGTTTGACAATAATACAGGTGCATTCAAGTTAACGGCGATTGAAGAGAGAGCGTCACTATCTAAAGAATATCCCGATTTAGAAATCAAAGCGCTCACTATATACGCGTCGACATGATGAGACTTGGCGTCATCTATATGCTTCGGTTCTAAAAAATCTGCACATATAGCTAACGATACTTTCATGTTTTTGATAGTGAAAAAGTAATTCTCATTGCCAAGACTACAATACTCACTTTCACCTTGGTGAAGGTATTGCTTTCGATATACTTCTGTCTTTGCGTTAGGGAAGCAAATGATAGCTCCGATATTCGGCTTTGAGCAATCAGTCTTTAATGGGCATCCCGCTATTACCACTATATTCTTTTCAATCGAAATACGTGATAGCTGCTTTACTATCGGAGAATTGATATCAATAGAAAATGTATCGGCCGAAGCCAGTTCATAGCCTAATAAAGACAATTCAGGAAATACGATGATATCCGCTCCAGACTCAGTGGCTACGCTTGTAACTTGCTTATGCCGCTCCAGATTTGCCTCAATATCAAACGGAGTAACTTTAATCTGTGCTAACGCTAACGACACTTCACTAACTACCACTACTACCTCAATCTAATCCAAAATAGTAAATATCGGCTCATCTTAAGCGATTAAAAATTGGAGTCAATTTGGCTCTAGTGCATCGAAGGCGCTTGCTCAGAGTTCAACACGTGTTCAATAAAAAGAGATTTTTTCTGTCGATATTCATCCGATGTCATCCCAGTACAAGCTAGCTTCAGATCATTATATTGTTTTACTAAACTGGGATTTGAACGTAGTCGATCCCTAAAAGTTAAAAAATTTTCAAACCTAGAACCATTAACCACTAATTGAATAGCCACGTCATCATTTATAGATTCAAGCATACACAGTTCCTTTGTTCTTAATGTATCTAGCTTTTCTACGAATTCTAATTGTTCAAGCAGCATTATCGAGGACTCGAAGTGCACTTTCTCTACCCCGACAAATATGTCCAAATCACCTTTTGAAACTGTTTCGGCAATTGAAGAAGAACCTATGTGTTCGATCCTTGCTGTGGGAATTAGCTTGTTAAGCTTTAGCGAGTAGGAGTCGAACCGTTTAATACAGTCTTCTTGATAATCCTGAGCGGCAAAAAATTTCATTAAAGATATCCCTAATTAAGTGAAAGGCATGCAGTAGTGAACACTTTGAAGTTGAGACATATTAGCCAACCATCAAGCTGCATTTATCCTTCCAAACCCGCTTATGCCGAAAATATATAGGCTCATGATAGATACAAGAAAGGGCGTTTAAAGTCTAAACGCCCTGCCTTTTACCTTCGAGACTAACCTAGATCTTTTGACTAAAAGTGACTTGATAACTTCCAATTCCCTCATAAGTCATGGTCGTTGGAGTATCAAAATCAAGCTCAGCAATACCACAGTAAGATCCCGTGATGATTGTGCTGACTGAATAAATTCAACAAAATGCCACGATACACATTGGGATAAAGTGGCTTTATAAATCAGATGGATAGATATAATGATGGCTCACTTAAGCGAAATAAACCATACAGTTTCATATTGATCGATAAAAGTCAGATGATCTATAAAGTATTCCGAACTTTACACCATATATCCTCCATCCTAATCGGGCGAGTGTTTACTGTGAAATTCTAATGCATTAGATAATGCTTTAGAAAACAAAGAGAAATTTTCTAGTTGAGGCACATGACCAAGCCCTTGTATTTCAAACAAATTGGCATTCTTTATTTCATTGACTGCATTGTGAGCCAGCTTTGTAAACTGTCCCAATTGATAGTTGGTATCTGGTTTTTTCCAAGCTCTACCTGGAGCCGTGGTATCTCGCGTACCAATAATTAATGAGGTAGGCATGGATAGTTTCTGTAGTTCTTGAACTACGGGGCCTGTAAAAATCATGTCATAAGTGAGTGCATTATTCCATGCTATGATTGGCCAATCTGGGCCATTTATCCAGCCCTCGAAAGCCGTCAGCCTTTGTACATACTCCGGCTTCCATTTGTTATCGTAATAGTATTTTTTTTGGTAGGCTTTTACGCCTTGTATCGTTTTCTTCAGCTCGGATTGGTAGAAGAACTCTGGATCTTTGTACTCTTCGTATTGAAGATAGTCCTCAAGCCCTAATGGGTTGATAACAATTAACTTTTCTACATCATTTCCGTACATCAAAGAATAGCGGATCGCCATCATGCCACCCATGGAATGTCCCATGACAATAACTTTGTTCAGATTCAAGCTTTTTACCAATAGGTGGGTATTTTTAGATAAATTCTCGAAGCTGAATTGGTAGTGAAGAGGCTTTGATGATTTACCAAACCCGACTTGATCCACAATGAGTACACCGTAACCTTTTGCTGAAAGCCAGTCAGCGGTCGATTTCCAATAATCAGAGGTGAAGTTCTTGCCATGTAAAAGAAGTAGTGTTGGCATGTTTCCGGTGGAAGGAAGGTACATATACGCTATCTTGAGTGCTTGGCGCTGACTTTGAATGTTGAAGTATTTGACTGGATAAGGATAGGGATAGTCTTTCAGTAACTTTCCGTACTTTAGAGGCTCCCTGCCGTTGGTGTCTGCCATCGTTTGCCAGCTAAACAGTGCGGCAAGAAAAAAGATGAGTCCCGTTATTACGGAGTAACTTTTATGCTTCTGCATCATAGAGTAAAACCTTTAAAATAAATATGCAGTATACTATTTTTAAGTTTATATATTTGAATCTATTACTTAATTTTGGATGCTATTCAAGTCTTATCCGCACCAGCTGTTTTGGATACTGAGTTAAGAGAGTTTGAAACTGCCTCAAGATGAGGCCGAAAAATATCTGTGGCTCTCAGGGTAATCGCATAAATGTTTTTTAAGCAAAAAGGTTCGGCAAGTAATCCCAACTTGGACAAGGTTATTGCATCAGTTCGGCAACATTAGATGATAAACAGATTGGTCAAGCCGTTCGAGGGCTCTGGGCTGATGAAAAAAGCCTTTGTTGGGTTTTGGATGCGATGATGTCGGAAGCTGCTCATAGACAGTGGAGAGACACGTAGATTTGCTAGCCTACTTCTTACTGTAGCGCCAAGAATTGATTAGTAATATTGATAACCAATATTATCCCGCCCTAAAATAAGTTAACGATTATTAGGACGGGGTTTACAGATAGCCTAGATATTCTGACTAAAGGTGACTTGATAACTTCCAATTGCCTCATAGGTAATGGTTGTTGGTGCATCAAAATCAAGCTCAACAATACCACAGTAAGATCCTGTGATAATCGCCTCTCCCGCCTTAAAGCTGGTTCCTCTGCGAGTCATATAATTAATTAACCAATAAATTGGTGCTTGAGCCGATTGGTTTGGGTGCTTGCCAGCAAACACTCGCTTTTTCTCGCCTTGAGAAATCGTTACGGCAACTTCTGCTGCGTTGAACGCCTTATCTCTTGATATTTCTGGGCCAATAAACATTCCTTGATTGACAAGGCAATCGGCGAGTTTCTCGTAAAATTCAGCACCAGAATCTTCTGCAAAGCGAACTTGCATTAACTCAAGAGCCATATGGCAAGAACCAATGGCATCATTGATTTCCTCTTCACTATAACCGTCTGCTTTAGCTGGAAGTTCTTTACCTAAAACAAAGGCGATTTCTGGCTCAACCCGAGCCATACCGTTATCAGCAAACAGTTGACACTGTTCACCGCGTTGGATTGTCGCTGCAAAAATAGGAGCAACGACCAACTTATCTTCAGCAAGTGGAAGCAAACACTTCCAGCCTCCAACCATATCACTGTGTAAATCAATCATTGAAGATTGAATATGTAAGGCATCATCTAGGTTTTCAGGACGTTGCGGTATGTCTAAGCGCGGCGCTTTCGTACCTGCTACTCTGCGATTTAAAAGCTCTGACGCTGCTAGTCTATAGTCATTCATAATATTGTATTACTTTTGTTGAAGTTGAGATTATTGTACCAATTAACTTCTTGTATAACATACTGATTTACATTAAAAGTGAGCTCAACTTAACGTTCCAAGTTTGATTATTTTAATTTTAAAAACACTTACAGCCGCAGAAGCCACTACGAATGGCATAAGTTTATTGAAGGGCGATAACACTTTCGAAGCACACTTAACTGTAACATCCCACAAACGAAACCACTTAGACCGATTACATCTGAGTTTTGGGCCTACAACGAGTAAGAGCTCATTTAGTTTTCGACCCACGAACAACGCATTTGGACCCACTTTATTTAAGAATTATACTAGAGCCTATTAATGTCGTAATGTGCGACAGAATTACTTGGTGATCACATGTACTGAACGGTCTTCCTAACGCGATAATGCCCCAAAACGTTTCAGTCTGGCTAGCCCGAGGTATCTCTTGAGCTAGGGTTAGCCTTCGAATAAAGTAATTCGATGCTCTCGTATTTAAACGCATATCTTTTAGAGGGTATACTACGTACGATGCCGTCACTACGAGGTAGTCAGTAAAACTGTCATCGTTTTGCGTTGTGATTTCTACTTCTGTATCTTCGGCCTTTGCTTGTGGTACATATCACTCTTTTTTATTCAAGTGGAAACGCCTGTTTTCAACCCAAAACTTGAATGTTAATGTTGTATTCTAATTCACGGAAAGATTAGGTAACTTTACTATGAAGTATGTTTTGGCCGCTTCGTTGGCTATGTTAGCTAGTAATGTCAGTGCATCTACACTGAAAAATTATACGGATGTCTATGCAGCGCTGAATAAAGGAAAAGAAATCACAGTGGTGGCTGATTTTTCTAAATGTGAGCCAGCTTTTGATGTATTAGCTCAAATATCACCGAAGGAAGTAATGATAACAGGTGAGTCTGTTAAGTTTTCTTCTTTGCACTTCACTCTCAATAACCCTCATTATTCTTCTACTCCCATATACGAGTATAACGTCTACTCTATCACCCAAAAAAATCAATTATTGCTGCAAACACAAATTCTTAGCGCTGACAGCATGAAACCGGTTGGAAATAAAATTGAGATTACTTGCTTTCTTAATAGAGGTGTTCATATTACCGATTGATAGACTACGGTAATTTTAGTGGCATGTTAACTAGCGAGTGTCGCAATACAATAAAACTTGGCAGTTTTTACCTGTGTGTTGAATCAAAAGGGTAGGACAAGCAAAACAGCTCCCGCCCCAAAACTTTCACAGAACTAGGTTTCCAATGGGCTGATGACTATTAAGTTCCACCCAAATAAAAGTAATTTCGGTCAACTTATAGGAGTTAGCAACCAAGCGAAAAACAATAGCTATTGGTGCCTATACACACACCACTGACTATTTCTAAATTCAATATTTTTTTCAAATGACGCATTGACAGAGATAGCAAGATTTTTAGAGCGTAGGTTATCTGAATGGATAAGACTGATAAGTCTTTTATCGGACAAATACTTTTTCGCTATAGCTAAAGTTGACAATGTCGCTTCTTTTGCGAAACTTTGCCCCCAAAATTCTCGGGAGAGGGCCCATTTAATCTCAGGCTCTGGCCACTCAATAGGATACCAGAAACCGGATATACCGATAACTTTTTGAGTTGACTTAAGCTCAATTGCGTAAGGACCATAGCCTTTAATCTGCCAGTGGCCAATCATACAGGCAAGTAATCGCCATGTATCCGCTGGAGACATATCCCTATTTAGGGTGTACTGGGTTGCTTCTCTATCAGAATAGTACTTGTGGAGATCTTGCCAATCACTCTCAACGAATTGTCGTAAAAACAATCTTTCCGACTCTGTTGATTCTGGAACTAAATATTTCATAGGACAACACTGGATTGAATTTGGGAAATAATGACAGGCGAAGAAAGAAGATTCAAGTATACACTACCGGTGTTTAATGGACTAACGCGATATTGCCCATATCCACACAGCTCTAGATTACAAATCGCTGACGAAGCTCGTGCTTTTTCCCCGTAAAACTGAAGCGACTAACTCCATTTTTTTACGGATTTTAGGCTGAATGCTTGTTGTCGACATGGAACGACACGACAATCAAAGAGAAATGCGCCTGATTAAAAGTGAATTTACATCTTAAACGGTAGCGAGGTAGGGAACACTACTGTCAGAGAAATCTCGCAACGGAGCCCATTGATACCTACAGAAAATGTCAGGCTAGACTTTTACATACCAAGTCAATAAAACCCAATTAATTGAACGGCTATGAAAAAATGCCCACTAACGTGGGCAAACAGTCACAATGCTCAAGATTTTTGTGAAGAGGCGAGCATAAAGTTAGTTGGCTATGTATAGCGCACCCAGCAATTGGTTAGGGTAAAGCGCTATTGTTTTATGCAATATAAGCATCTCAAACAATGAGTACTCCACTAGAGAATATTAATACACAACTAGTTGCACAAAAACGAAATACAAAATAACTACATATTTTCTAATGGTCAACACTTTTTCTAAAAGTAAATAATTAAAATATTATATTATGATGAAGGTGGAAGTGGAATTAACTAGCAGAGTAACCAGCAGTAAAATTTAACACATAACCAGCAATGTAAAATAATAGAATTATCACTATCAGCGGGTGTTCAGTTCAGTTACTCTTCTACTATTAGCTTCAATTAAAACTAAAAAAATCTAATCCAATTCCCCCTAATTCTTAATCAAAACTTCAGTAATAAACATAGTCGAGTTGACCATTGTTTTATAAAAAAACCGCTGATATAGTTGAAGGTTTAAAAACATATAATTCATCATAAAAAACAGAATTTATTACCAAGTTATTCCTATAGGCTATAATACAAATTAAGGATTCTTAATGGATATCCATTCGCTAGATACTCCCGCACTAATCGTTGATCTCGATAAAATAGAAAACAACCTGAAATCTATGCAACAACGCATAGATAGTTTAGGGTTATCACTTAGACCGCATACTAAAGCTCATAAAATACCTGCTATAGCACAAATGCAATTAGACGCTGGCGCGAAGGGCATTTGCTGCGCGAAGCTTGGTGAAGCTGAGGTGATGGCGAAAGGCGGAATAAAGGATATTCTGATTACCACGCCGATAGCAGGGCAAGTGAAAACACAAAGGCTAACATCCCTTCATCAGCAATATCCAAGCACCCGTTTTATCCAAGTCATCGACAGTGCCGCTCACGTTGCCGAAATCGCCCTCGCAGCCAAGCGAGCAAATATCGTGGTCCAACTCATGATTGAAGTGGAAAGCGGGCAGCAGCGCTGCGGTGTCGACGTAGGTGAAGAGCTACTCAACCTAATCCGTATTATTGTAAGTACCGATCATGTCGCTTATGCTGGTATTCAAGCATATTCTGGGCATTTACAACACATCCCAACCTTGTCAGAGCGCAATCGAGTCGCTAGAGCTGCTGTAGAGAGCCTGTTCGATTTTGTTGAGAGCACACTTAAACCACAAGGGTTAGCGCCTGAAATAATAAGTGGCGGAGGTACTGGTACATTCGCTGCGTATCAAGGATTGGAGTTCACTGAAATCCAAGCGGGTTCTTATGTCTTTATGGACGCAGCCTATCGTAAAATTGGTGATGAAGAAAATGATTCTGTTAATAGTCAATTTGATTGCTCGCTAAAAGTAATCAGTACCGTAATTAGTAAGCCGAATAGTAATAGAATCGTTATCGATGCAGGCATGAAGAGCCTGTCTATTGATCTTGGCATGCCAATTGTAGAGCAAGAAAAGGGTGTGACTTACAAGAGTGGCGGCGATGAGCACGGTATCTTGATTTCAGATCAAGGAGATTGCGCACTAACTCTTGGTGACAAGGTCATCCTAGTTCCATCTCACTGTGACACTACTCTAAACAACTTTGACACCTTGTATGGCGTCAGGAACGGAAAAGTTGAACAGCAATGGGCAATTGAGGGTCGAGGTCGTTCAGACTAGCACCGACCACGACTCATCGTATAACTAATTGAGCACTTTATGGCGAACTAGGTACTTGGCTGGGATGTATTTATCCCAGCCATTGTGCTTACAAAAGTCGATCGCTTGTTTGGTTGAATGCACTCCAAATTTGCATCGAATGTTTTCGATATATTTCCTAACAGTGTTGTATTGTAGTGATAACGCAGTAGCAATTGTTTTGGCCTGCTCACCAGACAATAACAGGTACAGTACTTCCCACTCTCGCTCTGTCAGCATCGATGACGGAGGGTTCAACAAAATAGACGTCGGTTTGCGGCCAAAAGTAGTATAAACGTCCTTATCAAGACACCTTGCTGGCTCTGCCCAAAAATATACCCCGATTAAATTGTCTCGCGCATAAAAAGGTTTCTTGTGAAAAATCCACCCCTCTAGCAGTTTGTGTTTACCAAAGGGGTGTATTTCTATTGAAGACTTGGTCGCATCACTTTTAATAACAAGCTGGTCATGGGCTTGGAACTCTTTCTCAAACTCATGAGTATACGTAGGCAGTTCACCATCAAACTTACCCTCAATGTCATATTGCCGAGATAGATTCTGCATCCTCCTATATGCAGGATTGATATACAGAAAACGAGAGTTGAGATCTTTTACACCACATGGCCACTCAAAATTTTCCCAAAACGACAAAAGGTCTTGGCTCACATCCATAGTTGTGTCCCTAAAAAAATTGATTATCGGTTCACATTCGCATCATAAAATAGCCTACAAACAGGTTCTAATAAATAGCTGTCAATCAAGTAACAAAATGTAAATCCAATTCTATTGGAAATAACATTCTTGTTGTTACTTGGATGATAATAACAATTTACTCACTAATATCGGCAATAAATAGAATAATCAATATATTCAAAATTAAGAAGTCACCAACTATGCATAAGCGTGTTAAATAAAAGTTTTAATTACTCGTTTTCTTTACTTTGTATATTAACTTTTGACTATTTATTCATCTGAAAATTCATTTATTGAAGGAATGTACTCGCGTACAACCCTACTCCAATACTCGCTATAAAATCAAGGTGGAGTACACGGAAAGAGCCCTAAAATAACCATGCTTGATTATGTGCGAAATACTAACGTATATACGACTTGCTTACTTAACCGAAGAAGAACCAGAAAAAATAATTCGAAGAACTTGGTAATAAATGTCATTCCTAAGAAGATTTCGTCCATTTTCGCGCTCGTAAGACCGTTCAATACTTGTGATCACCAAGCTATTCTGTCGCATATTGCAACTCTAATAAGCTCTAATGCAATTCTAAAATAAAATGAATCCAAGCTTACTATTTATGGACTTCTGCACTTAACTACACCTTAACCTCTCGTTATGGACAATAAAGATAATAAACCAGCTGATGAAATAAAATAATCCTATAAAAAGTATCTACCTAGCCGGTCCAGACGTGTTTCTGTCGGATTCAATTGAACAAGGGACGCGTAAGAAAGAGCTCTGGGAAAATATGGATTTACCGCTCTTTATCCTCTAGATAATGAAATAAAGAATAGCTATTCTGCCAAAGCTAAAATGGGTTTATAAATGCAGATGTCGGCACCGTATACAAGGTTAGCTTAGCGAAAGGTTTAAATAAACTCGTACTTGGCTATAGCAATAACGAACGTAAGTTTCTACAAAGGAACTGCGACGAGCTAAAAGGAGTAAGTAATAAGTCAGGGGAACACTTCACCGATCAGCAAGGTATGTTTCTTGAAGACTCTGATTTGGTGGATAATATAATGATAGATAGTGGTGTTCATTACCCAATACTAACCAAAGAAATCTACCAAGATGGAGAAAAGTTTAGATACTTGAGGCATTTGAAGCCTGCCTTATGCGTTTAGTAAATCACTACTAACATGTAGTGGTTTGCAAACAGTGAGTGAGGTTTCAGTTAAATTCCAATCATATAAAGCCACATCTTGCCCATTAAAATGCTCAGAAAAGCCACTTCATTATAGGTATAGCTTGCAAAAATAACCTTTAATTATTTGATAATTAAAATCTTTCTTCCAGTTAAAAGTTTCTAACCTCACACTAAATGTGTTCTTCTCTTCTTCGGGCGAATATTCTGGGTATACAACTTTTTCACAAAAAATCACCTATACAGATAATTTTTATAGGTAGACGCTAAACATGCTTTCCATTGTGCAAAATCATACAGAATCCAAGCCTTTAAATAAGGTTGCAAACGTAACGATATTCTTTTGGATTATCAAAATTATTTCTACAACTGCGGGAGAATCCACTTCAGATTTCTTAGGTGAACACTTAGGCACCGCCACTTTTATCACGCTATTCCTTTTACTCGTAGGCTTGGTTGCATCCATTGTGATTCAAATCCGCTACAAACGGTATGTCCCGTGGATGTATTGGACCGTCATTGTGTTAATAGCTGTCTTTAGCACTATGTTTGCCGACACAATCCATTTTATTGGAGTGCCGTTCATCGTGACTACATCAAGCTTCTTGGCTCTGCTTCTCGCAGCTCTCGCAATTTGGCATCGGAGCGAAAACTCTTTGGACATGCACTGTATTAATACTCCTAAAAGAGAAATCTTTTATTGGGCAGTCATATTTCTCACCTTTTGTTTTGGAACCGCAGCTGGAGACTGGGTATCAAATGGTCTGCATTTAGGCTTTCTCGATGCAGCAATCTTTTTTGGAATCGTGATGCTAGCGATGCCAACAGCCTTATATCTACTAGGCGTAAACAATATTGCGCTTTTTTGGGTGAGCTACATTCTAACCCGCCCCTTTGGTGCAGCTGGCGCTGATTTGCTTGGTAAACCAGTAGCCGCTGGAGGGTTTGGCTTAGGGGATGGGACAACGAGCGTCATCTCACTCATCGCCATTATCATACTTGTAGCGATTATTAGCTTAACTCACCGCACGAAAATGCGAAAAGAAGAGCACATCTACCAAGATAAATGATTTCTTAATCATGTCGTGTCAGTGAATTGAATACTGGCTGACACGGTCTTTTATCCGCACGACTCACTAGAGCAAAGTGTCGACTCACTAACCGAAATCGAATGTTAACTCTGTTACATTCTTTGATACACAAAAAAGACGAAGAACAAAGCCATGACTTCTCGCGTAACTGAAGGGTTCAACGCCCTATTTGAAAATCTACCTAAATCAGAAAAAATTCTCCATCTCCTCACTGTAATATGGGTGCTCACACAAATCATATCTTCTTCCTTCATGCATGTGCACGGCGATACGCCTTGGAATGATATAAACACCGTCAGCCGATTCCATATTTATAGTGGCTTAACGCTGTTACCTGTCACCTTGGTATTCATGATCGTCGTTATCCGCCGTAGAAAACTGTCAGATATGTACCCTTGGCTATACAAGAATTTTTCGGTCATAGTGGAAGACATTAAGACACTGCTCACCTTCAAGTTACCAAAGGCTCGTCCAGCTGGTTTATCGGCAACTATTGAAGGTTTAGGGTTATTAGCTTTGCTACTGGCCATCTTAACGGGGTGCTTATGGTATTTAACCGCCAGTACGGGACAATTGAGCCCTTTGTTACTTGAAATACATAAAACAAGCGTCGGTCTTATTGAAACCTACTTTTACGCTCATGGCCTATTTGGCTTGCTGCACTTAGTTGAGTGGTGGAGATCTAGATAACAACAATTCCAGCAATGTTCTGATCACAAAATTACTGGCGTTGATATAACCCTAAACTCTACATTTAAAGTGATGCATTTCGAACGAATATAAAAGTGCGTCACTTCATTTAAAATCCAATGTATATCCTTCGGATTAACCATATCAGTTTCAATTTAACACCAGTACTATAATTAATATTTACCCCTAAACTTACCCTTCATAGATGTAAATTAACATACAAACATTTGTTAAATAAATAATATTAATAGCAAAAAATTAGTTATCACATGATACCTTACCAAAGGATGGTAAAGGCAACCCGAACACTATACGATATGAAATAAAGAGCTTATAAATACTAATGTATAAGGGAAAGGAATGAGGAAAAGAACTGTATTATTCGCAATAGTTGCTGGACTATTCGTTTTCATTGGCTTTCAAGGGTATAAGTACACCTTCAACCATGAATCACTCATGCACTCAATTGCGATGAATCTAAGTAAGGAAAAATTAAACTACGTGGATTGCAAATCGAATATCGCCTATTTGCCAGAATATGAAAGCCTCTGTTATGAACAACGCCATCAGATTGCTAAAAACCAATTGGGATAATATAACAGTATTACGGCATTGAATATTTCGGCTATAAGTACCCCAATTGAGGACATTAACAACGATAAAGCGGCGCTCATTACAACTTTTTTATTCTCCTTATAGCGCTAACTTTTGAGGTTGAATGTTGTGGAATCTCGCTCAGGTACTGACAAGCAGTACCTGAGTAGCATTAAGCGTATTGGCCTAATAGCCTATTAACCATGGGGATTTTGAGTGCGTAAGCACCACTACCTAACAACCCCGTCGCGACCTGTACCATTAGCCAGAATAGCGGGAACTCCCAGCCACCACCAGTATTGCTAAACACCCAGCCATTTCCTGAATGCGCCCAAATGACACCTAATAAAAGTGGGACTAAAGCCAATGAAACAACTCGTGTGGCGACACCGAAAATCAAAGCTAAACCACCTGCAATTTCAGCAAAAAGGGTGAAATAAACAGCTATTGCTGGCAATCCTAAGCTTTCGAAATAACCGATAGTGCCTGGGATAGTGAATACAAATACTTTAAGCATCGCATGTGCTAGAAACAAAGTACCAGATATAACACGCAGCATTAATGCAGCGTATGGTGCGGTTTTAAGTTCAATCATAATGACCTCTCCTTCAATGAGTTGAGTGGACTAAGCATTACTTATGCGTTCGATATGAAGAAGTATTACGTCTTATACTTTTCAATACAATGTTGATTATGTAGAATGATTATCAACAATATGTTCCTAATTGAGAGTTAATATGGACTTAATTGATGGCTTGAATGCATTTGTCGCGACCGCACAGACTGGGTCTTTTACACAAGCGGCAAAACGGCTTGGCGTTTCAAATCGTATTACGTCAAAATACGTTGCCCAGTTAGAAGAGCGCATTGGGGCAAGGCTCCTACAGAGAACGACCCGAAAAGTAAGCCTAACCCCGACCGGGGAAGAATTGCTGACCCGTGCCCCCATCCTACTCCAAGAGTTAGAAGAACTATTGGGCTCGGTATCTGAAGACTCAGAGAGCCTCACTGGCTTATTACGTATTTCAGCCCCAGTCACCTTCGGAGAAATATACGTGTCTGGCTTAGTAAGCCGATTCTCTGCCTTGCACCCAGAGCTTTCTATCGATCTTCGCCTAAATGATAACTTTGTTGACTTAGCCTCCGATGGCTTTGATTTAGCCTTTCGAGTTGGAGTTCCTAACACAGCCAATCTCAAAACACGTAAGTTAGGGGAGATCACCAGCTATCTTATTGCTTCTCCTCGCTACTTAGAGTCGAATGGCACACCAAGAACACTTCAAGATCTCGCCGACCATACTTGCATCGTCGATACAAACCAAAGGGATCACGGCAAATGGACATTTTTTAACGGGGATCAACAGGAAACGTTTAGCCCACGAATGGAGTTAATGGTAAACAGCGCACACATCGCAAGAAATTGGGCGATTGAAGGACGAGGGGTAGCACTATGCCCAGACTTCGTTCTTGACGAAGCAATTGAACAAAATTGTATCAAAACACTGCTTAATCACTATTCTAGGCAGACACTCCCTGTCAACGCTGTCTATTTAGCTGGAAAAGTCATTCCGAAAAAAGTAAGAGCCCTGATAGACTTTGCCGTCGAAGATTTTAAGAATCATGGCACTAAAGCGAAATAGCTTTATTAGTTCAAGGCTAGCGCTCACTGCTTAACGTAAAAGTGTAATACTCTTGGTTGTAATAAATATTTGAAACTTCAAATGGGATTTTTTCGTCCAAATACGCCACTGAAAGAGCATTTAGGACTGGCTCATCACGCCTTAACCCCAACAAGCCACGAATTTCTTGGGATGGAAGCTCTGCCTTTATCTGCTTTTCACTTCCCATAATTTTATGACCATGCTGCTCAACAAAATGATATTTAGAACCGTTCAAATTTTGCTCCGTTAAATCTTGAAACGGCTCAAACAGCATATGAGTGCGCTCATATACAAACGGCACATCGCCAATCATACGCAGGCGTGTCATTAACCAAACGGGTGTACCGACTTCAACACTCAATGCCTGAGACACTTCCTCACCCGCCACTTCTTTTGAAAGGTGCAAAAGCTTGTTCTTAATTGTCGCATTTAAACACTCCGCCACTTCACTGGATGTAAGGTGTTTATCCAAAGGAAGAGGCATTTTAAATTGTGCCTTGGGTTCAGCGACAAATGTGCCTCTTCCACGTTGACGTTCCACTACGCCTTGGCGCACCAAATAATCAACAGCTTTGCGAATTGTCATTCTCGACACACCATACAGTTCTGTCATGTCTGGCTCAGAGGGCAACATATCCCCCGGCTTCAATTCACCATTAGTAATCTTTTCAGTGAGCAATTGCTCTATCTGCAGATACATGGGGATGGGAGAAAATTTGTCGATCATTATCCGTTACTCTATTTCAATCTATTGATTATTTTGCCATTCTTATCAAGGTATAGTCATCTAGACAAGTGGGTTGAACTGTGCAGCAATGATGCAACATTTTGCGCGGTAAGTTCAACATTCTTAGCGGCATTTTTAAATGCTTCATCCAAGCTACAAGCACCATTAACCACACTGAACACTGAGTCGATACCATGCTCATGAACAACACCAACATCATGAGAAATACTCCCAGCAATACCTATTACTGGAAGTTGAAACTCTTTCGCTAATTTCGCGACACCAACAGGGGTTTTACCGTGAATACTCTGGCTGTCAATTCGTCCTTCACCAGTAATAACGAGATCGGCGTTTTCCATTTGTTTTCTGAGTTCAGTGGCTTCAATCACAATATCAATTCCAGAACTCAACTCAGCGTTGAGCGCCCCCAAAAGTGCCACGCCTATCCCGCCAGCCGCCCCAGCTCCCGGTACATTGCGAACTGATTGATTCACGGCATTTTCAAGTAGATCTGCAAACGTCGAAAGACAAGTGTCCAGCTCTTTCACCATCTCAGGTGTCGCACCTTTTTGAGGCCCAAAAATATAACTGGCACCAGAAGGTCCACATAATGGTGTATCCACATCACATGCGACAACGATTTCAGCATCAGCTAGTCGCTTATCTAAGTGAGACAGATCCAGTTTATTAACCTGTTGTAATGCCCCTCCCCCTAACTCTAACTGTTGGCCAGAAGCATTTAATAACTTTGCACCCAACGCGACGAGGATCCCAGCACCAGCGTCATTAGTACCACTACCACCTAGTCCAATGATAATGCGCTTCACGCCTTTATCTAACGCAGATAGGATTAACTCACCAACGCCAAAAGAAGTCGTTTTCATCGGATCTCGCTTGTCAGTAGGGACAAGGTGTAATCCCGCAGCAGCAGCGACCTCAATAACCGCGGTTTTCTTATCGCCTGTTAAGCCATAAAAGCCTTTCACTGTTCTACCCAGAGGCCCTGTGATATTAAGCTCTACAACTTCTCCACCCGTCGCATCAACGAGGGATTGCACAGTCCCTTCCCCTCCATCAGCCATAGGAACTTTAACAATTTCTGCGTTTGGGTAGTAAGTTCTAAACCCTCGCTCGATAGCTTCAGCCACCTCCAAAGCGGATAAACTTTCTTTATAAGAGTCTGGTGCAATTACCACCTTCATACATTCACCTTGCTTATACAAATAATTCAATAAGTTAAATTTGTTTCTCATCCTATAGAGTATGAACATTATTAACTATCCAGCGGACGACGTTCGTGATAGAACTCACAACACAAGTAAACTTGTATAGACAACTATACACAAAAACCATTTTAATGAAGCGGAAATTAGAACATCGCAACTTACAATTAAAATATGGAGTATCCAGTTATGAAACATCTGGGTTCTAAATTACAAGACTTAGGGAAAGCGCTCATGATGCCGATTTCGGTCATCGCCGCAGCAGGTATTTTCCTAGGCCTAGCCGCAGCTCTACAAAATCCGAATATCACCGGACAAGAGTTTAATCAGCTTGAGATCGTTCAGCTGATTCTCGGGTTTATTCGCAAGGTTTCTGGTTCACTGTTCGCCAATCTTCCACTATTTTTTGCCGTAGCCGCAGCCATTGGCCTAGCGAAAGAGGAAAAGCCAACCGCTGCTTTTGCGGCTATCATCGGTTTTATGGCTATGCACGTAGGCGTGAACTATAGCTTGCTTGCGCAAGGACTCACTCCTGCTACTACATCCGTGGACTATCTGGTATCTCAAGGCATGGACAGCACATCTGCGATGATATATTCCGCAGAGTTTGGGCATACATTGGGTATTTTCACCTACCACATGAGTGTATTAGGCGGGGTAATTGCCGGGCTGGTCACCGTTTATCTGCACAACCGCTTCTATACCATCACGCTTCCAACAGCGATCAATTTCTTTGGTGGTCGTCGATTCGTTCCCATTATTACGGTTATCGTTCTTCCTCTAGTAGGGGTCGGCTTGTCATTTATTTGGCCAACCATCGGTGCAGGTATAGCAAAAGTTGGGGAGTTTATTGGCCAAATGGGCAGTTTCGGTACATTCCTGTTTGCCTTTTCTGAACGTCTTCTCATTCCAACTGGGCTGCACCATATACTGAACGAAACCGTTCGTTTTACTCCCATTGGTGGTGTTGCTCATGTTCATGGTGAGAATATCGTAGGGGCACTCAATATCTTTAACGCATGGTTAACCAACCCTAGCTCGATTAGCCTAGATACCGTTCGCGAAGCAACTCGATTCCTTGCTCAAGGGAAAATCCCAGTGATGATGTTTGGCCTACCTGGTGCAGCACTTGCGATGTATCACTGTGCCGATGCAAAAAACAAAACCCGAGTCAAAGCACTTGTGTTGGCTGGTGCCCTCGCTTCATTCACTACAGGAATTACTGAGCCACTAGAGTTCAGCTTTATCTTTGTGTCACCACTGTTGTATCTATTCCATGCTGTGATGACCGGCTTGTCTTTCGCATTGATGCAAATCTTCGGCGTCATCATCGGCAACGTGCAGGGCGGTGTGATTGACCTACTCGTATTCGGAATATTGGGTGGTGCGAAAACCTCTTGGTGGTTCACTGTGTTAGTGGGTGCATGTTACTTCCCTATTTACTACTTTGTTTTCCGCACAGTCATCATGCGTATGAATGTAAAAACACCCGGTCGCGAGGAAATCAGTCCAGAAGCGGTAATCAACACTATTCCCGCTTCAGAAAAAGCCAAAGAGATAATTTTAGGACTTGGCGGTGCAGCGAACATCAAGCTCATCGACAACTGCTTTACTCGTTTACGCGTCAAAGTATTGGATATGGCAAAAATTAAAGATGATTCACTGATCGCTACCGGCGCTTCTGGCATCAAACGTGCGACAGATGTTGACTTGCAAGTTATCTACGGCCCACAGGTCGAAAGTATTGCCAACGACGTAAAACGAGCATTGGCAGTATAGAGATTCAACATTCAAATTTTATTCGGCCCTAGTGCGATTAGGGCCATCAAACCAAATTCTTATAGTGAGATGAAATAATGAAAAACGCATTTAATATTGTTCTAGTTGGCGGTGGTTCTACATGGACGCCAGGTCTTTTAAAAGCCCTGTGTAAACGGAAGGAATCTTTCCCTCTAAAACGCTTAGTAATGTTTGACGTCAATGCAGCGCGCCAAGAGGTGATTGGCGAATACGCAAAACTGCTATTTTCAGAAGAATATCCTGAACTAGAGTTTGAATATACAACTGACAAAGACGTTGCCTACAAAGACGTAGACTTCGTGTTGTGCCAAATGCGCACTGGCGGTTATGAAATGCGTGAAAAGGACGAAAAAATCCCACTGCAACACGGCGTGATAGGCCAAGAAACATGTGGCCCGGGTGGATTTGCTTACGGTATGCGCTCTATTGGCGACATGATCGACATGGTCGAAGACGTTCGCAGCCGCGCGCCAGAAGCTTGGATTTTGAATTACACTAACCCTGCAGCCATCGTTGCAGACGCATTGAAGAAGCGTTTCCCAGACGATGAACGTATCCTAAATATCTGCGATCAACCGGTCAACTTACTTCGCTCTTACGGTCGTTTGCTTGATGTTAACCCTGATGAATTCGATCCGGTATACTTCGGATTAAACCACTTTGGTTGGTTCACCCATCTATACAACCAACAAGGGGAAGATCTGGCACCTAAGCTTAAAGCATTTATTGCAGAGAACGGCTTTAGGCCAGTCGATGCGGAGCAACGTGATCAATCGTGGTTAGACACCTATGCTGCAGTTGCTGACATGATGAATGATTTCCCAGATTACTTGCCAAATACATACCTGCAATATTATCTGTATCCAGAATACAAGCTATCGAAGCTAGATGCAGAATACACTCGCGCTAACGAAGTCATGGATGGCCGTGAAAAGCGCGTATTTGACGAGTGTCGCCAAGCCGTATTAACGGGGACAACACAAAACTCAACGGTGGTACACAATGACGCGCACGGCGACATGATTGTAGAGGTCGCGGAATCCATTGCATTTAACCAAAAGCGTAAATTTGTCGTCATCCTTGAAAACAATGGCTTAGTAGCAAACCTTGATGACGATGTCATGGTTGAAGTCACTGCAGAACTAGGCTTCAATGGTCCACGTCCATATGGGGTTGGCAAAATCCCAACGTTCTACAAAGGACTCATTGAACAGCAGTTCGCTTATGAGCGCCTAACTGTCGAAGCATGGTTTGAAGGTTCTTATACTAAAGCGCTCCAAGCGCTGACATTGAACCGCACTGTTGTTGATGCGAAAAAAGCACGTAAGGTTTTAGACGCTCTTATTGAAGCCAATAAGGGCTATTGGCCAGAGCTTAAATAGGCACTAATAAATTAGAGGGCATGTCATCAAGGAACGCCCTCTTCAGAACACAATTTCAATGTATCATTAAAGTTGGAAACTAATTGAGGCCAAGCCTCCAATCTTTTCTTATTGAAATACAGATAAAGGGGCTTGTCTTTCAATATAGCCGAGTCAATCTCATTGGTCATTTTGTGTTCTTTGAGCAACTTTTCAGCGACTAAGTTATTTGCTAAAAAAATGTCAATACGAGCTTTTTTTAGTTGCAACAACAGTTGCTCTGTTGTCACGGGCTTACTCACAACTGGGTAATTATTGGCTTCAAGCCAACGCAACATATTTGATCCGATAAACGCACCGATTCTTGTTCCTTGCTTCAATTCACCAACACTCTGTGGATTAGCTTTTAACCAATACCAACTCCACTTTTGTTCAGCAATAATGTTTGTTCTTTTGGCATAGCCATCACGGAGATCATTTTGGGAGCCCGCAAAGAAACCATCAACGTCGCCTTTTTGTGCAAGTAGCTGAGCTCTCGCCCAAGGTAACACTTGGATAGTTAGTGGTATGTTTAGCCTATTGAAAACACATCGTACACGATCTACCGCTATTCCAGTAAATTGCTCATTCGCAATAGGTAAAACTTCGGCTCCTTTTGAATAGCTTCCATACGGAGGCAGGTTGTGTGTAGCCAACACCAATGTTTGCGCACAGACAAAGCCTGAATATAGAGGTACCAAAACTGTTAAAAAATAACGCATAGTCAAGCTCTACTTATACAGCTCATTGATTCAAGTGTAGCTCCCTTTTTAAATTACTGAGTAATCATTCATTCTCGGGCGTCAACGCGATATATTGGGTTGGTCATGAGTCTGGGCTTTGGATAATTGGTTCTTCCGCTCGATTTTGATCAAATGTAGATAGAATAGAAGAGCAAGATTACAAAAGGACCAGATAATCTGGTCCAGATTGTGGTGACAAGAATTCCTTCCCGCTGTAATTTACTGCTCTTGATACACTTTTGGGTCGTATTAAAAACTAGTGAATGGGGAGTATGCTCAAAACCTCTGGCTGCACCACGAATTGAGGTTGACCCGCCAACCCAAGCGACTTATACACTTCGTTCATAACTGGCCCATAACGACCAACATTCATGCTATCACCTTCAAATGAGCCGCAAAACTCACTGGCGCAATCCATTTTAATATGCGTGTTTTTCTTGTTTGATAGCAAAACAACCATGACTTGGTTTTCTGGGTCAATCAGTGAGGCAATACCGACCCACCCTGAGTGACCAAAGGTAGACTCGCTGGCGTAATCACCAAATAACCAAGATTTGCCTTTGTTGTAATTAACATTCCATCCAAGAGCGAAACCTTTGCTCTTAAAATCTGGGTTTAATGTTAGAAACTCATCAATTACGCTCGGCGTGAAATATTGAATCCCATTGTCACTTCCACCGTTAATCATCAGTGACATTAACTTCAGCATCTCAGTAACGTTGGAGAATAGCCCTGCGTGCCCCGCAATACCTTGCATTGAATAGTAGGTTTTCTCATCATGAACCTCACCCTGCAGAGTGTAGGTACGAATGTTATCAAAGGTAAGTTGCCCTTCTCTTGTGTTGCCATACACTTCTGTTGCTGCAAACTGATCGGGGGTATAGCTACGACCATTTACAGGATGATCAAGCAAGGTGTATCCGGTACTTTTTAGCCCCAACGGCGCATAGAATGTTTTTTCTACAAACTCATCTTGTCGTTGGCCTGTTAACTTCTCAATAATTTGGCCAAGAATCATATAGTCGATGTCTGAGTAAGCGACAACGGTATGTGGTGGATACTTCAAGTCCGTTTTGAGCATTAATTCCATCGTTTTTTCGCGCTGCTGGGAATACATATCACCCGACTCCATATAGTATTCCACTGTTGGTTCGTTTCCGGCAGTGTGATGCAGTAGATCTCTCACCGTAACCAAAGCTTTGCCCTTAATGATTTGGCAGTCTTCAACGCCTTCTTTGCACTCGTTGTCTTTGAAGTCCGGCAATATATCTTCGACCTTACTGTCTAAATCGAGCTTTCCTTGGCTAACAAGATACTGTAGCGCATAGTTAGTGGAATACATTTTAGTGTTGGATGCCAAGTCGTAAATAGTGTCTATGGTCGTAGGAATCAATTCCTCAGTAGGCAAGCTGGGAAGGTTATTATGATCACTACTGCCCATTTCTCGTTTTGGAGTGTTTTCATCATGAATTTTGCGGGAGCCGTAAGCAGACAAATTGACGATTTCACCTTTATACCAAACACCTAATGTTGCCCCAGGGAATCCATTCTCAACATCCGACATTATCAGCGAGTCGACGTTGGAAAAATCATACACTTGTGTCGTACTCGGCGACAATATTTCATTATGGATATGAGTAGGAGTTTGGTGAGCAAAGGTGGGATTCACAATTAAATTTGCACCAGCGAAAACGAGTGCTGACGTCCATTTTTTGAACATAACAACTTTCCTTAGTAACGATCAAATGAGAGAGGTGAAAAATACTGATTTGCTTTACCTAACCTTCAAACAAGCTAGATTTGGATAGGCTTTCGCCTACCCAACATGAAAGCTATGGTGATCAGCTGAGATCGACGCCCTTTGTTCCAAAAAGGTAGGTAAAAGCGAAACCAGCAATGTAAGAGATAACAATGCCGACCAAATACACGCTCATTCCAGCAAATATTCCGTCTGTGGAAGTCATTAGTGGCAGGGCAACAAGACCAGATGGACCAAACACGGTATTTAAACCAATAGGCAAGCCAAAATAAGCAACACTACCAATAAATAAACCGCCGACAGAGCCACCTAAACACGCAGTAATAAAAGGCTTCACCCTTGGCAAAGTCACCCCGTAAATAAGCGGCTCACCGATACCTAAGAAGCCGGGGAAAATAGAGCCTTTAACCTGAGTTCTCAATAAAGAATTCTTGGCCGATTTATAGTAAAGCGCCAAGGCAGCGCCCACCTGCCCTGCCCCTGCCATCGCTAGAATTGGAAACAGAGAGTTGAAACCTTGAGTATCCATCAATGCAAAATACACTGGTACAAAACCTTGGTGGATACCAAACATAACCGAGATTAAAAATAGGCCCGCTAGAATAGCGCTACCGATAGGGTTGCCATTGAGGTTTAAGAACAACCAAGACATACCCTCATACAAATAACCACCAATAGGCATGATCACAACGAAAGTCACAACACCCATAAATAGCAGCGTAAAGAAAGACGTGAAGATCATATCTAGGCTATCTGGTATATAACGTCGAATCGTTTTCTCGACTTGGGCGCCTAAGATTGCGGCAATGAGCACACCAATGATATTGCCTCTCGGCTCAATTGCGAGGCCAAAGAACGAATCGATACCTGAATAAAATCCCTTGGCGACATTTGGGTCATACCCCAGCAAAAATAGCGAGGCAATAATAGCTCCATTCACACCTGAGCCACCGAATGCTTTCTGAGCGTTATATCCAATCAAAATACTTAAGAAACTGAATAGTCCCTTACTGAAAACCTTCATATAGCCTATGAGATAAACCAAATCTTGATTCGGATTGGCGACACCTTCTAATAGAACTTGCTCAAGTAAGGTTGCAAATCCTAACAACAAACCTGCGGCAATAAACCCGGGAATGAGAGGAGTAAAGATTGTGGCGAATTTCGACAGAAACTTGTGGATTGAGTTTGTTTGTTTAGCTTTGATACTTTTCTTGCGCTCACTGGCAATGGAGCCTAAGTCTGTACCAAATTCAACACCCTCAGGCGTTGTCATAGCCGCGCCCATCTCTGGGCGTTCATTTAGCATAGTATTCATCATTTCTGCGGCAGTCTGCGCTTTTCCCGGACCGAGAACAATTTGCAGCTGACTGTCGCTTTCCACTAAACCAAGCACACCCGTTATTCTTTTAATCCTATCTTTATCGGCTAAAGCTTCATTGTTTAACCCCAACCTAAGCCGCGTCATGCAGTTGGTACATAAGGCAACGTTACCTTCACCTCCAATAGCGTCAATAATTTGCGCTATCATGTCTCGATTGATTTTTGCCATCGCGATTTGATTCCTTCCAATGTAGGTATATAACGTTATTCAGCTTATTTGCAGCCTAAGTCCAACGCCTCTCTAACAAATCCTTTGCTTTGCTTTAAAAGAGCACGAGCCTCAACATTGCTGTGGTTGGTTAAAATCATCACAATAGCGGTTTTGCAGTGGTGTCCACACTCTTCCAAAGCGCTTTCAGCCACTTCACGAGAACATTCTGTCGCTTCCATTACGATTCTTTTTTGACGCTCAACCAGCTTTTCATTGGTCGCTTCTACGTCAACCATTAAATTTCCATATACCTTGCCTGAGCGGATCATGGAGCCAGTTGTGAGCATATTTAAAATAAGCTTTTGCGCGGTTCCTGCTTTCATACGAGACGAGCCCGTTACGATTTCAGGGCCGACAACTGGCGTAATGCTAAAGTTTGCAACCTGAGCCATCGGAGATTCTGGATTACAACTGATACTCGCCACTTTAGCATTGAGAGAGCGAGCATATTCCATCGCCCCTAAAACATACGGAGTACGGCCGCTAGCAGCGATTCCTACCAATACGTCTCGTTCAGAAAACTCGATACATTTTAAATCCTCAACCCCCATTTCCGGGCTATCTTCTGCGTTCTCAACCGCCTGAGTTATCGCTTTGTGGCCACCAGCAATAAGGCCAACGACTAAATCTGGATTTGTACCGTATGTTGGAGGGCATTCACTCGCGTCGAGTATCCCTAATCGGCCAGATGTCCCTGCTCCAACGTAAATCAACCGCCCTCCTTGAGAAAAAGCGTGCACAATCGCGTCTACAGTCTCGGTTATCTCGGGTAATGTTTTTTCCACTGCAAGCGCGACTTTCTTGTCGTCATCATTGATGACCTTGAGCATGTCCATTGTTGAAAGCGTATCGATATTTTCACTGGCACTGTTGCGACTCTCTGTCACTAATTTGGTTAAATCCATCACTACTTCCCGAATTGTGTATGTTGGTATGAATAGAGAATAAACGAATAATATATTCCATTTCATAGATCAAGATCGAAATATTTAATTCTAATTAAATTTTTTGTATCCCGCATAGATCTAATATGACGGTTGAGAAGTCTTTGGAATTTTTTATTCCACTGCGGGCAAAATCATACAATAATGTCTTTACATTGATTGTGTTGGAATACGTTGTGGCAACATTAGCAAAAATAAAAACTATCAAAAGCACACTGTCCCCTAGCGGACTCAAAATAGCGGATGTGGTGCTAGCAGACCCAGAAATAATCGTAAACCTTTCGTCAGCAGAGCTTGCTCAAATTGTTGGCGTTAGTCAGTCGGCTATCATTAAGTTCACGCAAAAAGTTGGCTGCAAAGGTTTTACCCAATTTAAAGTCGGAATCAGCCAGGAATTAGGCAGGGTTCAAGCTCAAGACCTCAACTCAGACAATCACCTACACAACCACATTACGTCAAACGATTCCCTTACCGAAATTGCCGATAAGCTCGCGCAAGAAAAGATCAATGCCATCAGAGACACAACCACCTCAATCAAAGAGTCAGACTTCCATAAAGCGATTGAAATAATAAATAAAGCAACGCGAGTGCAAATCGTCGGAGTCGGAGGTTCTGCATTGGTTGCGCGAGATCTTGCTTATAAGTTGTTAAAAATTGGCATTACCTCCATCGCTGAAGTCGACGCACACGTTCAACTAACAAGAGCGAAAGCCCTCGATGCAAACGACGTGCAAATCGTTTTGTCTTATTCCGGCAAAGGTTCAGAAATTCAGTTGATCACTCAAGCTGCAAAAGAATCCAAAGTGCCAATTGTTGCCATTACGTCCATACATAAAAGCCCGTTGAGATCGCTTGCGTCCATTTGCATCGATTGCATTGCAGACGAAAGCAAATGGCGCAGCTCTTCAATCTCTTCAAGAGCCGCTCAAAACGTCGTCATTGATTTATTGTTTATTGCGTTGGTGAAAAAACGCGGCAAATTGGCTGAGGCGCTTATCCGAGACGCCTCTATTGCTGTTAAGGGCCTAAAAAATGAGTAGCCGCGATATGACGAGCTAAAATTTGGCATTTCCTAATCGCCCGGTTGCACTGGCCGTTCTAAATAAGTTGAAAGCACAATATAAGTGCGAGTAGCTTCAACTCCAGATATCTTGAATAGATCAGACAATAGCTTTTCCAACGTTCGCGTGTTTTCTGTACGAATTTTCAGTAACATCGACGTGTCTCCGGCTACCGAGTGAATCTCTTCTACTTCATGATGAGAGGATATTGCCATAAGATCCGGCGTCATTCCCCACCCTTTTGTATCAATATGAACAAAAGAAAGTAGCGGCTTTTTAACCGCATCAGGTTCGATTAGAACTGATGTTTGTCGAATCGCGCCTGAACGCTTCATTCTTTTTACTCTCTCATGGGCAGCAGGAGCAGAAAGCGCAGCCCGCTCGCCAAGTTGTGCATAGCTGACCGTCGCATCATCAACCAAAACACCTAATAATCTTCGGTCTGTCGCATCGAGATCCCAGTCTTTCGGTGGATTTTGCTGAACCTCATCTGTTTTTTCCTTCATATTCGCACCTTTGGTTTTCTGCTGAATTTAGTTTGTGTAACCTAACAAAATCTCGAATAACATTAAGTACAGAAAAAAATAGTAGGTCAAGGTTATGTCTAATAGCAAGATTTTAGAACATGGTTCAGCCACCAATAACAAGATACCTAAAGCGGCATACCTGTTAACCGGATGTATTGGAGTGATAGGCGCAAACTCACTAGTTCTAGGGCCGATTGCACCTGAAGTGGCATTATCGCTAAACACCAACGTGTCTAATATTATGTTAGCTTCTTCTGCTTTTGGGCTCGGAACAGCATTGAGCGCCCTATTTTTTGCGCATCACATTGACCGCTTGGGCGCTGTTCGAGTGCTTCGTGCTGCATTAATACTATTGGCGATAGCATTGCTTGCGAGTGCGGTGGCACCAATGAATATCGTCTTGATTGTAGCCCAGCTGATGGTAGGACTCATTGCCGGCATAGCACTCCCAGCGATTTATTCTAATGCCATTTCCGTCGCTCCTAGTGGACAACAAAGCAAAATTTTAAGCGTTGTATTAACAGGTTGGACTATCAGTATGATTGCAGGGGTTTCATTATCTGTATTAGTCTCCGAGTGGCTTGGCTGGCGGGCAGTTTACGGCGCAATATCCATACTCTCTCTAGCAGCTTGGTATGGCTTATCTAAGCTAGAGATAAAAGAGTCAATTACAAAGCAATCTGCACCCATGCCTCTCACCGCATTAAAGTTACGCGGCATCAAACCGCTGCTAATATGTTGCTTCGCGTTTATGGCTGCGTTCTACGGAATGTATGGTTTTATTGGGGATTATTTACACCATGGGCTTGGGTTACCAATATTAGCCAATAGTCTGATCGCCATGATATACGGAATAGGTTTCGGCTCAGCCGTCATTCTTCATCCAATCACTAAGCGAGTTGGCACCAAGCAACTGCTGTTTGCAACCTTAATTTTGGTCTCTATCTTCTACTTATTTTTGGCCCAACTAAACCAATATGTCATCGCGATATATTTAGTGTTATTTTTGCTCGGTCTGGGCAACCATTTGGCGGTAAACCTATTGATTCTTAGGCTAACTGACGTTGACCCAAATAAGCGCGGCACCATTATGGGTTTGTACAGTGCGATAACCTATATTGGGGTGTTTGCAGGAACCAGTATCTTTGGGCAAATCTATCTACACTACGGTTTTTCTGCAATATCATATACCTCAATGGGACTCACCACATTCGCTGCCATAATCGGCCTTTACAAACGTAAAGCCTATCCAATTCATTCTGCTCGGCAAAAGTTGCTTCAATAATTCATGCTGTTAATTAACCTGAAATCGGGTTAGTTATATGGAATTCAGCAAAATATCAATTGCAACAAATCGATACCATTGCCTATGTTTTATATATACCTTTCAAAAAGTTAGTGCAATGTTCGCAAGACGATCATACTGTGATATCGACTTCTGATATTTGTTGCACCTAAGAAGATTTTACCGAGCTTAATAGTTCGGTATTTTTTTACTGAAAAAACACGCTCTAAACACAAAATACCTCAAAGAGCGATTACCTCTCTTTATCAATGAGTGCGAGTTGCTCATTGCACCACTCTAAAGCTTCTTCTTTTGTCTCAAAATAACTTTTCTTCAGACTAGGTGTGATTTGAAAACGCTTTTCCAAAAGATATTTGGCTAACTCCTGATGACAAATTACTGCCTCGAATTTATGGTTGTGCTGACTGGCCCAAAGAGCGGTTTGATTTACTGTCTCCCATACTTCTGGAGTGGCAAGCTGCCAATCTTTCACATCGACAATACTCCCCCAAGGTTTGTCATCGAACTCACTGACAAACTCTCTGAATTCTCTATCGAAGTTTTGCGCCCCTTCTTCATTCCAACTTCCGGATATCTTGATAAAGGCAATATTAAACTCATGAGAAAATTCATAAAATCCGTGCGCGTTATATCCCACAATTCAAGCCTTAATATTGGATGTGTTTTACTTAAGTATACGTGCAAAACGCGAGGATTTTGGTTTAGGCGAGAGCAAAAATATGCCTATTAAAACAGCAAACCACCTAGCTTAAATATCACTAAGTGGTTTGACTATGAAACATCGATAAATGTGAATAGTTTTATGAAGGCTGAACGCTACTTGGTAGCTCTGCTTCATCTGCCGCTTTAAGCATTTTCTTGATGATCACCGAGCATACAATCGCGACAACAACCAGCACCACCGCCATAACGGTAAGTAGCTCAAAGTAGCTTCCATAAACGTTTTGCACAATCTGCTGAGTAACTTGTTGACCTTTCTCTAATGCAATAGATGTGGAGAACACCGCGCCAACAATACCGCTGAGTGCCATCGCAACATAAAACAAGCTAACTGAGAAGTTTTCTATTTGTTTTGGCGCAACAGAAAGAATAAACGCAACCACTAAACTACCAACAATGACTTCTGCAAATGCTTGGAAGAAGTGAATAGCTAAGAATATTTCTGGCCTAATGACAACGTCACTGCCGATATTCGTTACTGCGACCGTTAATATACCAAATGCAATCGCCGTAAAAACAAACGCAATGGCTATTTTAGCCGCAGTTGAAAAGTGAATATCGCGCTTTTCGAGCTTAGAAAACGTTATAGCGATGGCAGGCCCTGCCACGATACACCACAACGGGTTCATAGCCATGGAAGCTTCAGGGGCAATAGGGATAATACCAAACAAATCTCCGCGCATGGTATTGATTGCCACCATAGTCATCGAGGTCATCATCTGTCCGTAATAGACGAAAAAGCAGGTAGTCAAGACCGTCATAATTAAAATCGTCCCCATCTTTAACGCGGCCGATCGTCCAAGCTTAAACATCAAACTGATGAAATATAATATCGCTGCAGCGCCAATGGCATAAACAATATTTTGCCCAACTTCCATGTCAGAAAACATAAGAAATACGACACCAACCATGGCAATCGACAAGCCTGTAAAGCTTATCCAATTCTTTTTCGACACTGGTGTTGTATCAATTTCTTCACTTACTGATTTAAGTGGCTTGTTCAAAATAATAATAGTGATAAATGCAAGTGCAGCCATCACAGCAGATAACATGAAGCCGCCATTGAAGCCGATCACCAATACAATCATAGGGAACAGGTATTGGCCTAATAGAGCACCAATATTGTTCACTGAGTAGTTAACTGGATATCCATTTTCGAATTCTTCTTCACTCGAAAACGTTCTCTTATACAAGCTAGGGTAGGATGGAGACATTAATCCACGGGCATAACTTGCTAGTGCGATGCCAACCAAGCTTAAAGGCACGTTAACAGTTGATGCTCCTAAAACTAACAACACATAACCAATCACGAATGTACCGTAAGCAATGGCGAGAGAACGATAAGCGCCCAAAAACTTATCCGCAATAAAACCACCGGCAATAGCAAACAATGGGCCAATTGCAGAAAAAGCGCCCACAATCATCATGGTGTTTGCTTCGCTGTAATTGAGGTCTTCTAAAAAAAAGCGGGTAAGGATGACCAGAACGCCATAAAACGACAGACCAAACATCATTTGGCAGAACATCATTGATTTATTCAGTTTATTCCACATAAATCACTACCTTCAATCAATATAGCTAGAATATACAGCCAAGAATTATACATAAAGTAGTCAGTAATAAATCATGATCACCCGCAAAATTGGCCTGATTGGCAGACCTATCTTGGATATAATTGCAACGAAATGTGTCTAAAAACACACCAAATAACTCTAGTTATTTCGCGATTGATCGGTTGCTTTTTGCTATAAGATCACAACAGACCCTACACACTCGATTTCGATAAGTTATTAAAATGTAAACCTAATGTTCCAGTATTATGTGTACAGATTCGCACAGTCTAGGGCTATGGTTTAATAAAGTGCATTTACTGAGGATCGCCGTTATGAAAGTAGTCGTAGAGTTCTTACAGTCAGGTCATTTTAGAGATAACTTTTGGGATGATGACATCTTTGTTGAAAAAGGTGAACGCAGAGCCGTCACCCCATCCTACGCTGCACAACTGATTCAAAATGAAGTCGCAGCCTTTACCCGTGTAGATAACGAAAAGTAGTTGAGGAAACACTGTAGGGAGTAGTTCTAGTATCTAAGTTGCTCCAAGCCCTTTACAATTCCACGAGATCATTAGAAAGCCCGAGCTATATGTTCGGGCCATTTAGGGCAAGTGAAAGTTAGAGCTTTGGGTTTCGCCTTTGGCATTTCGATACAGCACTCTACACCTTAAGCCAAGTGATCATATTTTATATCCATTATGGGTATTCTTTTAACTCAAATGATGAACATGGGGTTCCTTGGTGGTACTTCATTTGCCATCTGTTATCTTCATAAATCCATATAGATGAACGCTTAGCAAAGCAGCTTACAGACCTTTCATCCGAAACCCATGCCGATTTATAAAGTATCAAATAAACAGTTTTTTCTAGTTCCAAACATTGATAGTCTTGGGAATGAAGGTAACCACTACCTGCACTTGGATCTTCTGACTTCATCAGATCAAGAATGCTACTGAAAGAGTAGCTTTCTCCAGAACGACCAACTTCAGTGAACGTTGGGTGTAGAAACCGAACGACTTCAACCAAATTTTGACGAGTTTCGTGTTTATGAAGTGCTTTTTCTTGCTCAATTAAAATATTCACTTAGCCTCAAATATTATGTGAATGTAAATTCATTTGATAACAATCAAAAATATGGTTGTCCTGCTTGTGCTTCCGAACATATTGCATTCCTAACTTCTTCAGTACGCGAGTTGAAGCCAAGTTATCTGACATTGCTGTACCATATATGGTTTTAATATCCATATGTTTACGCGCATATTCTATACAAGCTTGAGTGGCTTCGGAAGCAATACCCAGTCCCCAATAGTCTGGATGAAAACGGTATCCTAAATCGACTCCATTAATACGTGCTTCACTTTTGAAACCACAGAAACCTATAACTTTCGCAATCGTTTTTAAGACGACCGCCCAACGAGCAAAACCAATTTCTGCATATTGTTTTAGCCATATGTTTTCAATTATTGACTTGGCATCTTCAATTTTCTTGCATAGGTCCGCATCACCTGTGTATCGAGTGACTTCGGTTGGTAAATTGAAGTAGAGAACATCTTCAGCGTCTGCCAGTATAAATTCACGAATTATCAGCCTTGGAGTTTCAACAATAATTTTCATCTCAATCCCTTCATGCATTAACACGAACTCCACTATACACAACGTAAGAATAACGTAAATAGTTGAGCTAGTAGGTTAATAGCTTTTTAAAATCAAAGATATAAAAGAAAAACATTTAGTGAAATTTCCGAAGTACGGATAACTTAAGTTAAGTTCCAATCGAACTCTTCTATAGTGACACTTTAATTCCATACGATTACTCCTACTTGCCTAATGCAGTTAAACCATTTCTAAGCCATTTTGAAACCAAAGCGTTGCGGCTATCATTCCTCCCATCACTGATGTGCCAAGGGCATTTCTCGCATTCGCTCCCGCTCCACTACTATTCACTATCGGTAAAACTACAGAGCATTCCATCTGCTAAAAAAAGATGTCTTTTGTACAGTAGTAAGTGATTTAGGGCGGAAAATAAAGTTATTTAATCTGTGCTTGGGATAAGAAAGTCAGCAAAACCCATATGTTCAATAGATAGTTCCGTTGAAGAAATCAGTGCCGATATTTAGATGGATAACTAGGAAAAACCATAAACAGCAACGAGTATATAGCGTTTATTTAAACGACGTTAAACGCTAAAAGGACAATTCTGATAGGCATAAATTATCTCAAGTTCAGGTTATTTGTATAAAAGCTGGCATACTAAATATGTAGATAAGCTTCATAGGTGATTTATGAACAAGAAATGCTGGGATGTACTTTCTGTCAAAAATAGGCACTTAGTCAAAACGTTAGTAAAGGACATAAATCATCTGAAGGATTTTTCGAGCATTGCGATAGCAATAGTTCTCAAGTCGGGAAAAGTCGCTTGGATTTCCAGTGCTCCAAAAATTGCCCTATATACTGAAATGACGGGACTAAGCCGAGGGGATGTGCTTTTGTCTCCTCATTTTCACCAAGACAAGGAGCTTCTAACACCGGAAGAATTTGTTAACCTAGACTCGATACAGAAAAGAATAAATACATATATGAACGATAACGGTTTTTACCGCTGCTACTGTATATCAAGGAGTTGTAATGACTGTAATATCATCATTGCTTACAACACAAAATCTAACCATGAGAGTATTAGCAAAATATATGAACAAACCAAGAATGAAGTATTGTCCTTCTCATTTAGATTCGTTAGCACATTCATCGACGAATATACATCGGTGCTTCCAGAGTTAAAGGTAACACGATTTTATTCTGACCAAGAATATCGGAAAAATATCATTCTTAACCATTATAAAAATGACACTTTAGAGCTTTCCGAGAAAGAGACTCAAATCCTATACTGGACTGCGAGGGGAAAAACATCCGAAGAAATTGCGACAATTATTGGGCTTTCTAAAAACACCATTGACTCATATAGAAGAAACATTATACAAAAGCTCAATGTTTCAAACATTACACAAGCTGTCTATATGTCTTATTTAAATGGGTTGATTGTCTAATAAAAACCAATCAGCACCTAGCTTACTTTTTGTAAACCCCAGATGTGAGGTTTACTCATCAATCACCCAAAGTAGAATTGCATTTCACTACTGACCAACCAGAGCAATATTATGCAATTTACTACAGAGAAACTTTCTATTGAAATCGAAACGTGGCTGACAACAGGAATACTTAACTCAGAAGTATTATCAGCAAACTTCCTGTTTTCATCACCTTATTGGAAAAATGCTAACAAAGAAGAGTTTTTAAATAAGTTTGCAAACCCAGAAGAATATATCCAAGTAAGCTTATCGAAAATTAAACATTTTGAGCCTATCACACGTTGTTTTAACGATGAAAATAATACGTTCACTATCGTGATACGATATCATACGCTCAACGAATCCATTGTAGATGAAGTGGTTGTCTGCACAGTGAAAGGCGGACAAATCGAAACAATGTTGTCGGTTTATGATTTGAACTTAACTAAAGTAGCTCTTGAGCTATAAAGAACCAATTGTAATTTAATTCTTTGGTTACCTTCACCCAACGTACTCTTGATTAATTCCAGCCCGTAACTAAATATTAAGCAGTGACCGTTCGTTATTAAAAGTAATCAATAATAAGTACGAAGGCTTTACTATCTTTTTCTTATTTAAGTTTAGGTGAATTATATTTGGTTTCTTTCCCGCCATAGGGGCAAAAGGAAAAGACGTAAAGGGACTTTTAAAAAACAGCTTCCTACTGCTTGGCAAAGATAAAGACGTCTTTAAACCTGCGCTGTATATGACCTTATATGGTTCAATGAAACTCGTGGCGGTCTTCACTGCTCTGTTTAGCTTCTTCGTCTGGGGCAATATGGGCACTGGGCTCTTATTATTGATGCTCTACTTTTTCATTAGCCCTATTGTCTCGTATTGCTATATGAAGCACAAAGCCATATCGAGCGGCATGGTGTTTGATATACTCAGAGGCATCGACACCGATATGACCAAAGGCAAAGCCGCCGTTAAGGGCCAAGGCTTTGCGATATTCGTTTACTCCCTCATTGATTTAATCATTATCTCACGAGTGCAAACCGAAGATGGTAATGAAAGCAGCTTTATGACCACAATCAAAGAAATCGTCTTTGCCGCCGTTCAAGACAAGAAGTGTGGGGCTAAATTAAAAACTTCTCATTGCCTGCCATAGTGATTGATAAGGCCTCACTTAAAGAAGTGCCAACAAAGCTCAAGCTCGTTAAACAGGACGTGCCAGCGGCCCTGGTTGGGATACTTGGCATTGATATCGTAGGCAGTGTGGTGATGGGCTCTTTGGCGCCATTCAATTGCCCGCTATCTTTATCGGCTTTGTGGTCAGGTATTTTGGCTCAGACTTTATACCAACCGACTGGCTCTGGACGTTCGTCGCCACTCAAGCAGAGAGGAGTGACATTCTTATTAATATGCTGCCTGTGTACATGGTGCTGATTTTCAGCAGGATCTTGGTGTGCTTTTTAAATAACCTGGCCCGGCTTTTGAAAACCTCGTATTTCACTACGTTCTACGTGAGTGTGACGCAGCCCGAGAGCATGAGCGAGGATGTGACTCGATTTATGAACTACGGGAACCGCCTCAAAGGCTACAACTTCGTTGATCTTAAAAAAGATGAAGAAGAGGGCGAGCCGAAAAAAACGAGGAATAAAAAATCGCGACTGGACTCTGACGGCGATTTTGGATCTTAGGTAATATCAAAATGAATATAAAGTGTATCTTACTGAGAGCAACGCCACTATAACCCATTTTTCTACCGTATGTTAGTCCTCAAAAAAGGCGTCCGTAAATAAACACATCGTGCCTGCGATAATAAAGCACGTTCTCATGATAAATAAGCTGTCTGGGTCCACCACATCACCCAGATACGACGTGATGAGCGCCTTGATGAAATAACACCATTGGCCCCACAAGGTAGGAAAATATCGCCTTGGGCGAGACGGTCACTGAATAATCGTTGGCCGTAATGCCAAATTCCGATAGATTGGTGCCCGCGAACCTCAAGAAGAAGTCCATCAGCTTGACTTCCCAGACGAACGGAGGAATGATCAGTATGAGATTAACCGAGGCCATTATGGTCGTTGGTTACACAAGAACCATAAAGAACAATTGGAAAACGTCTTTCCTGGAGAAGACATCAATACTAAAGAAGGCTCTATCGCAAGTGATATCTACGCCTCGAAATTACCTGAAGAATTGCACAATACCATGTGGCTGGCAGATGAAGTTTGTCAGCATTTAGAACAGAATCGTGATAACGATAAACCAAACTTCCTCTTTGTTGGATACCCAGATCCGCATCACCCGTTCACACCGCCGGAATCATTAGCAGCGGAGTTCCACGATATTCCAGTGCCCGATTTTGCTCGCCGAGAAGATATTGTCGGCAAAAAACCTGAAGCGGTTGAAAAAGCCATGCAAAACTTTAGTGCAGACAAAGAAGATCTAGAAAGAGCCTATCGCTATACTGCAGCTTCGGTAAAACTTATCGATAAGTCAGTTGGAAAAATTATTGAGAAAACCAAAGAACTTGGCATATACGACGACACCATTATTGTATTTACTTCAGACCACGGCGATTTCCTAGGTGACCTCGATATGATCTGTAAATATGATGTTGCCTTTAATAACTTGTTGCACCTACCGTTCGTGCTTAAACCAGCTGCTGATACAAAACTGCCAACAGAGTGCGACAATGCTATGAGTAACGCTGACGTAGTTCCAACACTGCTTACCCTTGCGGGCATTGAAGTTCCAGCTCATATTCAAGGCATTGATATTTTTGGTGAGAGCGGTGAGCAAAACACACCAATGGTCACTTGCTATACCGCCCGTTTGGATAATCGTAATATCTCTTTGTTTGATAAACACTATCGCTACACCTATTACTTAGATACAGGTGAAGAGGAGCTGTATGATCATCGAACTGACAAAAAAGAATTGATCAACCTTGCCGTGACTGACGACCCAATCATGCGCGCGATCTGTGCAGATATGAAGGCTCGACTAATGCAAAAACATGTCGAAAGTCATTTGGGGGTGTTTAACCATTATGCGTTGTGGTAAGCACTAATTACCATTAGCTAAAATAAATCTCCCAGTTTGATTTCAACTCTGGGAGATATTTCAATTTGCTTAGATGCTATCCCACAAATCCAACACCGAATTATGCTCATGCCCTTTTTGTAATTCTATGAACTCTTCAATCAATCGATCATACCCTTGATGTCTCATAGAAAACTCTTCGGCAGACTCCAACAATGATGGAGTTATCGAAATCGTCCTCTGATATAGGTAATCACTATTTGCAATTTGCCAATCGCCCATCGCAGCTAAATTGTATGTGCTGAGCAAAGCGCCGATAGGCGATAAAAGCAACGTCATCGCTTCCATAAACGATTGGGGAAGGTTCTGATCTACCACGGAAAAGCCATCACATTTCAGTTTCTCCGAATTAGATAACGAGACTTCCTGTTTGTACACCCACAGATCGTCATTTTCTAATATTTGGTGAGCTTGGGCGCCCAATGATGACATGATTACTTTGAATTCCTCTTTCAAAACTTTCAAACCATCGACACCAAGACGGGAGATGACATTGGGCTGTGCCTGAAGTGCAGATTTCACCATGTTCTCTGCTGTATCTCTGAGGCAACACACCGACTCCTTAATTAGATGATCTCGATACGCATCTAATTCATAAGTTTTCTGTGAGATTTTATCCAGTAAAGGCTCTACGTTAATTTTCATAATCTCCTCCAACAGTGCGACACATCTATTGACTCTATACTGGCAAGCAATGCAATCCAGTTTCAGCCAGAATATCAAAGGACACATGGCAAAAAGTTGATCAAGTATGGCTTTGCAGATTAAACCGTATAAAAAGCATGGATTAAGTAATGAGAACTAGCCTCCCATTGGAAGCTATTTAAACACCGTCTAAATTTTTTGGTCTCATAGTAAGAATTGTTGAGTGCCAAGGTTTCGGGCGTGCCATTAAAGATTTTGTTTTTTCAATGTAGCTATATCTCAAGAAATAGAGTACCTACAATAAAAACGATTTAATATTCTAAAATAGACTCTTCAGACCAATGGTATTAGGTCACAAATTAAAACCATATAACTGCCGGAACAACAAACTATATCAAGTCTATTATGATGTATTTATGGTAGTTATCTTTGAACAAAATAACCACCATATAATATAGAATCTTCGATTTCGTACTCTGATAGAATTACCCAACTTAGATTGCAAAGCTAGGTATGTGTTTCTATGATATCTATCTTTAAGATGTAGCGTTACATTCCTTCTTAACAAATATCTGCAAGTAGCCCATTAATTGATGTCTAGTTTCTGATTCCATATATTGACATATTTGTGGATTATCCTCTGATATAAGGTTGATATTGTTCATCGCGGAAATTTCAGAAGGAAGCGATAAAGGGCCATCAATACAATTTTTATAGTAATTGGAAGGATAAGCGTCACATATGGCCTCTTGTAACGAAGAGTCCCCTGCTAGTTGGGGGAGTTCTTTCGCCAACTCGAATGACTTTTCTGGACATTCAAAGGCGTCCAAATTCTTATAGAGGTCTTGTATAAAATTACATTGTTTCTGGTTGTCATTTGCCCAAGTATATACAGAGAATGTAAATAAAAGTGCAGAGAAGATAAATTTTGAGTATAGCGAAGCTTTGTGAAAAGGCATGAGTTCTTTCCTTAGTATATTATTTTTCCATTTTAAAAATATAAAGAATTATATAGGTTTTTATTCTTTAAAAGAGTATCTATAATTTACAGAACATTACCTCCTAAGTTTATAAATTCACAATATATTAATATTTCAATTTTATTTAACTTGCAATAAATATTTAAAACTTTATTTAGTTATTCATTCTGTATTATTTAATAAAACCTCGTAATATATACATAATGAATAATGCCTAATATGTAATTCTTTATAGATATTAAATTATTTTTTTGATTAACTCTCAAGAGATACAATAAGTTTCTAGAATACCAAGCGCAGTAGCTTGTTCAGCACCTTGATCATTGCGTAAGCCTCACACCAATACTCCTAATTTCATTAGTATCCTTTAAACCTTTAATTTCAAAGAAATAGAATCACACAGCAAATAATTGATTGCTCCTCACTAATAGGTACATGTTCCTATTTTAGAGCGCATATGTATCTAAAGTGTGAATTATTGTGGAGTAAGTATTTTCCATATGTGTTATATCTAGCAGGCTCGAAGATTAAAAATCAGTAACAAGGATAGATTATGAAAACACTCATGATTGCAGTTGCTATCGGTGCAGGCTTGGCTTGTTCAAGTGTGTATGCTGCTGGAGATGCAGAAGCAGGAAAAGCGAAATCGATGGTATGTGCAGCCTGCCACGGTGCTGACGGCATTGCTGTTATCCCTGGCTATCCAAATATAAAAGGGCAGAATGAGCAGTATATTGTATCTTCACTCAAGGCCTATAAAAATAAAGAACGTAGCGGCGGACTAGCAATGTTGATGCAACCACAAGCCGCTATGCTTAGCGATCAAGATATTGAAAACCTTGCTGCTTACTATGCGAGCTTAAAGTAGTCAAGCAATTGTATAGGTTATAAAACTCAAACTTGTTGAAGACACTTGAGCTATCAACGATCAAGGGTCTTCTACAAAAGCTCACCAAAGGTTTACTAATTTCTACAGCACGATATAACAGCGTCGTACCACAGCTATCTCAATATACGGCAGGTTATAAGAATGCCTGACCGATTACAAATACTCCCGCACAAAGGCAGGAATACTCTAAACCAGACATAAGGAATAAAATTATCCACGTGGGAACCAGATACTCATGTCTTGTTCTTCTCTGTTGGCCCAAGCGAAATAAGGAATTAAGCGTACGTTAACTTGACTACTGAGGTCAGGTTGTACCTTAAAATACAAAGTATCTTTGTTTGGTCTTACATTCATTTGGGTTGTTAGTCCGACCATTTGATATGGCAGGTCGCTAATTGTTGTCTCTTCGAACTTGGCATCCAGTGGCATGACGAGATCATCAATTGTGTACTCTTCACTTTCAATGTCTATGCCTTCGATACAATAAACAACAGGGCCACGTTTCACGGCAACCATGCCGTTGCTTTGCTCAAGTGACGGATTGGCACCATATAGACGCCAAAAATACCACCTAAAAGTACTTTCAATAAAAGCGCATCTGCAGATAGCAAATCCGTTGCTAATGTTACGGTCTCCATAAATATTTCCTTGAATCAAAATGTTATAAGGTTGATCTGCTGTTTCATTTCGCATCACTATAAGTTGTCACAGGCAGAAATATTTATGGCAGCGATCATATTTATATTTGTTTTGATCAAGTATCTTGTTGGTCATATCAAGCAACAACCTTTTGGCGATGCAGTTAGAAACTCAAACCAGCTTAAAACAGCACATGAACAAAATTGCAATAAGCAAGAAGCAAGAAGCAAGAAGCAGAGAGTCTATCGCGGTGGTGATTTAGCAAGTGGATTCTACTATGTTGAAAACGGTCTTGTTGGCCTCTACCAAGTGAGTGAAACCGGCAAAGAGTCCTTACTCAGGATCTATGGGCCCGGCTCTTACTTTGGTTATCGTTCACTATTTACTGAACAAAACTACCCTGCTACTGCGAGAGCAATGCTCAAAAGCGCCATTACTAAAGTTGATATAAAGAACTTCAAACGATTAGATCAGCTAGCGCCAGACTTGGCCACATATCTCATGCAAAAAGTCTGCTGCGAACTCGGTGAAGCCGAGAAACGATTAATGCAATTTAACGCGTTTAATGCCAAAACACGTATCCTAGATACTATCTACCATGTTTTCCGAATGTATCCAGAATACCCTTGGACTTATCGAGAAATTGGTGAATACAGTGGCACTGACGTGACAACAGTCATTCGATATTGCAAAACACTCAAAGAAGCAGGCATTTTAAAAAAAGGCCATCGCAAGCTCTGCCCGGTTGACCTACACAACCTAGCTGATTTTAGAAACGCTTTAACCATCAGCTAAACATTTTTCATATTACGCCCCAGCTTTAATAGGATATTTAATGGTGCAAGTTTCAAACTGTCACGTTATGACCAAACCTTCTGGCTCAGTATGCAATATCGATTGCGAGTATTGCTTCTACTTAGAAAAAGAAAAGCTCTACCCTGAGAGACAACAAAACTGGCGCATGTCAGACGCTACATTAGAAGCATTTATTAAACAGCATATCGAAGCTCAAGCGGGTGACAATGTCGACTTTGCTTGGCAAGGAGGAGAGCCCACCCTGTTAGGAATCGACTTCTACCAAAAAGCGGTCGAATTTTGCAAAAAGTATGGCGCGAATAAAAAGATCACGCATGCTTTCCAAACCAATGGAATATTGATCAACGATAAGTGGTGTGAGTTTTTCAAAAAGAACCATTTTCTGATTGGCATTTCGATAGATGGACCTGAAGATCTTCATGACTATTATCGCAAATCTCGAAGTAAAAAAGGCACGCATAAAAAGGTTATGTCTGCCATCGCATTGCTTAAAAAACATGGTGTTGAGTTTAATACACTTACCGTCGTTAGCGCTCACAATGTCAAACAACCAAAGAGAGTTTATGATTTTCTCAAAGACATAGGCTCTGAGTATTTACAATTTATTCCATTGGTTGAAAGGGAAACCAAATCGCCCGAGCCGACAGAGGGGTGGCTAGCAAGCCCAGAAGAGAAATTCGCGAACGTCACAAAGTGGTCAGTTGACCCGAATGAATACGGCACGTTTTTGAATACCATTTTTGATCATTGGGTGAGAAATGATGTAGGCAAAGTCTTTGTGCAGATGTTCGACTCTACTTTATCTAGCTGGATTGGGCAGCCTGCTTCTATGTGTGTCCTCGCGCCTCAGTGTGGCCATCTGTTCGCGTTAGAAGCAAACGGAGATCTCTATCAATGCGACCATTACGTGTACCCAGAATATAAATTAGGCAATATCCATCAAAAGTCGATTATCGAAATGAACAACAGTAGCGAAGTACTATCATTTGGCATAGAAAAATTTGATACACAAAATGCTAAATGCAAACAATGCCGCTATCAATTTGCTTGCTACGGCGGTTGCCCAAAACATAGGTTCGAAAAAGGCCCGTCAGGAAAACCCGACCATAATTACCTATGTAATGGGTATTTTAAATTCTTCCAACATTCTGAAAAAGCGATGATGATAATGGCAAAGCTTATCAAGCATCGAAGAGCCCCTGCAGAAATCATGCAGTACTATCGCGAACATTTAGATACGGTGCGTTAATAGCCAATTATAGTCATCTTATGAAGACACGGAGCGACTTCTGATAAAAACGCCGTGTCTTATCCTTCCAGAACTTGTAACAGTAGACATATCCTTAATGATACGGCCTCGATATTGTATTGGGGCTATTTTTTAAAAGCAGCACAGAAGCCTAATAGCATTGTTTTCATTTATACTTTCTCTATTCGTAAACTTCCATACTCGAAACTTCACCCTTCAAGCATTAACATGGAAAAATATATACCGCCCAAATTCATAATCAAAAGAAATGTAAACCACTAGAAGAACGATGAGAATATAAATGAAATTTATAGGCTCTACTTTTACTGTCTCATGCTTGTTTCACGATATATATGATATTTATCAAAGCATTAACTAAATGGGCTTTGTCACCCCATTTTAGTGCATACAACAAATTAATTGTTTGAATCTGGCCCATACTACTCTACTTTCATATCCGCCATGTAGATAAGGAGTTGGCTTTATGAACAATAAAAGAATTATATTTTCAACGTTAGCAGCAGTTGGGGCACTTTCAGTCTCATTTCCTTCGTTAGCGAATACACAAACAAACAAGAAAGAAATAACACCACCAGTTTCAGAGTATCCGATAGTTATGACACTATCTCAAACGGGTACTGGTCCAAATTTTGTTGGCCAAGTCACTAGACCCCATCCAAGTGATAGCTCTATGAAAATAGATTTTACTAACGTAATTAGTTACTACCTAAATACAACGGGAACCTATCCGGCAACAATTCATTGTAACTGGATTCCTTGGGGTGGAGTGAGCTCAACGATTAAAAATCATGACAATACTGGTGGCGGATATATTATTTACACAGGAAACCAAGATAAAACTAATTGGTTTGACCTGAATAAAAATACGACAACACCTCAAGCGCCATACACAATTGACGTGTCATATTATGCGTACGCGAATTTCACTGGTGCCGCTGTAACTTGCAGCATTCCAGACACGTATGCCAATAAACACAGTAGCTAGCCCTACAATACTGAACCGGTGCTCCTGAAAATCGGGAGCACCAACTACAACTATCAGTTCACTATATTTTGGGCAATTCCTATAACAATCAGGAAACTTTAAATTGTCATGAATACAGTGAGCGTTTTCATTCCAAGAAATCCTCTTGAGTTAATACACTCATACTCCTACTAGAAATAATCAACCCATCATTGTAGAAAACTTCTCAACACTTGGTTCGTTACCTAGAAGCCTCTACTTTCCGTTTTCGATCCACGAAGACTCCTAGCATTAAAAACTACCCCCAATGACAAATTAAGTATGAAAGTAATCAAGGCCAACCTTGCCCTTTAATCACGATTCGTTCGAAAAGTTTCATATAAACCATAGATAAATGCGTTCAAGTGGCTAAATTAAAATATGACGAACATGATTTCGTATGGAGTTTTCCAACACATAGCAAGGACGTTGCGAGCATGAATCCAGATAATATTAACCTAACCAAGCTAATTAAGTCTTTGAAAGAAGGAGTCGTCGTGCACGATGCCTCTACAAAAATCCTATATGCAAACCCGAGTGCGCTAGAAATATTACGCTTAACTGAGGAACAAATTTTAGGGAAAAGTGCGCTTGACCCAGATTGGCGATTTATAGACAGCAATTATAAGTGGCTACCTCACCAAGACTATCCCGTTAACCGTGTTCTCAAAGATAAAAAGGAAATATCAAACCTTGAAATCGGCATATGCGATAGTACTTCTGAGGTCGTAACCTGGGTCTTGTGCAACGCTTTCCCTCAGTTTAGCGTTGAAGGAAATATTGAGCAGGTTGTTGTGAGCTTCTTAGACATCACCAGCCAAAAAACCAAAATATCTTTTGAAGATATCGTTGCCCATGCAAATGATGTGATAGTCGTAACCGAGGCGAACCCTATCGACTCAGACGGCCCTAAAATAGTGTATGTTAATAATGCTTTTTGCGATCTGACTGGGTATACCTCCAGCGAAGTTATCGGAAAAACACCAAGGATACTTCAGGGTGCTGAAACGAGTGTAGAGGTCACACAGCGGGTTCGGGAAGCCCTAGTCAAGAAAACAACCGCTAGAGAAACAATTTTAAACTATACAAAATCAGGCGTTCCATATTGGTTAGATATGAACATATTTCCTCTTACTGATGAATGGGGAGAAGTCTCTTATTTTGCCGCCGTTGAACGTGACGTGACTAAGCAGGTTGAGAAAGAACAAAAGCTAAAAGTTATCGCCAGCAAGGACTCACTAACAGGGCTATTAAATCGACGCGGCTTCTATGAGCTAGCCTACAAGAGTATTGTAAAACAGCCAAATCAGAACCGAATAACCATTGCCCTTCTTGATATAGATTTTTTCAAAAAAATCAATGACTCCTTTGGCCATAAATGTGGTGATATCGCTCTAGTAAAACTCGTAGAAAAACTGAAACATTCATTTCATGAATGTGATCTACTCTGCCGATTTGGAGGAGAAGAATTTCTGATATTGTTAGCAGACTCAGACTTAGAGCAAAGCGAGAATAAACTCGAAACACTTAGCAAAGACATTGCCTCATCCCCGTTAAGCTTAGGTGACGATAAATCGATCACAATGACCGTGAGCATCGGATGCGCTCAAGTAGTCCCTAGTTCACGCTCTATTGAAACGGCAATTAACAAGGCAGATCAAGCCCTTTATGAAGCGAAAAGAAGCGGAAGAAACAAAGTGTGTGTCTTTCGGGAAACAGACTAGAGCGTGATGCAAGTTGGCTTTAAAAAGTGCCACTCTTTGAAGCAAGTAGCACTTGAGAAATAGGCATTATATGAGAGAAGCTTTCCACTCCTTAAGTTTATTCCATGCTTGTCCTAAGTATTCATGAAACGCAATTTGTGTTTTAAGAAGATCCCGCCCGTCTGGTATGTATAGGAAGCGAATATCTTCACGTAAAAAGTTTGTTGGCGCTGGAATAGGGTTTAAGCCTTGTTCACGAAAAAGACTCATAGCTCTCGGCATATGATACGCAGAAGTGACTAAGATGAACGGCTTTTGACCGATTAAACGTTTGATATTTTCTGCTTCTTCTTCAGTATCTTTCGGTTTACTTTGGATAAGAATATCTCTTCTCGGCACCCCTAGATTAACCAGTCTTTTTGCGCTTAACACTGCCTCTGGAATCTTTCTTCCAAGGCCAGGGAAACCAGACGTGATGATTGTAGTCCCATGTAAATGATGGTGGAGCTTAATCGCTTCATATGCTCGCGCACTAAAGTCACCACCAAGAAGTAATATATATTTCGCATTAATTTGACTATTAATAGCCAGCGGTGGATACGCAGATTCTAGTGGCTCTATTATTGTATTGGACACCGGAGAATACCCTATCAAGAACATCCATATAAATGATAAAGTTAACAGTATCTTGGCCTTTTTATAGCTATTTCGGTACAGGAACCAAAGCCCGAGCAATAGCAGTAGCAGACCAATTGAAAAAGGCATTAAGAATGCCGCTATTACCTTTTTAAGAATAAATCCCATCTACTCCTCTTGTATAGCAACCAAATAGTGAAATTAAAACAAAATTATATAGTCAAATTTTCCATTTTTTCAAATAGTTAGAAAAAGTCCCGAAAACTTTAGCTTTCAACTGCTTTTGAAAGTCAGGCTTTCATATAATTTTTTGAGCTTTGAGGTATAAAGCTTAAACTTTTATCCTAATACCCAACTAAAAGACTTGATACGTAAATGTAACGGTCAAGTAAACTTGGAGACTTCTTTAGGCACTTTTTCTCAATTTCATTTCATACTCTACTGGTGAGATATTTCCTAATTTATAATGTCGTCGCTTTTGGTTATAAAACAGCTCGATATAGTCAATAATATCAGCCATCGCTTCACGCCTTGTTTGATAGCGACGATAATTAATCCGCTCAGGTTTTAACATTCGGAAAAACCTTTCGGTTACAGCATTTTCTAAACAATTTCCTGCATGACTCATACTTGAGATTAAACCATGCTTTTCCAGAGAATGTTGAAATGCTTCACACATATATTGCACACCATGATTGAAAGGTGTGGGGCTATCTCATAAAGACGTTGCCGAGCAAATGGGTATTTCGAAAGTGAGTGTGAAGCGTTTGCTAAACATGAGTCAGTCGCTTTTTACAAGCTGCCTAGTTAAGTTGGCTGAATTGGCACAAATATCTCTGTCTCAAATTGTGGTTGAAGCAGAAAAGTTAGTGATTCAAATACCTACATTTACAGCTAACCAAGACAAGGCATTTTGTGAAGAGCCAGAGCTCTATACCGTGTTTTCAGAGATTTGCGGTGACAGAGGACCAGATTCTGATGAAAAGATTTCAATTGGATGAAGCATCATTATACCTCTATTTAAGAAAGCTAGAATCAATCGACCTTGTTGAGATAGTAAGGAGATGTCAGTTTAAACTATTGGTCTCTAAGCATATTTGTTTTTCAGATTCGAATCAGTTTCCAATGTATTTTAAAAACCAACTTATCGATAGTTTAAAAGAGTAAGTACAAAACATTACGTCTAACGATGCCTATTTTATTATGGCTAAATTTAGGCTTACAGAAGAGGAATTCAAGCATTACAACACGAAACTTGAAGAGCTGATGCTTGAGCATCTCAAAATTTCTCTGGATAGAGACCAAACGACAATCAATACATCTGAATATACGATTGTAGACATGGGTGCCAAAGGTGCATTTCATCCAGAGCTCATGCAGCCAAAAATGCATAATGCGGCGAAGTAAATGATGTAGAGCACAGAGTTGGCAGCTTTACTGCCTCATTTCGTGCTGGCGCTACAAATCGACAAATAGTGCCGTCAGCGATTTGACATAAAAAATCTCATGCACTATTTCTTCCTTCTCTACCTCCAATTCACTTCAGTCAGTGTGTTAAATCATAGGAACGGAGCAGTTACTAATGACTGTCAAAACTGACTCACTTGACTGATGAAAGTATCCTTGAACTTTCGATCCCTTTAGATTTTTTTTGCTCAGATCTTCAGTTAAGGATATAGAGAATTCACCTGTATTAATATCTATGTAATTCATTTGAGCACATTCGAAGCCAAAAAAAGATCCAACGATAGGGTACAAGGCCTTATACAGACTTTCTTTTGCCGAAAATATTACAGTAAGCCCTCGGCTGAATTCGAAGCTGCTTTTATTAATAAGCTTACGTTCTTGAGCATTGATAATAACTGGAGCTATTTCTCTAGCGATGTTAGGTTCAATCCAATTTTCTAGGTCCACACCTATAGCTTTCTGATGTTTAGACAGCACTGTAACTGCTATTGCATGCTTGTTCGTATGAGTAATAGAACCGATAACTCCAGTAGGCCAAATGGGGGTTCGGTCTGCAGCCATCAATATTGGATGAATCTTATTAGTTAAATTCAGTAAAGCTTGTTGTGCTGCTAGTCTTCCAGCTAAGTATTCTGCTCTACGCTTAGGTATGGAACCAATCAGATCCAGTGGGAAGTCAATAGCATATTGCTGAAAGAGTTCGTCTTTGTAATTCGATTGACAATAAGATACTTGGCTCCAAGTTGTTAGAGGTAGCTCAATTGGACGTTCGTTACTAATATCTTGTAAAAAACTCTTGCGTTTCATGAAAAATTTTTCGTAATAGCTTTATTGTATAAGTTTCTTAGTCGTCACACCAATGTGAATTGAAATTCTCTCACTTAACTAATTGGTGGGTAAGGGGTAAAATAGGGTAGCATACATTTTCCACCTCTTTTTTCAGCAAATTAAAATCAATTTTTTGAATTGAACAACGCTCGGCGATTCGTCTGCTGCTTTTTGAGGAATCACCCCACATTTGGCCTCAGCTTTAGCAAGTGCTACTTCTATTTTGATTAGTAGTTGACTAAAGACTTATCACTGAATATTTTTCTCATTGCTTCTGTGCTAAATGAGTTTTTAAACAAGAATGAGTCGTAAATTGTACAAGATTCACGGTTCACTGCACTACACATATAAATATCACCTTTATAATCGTCAATTTCAATAGATTTAAAGAATAAAATTTATCCGGTTAGATTATATCTACGATATTATTTTTTCGCTCCAGAGCGAAGTTTGACAATCTTTTCTTTGGTTCTTTTCTGCTTAAGTGAACTTAAGTTTTTGAATAAAACATAGAGTATGTTTCTTTAACTGAGATTTGCCATATCTTTAACTTGACGTATTCTGTGTCCCTGATTCCTCTTGCTTGCTTAACAAGACAATTGACACAGAAGATATACAAGTCATTAAAGAGGCACTTCGTCTATCTGCATCATCGATTAACTCTCAAACCTTGGAAGTTCATTGTTATTGATTCTGACGAAGCAAAAAAGCGTTTCTACGGTACGTTTGCTACCAACTTCCAATTCAACCAGCTGCATGCGTAAGAAGCTTCACATACGACTCTTCTTTGGAACGTTTGTATAAATGCTTTTTAAAGTTCTAATCTTGACAACAAATACGTAGCTCCAAAATTTCTTTTGTTGAGTAGTGATTGATACTAGGCGCCTCGATAGTAAACCGATTTATCCTGCTTGATATAAGCGAGAGCTATCGAGTTGCCTAGTGACAAATAGGTTGAGTACAACAACACAACTCTTTAGTGTGGTTTATTTAATGTTCAATGCGATATGCACCTCAACTAGTAACCTCCTCGCTTTTCTGAATGCGATAGTGTTCGATTGATCATATTTTCAACCTCACCTAAATAATTTGCAGGATTAGTAAAGTCATTAATTTGTTCTTTGGTAAAATTATCCTTTATGACACCCAACTCATAGAGGGAATCAGATAATGTTCTTCCTTGTTCATTCGCTGTACGGCAAGCATCGTAAACCACATCGTGGGCTTGCTGTCTCCCTATTATTGGAGCTAGCCCCATCATAACGGCTTCAGACATTATCATTTCGTTGGTCAATTCAAGGTTCTCTCGCATCTTTTGCTCATCTACCTCTAAACCATCAAGTAAAAACCTGGCTTGATGCAATGCGCCAGAACATGCAATAAAGCTTTCAGGAATTGCCACCCACTCAGCTTGCCATGGTCCTGTCGCTCTCTCGAAGTCCTGCACCATTGCGTCCAGCATCAAACCTGCATTTTGCCTAACTATTTTTGCTGAAGCGAGAATGATCTCACAAGATATAGGGTTTCTTTTTTGTGGCATTGTGCTGCTTGAGCCTCTACCCTTGACGAAAGGCTCATAAAGCTCACCAATTTCATTCGTTGCCATTAGCATGATATCGTAAGCTATTTTAGCGAGAGAACCTGATAAAAGCGCAAGGAAGTTAACGACTTCACCAAATGTATCTCTAGCTGTGTGCCACGTGGATTCAGGAACATTCAATCCTAATTCTTCCATCAACATTTTTTGCACTTCTAAGCCTTTATCCTTCAAGGAAGCTAGAGTACCAGCTGCACCTGCAAAACTACCGACCATAACTCTAGGCTTAAGTTCTAGTAAACGGTCATGATGTCGGTCGAACATTGATAACCACGTGGAGGTTTTATATCCGAAAGTAATTGGCAATGCCTGCTGAAGATGCGTCCTACCAGCCATAAGGGTATTTCTATGAAATAGAGATATCTCATTGAGCCTATTTCTTATCGCTTTTAAATCATCTTCAACAAGTCTTAAACTTTCTTTCATTTGCAAGACAACTGCAGAATCCATAATATCTTGAGTTGTCGCGCCCCAATGGAGATACTTACCAGCTTCACCAGATTGTTTAACTAATTGGTGAATAAGGGGTAAAATAGGGTAACCTACATTTTCCGTCTCTTTTTTCAGCAAATTAAAATCAATTTTTTGAATTGAACAACGATCGGCGATTTCGTCTGCTGCTTTTTGAGGAATCACCCCACATTTGGCCTCAGCTTTAGCAAGTGCTACTTCTATTTTGAT